>JBBQFL010000018.1:0-78849 GCA_038321965.1 Burkholderiales bacterium | reverse complement strand
GGAGCAGTTGACAGACCTTCAGCGCTTACGCGCCATCTTCCTGCGTGCGTTCGCCAAGTTCATGCTCACCACCGCTGATCCCCCCGCTTTGTTGACAATCTAATTTGCGCTATTTGATCGGCCAACTGCCGTTTTTAGGTTAATAGCCCGCATTTTGCGCCTCTTCATACTCGGCTTTCTGGTTGGCGTCAGCGCGCTGCAAATGCAAGCTGCACTGCCGCAAACTCCATCCGTTCACATTGCAGCCATCGGCATGGCATTGACTCTGGCCGCATGGCTGATGGCGCAACGCCGCCCGATGATCGCGATCATGCTCGCCGCAACGCTTGCAGTTGTGGGAGGCATCGGGTTGGGCTTTGGCTGGGCGCAATGGCGTGCCGAGGAGCGAATGGCGGATTCCCTGCCGCGCGATTCAGAAGTCAAGGACATCGAAATCGTCGGCGCTATCGCGAGCCTGCCGCAATTGACCGAACGCGGGACGCGTTTTGAGTTTGATGTTGAAAGAGTGTTGGCTGACGGAATGGGCGAAAAAGCTGCCGTGCCATCACACGTCTCGCTCACCTGGTATTCGGAGACCAATCGGAAAACTGCAGAGGTCACCTTGCCCCCGGCACTCGAGCCGGGTGAGCGCTGGCATCTCACGGTTCGATTGAAACGCCCGCATGGCACGATGAATCCACACGGCTTTGATTTTGAAGCATGGGCACTGGAGCGCAACATTCGCGCGACCGGCTATATCCGCGTCAAAGGTGAGAATTCGAAGCTTCCGGAAAACGCGGCGGGCTTTATGTATCAGGTTGATCGCATGCGCATGGCATTGCGGGCGCGCATGCTGTCTGCGTTGAAAGAGGAGCCCTATCGCGGCGTGCTGATTGCGTTGGCGATTGGCGAACAGAGTGCGATTCCTGCCGAGCAGTGGAAAGTTTTCTGGCGCACGGGAACCGGGCATCTCATGTCAATTTCAGGCTTGCATATTACGATGGTCGCCTCGCTGCTGTATTGGCTGGCGTTTCGCGGTTGGGCGCGCGTACCTGCATTGGCGCTGCGCCTGCCTGCTCAACGCGCCGCCGCATTGGCGGGCGCGATTGCGGCACTCACCTATGCACTGATCGCAGGATTTTCCGTGCCTACGCAGCGCACGTTTTTTATGCTTGCCGCCATCGCCGTTGCGCTGTGGTTTGGGCGCGGCATGTCCGCTTCACGCATCCTTGCGTGGGCTTTGCTGGCCGTGCTGTTGCTCGATCCCTGGGCGGGATTGGCACCGGGCTTCTGGCTTTCGTTTGGCTGTGTAGCGATGATTTTCTATGTCACCGCGTTGCGGTCCGGCAAGGTCGGCGCCATCGCTGGCGCGGTGAACACGCAGATCGCAGTCACGCTGGGACTGTTGCCCGTCACGCTGGTACTGTTTCAGGAGGTATCGATCATTTCGCCGATTGCGAATGCGTTCGCCATCCCGCTCGTCAGTCTGATCGTCGTGCCAATTACATTGGTCGGCGCGCTGTTGCCGTTCGATTCCATTTTGCAATTGGCGCATCTGGTGATGTCCTGGTGCTATGCGGCACTCGCCTTCTTGAGCGAGCTACCCAATGCGGTTTGGCAATCGCATGCCCCTGCAACATGGACGGCGGGTTTGGCGATGATCGGCGTGGTGTGGTTGCTGCTGCCGCGTGGGGCTGCGTTGCGCTGGGTGGGTGCGGCAGCGATGTTACCGATGTTTTTGGTGCTGCCCCCTTCGCCGAAACACGGTGAGATGTGGGTGACGCTGCTCGATGTTGGCCAGGGGCTGGCAACGGTGGTGCGCACCGCCAATCACGCAATGGTCTACGACACCGGCCCTCGCTGGAATCCGGATGCCGACACTGGTAACCGCATCATCGCGCCGTACCTACGCGGGGAGGGCATACGCGACCTTGATGCGCTGGTGGTGACGCACGCCGACGAGGATCACTCCGGCGGCGCCAAGTCGCTCATCGATATGCGTAAGCCGAAGTGGGTGTTGACCTCGATGGATGAAAAGAGCGAGATCCTGCGTGGCGCGGCGGAAGTCATGCGATGTGAATGGATGGCGAGTGGTGGTGACAGCTGGCACTGGGATGGTGTCGATTTCGACATCATTCACCCAGAGAACGATGCTTACGGCAGCAAGGGCGTCAAAACCAATAACCTCGGCTGCACGCTAAAGATTACTGCACCGGGCGGCAGCATTCTGATGACCGCTGACATCGAAAAATTGGCGGAGAAGCAGTTGCTGGAACGATTTGAGGACGAGCCCGCTGTGCTCAAATCCGATGTCATGGTGGTGCCGCATCACGGTAGTCGCACCTCTTCGACTGACGCTTTTCTCGATGCTGTCTCCCCGACAATGGCGCTGGTACCGGTAGGCTATCGAAGCCGCTTTCGGCATCCCAATGGCGCGGTGATGGATCGCTATGCCGCGCGCAACATTCCCATTTACCGCACCGATTATCTGGGTGCGATTACGCTCAAGTTTGCGTTAGACGCGAACGGCAAACCGGTGATGTCGACATTCCGCCAGCAGAGCCCGCGCTACTGGATAGACCAGCCGCAGAGCGCCAAACCTGCGGATGCGGGTGTGAATACATCCGCGATTGCGAATGAGTGAATGCTAGTGCAATGCGTTTTCTATCGCTGCCGCCGACTAGAAAATGTGCGAATGTAAGCAGGCGACGCGCCAAGCTATTTGATCGAACAAAATACAAGCTTTGGTGCGGCTTACAGACGTATAAGTCGCCAAAAGCCTTGTCAACGCTGGTTCTATGCAGTGTTATCTCGGCAGCGCCAACCGCAAACGATTGCGGCCAAACACATAGGCATAGTCTGACGCCGAGGTAAGTTCGATTGTCAAATGAACGCCCAGCCCGCCGATTTCACGTTCGTCCAGAGGAACATCCAGTTGCGCCTTTGCCATGGCGAGCGGATTGAACGGCGGCGCATCGTCAGTGTAGACAACAAACGTTTCTGATATACCTGCCGCCAGCCCGATCCAGATATGCGAGTCGCAATCACCCCGGTGGCCATGATTGATGGTATTGGTGAAAAGCTCTTCCAGAATGAGGTTTAAGCGAAGGCTGGGCACTCGATTCAAGGATTCGTTTGCGCAGAACCGTTCCAGAAATTCCCTCGCCGAACGCCACGCGCCCAACCGGGCCGGAAACATCGCTTCACTATGTGTGCGGTCGTTCATTGCTCAGTGGTTTGGTAACAGATAAGATGGGGCTGTAATCAATGGCATTCATTAATTTTAAGGAGGCTACCATGTGGAGAAATTGGGCGCTAGCGGTTTGCGCGGGCTGGTTCGCGATTGCCGCGACAGCGAATGAAGTCGGCCACATCAAGGTCGCTAAAGGCGCTGCAACGATTCAGCGGGGCACTGAAAAGATTGCCGCGGCACCAGGTATGAAAGTTTTTGCCGCAGACGTAATTACCACCGGCGCAAATAGTGCCGTTGGCGTCACGTTTCTCGACAATAGCCTCATTTCCACCGGTCCCAATAGTGTATTTGCGATCGACCAATACACCTTCGACAGCACCACGCACGTTGGCCAGTTCGACGGTAACCTGAAAAAGGGCACGCTGGCTGCAGTCTCAGGAAAAATGGTGAAGCAGGTGCCCGAGTCGATGCGCATTCGTACCCCATCCAGCATCATGGGTGTGCGCGGCACCGAGTTTGTGGTGAAGGTGGATGAAGCGCCTGCAAGCCCCTGAAATTCCAATCTCAGACACCAGGTTGATGCCCGTGAAAAATATACTGAACGTTGTTGGCTGCGCTTTCGTCGGTGTTTTGTTGATGGCCTGTGCACAGACGCATCCGCCACTCGGCGATGAATTGGTGGTGGTCTTGCCAGGCCACGACGGGGCAATTGGTGGCGTGGTCGTCCGCCGTAATAATTCCGAACAAGTGCTCGACAAGGCGTTTGCTGGCTCGCGCATCGCGTCCACAGGCAAGCATGAAGCTACCTCACTTTCGTCAGACGACGTGCATAAGATATTTAGCGATACCGTAGCAGCGTTGCCCGGAAGGCCAGCAACCTTTTTGCTTTATTTCCTCGAAGGCAAAGATGAACTTACTGCTGCATCCAATGCGGAATTAGCCAATGTACTGGACGAAATCAAGCGTCGTCCGGAGCCCGATCTGCTGGTGACGGGGCACGCCGATAATGTCGGAGGCGATGGGTTTAACGATAAACTTTCTTTGGCGCGTGCTGAGCGCATGCGTGAGCTATTGTTGATGCGCGGCATTACGGCAGATCATATTCAGGTGGCAGGACGCGGAAAACGGGAGCTTTTGGTTGTTACCCGTGAGGGGATCGCGGAAGAACGCAACCGTCGCGTCGAAATCAACGTCAGGTAGCCAGGCTAACTCCACCGCATAGCAAGCAACGTGATGTCGTCGGCGGGCTCTGAGCCGTCGGCAAATGTGTGCACTCGCGCCATCACCAGGTTGACGAGTTCACCAGGACTGGATGCGGGGTTTGTTTCATTCAAAATTTCCTCCAGTCGCCCAAAGCCAAAGAACTCGCCTGTTCGGTTGGTGCCTTCCGTTACACCATCAGTCATCGTGAAGAGCCACTCGCCGGCGGCCATCTGATGTGTTTCTCCGAGATAGACGAAGTCGTCCATGACACATAGCGGCGGGCCAGCCGCAGGTTGCAGGCGTTTTACCGCTTGGCCGGGCGCCCGCACAAATGGCGCATCGTGGCCGGCGTTTACGTAGTCGAGTCTTCCGCTCGCACCGTCGAGCACGGCTGCAAACACGGTGACGAACATTTGCTCCGGATTTTCGCGTGCCAGTTCGGTCTGTGCTTCCGTAAGCGCGGTGCTCACATCTTGCCGATTGAGCAGCATTGCACTCTTAATATGTGATTTTGCCGAAGCCATAAAAAGCGCAGCGGCCAAGCCCTTGCCGGAGACGTCGGCAATCACAAAGAACAGGCGATTCTTGTCGATCATGAAACAATCGTAAAAGTCCCCCCCTACGCGACGCGCAGGCTCCAGCTTTGCGGCGACCGTAAAACGTTGCTCGGTACTAAAAACTTTGGCGGGATCTGGCAGCAGCCCCATCTGGATTCGCTGAGCCGCCTTCAGCTCGCCACCGATGCGCGCGGCCTGTTCACCCATGACGCGCCGGAGTTGATCCGACACCGCAAGCGATCCTGCGAGCATAACAACGAGTACGCACGCAGTACTGATGGCAGTCCAGGCCACGTCGATCAAAATGTTTCCCCAATGGAAGGCGCCAAAGCCGATGCCGACCAGCGCAACACTGATGACCAGGAATGTCAGTAGCGCATAATGCACCCGCATTTTGGGTACCAGCCAGATCAGGAGTATTCCGGTAAAAACCATCAATACCAGCTCAATGGCCAATGCCTTGGCGGGGCGGCGCAGGTGCTCTCCGGCAATCAGTTGTTCGATCAACTGCGCGTGTATTTCAACTCCAGGAATCACCTGACGAAGCGCAGTTGTCTTGAAATCGAACAATCCCAGTCCGGTAATGCCGACCAGAATCACTTTGTTTTCGAGTCTGTCGCGGAGCACGTTTCCTCGAATCACGTCAATGGCCGACACAAAGCGAAGATCGTCGTGTTTTGACTGGCGCAACCAGATAAAGCCGTCATCCTGAGCAGGAAACTTGAGGTCAGCCAGCGTCACTTCGATCGCGCCGCCGTCGAGATCGCGAATCGACACACCTTCGCCGGTATAGACCCGCAGCATTTCCATGCTGAGCGAAAGCCCTATACCTTCATCAGCGCTGCCTGCCTTGCCGATCCGTGCAAATAGTGGCGCCCGCCGGACAATGCCATCTTCTTCATCGTTTGAAATGAATCCACGCCCCGCTGCTGCCTGATCTAGTTCCGGAATACTGAGCAGGACATTTTCATATCGCATGAAAGGCAATTCACCTTTCGCCTTTATCCGTATTGGGGCAACCCGCGGCAGAGGATTGTCGCGACCTCTCGGGTCTGGAAGTTTGGCCATTGCCAGTACGACTTTGCTGTCCTTGATTGCGCGCGCGAACATTCTGTCGCCGCTGTGTTCTCTCTTTGCTTTTTCAATGAGCTCTTGCGAAAGACCAGGAATGAGACTGGCGAACGTCCCCGCCGAATACAGGTCTGGCTCGGGGAACAACGCATCGAAGCCAATCACTGCCGGCTGGTAGGCGGCAATCTTGTTGACCAGGTTGGCCATCTTGACGCGCGACCACGGCCATTGGCCCAATGCGGTCAGACTCTTTTCATCGATTGTGACAATGGTTACCGGGGCAGCAACGCGCTCATACGGAAACCAGCGCTGGTATGCATCAAAAACGGCATGACGCAATGATGTGACAATCGCGTGGTCACTCGCAAATAACACCGCAAACCCGGCTAGCAAGATGACCGCGCCGATGCGAAAGCGATCAAGCGTGCGGGAAAAAATGGCGCCAGTACTCAGAGCTCGATCTCCAACCCATCGAACGCAGACGATACCTTGAGCAATGGTCCCTCGCGGGTCAGTTCTTCAAACCGCTGCGTTTCGACCAGAAGGCGCTCAAGGGTCGCGTCGTTATTGGCAGGTTCGTGATGGAACAATACGAGGTGCTTTGCCAACGCCTTTTGACAGAGTTCAACGCCGACCACGTTACTGGAGTGGCCCCAGTCCGCTTTTACCGAGATGGCATCGGCCAGTGCGTACATGGCGTCGAAAACCACGACATCGGCTTCGCGAAAGAAGTCAGCGATGCGCTTGACTTCGCTGCCGTCGTCGAGCTTGTGTTCGGAGTCTGTCGAGTAGACAACAGTCTTGCCGGCAACTTCGAAACGGTAACCGTAGGAGTCACCAGAGTGCAGTTGCAACGCGGGCGTTACACTCAGGCCGCCGATTTCATATTTTTTGCCTGGCGTTAGTTGAACAAACTCCTTGTCGGCAGCCATGAAATCGAATTCCACCGGAAAACAGGGTGGCGACTGCTGTAAGCGAAACGCATGTTCAAGTATGTCGTGACAGCCGTGAATGCGTATTTTCATGCCCGGGACATAGGCGGGCCCGAGGAATGGAAACCCCATGATATGGTCCCAATGCACGTGTGAGATAAATACGTTGACTGTCGCCGGTCGTCCCTGCTGGCGCGCCAAGACATGTGAACCGAACGGCCGCGCGCCGCTGCCCATGTCGCAGACGTAATATTCGTCTCCACCCAAATCAAGTTCGACGCAAGAGCTATGCCCACCGAACGTAGCCTTGACCGAAAAGCTGAGCTCATCGCGTGCGAAGGCATAGGCCTCTTCCGTCGTGGCGAAGGTGCGGCCGGAGGCCTTCATCAGCGCCTGTACGATCTTGTCTCGAATATCTACAGAGGTGAGTGCGACCGGGATCGAGCCACGGGTACCCCAGAATCGAACGATCATGTCTGTAGCTCCGCTTTGAAAAGAAGGTCGGGTTATTTTTTGGCGCCAAAGGGGTTTGAAGTTACGTCCGAAACTGCAGCCGCCACGCTAGGGAACACGTTCAACAACATGTCAAAGCGGCTGATCTGAAAAATCTCGGCGACCATCGGTTGTAGCGCGGCAACCACGATACGTCCGTTGTACGACTTGGCCTGTTTGCAGGCCAGCATAAAGCACCTGAGTCCAGCGCTGGACACGTATTCCAAGCCGGAGAGATCCAGCACGACGGCGAGGCGATCGCGCTCGGATGTGGCCTGATGGACGGCCAACTCTTCCCGAAATTTGTCGCAATTATCCTGGTCCAGACGACCCGTAAGACTGAGAATTAACGCGTTTCCACTAACCGTTGAAGAGAGTGCCATGTCGAAACCCTGCGATAGATTGGAATGAATGTAAGCGCTGACAAGAATATCAGAAGCCAGTGGAAACAATAAGCGTGAGTCTACTCAAAACGGGAAGCACTCTTCTGAGACTGCCGGATTCCTATTCAGGCTCGATGCCAAGCGCGACCAGATAGCGAGAAACCATGTTGTAGGCCGCAACCACGCAAACGATTTCCGTGATCTGCCGATCCGGCAGATGGTTGCGCAGTGTAGGTATCGTATTCGGGGCGACGTCGATGTTTCGTGTCATCTCGGCGGTCAGTGTCAGTATCAGTCGTTCAAGCTCGGAAAAAGCGCTCGTGTTGTCGGGCGCAGTTTCAATATCGATGAGCGCATCGATTTGCGCCTGCGTGCCACCCGCCGCCAATAATTCCGGCGCGTGTTGTATCCATTCATATTCCGCTCGATTCAGCTTCGCCACCGCACAAATGGCCAGTTCACGCAGCAATGGCGGGATATCGAGGTCTTTGCGTATAGCACCGAGGTATGTATTCCAGCCGCGCGCGATCGGCGGGCTGTGCAGCAGCATACGGTCGAGATTGAGGAGTTGACTATTGGCGCGTCTTGCTCGAATAGCTGCAACAAGTTCAGCGGGGACCCGCTGCGATCGAATGTCAGCATCCGTGATGTATGGAATTGTGGGCATATCGTTCCGTCAGTGTAGATCAAGCATTGATGCGGCGATCGGAGCAAAAATGGCTGAAGAAGCGCATCAAATCTGGTGTTTGGAAAAATGGTGGGCGGGCTCAGCTAAATGCGGCTTCAACGATTGAAATTGGCTCGAAGCGGAACAATTTAACCCATACGCGTCCTCATCACCGTTTTCGCAGTCGGCTCGGTTGCCTCTGCGATAATGTCACTCCCTCAATTTAGACTACCCCATGAACGCCACACCTGACAGTATTGCCCGCGCCACACTGCTGGCACCTTATAGCCTTGATGAGTCAGCAATTGAATCCGTGTTCGGCGAGATTCTCACGCATGACGCCGATTATGCCGATCTTTATTTCCAGTATTCACGCTCGGAGGGCTGGAGTCTTGAGGAAGGGCACGTTAAGTCAGGCAGCTTTAATATCGATCAGGGTGTCGGCGTTCGAGTGGTTTCTGGAGAAAAGACGGCGTTTGCCTATTCGGACGACATCAGCCATGCGGCGTTATCGTCGGCCGCGGCTGCGACCCGCAGCATCGCCGCGGCCGGTGGCAACGCTAGGGCCGCGAAGTCGCAGTCAAAGTCCGGCCGCGCTCTGTACGTGCCGACAGATCCAGTCTCGTCATTCGATGACGGTGACAAGGTTCGCATACTGGAACGGCTGGAAAAATTTGCGCGCAACATTGATCCGCGTGTGAAAGAAGTGATGGGACGGTTGTCGGGTGAGTACGACGTGGTCATGGTTGCAAGAAGCGATGGTGTCATAGCAGCTGACGTGCGCCCGTTGGTTCACATCGGGCTGACCGTGATCGCCGAGCAGAACGGTCGCCGAGAACAGGGCCACACTGGTGGCGGTGGTCGCTACGACTATAGCTTTTTTACCGACGATATTTTGAAAACCTACGCCGAGGGCGCGGTGCGCGAAGCGCTGATCAACCTGGACGCCAAACCGGCGCCTGCCGGGCCCATGACGGTCGTGCTCGGATCCGGTTGGCCGGGCATCCTGCTGCATGAAGCCGTGGGCCACGGACTTGAAGGTGATTTCAACCGTAAGGGTTCCAGCCTGTTTGCGGGCCGCATTGGTGAACGGGTGGCGGCGAAGGGTGTTACCGTTGTGGATGACGGCACTATTGCCGATCGTCGAGGTTCACTCAATATTGATGACGAAGGCAATATCACGCAGCGCAATGTGCTGATTGAGGATGGCATCCTTAAGGGTTACATGCAGGATTCACTCAATGCGCGGCTGATGAAAACGCCGGTCACGGGAAACGCGCGGCGCGAATCCTACGCGCATATTCCAATGCCGCGCATGACCAATACTTATATGCTTAACGGCGACAAAACGCCTGAGGAAATCATCGCGAGCGTCAAGCACGGCCTTTATGCCGCCAATTTTGGCGGTGGGCAGGTTGACACTGCCAGCGGAAAATTCGTGTTCTCGGCGTCGGAAGCCTACATGATCGAAGATGGAAAAATTTCCTATCCCGTGGTGGGTGCGACTCTGATCGGCAACGGTATCGAGTCGCTCAAGCACATTTCCATGATCGGCAACGACATGCGACTCGATGGCGGCGTCGGTGTCTGCGGCAAAGAAGGGCAAAGTGTGCCGGTTGGTGTTGGCCAGCCGACGTTGCGCATGGAAGGGTTGACGGTGGGGGGTACTGGCTAAGCGGGTTTGCGAGGTCGCGGCGCCGCCGAGTCGAAGTTGCGAAAAACAGACTGCATCCAAATTGTTGTCCGGTTCGTAAACTTTTCTGTGAATCCGCGACCAAAGAATATCTCTACTGAAGGAAGCCGCATGAAACGTCGTACATTTTTGTCGGGATTGTTCGCGTCCGCCGGGTCGCAAGTGTTTGCAAAAACCGTGTATGCCCAGGGACGACCGAAAGAGCCGACCGCAGAACAAGTCAAATTTGCTCTACAACAAGCCAGTCAAACGCCAATGAAGATTGAAAAGCTGCAACTAACCAATTCTGAGTGGAAAAAGCGACTTTCCTCGACGCAATACAATGTACTGCGTGACGAAGGAACTGAACGCGCTTTTGTCAGCAATCTGAATGACGAGAAGCGCAAAGGCGTGTTTCACTGTGCGGGTTGTGATCTCCCGGTGTACACATCAGAAATGAAGTTCGACAGCGGCACCGGCTGGCCGAGCTTTTTTACGACTTTACCGGGTGTATTCGAAAAGAAAACCGATTTCAAGCTGATATATCCGCGTTCGGAATACCATTGTGCGCGCTGCGGTGGTCACCACGGTCACGTATTTAGTGATGGCCCGCAGCCGACCGGGCAGCGCTGGTGCAACAACGGGGCGGCGCTGATATTCAAGCCTACTGCTTAGAGAAAACCCGGGCTGATGGTGGTGGCGCTGGCCCCCGCGTTTGCGCGCATCTTGCGCACTGCACAAAATCCCTGCTAGTATCTGCCACATGAACATTCGCACATTTTATTTCTGGTACTGCTATTTTTCGATGCCTCTGGCGGAGAAAGGTTAGTGCGCAGAAGTTGAGTGCACCACGATTTCTAAAAACCGCCAGCCCTCAACGCTGGCGTTTTTTTTGCCGGTCACCAGGGCGGCGAGCATGACTGGGATGAATATGACACCATCAAATAGTAAACAATCCGGCATCAAGCCGAAGTTGCAAGTTGTTCAATCGGAGCGCGATATGGCCTACAACACCGACGACGTGCGCATTCGCGGCGTCAAGGAACTAACCCCTCCCTCACATCTGATGCGTGAATTCCCCGTGACCGACCAGGCATCCTCGACTGTGTACCGGGCGCGTGAAGAAATCCACCGCATCATGCACCGGGGCGATGATCGCCTCCTTGTCATCATCGGGCCGTGCTCGATCCACGACTATGACGCAGCGATGGAATACGCCACACGCCTGCAATCGCTGCGGCTGAAACTTGAACAAGATCTAACCATTGTCATGCGCGTCTATTTTGAAAAGCCGCGGACGACCGTCGGATGGAAGGGGTTTATCAATGATCCCGACATGAATGAGACACACGACATAAATAAGGGCCTGCGTCTGGCAAGAAAGTTGCTGCTGGACATCAATGCGCTGGGGCTGGCCGCCGCGACTGAATATCTTGATCTCATCTCGCCACAGTATTTTGCTGACCTCATTGCCTGGGGTGCCATCGGTGCGCGGACCACCGAATCGCAATCGCATCGACAACTGGCTTCGGGACTTTCCTGCCCGGTAGGATTCAAGAATGGTACCGACGGTAACATTCGAATCGCGGTTGATGCCATCAAAGCGTCTTCTGCGCCGCACCACTTTCTGTCGGTGACCAAAGGCGGACACTCTGCAATCTTTTCCACGGCAGGCAATGAGGATTGCCATATCATTTTGCGCGGCGGCAAGGCCCCAAACTTTGACGCGGCCAGTGTCAACACCGCATGCGACGAGTTGGCCAAGGCCGGACTGGCACAGCGCGTGATGATCGATTTTTCGCACGCCAATTCCAGCAAGCAATATCAAAAACAGATGGATGTTTCGGCTGATGTTTCGACACAACTGGCAGCAGGTGATGCGCGCATTGTCGGCGTGATGGTCGAAAGCCACCTCAATGCCGGCCGCCAGGACATCACGCCCGGCAAGGCGCTGGACTACGGAGTTTCAGTAACCGACGCCTGCATCAATTGGGCCGATACAGAGACGTTGCTCAATCAGTTGGCGGGTGCAGTGCGGCAGCGCCGTCTCAAAACGATTACGCAGGAATAAACGTGGCCACTGAACTTCGCATTCTGGGGCGGCATCAGGCGGATGAACACGACACTGGCTTTAGCTACAACGGAGTGACGTTTTCCCAGGACAATTTGCATACGTTCACCGGTCTGAATGCCGTTGATACACGTGATTTTGTCGAGCAAACATTCGCCTGTTTGCGCGAACACGGTCAGGTTTGCGCGCGCATGGGCGCCTACAAGCCACGCACCAGCCCGTATTCATTCCAGGGAATGGGTAGAGAGTGTTTACCGTGGGTATTCGAGCTTGCGGGCAAATACGGCATCAAGGTGATTTCGATGGAAGTTACCAGCGAAGCCCACGTTGAAGAGATCAATGCCGCCCTGGCGCAAACTGGGCAGGCTACCGGCGTAATGCTGCAGATCGGCACCCGCAACACACAGAATTTCGAATTGCTGAAAGCGGTGGGGCGCCAGCGCGAGCTGCCGATTCTATTGAAGCGTGGTTTTGGGATCACGCTCGATGAATCGCTGATGGCGGCCGAGTATTGTGCCTCTGAGGGGAACACCAAGATTGTCTTCGGTCTGCGTGGCATGAAAACCAATTTCGGCGATCCGCATCGCAACCTCGTCGATTTTGGGCATGTCCCTGTGGTGCACCGATTGACCCGCATGCCGGTCTGCGTTGATCCCTCGCACTCGGTCGGCATACGCGCGGCGTCGCCCGACGGGATACTCGATGTGTTTCATGTCGCGGCGCAGGGTGTCATTGCTGGCGCGAATATGCTGCTCGTTGATATGCATCCGAATCCCAACAAGGCGCTGGTAGATGCGGCACAGGCAATTACGCTCAAAGAGCTGCCATATTTTCTGGAGGACGTAAGGATAGCGCGCGAGGCTTACGAGAAGCGGAGGGCGCTGGCGGCGTCTATTCGTGCGGCGGCTCTGAAGGATGTGAGCAAGGCTGCGTGACGACTTTGCGGTCGGCCAGTCGGTCGGTTACGACCATTCTATTCTCGCTGTCATTTCTGCTGGCCGCCAGTTCGGCGAGCGCCGTAATGCCGGTGCCGCCGATGTTTGACGACGCAGGGCGCCCCAAAGTGATCACCTATTCGGCAAAACGTGTGATTACGTTGGCGCCAGCGCTGACGGAGCTCGTCTATGCGGCGAACGCTGCGGACAAACTGGTGGGGGTATCGGCGTACAGCGATTATCCTGATGCGGCGAAACAGAAACCACAGGTGGTCGACGCTGCAGGCATTTCATTCGAGGCGCTGTTGGCATTGAAGCCGGATTTGGTGCTCGCCTGGAAGGGCGGCACACGTCCTGCAGATATTGCTCGTCTCGAAGCGCTCGGGGTAAATGTATTTGTCATTGATATCCGATCGCCTGCTGACGTTTCTCGCGCGCTGCGCACGATTGGCAAGCTGACGGGTAGTCCCAGCCTGACCGATGAACCTGAAAGGGTTGCTGCCATTTTCGACGCAAAACTGGAAATCCTGCAGTTGGCAAACACTGGCAAGAAGCCGGTGCGTATTTTCATTGAGGTATCGCAATTGCCGTTGATGACAATTAACGGGCCACACTTCATCTCGGAGACTGCAAAGCTGTGTGGTGGAATCAATGTCTTTGCAGATGTGGCACAGACGGTGGTAGAACCCTCCCGCGAGACACTGTTACAACGCGGCGCGGATGCGATTTTGCGGCCGGCTTCAATCCACAAAGACGTTGCCCGCGACAAAGCGCTTTACTCAGGGCTCGCCGCATATCGTGAGGGCAGGGTCTACGCGTTGAATCCTGACTGGATTTTGCGCCCGGGGCCGCGTGTGTTGTTGGCAGCTGAGGAGATATGTTTGGCGCTCGACCAGGCCCGGAAGAGTATGGCGGCGCGAAAGCAGTAACGGCCTTAAAACTCTTCCCGAATGCGCAGGTAGCTGGTAAATCGCGGCGTGCCCTTGTTGGTCAAGCCACGGTAGGTGTACGTGATGATTGTGCCGACTGCGGGCGGATTTTTTCGCACGGCGTCGCTGAATCCCGTGCCGATATTGAAGCGGCGCCCGTCAGGCATTTCTACGCGCAGGGCACCCATTCGACCGAAATATTTACCTTTTCCCGGAATGTGGTCAATGACTGTAGCTTCCGTATCAAGCAACGGTTTCAGTTTGAGCAAAACATCACTTCGGCCCGTCACGTAGGTGGCAGCTGCGAGGTGCAGCATCAAGCCTTCACCGCCTTGGCGGACGACTTGGTCGAGTTTGCGTTTTAGCGTAGCCCGATCCGCGACTTTGAATTGCTCAACGGCGACAAGTTGCGGCCATTTGGCAGCCGCGACGACTTCCTGAATTTTCGCGGCGCGATCTGCGAACGACCCTGCGCCATCCGGAAGCTCAAATATCATGTATTTGATTTGCCGCCAGTCTTCATCCAGCGGCGTCGTTTTGCGGACATAACCGGAGAGACGCTCAAACGCGCCGCGTGCCAGCCACAATTCGCCGTCTAGCTTCTCGGCCGGTAGTTTGGCGATAAACCAATCCGGCGCATTGACGGTTCGACCGCTACGAAAACGCAAGGTTTTTCCATCCCAGATCGCGCGAACGCCATCGAATTTTTCGCTCACCAGATACGCGGCGGGATCGACGTGCTCACCGAGCACGTTGGCAAGAAGAATCGGCGTGGGCAGGCCCGCGTATGCGAAAACAGGCGCGGTCAACAACAGTGTGCTCGCGAGCATCCGTATGGCGAATCGCCATAGGAAATTCAGTCTTATTGCCAGAGAGCGCACAGGCAATGCGCGACGGTCGCGCTAGATCGGCGAACGCGGCAGTTTGGACGGCATATGGGCAATGGCACCCTTGCACATCACGCTGCCCGTTGGCTGACCCGTAGGCGATCCGCCCGGCGGTTCTTTCGACAACGCAAACACCAGTCCGCCGGACAGTTTTTCGTCCATGCCGGTAAACACGAGCCGTGTTTCGCCAGTGTCGTTAATCAGCCCCAACGACCGTGGCGCGCCATCCTTAGGAACGACCCACAGCTCCAGCGCCATGCCATTCATGGTTTTCCACGGCGTGACCATCTTTACCATGAGCAGACCGGGTTTCGATTGCTCGACAAAAACACGCGCCACGTTGTTATCTTCGGCAAGCACCGCTGTCAATATCGGACTTTGTTCAACAGGTTTCAGCGTAAGCATGGTCGCCAGTAAGGCAACCGCCAGGCCGCTTGCGCCCAAGCCAAAACTGCGCCAAAAATAAAGACTCTCCCAAAGGCCAGCTTTCTCGCTGGCAACAGCTGCATCGCTCGCACCAACGAGTCGCGCTTCGATTTTTTTCCAAACTCGGGCATGGGGGTCCACGGGAGCGAGTCGCTCTGCCAGCGGCGATAAGTACATTTCCCAGCGTTCGACGTCTGCGCGCAACGCCACATCGCGTTTCAGGTAGTCCTCAAAACGCCGGCGTGCGCCACCGCGCAAGGTGCCCAGTGCATATTCCGATGCCAGCCTGCTGCGAAGTTCAGGATTGCCAAGTTTCATGATTCCAGGCATCCCTTCAACTTCAGCAAGCCACGCCGGATATGCGTTTTCACCGTGCCCAGCGGTTTGCCAAGATGGCTGGCAACTTCGGAGTGCGAGAGTCCTTGAAAGAAGGCAAGCGAAATTGTTTGCTGCTGCTCTCCATCCAGACCCTTCATGCAGTGCTCGATTTTCACCTGGTCGCGGCGAGTGGCCAACTGATCGTCCGGGCCGGGACGCCCGTCTTCCATATTGCTCGCAAAGAAGTCATCTTCATCCTGCACCTCGGCAAAGGGGCGGCGGACGATATCGAGGCTGCGATTCCTCACGATCGCCGTCATCCATGTCATGGGTGCGGATTGCGCGACTGCATATTTAGTGGCGTTGTTCCAGATATTCACAAAGCTGTCCTGCAAAACCTCTTCGGCGATATGCCTCTCACGGACTATACGAAGCGAAACGGCAAACAGTTTCGATTTTGTCGCTTCATATAAGTCAGCGAAGGCAGCACGATTGCCCAGACCCGCTTGCGCCAATAGCGCTGCGAGCCGCTCATTGACGGCATTTGGCATCGGTGGAGGCAGTGTCGACATGGTGTTAGCGTGCTTCTGTAGTCAAAGGAAGGCGTTGCCAGCAAACATCGCCGACACCGGCGTGGCGATTCAAATTGCGCGCCAGTATGAAGAGTAAGTCTGAGAGCCGATTTAAATACTGCAGCGCGCGTGGAGAAATCGCTTCACTTTGCGAGAGTGCAACGAGCGCGCGCTCAGCACGCCGCGCAATCGTGCGCGCGAGGTGGCAGCAGGCTGTGGCCCGCGACCCACTCGGCAAAATGAATTCCTTCAGCGGAGGGAGGTCGGCATTGAGGCGGCTGATTTCAGAATCAAGAAACAATACGTGGGTATCGGTCAGAACGACATGGCCGGGGATGCAGATTTCACCGCCCAGATCGAACAACTCGTTTTGAATGCGCGTCAGCGTCGACCGTACATCGTCCGACAAAGGCTCCGTGAGCAACAGTCCCAACATGCTGTTGAGTTCATCGATATCGCCAATTGCCGCTACGCGAAGCGCGCTTTTGAGGACGCGGGTGCCGTCGCCGAGGCCGGTCGTGCCTTTGTCTCCGGTGCGTGTCGTGATCTTGGTCAGTCGATTGCCCATCGCCGAATTATAACCGTGGGACTTGGTATCATTGGCGATTGAGAAAACAGCACACAAACTGAATGACCCCACAAAAATTCAATTTTCTCGATTTTGAGCAGCCGATTGCGGAATTAGAAAGCAAAATCGAGGAACTGCGCTTTGTGCAGGACGATTCTGCCGTCGATATTTCGGCCGAAATCGGCAAACTTGCCAAGAAAAGCCAGACGTTGACCAAGGATATCTACGCCAAACTGAACGCTTGGCAGATTTCGCAGGTTGCGCGACACCCGCAGCGCCCATACACGCTCGATTACATCAGCTTGATGATGACCGACTTCGAAGAGTTGCACGGTGATCGCAGCTATGCCGAAGACCCGGCACTAGTCGGTGGTTTGGCGCGATTCAACGGGCAGACGGTGATGGTGATGGGCCATCAAAAAGGCCGGGATACCAAAGAGCGCCAGTTTCGCAATTTCGGCATGCCGCGTCCTGAAGGCTATCGCAAGGCGCTGCGCCTGATGAAGCTGGCCGAGAAGTTCGGCGTGCCGATCGTGACCCTGATCGACACGCCCGGTGCCTATCCCGGTGTCGGCGCGGAGGAGCGCGGACAGTCGGAGGCGATTGGGCACAACCTATACGTATTGGCGGGCCTGCGCGTCCCGGTTGTTTGCGCCATCATCGGCGAGGGCGGCTCCGGCGGCGCCTTGGCGATCGCCGTCGGCGACGTGACCTACATGCTTCAATACTCTACTTATTCGGTCATTACCCCCGAGGGCTGCGCAGCTATCTTGTGGAAGGATTCGGGTCGGGCATCCGAGGCTGCCGAAGCGCTGGGCATCACCGCGCCAAAACTCAAAGCACTCGGTCTGATTGACAAAATCATCAATGAGCCCCTGGGTGGTGCCCACCGGGATCCGCAGGCAATGGCTGCGACATTGAAGAAGGCAATTGCCGATTCCTTGAAAACACTCTCGGAAAAATCGCCCGATGTTATCGTGCAAGAGCGGCAGAAGAAATTGCTGGAGCTAGGCAAGTTCAGGGAGTTGGTTGAGTAGCGCCTGCAAAACTGGACCATACACTAGATCGGGTGCGGCCCGCAGCGGTTTTTTGGCTGTAGAAGCGCTCCAGACATAGAGTTTGAATTTTTGGTGCTGCGCATCTCAGCCCATCACGAATTGAGCGATTGGCGCGTATAGCGCCTTGCAAGAATTTCCTTCGCGTCGCTGGAGCCGTAAATCGCATCGCTAAATGTCATTGTTGAGAATTTTCTGGTCCGCCAAAAGATTCACGGAAAACGGGTCTCTATCGCTTTGTCCGGCGGCGTGGATTCGATGGTTTTACTCGCCTTGATCGACGGACTGAGAAGTACTTTGGACCTCGAACTAGCCGCCATTCACGTGCACCACGGCTTGAGTTCAAACGCCGACGCTTGGGCGGCTTTTTGTGCAAACGCTTGCAACGCTAGAGAAATTCCACTAACCGTCGCGAGGGTAAGTGTCGATAGGAAATCGCCCGCAGGCATCGAAGGGGCGGCCCGGGTGGCCAGATACACGGCTTTTGCCGACGAAGGCTCGCCTTACGTAGTGCTGGCGCAGCATGCAGACGATCAGGCTGAAACTGTCCTGCACCAGCTATTGCGCGGAACAGGGCTTAAAGGGCTAGCCGGGATGGGGGAAGTAAGGGTCGTGTCCGCAGCCCAAACCATCCTGCGTCCGCTGCTAGCCGTATCTCGCGTTGAGATTGAAGCCGAGGCGCGTGAACGCGGTCTGAAATGGGTAGAAGATGAATCCAATACTGATACTGCCTACACGCGCAATTTCTTGCGGCACGATATTGCGCCGCGATTGTCCGGGCGCTTTCCACATTACGTTGTTTCACTGGCGCGCGCGGCAAGGCATGCTGCTGATGCCGATGAAATGTTGGAAGCGCTGGCCAGGATTGATTTGGCCTGGGATGGCACGAATGCGATTGCAACCGGGTTGGACTCGTTGCCGCTGGCGCGACAGACAAATGCGCTTTACCACTGGCTTAAATGGCAACGCGCGCCGGTCCCCTCGCAAGCACAATTGAGGGAATGGGCGGGACAATTATTTCGGGTGGCGCCGACCAGCAAACCGCAACTGGCAGGTGGTCATGACTTTGTCATTCGCCGCGCCAACAATCGCTTGGTATTGCAGGCAAAATAGCGCTCAGAACCGCGATTCAATGCGGTGTTACGTGCTAAAATGGAATGTTTTTATCAAGTTATATAGGATTATTAAATGGCAATTGAAAAGACACTCTCCATCATCAAACCCGACGCCGTCGCCAAGAACGTCATCGGTGAAATCTATTCCCGCTTCGAAAAAGCTGGCTTGAAAGTTATTGCGGCTCGCATGGTACACCTGTCGCGTGCAGAGGCCGAAGGCTTCTACGCAGTCCATAAAGCGCGCCCGTTCTTTAACGATCTCGTCAGCTTCATGATCTCCGGCCCGGTAATGATTCAGGTGCTTGAAGGCGAGGGCGCAATACTCAAAAATCGCGACCTGATGGGTGCGACTGACCCTAAAAAAGCAGCGCCGGGCACCATTCGTGCTGACTTCGCCGATAGTATTGACGCCAACGCCGTTCATGGCTCTGACGCTCCTGATACGGCTGCCGTGGAAATTGCCTATTACTTCCCGGCGTTGAACGTTTATTCTCGTTAAGAAACCTGAGCGCAACAGTGGCGGTCCCCCAATACGCGAAAGGCGATAAACCAAATCTACTCGGCATGAGCTTGGTCGAGATGACGACGTTTTTCGCCGATCTGGGGGAGAAGCCATTTCGCGCCAGGCAGGTGTTTCGCTGGCTTCATCAGGGCGGCGCTGAAAGCTTTGATGAAATGACCGATCTGGCCAAGTCGCTGCGGCTGAAGTTGCCGGATTTTGCGACTATCGTCGCGCCAAAATTGTTGACCGAGCAGGCGTCCAAGGACGGTACGCGTAAATGGCTGCTCGACGTTGGTACCGGCAATGGCATCGAGGTCGTGTTCATTCCGGAAGATGATCGTGGCACGCTTTGTGTTTCCAGTCAGGTCGGCTGTGCGCTGGATTGTACGTTTTGCTCCACAGGCAAGCAGGGATTCAATCGCAATCTTACGTCCGCAGAAATCATCGGCCAGCTTTGGTGGGCAAACAAGGCGATGGGACGCGACCCGAAGGGGCAGCGTATCGTTTCCAACGTGGTAATGATGGGAATGGGCGAGCCATTGGCCAATTTCGATAACGTCACAGCGGCCATGGACATCATGTTGGATGACCATGGCTATGGCTTGTCTCGCCGGCGCGTCACATTGTCCACCAGCGGGATCGTGCCCAATCTGACGCGTTTGAAAGATCGTTGTCCTGTCGCACTCGCGGTATCGTTGCATGCGCCAAATGACACTCTGCGCGATGTTCTCGTGCCGATAAACCAAAAGTATCCGCTTGCCCAATTGCTCCCGGCGATCCGGGACTATCTGGAAGCGGCGCCGCGCGATTTCGTCACATTTGAATACGTGATGCTCAGCGGCGTAAATGATTCGGCACAGCTAGCACACGAGTTAGTCGAGCTGGTTGGCGATTTACCATGTAAGTTCAACTTGATTCCATGGAATGAATTTCCCGGCGCGCCATATCGACGGTCGAGCAATAATGCGATTCATCGTTTTCGCGAGATACTGCAAACGGCTGGTTTTGTCGTCACGGTTCGTAAGACGCGCGGTGACGATATCGACGCAGCCTGTGGCCAATTGGCAGGACAGGTTGTCGATAAATCGAGTCGTTCCAGCGTCGTCAAATTCAGTCGCGCCGCCGTTCAAACTGACCTAAGGAACACGCAGTGAAAAAAACGCTCGCCACAGTCTTCGTACTAGCCGTTGGTGCAATGGGAATGTTGCAGGGCTGCGTTTCTTCGACGGCAGTTGAAACCCGAGTCCCGGATCAGATTGTCAAAAGTGACCCTCTACAGCGCGCAAAAATTCATACTGAGAGAGCTGCTGAATACTATCGCCAGGGCAATCTGGCCGTCGCGCTTGAGGCCGCCAAGCAGGCAGTTGCCGCCAGTCCCAGCCACGCACCCGCATACAATATGTTGGGCATCATTTACATGCAGTTGGCCGATGATGCGCAGGCCGCGCAGTCGTTTGAGCAGGCGCTGCGGCTCATGCCAAATGATTCCGAAACGCTAAACAATTACGGCGGGTTTGTATGTCAGCGGCAGAATCCGGCCAATGCGATGCAATATTTTCAGGCGGCGTTAAAGAACCCGCTGTACGCAACGCCTGAAAGCGCGCTTTACAATTCTGGTCTCTGCTTGAAGAAGGCCAACGATATTCGAGGTGCTGAGGTGCAGTTCAGGGCTGCAGTACAGCGCCAGCCATTGCTTGCGGCAGGTCTCTACGAACTGGCCGAAATTGAGTTCGCCCGTGGAAAAGTACGCGAGGCCGAAGCGTTTATCGCCAGACATAATCGGCTGGTCCAGTCGCCAAGCGCGGACGCGCTGTTGCTGGGTGCGCGCATTGCCCGAATGCAGGGCGACAAATCGGCGGAATCCAGCTATGTACAGCAATTGCGCAGGCGATTCCCGGACGCACCTCAAACGCGCGCCGCTGGCGATCTAAACTGAAGCTGGGGCAACGTCACAATTGGTGAAAAACGTATGATCAACTCAGATCGTTTGCAGCCTCTGGCTGGCGCCTTGAACGCGGCGACGACGCATGAACTGTCGCAAGGCGGTAATGACGCGACCGGTGACTCCGTCGGAGAATTGCTCAGGCAGGCGCGCGACAAGGCCGGGTTGTCCATAGGGGATGTCGCAGCGCGTTTGCGTATGGGTATCAAACAAGTGCGTGCGTTGGAGGCGGGCGACTACTCGTCGCTGCCGTCGGGCACCTTCCTGCGCGGCTTCGTTCGCAATTTCGCCAAAGAGGTCGGTGTAAAACCGGAAAGCGCACTGGCGCTACTTGAGAAAACGCATCTCGCCGCGGTACCTGTCAGTGCCAGTTACATCGTTGTACCATCACAGCAGAATATCAACGTACCGACTCCGGGAGGTGATCTGGCCACGCCGCGCGGACGCTTGGTGATCGTTGCCGTGATCTCGCTCCTGGTCCTCATCATCGTTTGGTGGTGGTGGGAATATGTGCGGCCGTACCTTGCGGAGGGCGGACGTCCGAAAGCGGATACAGCAGAGACGGCAGTCAGCGTTCCCATTGCGATCCCTGAACAGGTACCTGTTGCCGCGCCACGCCAGGCAGTTGGGGCTCGCCCAAGTGGCACATCGGATATAGAACAGGCGCAGCCAGCGCAATTGCAAACACAGGCAGCGCCAGTGCCCGCCCAACCAACACCAGCATTGTCGGGTGCTCAGACGCCTATGCCGAAGTCAGCGCCGGCGGCAACCGTTGCGTCTCCTCAGTCTGTCTCACCGCCTTTAGTGAAGAACGATGTTGCCCCGCCGGCTCAAGTGCCGGTAACGACGGGAAGTGGCATGCTGGGACTAACGTTTTCAGACAGGTCATGGGTCCGGGTCCAGGATGCCAACGGCAAAGTGGTCGTCGACAAAATTTTCAAAGGTGGCGATGCCGAGGAGGTGACCGGCAAGGCGCCCTTCACCGTTGTCATTGGCAATGCCAAAGCGACGCGGCTCGCGTATAACGGCAAGGAGATCGACCTTGCGCCACACACCCGGGCAACAGTCGCCCGTATGACGGTCAAGTAAACGCGGCCATACGCACATAAAAGCGACTTCATTGGAGTAGAACGTGTCTCTTGCAATTCCACGCCGTCAATCGCGGCAGGTTTATGTTGGCAATGTCGCTGTAGGCGGCGGCGCGCCCGTCATGGTGCAATCAATGACCAACACGGATACTGAGGATGTCGCCGGTACCGTCGCCCAAGTAGCCGCACTTGCGCGCGCAGGCTCTGAAGTCGTGCGAATTACTGTAAACACATTGGAAGCTGCGCGTGCCGTCCCTAAGATTCGGGCTGAACTTGATGCCATGGGCGTGCATGTTCCACTGGTCGGTGACTTTCATTTCAATGGGCACAAACTTCTGACGGAAGTGCCCGAGTGTGCCAGGGCGCTTGCGAAGCTTCGCATCAATCCGGGAAATGTCGGTCAGGGCAGCAAACGGGACGACCAGTTTGGCGCCATGATTGAAGCTGCAATCAAGTTCGATAAGCCGGTGCGCATCGGCGTGAACTGGGGTTCGCTCGACCCCGAACTGATTGCCCGAATGATGGATGAAAATGCAGCACTGGATGCTCCTAAAGAGGCGGATGCGGTAATGCGCGAGGCACTGATTGTTTCGGCGCTGGAAAGTGCACAGAAGGCGGAAGCGTTGGGACTGGCGCGCGACAAAATTATTCTTAGCTGTAAGGTGAGCGCGGTGCAGGACTTGATCGCCGTGTATCGCGATTTGGCCAGTCGCTGCGACTATCCTCTGCACCTTGGCCTTACTGAAGCAGGGATGGGTAGCAAAGGCATCGTCGCATCGACTGCTGCGCTAAGTGTGTTGTTACAGGAGGGTATTGGCGACACGATCCGTATCTCGCTCACGCCGGAGCCGGGTGGAGATCGAACCCGCGAAGTCATCGTTGCGCAAGAAATTTTACAGACCATGGGTTTGCGCTCGTTTACGCCAATGGTTGCGGCCTGCCCCGGTTGTGGCCGCACCACCAGCACCTTTTTCCAGGAACTGGCTGAAAATATTCAGACGTATCTTCGCGATCAGATGCCCGTGTGGAAATCAAAATACCCAGGCGTGGAAGAGATGCACGTTGCGGTGATGGGCTGTGTCGTCAACGGTCCGGGTGAATCGAAGCTCGCCAATATTGGCATTTCACTACCTGGCTCGGGCGAACGCCCCGTCGCGCCGGTATATATCGACGGCGAAAAAGCGGTGACGCTAAAGGGCGACCGCATCGCGGAGGAGTTTCACGCATTGGTCGATGAATACGTCGCAAAAAATTACGCAGCGGGTGCAGTCCGCGCGACCCGTTCACGCAAGAAAGAAATCCCCATCAAACAGATCGCGTGAGCGACACTGAAAACCCGGCACGACTGGAATGCCCTCGGCCCGCAAAAATAACTGAAACTCTAAGGCTGGTGCGGTCCGCAGACGTAAAGTGTCTCGAAAAGCTCACCAATGCTTGATCTTATATTCTGTGCGCTATTGCAAGCTTCCTCATTGCGAACCCTCGCGCGACACGCGTCTTCATTGGCGAACAAACGCTAAATCCCTGTAAAATAGCGAGTTTTCCAGGGTGCGCGCGCTGATCGACGCAGACGCCGCTTTAGACCCAATAACCCTGGCTCCTCGTAACTTCAGCACAATTCATGAGTAAAACCCTGCAAGCCGTACGCGGCATGAACGATCTGCTTCCGCAGGACGCGCCGCTATGGCAATTCCTCGAGGACACGACGCGCCGGGTGTTCGAGCAATATGGCTATCGCTTGATGCGCACGCCTGTCGTTGAGTCTACGCCGCTGTTTGTGCGTTCGATAGGCGCAGTGACGGACATTGTCGAAAAGGAAATGTATTCGTTTGAGGATGCGATGAACGGCGAAAAGCTGACCCTGCGTCCAGAAGCAACCGCTGGCTTGGTACGTGCGGCGATCGAACACAATATTTTGTACGAGGGGCCTAAACGAGTCTGGACCTGGGGGCCGATGTTCCGGCACGAGCGCCCTCAGAAAGGCCGCCTTCGCCAGTTTTACCAGTTCGACGTAGAGGCGATGGGCTTTGCCGGCCCGGATGTCGATGCCGAGCAGATTTTGATGTTGTCGCGGCTGTGGCAAAAGCTCGGCTTCAAAGATGTCGCGCTGCATGTCAATTCGATCGGCGACGCCGCCGCCCGCATGGCGCACCGCGAGGCGCTAGTGAAGTATTTCGAATCCCATGCGGACGAACTTGATGACGACGCCAAGCGCAGGCTGTACACCAATCCATTGCGCACACTCGATACCAAGAATCCAAAAATGCAGGCCTTGGTAGGTGGTGCGCCGAAACTCAAAGACTATCTTGGCGAGCAGGAAGTGGCGCATTTTGAGGGTGTGACGCAGCGGCTAGACGCGGCTGGATTGTCGTACGTCGTTAACCCTCGACTGGTGCGAGGCTTCGATTATTACAACCGAACCGTGTTTGAGTTCATCGCCAAGGGCCGTGACTGGGAACTGACTATCGCCGGCGGTGGTCGATATGACGGGCTGTTCGAGCAACTGGGCGGGAAATCCACGCCGGGGTGCGGCTTCGGTATGGGCGTTGAGCGTGTCATGATGCTGTTGGCAGAAAGTGCGAAACAAGCGCCAGAGACCTCGGACGCTTATGTGGTTTATGCCGATGGATTGTCGCGACACGCATTTACCGTCGCCGAGCAATTGCGGGACCGTGATCTCCATGTGGTACTGCACGGAACACCGGACGGCAAGACGGCCAGTTTTAAGTCGCAGATGAAAAAGGCTGACGCCAGTGGCGCCCGCTTTGCTATCATTCTCGGCCCGGATGAAGTCGCTGCAGGGACAGTGAGCGTGAAGAATTTGCGCGAAGGTGGCGAGCAGGTAACGCTGCCGTTGGATGCTGTTGCGTCGCACACGCGGAGCACAGTGTTGAAGTCGGATTTAATCGGTTAGAAAGGCAGGAACATTCGGTATGGCAGCTTACGATCTGGAAGAACAAGAACGCATCGACGCACTGAAGGACTGGTGGACGAAGTGGGGGATTTGGGTTTACGTAGCGATTGGCGCATTCATCATCGGCGTGCTGTCAGTGCAGGGCTGGCGTTACTACCAAAAGTCACAAGGCGAACAAGCTGAGTTGCTGTTCAAGAGCGTGAAGCAGACCGCACAAGAGGCGGCAGCGTCCAAGGAAAGCAAAAAGCTTTCAGAGGCGGCCAGTGCGATCGCGGAGAAATTTCCCAGTGCTTTCTATGCGAGCGAAGCACAGTTGATGGCTGCGAAGGCTTCCTTTGATGCTAATGACTTCGCAACGGCCAAGAAACATCTGCAATGGGTTGTCGACAAAGGGCCAGCGGTGCACGGCGGCGTGGCGAGAATTCGTCT
This sequence comes from Burkholderiales bacterium, assembly GCA_038321965.1. Taxonomy (GTDB): domain Bacteria; phylum Pseudomonadota; class Gammaproteobacteria; order Burkholderiales; family Usitatibacteraceae; genus UKL13-2. The sequence goes on along the minus strand of JBBQFL010000018.1, from coordinate 52,949 downwards.
GGCCAGCGTGCTTCTGGAAGAAAAACAGTTTGATGAGGCGCTAAAGGTACTCGATCAGGTTAGGGACGACGCATTTGTGTCGATGGCGTCCGATTTGCGCGGCGACGTACTCAGCGCACAGGGCCGTCGTGACGAGGCAAGAGCGGCGTATCAGATCGCTGTAGAAAAGGCGAGCGACCGAAGCCCAATGAAAGCACTCTCTCAGGCCAAGCTCGATAGCGCGGGTGGGAGCTCGGCGAAGCCCGCAGACAATAAAGATGACGGCAAAGACAAGAAAGATACGAAAGAGGCCGCAAAGTGATCAACGAAGCTGGGCATAGCCCGCAAACTCCCGAAGGCTTTAACGATATCACTGGTTTGGGTATCGGCGCTTGCTCCAGGCTTACGGTTCGAATCCTGCTCGCCGGTATGCTCGCAGCGTCGGCGAGCGGTTGTGCCTGGTTTGGAAGTAGCGACAAGAAACCGCCGGCATTGTCTGCGATGCCAGCGACGAACGCTGCCGCCCTCGTTTGGTCGGCCAACGTGGGGAAGTCCGGTGGCTATATGTTTGTGCCGGGCTTTGGCGACAGGCTGGTTTATGCGGCGTCGAATGGCGGTGACGTGTACGCCTTGGCGGAAGAAGGCGGGCGGACTGTCACGCGAATAGAAACCAAGGCCAGATTGGCTGGCGGCGTTGGCGTTGGTGACAATCTGGTCGTCGTGGCAAGCGTCAAAGGTGACGTGCTTGCCTTTGACTCGGCGGGACGCTCACTCTGGAAAGCGAATGTTTCTGGCGACGTTCTCGCATTCCCGGCGGTGGTCGCCGACAAGGTTATCGTACGTACAGCGGACGGCCGCATCTTCGCATTGAACCGCATCGACGGTAAGCGTCAATGGGTGTTTCAGCGGGCGACACCCGCGCTAACGTTACGTACCAATGCGGGCATCGTAGCCAATCGTGGCACGCTTTACGCCGGCTACCCTGGTGGCAAGGTCGTCGCGATTGAAGTTGAAGGCGGCAAGCCCATCTGGGAGGCGACCATCTCGCTGGCTCGCGGCGCGACGGAGTTGGAACGTGTCGCCGATGTTGCTGGCGTTCCCGTGCTCGACGACACGCGTGTCTGCGCCGCCGTGTATCAGGGGCGCACAGGCTGTGTCGAGACATTGAGCGGTAATGTCCTGTGGTCGCGCGAAATTTCCAGCCCGGATGGCGTCGCGGTGGACGCGAAAAACGTTTACGTGGCGGATGTGGAGGGCAATCTCTATGCGCTCGACAAAACCAACGGCGTTACATTGTGGAAACTCGAAAAGCTTGTGCGCCGTGACCCTGGCACGCCGATACTAGTTAACGGCAAGCTGGTGGTCGGCGATAAAGACGGGCTCATTCATGTAATGTCGATCGAAAACGGTGATTTGATTGGTCGTTTATCCACGGACGGGAGTCGCGTCGTTTCCCTCCTGAAAAACGGCGACGGTGCCATTGCGCAGACCGATAAGGGTGGCGTGTTTGCCATCACTGTAAAGTAGCGCCGACCCCGTATTCGGGGTGTCGCAAAAATATGAAACCCACCATTGTCATTGTCGGTCGACCTAACGTCGGCAAATCGATGCTGTTCAATCGTCTAACCAAGACGCGCGACGCAATTGTTGCAGACATGCCAGGTCTGACACGAGATCGGCACTACGGCCACGGTCGCGGCGCGGGGCGCCCGTATCTGGTTGTTGACACCGGCGGATTTGAGCCCAAGGTCACTGACGGAATCATGCACGAAATGGCCAAGCAGACCTTGCAGGCCATTGCCGAGGCCGATGCCATCATCTTTGTCGTCGATGGTCGGCAGGGGCTTACGCCACAAGACAAGATCATCGGTGAGCGTTTGCGCAAGGACGCCATTTCGCGAGGCGTGTCGGTCACTGTTGCGGTGAACAAGACTGAAGGCATGAATGAGGATGTCGTCGTTGCGGAATTCCATGAACTCGGGCTCGGCGATCCCATCGCCATTTCAGCCGCACACGGCGAGGGTGTACGACAGCTGATCGAAGATGTCTTGGCGCCTTTCCCGGATGCCGAGGACGAGCCGGAGCCGGACCATCCCAAGATCGCCATCGTCGGCAGGCCAAACGTAGGCAAATCAACGCTGGTCAACCGTCTGCTCGGCGAAGACCGCGTCATCGCGTTTGATGAACCCGGCACGACGCGGGATTCGATCTACATTCCTTTACTTCGAAATGGAAAGCAGTACACGATTATCGATACCGCCGGCATACGCAAGCGTGGAAAGGTGTTTGAAGCTGTTGAAAAATTTTCGGTCGTCAAGACATTGCAGGCAATTGAAGATGCGAACGTCGTGCTGTTGTTGATGGACGCTCGGCAGGAGATTTCCGAACAGGACGCACACATTGCCGGATTCATTCTCGAATCGGGTCGCGCGCTAGTGGTAGGCATCAACAAATGGGACAACCTGGATAGCTACACGCGGGACCGCACCAAGATGGAATATGACCGGAAGCTACACTTTCTCAGCTTTGCAAACTTTCATACGATTTCCGCCAAGGATGGCATGGGCGTAATGCCGTTGTTTGCGTCCATTGATGAGGCCTTTGCCGCCGCGATGGCGAAGTTATCGACGCCAAAACTTACGCGTGCGCTCATTGCTGCGGTGGCCGCACATCAGCCCCCGATGAATGGGCTGAACCGTCCAAAATTACGTTACGCGCACCAAGGTGGACATAATCCGCCGGTCGTTGTGGTGCATGGCACCGGGCTTGCGAATCTCGCCGACAGCTACAAGCGTTACCTTGAAAACGCGTTCCGTGACGCGTTCAAACTGAAAGGCACGCCGCTGCGGGTAGATTTGAAGCAGGCAACCAATCCGTATGCCAACAAGAAACCGCAGGAAATCACTGCCAGCCAGGAACGGCAGCGTCGTCGCGGCAGAATTCGCTCCAAGAAAATGTACAGCTGACTACGCTCAACATAGTAGCTCCAGAAAATTCCGCTTTATAGGCTGTTTACCTAATTTAGGGGAACCCGGCCCGGAACTTGCTGTCATCTCAAAAGCAACAACAGACAATCTGTGCAGACTTTGTGCGATTAGGTTAGAGTTTTATTTCGATCAGGCAAAATTGGGCGGTTTCGGATGTTCGCGCTTCGCGTGGCCACTTGGAACAATCAGTGAAAGATGGGCCCGGATTGGGCCGTCTGCCTGTAAACAGCAGTTTAGAAATCGGAGAACAAGAATATGAGTGCAAAAGGGCAACTTTTACAAGACCCGTTCCTTAACATACTGCGCAAGGAACATGTCCCCGTTTCAATTTATCTCGTTAATGGCATCAAGCTGCAGGGGCAGATCGAGTCTTTCGACCAGTATGTGGTCTTGCTGAAAAACACCGTCACGCAAATGGTTTATAAGCACGCAATTTCGACAGTCGTGCCTGCGCGCGCGGTGACGGTCCCGTTCGAGGCGCCGGGCGAAGGCTGATCACTGTCGCACCGACGATTTTTGTGTCCGCGACAGGACACACAACGGTTTGATATTTCGATATCCGTCCCAATGTTCATGGCATTGGGCGAGTCTATTTGCGTCCGTCCACTAATATCCCCCACATGAATCCAGGTTCAACCGAACGGCAGATGCCACTCCAGTCGCCGGGCCGCAATCTGGCTATCGTCGTCGGCATTGATTTTCACGATGTGCTTTTTGAAGATCGTCTGGCTGAAGCAGTCGAACTGGTGACCAGCGCTGGCGCATCCGTTGTGCAGACGATAGCCTGCAGGCGGACCAAGCCGGACGCCGGTACCTTTGCCGGTAGCGGGAAGATCGATGAGATCGCAGCGTGCGTCATAGAGCTCGATGTAAACCTGGTGGTGTTCAATCACCAGCTCTCGCCGATTCAGATTCGCAATATTGAAAAAATTGTCGGGGTTCGTGTCATCGACCGGACCGACCTGATCCTCGATATCTTCGCTCAACGAGCGCGCAGTGCGGAAGGCAAGCTGCAGGTTGAACTCGCCCAGATGCAACACCTGATGACTCGGTTGGTACGTGGCTGGACGCACCTTGAGCGTCAGCGCGGTGGCATCAGCGTGCGCGGTGGGCCGGGTGAAAGCCAGCTTGAGCTGGATCGTCGACTCATTGGTGACCGCATAAAGCGCCTGAAAGAAAAGTTGCAAAAAATCGGCCGGCAACGCTCCACGCAGCGCGCCGGTCGCATGCGGGCGGGCGTATTCAACGTCTCCATCGTCGGCTATACCAACGCCGGAAAATCGACTTTGTTCAACCGCATGACGCGTTCCGAAGCCTATGTCGCGGACAAGTTGTTTGCTACCCTCGACACGACCACGCGAAAGCTCTATATCGAGCCCGGCATTCACGTAACGATGTCCGATACGGTGGGTTTCATTCGCGACCTGCCGCATAATCTGGTTGCCGCTTTTCATGCAACGCTGACTGAGGCCATGGAGGCGGATTTACTGCTTCATGTTGTGGATGCTGCCAATCCTCTGCGTGAGCAACAGATCGAAGACGTAAATGTCGTGCTGGCCGAAATCGGCGCCGACCATATTCCGCAAATCATCGTTCACAACAAAATTGACAGGCTCGAGGATGTGCCGCTGGGCGCAGTCATTCGAGACGAAGGTGGTAAAATTCGTGAGTGTCGCGTCAGCGCACTTCAAAGTGTCGGGATTGCTCATTTGCGCGAAACTATAAAGGAATGGGGTCTGGAAGATCAGGCCAGAAAGTCACAGTCGCCAGCTGATCACTTTGATGACGGTCTGCGCGACGAGATACCAGAAAACACCACGTCAGCGAAACTAAGCCTGGCGCAATAGCAGCGGCATATTTATCTTTACCCGGAGCAGATTGCATGCAATTTTTGGATCGAACAGTATTAATTGCGCCCTTGGCAGCTACCGCAGCGCTACTGGCTTACCCAGTTTATCGGGTGCGCTACTTGCTGGGAATGAAAAAGTCCGCTCCCGCGGCGGAAATCGGCACCGGTGCCGACATGTCAATGAACGATCCGCAATGGGGCAAGCGTGGTGGCAAGAATGAAGGCCCGCCCGACCTTGACGAGATCTTGCGCAAATTCAATCAAAAACTCTCCGGTCTTTTCGGTAAAAAAACTGGCAACAATGGCAGCGATGGTGGTGGCGCCGGTGGGTCTGGTGCACCTAGCGCGGCAATGATGGGCGGGGTGTTTGTCCTGGGCTTGGGGTTGGCAATCTCATTTTGGCTGGCGAGCGGTTTTTACATCGTCCAGGAGGGTACGCGCGGCGTTGAATTGCGTCTGGGTAAATATTCGCAGACGACGCAGGCAGGATTGCGTTGGCGCTGGCCCTACCCGATTGAAACAAACGAGATAGTCAACGTTTCACAGGTTGAGGCGGTAGAGATCGGACATCGCAATAACCAGAAAACCAAGGTCAAAGAAGAAGCACTCATGCTGACGCAGGACCAGAATATCGTCGACGTGCAGTTCGCGGTGCAGTACACATTGAAAAGCCCTGAAGAGTTCCTGTTCAACAATAAGGACCCAAAGGAGGCTGTTCGCCAGGTAGCCGAAACGGCGATGCGGGAAATCGTTGGCAAAAGCAAGATGGACTTCGTGTTGTACGAAGGCCGAGGCGATATTGCCGCGCGCACGAAATTACTCATGCAGCAGATCCTGGACCGTTACAAGACCGGTATCCAGATTTCGATCGTGAACTTACAAAATGCGCAGCCACCGGAGCAGGTACAAAACAGCTTCGACGATGCGGTACGCGCCAAACAGGATCGGGAGCGTCTTAAGAATGAGGGCGAAGCCTACGCTAACGACATCCTCCCGCGCGCACGCGGTGCTGCAGCGCGCCTGCTGGAAGAGGCCAACGGTCACAAACAACTCGTGATTGCCAGAGCGCAGGGTGACGCATCGCGCTTTTCGCAGGTATTGACTGAATACGATAAAGCGCCTGGGGTGACACGTGAACGCCTTTATCTGGACACGATGCAACAGGTGATGCAAAGCACCACCAAAGTGGTCGTCGACCAGAAGGGTGGCAACAGCCTGCTTTATTTGCCGCTCGATAAACTGATGCAGGCGGTACAACAAATGCCGTCGAATACCGCTTCGGAAATTGCCCCGCCAGCACGCGCCGCCGTTGCCGAAACTGCCCCTATAGTTACCGAAGCGAATCGCTTGCGCGACTCCCGCTCACGATAAGGAGAATGATCATGCAAAAGAATTTCTCCGTCGTCGCAAGCTTCGTTATTCTCATCCTGATCCTGCTGATGTTTTCGGCTTACACCGTAGACCAGCGGCAAGCCGCGATCAAGTTTCGCCTGGGTGAAGTGGTGGCCATCCAGAAGGAGCCGGGACTTTACTTCCGCGTGCCGATGCTTGAAAACGTTCGACTCTACGACACCCGCATCCAGACCTTGGACACCAAGGATGCCGAACGCATCCAGACCATGGAGAAGAACAATGTTCTGGTCGATTCTTACGTCAAATATCGCATTGTCGACGTTAAACAGTTCTTTGTATCGACCGGGGGCGACCTTTCCAAGGCTGAGATTCGCCTGGCACAATCGGTGAACAATGATTTGCGGGACGAGTTCAGCAAACGCACACTGTCGGAAGTCATCTCCGGTGAACGTAACAAGATCATGGAAGACCTGCGTGCCAAATCGGATGCGGATGCGCGCAGTATCGGCATCGAAGTGATGGATGTTCGCCTAAAGCGCGTAGATCTAGCGCAGGAAATCAATGCGGACGTTTATAAACGGATGGATTCAGAGCGGAAGCGCGTTGCGAACGAACTGCGCTCGACTGGTGCTGGCGATGCGGACAAGATCAAGGCTGACGCTGAGCGTCAGCGCGACATTATTTTAGCGGAGGCTTATCGGGACGCGCAGAAAATCAAGGGCGAAGGCGATGCCAATGCGTCAAAAATATACGCGCAGGCGTTCACCAAAAACCCCGAGTTCTATGCTTTCTATCGCAGCATGGATGCCTATCGCAACAGTTTCCGTAACAAGAGTGACGTCATGGTGCTCGAACCAAGCTCTGACTTCTTCAAATACCTGAAAAATCCGAACAAAGGTGGCAAGTAGGTCCATGCGACACTAGAACCACAACTCGCGTATAATTCGTCAACGGCGCCGGTGAAATGTTCACCAGCGCCGTTTTTGCGTCTGACGTTTGTGCATGCACAAACTCCCGTCAATTTCCTGGAACAGCCACTTTTCGTGAAAGACATTCTGCTCGCAGGGTTGGCATTGATGCTGGTGTTCGAAGGCATCGTGCCACTGTTCGCGCCACGTGCGTGGCGGGAGACGTTCAGACGTGTCATCGAGTTGACTGATGGTCAGTTACGCTTTGTTGGCCTCGCTTCGATGTTGATAGGCGTGGCCATATTGTTGATGGTGACCTGATTTGAGAACCTGGACGCTTCCCGAGAATATCGAGGATCTGCTACCGGCCGAAGCGAGAAAGCTTGAGCGGCTGCGCCGAATCACACTAGATCTGTTCGCCAGCCACGGATTCGCGCTGGTCATGCCACCGCTGCTCGAATATGTTGAGTCCCTGCTTTCCGGCACCGGTCACGATATGGACCTGGCGACCTTCAAGCTTGTCGATCAGTTAACCGGCCGCACACTGGGCATTCGTGCCGATACCACGCCGCAGGTCGCCCGCATCGACGCACACTTGCTCAATCGGCAAGGCGTTACCCGACTTTGTTACGCGGGCAGCGTATTGCATACCTTGCCCGCAGGTCTGGGGAAGAGTCGTCAACCGTTTCAGGCGGGCGCCGAAATGTACGGCCATGCAGGGCTGGAAGCGGACATTGAAATTCAGCAGTTGATGGTGGATGTGCTGCGTGCAGTCGGCGTAGTTGACCTACAACTGGACATTGGTCATCCGGCTATTTTTCGTTCATTGATTGCGAGTGTGAATGCTTCCGCTGAAATCGCGGAGCAGGCATTCCTGGCAACGGAAGCCAAAGATCTTTCGGCATTGGCGTCGATCAAGAGTCAGCTTGGCACAGCGTACCCCGCGATTGCCGCGTTACCGGCGTTGTACGGCGATGCTTCGACGCTGAAGCGGGCCGCGGAAGTGCTGCCGAAAGTCGAAACCATCAGTAACGCGCTGGCGCAGTTGCTCGCCATCAACAACCACTTTGCCAACCAGGGTATCAATGTCAGCGTTGACCTCGGCGAGCTGGGTGGATTCAACTATGAAAGCGGCATCACCTTTGCCACTTTTGCGCGCGGCGCATCTGATGCTGTCGCACGCGGTGGTCGTTACGACGAAGTCGGTAAGGCATTCGGGCGTGCCCGCCCGGCGACCGGGTTCAGCATGGATCTGAAAGCCATCCTGCCGCTGGTCGCAGACGAACCCGTACGAGGAGCTATTCTTGCGCCGATGGAGCCCAATCTCGCCGCCCGCACAGAAATGGCGAGATTACGTGCTAATGGTGAAATCGTGATCGTAGATCTGCCCGGTCACGAAGGTCATCTTCACGAGCTCAACTGCGACCGCCGACTCAGTTTTATCGACGGCCACTGGACGACCGTCCCACTTATCTGAATTACGTCATCTAAGGAATCAACATGGCAAGAAACGTCGTCGTCATCGGCACCCAATGGGGCGATGAAGGCAAGGGCAAGATCGTCGACTGGCTTACCGATGAAGTCGCGGCAGTTGTCCGCTTTCAGGGCGGTCACAATGCGGGCCACACGCTCGTAGTCAACGGCAAAAAGACGATCCTGCGCCTGATCCCCTCGGGCATTTTGCATTCACAAGTCACCTGCTATATCGGCAACGGCGTGGTGCTATCGCCGCAGGCGCTGCTGCAGGAAATTGATGAGCTTGCTGTCGCTGGTGTCGATGTCATGAGCTGCCTGCGTATTTCCGAAGCCTGCCCACTGATTCTGCCCTATCACGTCGCCATCGATCAGGCGCGGGAGCTTGCGCTTGGCGAAGAAAAACTCGGCACGACCGGTCGTGGCATCGGCCCTTGCTACGAAGACAAGGTCGCAAGGCGCGCGATCCGCCTGCACGACCTTTATTTTCCGCAGCGATTCAGAGAAAAGCTCGTCGAAGTGCTCGACTATCACAACTTTGTTTTGAAGAATTATCTGAAGGCCGAAACGGTTTCGGTGGATGAAGTTTTTGATTCGACGCTAAAAATGGGCGAGCGGCTCAAGCCGATGATTGCCGACGTGTCTGCGGATTTGAATCGACTCATGAGCGAGGGCAAGAGCTTGCTGTTTGAAGGCGCGCAGGCTGCGCTGCTCGACGTTGATCACGGCACGTATCCTTATGTGACCTCCAGCAACTGTTTGGCAGGGCAGGCTTCGGCAGGGGCAGGAGTAGGTCCACAAGCGCTGAACTACGTGCTGGGCATCACCAAGGCTTACGCAACACGCGTTGGCTCTGGCCCGTTCCCCACCGAGCTCGAGAACGACATTGGCGAGCGTTTGCGCAAACGCGGCAATGAATTTGGTTCCGTCACTGGGCGCCCGCGCCGCTGCGGCTGGTTTGATGCCGCTGCGCTGAAACGCGCCACGCAGATCAATGGGCTCTCCGGCTTGTGCATTACCAAGCTGGATGTGCTTGATGGTTTGGAAACCCTGCGCATATGTACCGGCTACAAAATGGATGGACAGACAACAGATATTCTTCCTTATGGCGCTGACAGCATTGCGCACTGCGAACCAGTATTTGAAGACCATCCGGGCTGGAGCGAAAGCACCTACGGCGTTAAGGCTTGGGACAAACTACCGAAGAACGCCCAGGCGTATTTGAATCGGATCGAACAGCTCGTCGGTACGTCGATTGATCTGGTCTCGACAGGACCGGATCGTGAAGAGACAGTTGTGGTGCGGCATCCGTTTCGCAGCTGAAATTTGGCTTGGTTGAGCGTTGGCCCCGGCAGCCATAGGCAAAAAAACGTATAGCGCGCGTCGCGCGCTATACGATTTCTGAACGTGGCGTCGGCAAGCGCACCACGAAAATTAATTGATCGTGAACGCCTAGAACTCAAAAGCGCCAATATCAATTGCGCCATCTTGCTTACGTGTCGGGATCACACCATGTTGCGTGACCGGTTCTGACACGGGAAGCATATTCAGATTGATCGTGGTCAGCGCGCCGCCCGCGTTTATCAATGGTGATGCTGGTGAGAGTCGGAAATCATGCGTCGCCGCATTCACAAACAGCGGCTGGTTGCTCGCGCCCAGATTGGTGTTCCAACCATTCACCACCGCACCTGATAAGTGGCCAAGCCAGTAGGGCGCAGCATTGGGCGATACCCAATTGTTTTGCAGGTTTACGGTACCTTTACCGAATGCAATCGTCTGAATTTTGCCCGGCGCACCTGAGGTAGACGGCGACGTTTGAAATACGTTGTTGGTCACCTCGGCAACGGCGGAAGGCACATTCAAATTAAACAAAAACACCTCCGGGTAGCTGCCATGGGTGGCGTCACCTTTGACGAACATGGTGTTGTTGTAGAAGTGAAAAACGCCTTGACGATAGTTCGCAACGGTACCGCTATCACCACCAAAATTGAGCAGGCTGACACTCGCGTTCGGCGCAGACAAGTCAAACAGATTGCCATACACAAACACATTGGCATAACCATGATCTCCCCAGATCAAGCTGCCACCGCCGGTTGAATCCATCAGATTCATTTGCAGCCCACAGGTGGATGCAAAGGTGTTGTAGCGCACCACCAAGCCCGAAGAGCGGTCTTTCAGGCAATCGCCAAACGCACCAGGACGCACGTCACCGAAATAGTTGTACTGAAAGATAATGTCACGCGCTTCGGTATAGCTATTGTGCTCGGAAAAGCCGTTGCTGACGCCCGCCTGTGGCGCGTTGCTATTGTTGTAAAACGCGTTGCCTTCAATCAACACATCCTGCGAAAGCTCAACCACTGCGCCATTTTTTGAATTGATAAACAGGCCGTTGCCACAGTTGTGCATCAGGTTGTTTTTCACCACCAGATGCGCCGCAGCTTCAACGTACAAACACGAGCCAAATGCGGCGTAAGCGCCTTGCTGGCCTAAAAGCGCATCAGTGAAGGATGCGTTGTAGACGGAATTTTGAATATCCAGATTCTCAATGCTGATGTAACCGGCTGGGCCGTTGTTGTAGTCATAGCCCTGCTGAGGCCCCACCATCACCAGGCCAAGTTTGTAGAGCGCGCGTGAGGGATTTGGGTTGTCGTGGTAGCGCAGCGAGCGCGGCGCACTACCCGCGATGGTCTCGACTTGCGTTGCGTTGGTGCCATCGATGATCGGCCGTGCGCCGGTAACGGGATCAAGGACCCCAACGACGCGCATGAATTTGTCAGGCGCTGTCGGTGCCAGGTTAGTGCCGGCGGAAATGAGCATCATCTCGTTGTATGCGCCTCCGTTCGGCTTGGCATGAATCCGTACCGTGTCGCAGCCCTTTAGCATGCTCCAAGGCAATTGTCCCAGCGCGACATATGTCTGACCGGGACCAACATCAAAGTAATTGATCGTGCTGCACCCGGATTGATCGGCAGCCAGGGTTGGTGTGAGTGCGCGATTGATCGTGGTCGATGTGCTGCCGACAGGGAGCGGCACGGGGATTGCGGCTGGCGTAATCGAAAAATCGCGTGTTCGTGTATAGAGCGTGCCGTTGACATTGGCAGTCGCCGTAATCGTTGCGAGGCCATTCCCTGCGTTCATTGGGACGCTAAGTGCGTAGTTTCCAAGGGCATTCGCTATTGGTAATTTCGAGACCTTCATCAACGCCGCATTGCTGGTGGTAACGGTGATTGCAACGTTTGGGTTTATTGACCCATCTGCCGCAATAAATTCGATCAACGCATACTCACTGGTTCCAGCAATGCGGGCATTTATCGCATTGAAACCGCTTGTCTTGGATGAAAATCCGATACGCGCGGTAGTTGCAGCCATCGCGCTGGAAATCGCTAGTAATCCGATTCCAACCAAACACGCTGAAATGGCTAGTCGGTGAATCGCATTTTTAATCGGCATCATTATTTTTCGTAGTACCTCGACAATGAGACTGCTGTCGGGCAGGTCAAGGACGCCGGGAAGTAAGCCGATGTCTCTTTGGTGGCGCGCCAAGCACGTCCGTTTTTGCCACCGGTTAGAAAAACAACTAGGAAAAGCGAGTGCTGCAGTGAACAATTTGAACCGTCACTCAACGCATAGCCCGCCAAAATCCGTACTACCGGCAAGCGGTTGCGAAAGAACGACTGCCTAATCAGCAAGGCCGGAGAATGCGTGTCCGTCAAGATGGTCGCAATACCCTGTTTGCGACATACGGTGTGTGTGGTGCTTCCTTGACATTGCAGAAAATAACGCTAACGGAACACGGCATGAAATCGCTATGACTCGACAAACACTAGCATTGGCGCGGTCTTCGAGGTATTTGCGCGGTAATTCGCGAACCCATGCGGCGTGGGAAATCAACTGTCAATGTTGACGAAAAGCCGGACTATTTCTTGGATATGCGGGGCGCAGTATTCACGTGCCTTCCGACGAAACGACAATTTTTGGGGACCAGCGGTAGCGAGCCAAAGAGTGCTTTCCTGCGTCGACCACTGAAATGACCGCAATGTTGAATTGCTGCGTCGAGTCGACGTCTCCCACAAATCCATGCAAGTTATGCGACCATCACGCATTCCCTTGCCGATTGGAAAATCGTTATGAATTGGCGTCTGGCTGTGGTTCAACTCTTCTTTACCCTCGGCTGGACGGTCTACGTCATTTTTCTGCCAGGCCTGTTGAAGCAGGCGGGGATCGATTCGTCGTGGCTACCGTGGATTCTCATCGTTGATCAATTGTTGTTTGCGGTAGCCGACGTCGCGACCGGACTCTGGCTGGATCGCAGCGAGCAATGGCTGCTTCGCGCCGGTAATTGGTTGACTGTATTGGTGTTGGCGGCCTGCGCGGTGTTCGTGCTGCTGCCTTTCACGGCGCAATCCATGCCCGCGCTGCTGGTACCCGCCTTGTTTGTGTGGGTGATCTGCTCATCGGTGCTTCGTGTGCCGCCACTGGTGTTTCTGGCCAAATATGCAGCACCGCAACAGCCTTCAAGCCTTAACTCGCCCATCGCGGCGTATCTGTTTGGACTCGGCGTGGCAGGCGCGCTGGCACCGTATCTGACGGTAGTACTCAAGAATCGTGATCCCGTTTTGCCGTTCCTGATGGCGAGCCTGGCATTGGCCGCCGCCACACTTGCACTGCGCGGCCAGTTGATGAAAACCAACCCAGCGGCCAACCCGCAAATCGAGCCCACCGCACGCGTTGGATTCGCGACGGCACTGCCTCTGCTAGTCGCGGTTGCGCTGTTTGCGTTCGGCATCCAGATTCACGCCGCCGTGAATTCTGCGAAACTATTTTCCCGCGTCGCGGCCGGCGTGCCATTGGAATGGTTGATGCCGCTGTTCTGGGGCGGTTTCAGCATCGCCATGTTTCCGGTATCGGCTTGGCTGTCCAGAAGCAGTGCGCCCAGCGTTGCAGGCAACACACTCTGGATAGCCGGCCTGACTGGTGGCATCGCGCTCATCGCCTGCGCGACCGCGCCGCCGTTGCCCCTGATGGTTGCACTTCAAGTCGTTGCGGGCGCGGCATGGGGCACGGTGTTTGTGTCGGCGATTGCTTTCGCTGCGCAGCTCGGTCGCAGTGGACGCGAAGGCGGGTGGATCGGTGCCACGCTGGCGCTGATGGCGCTGGCAGCGGTGGGGCGCATTGTGCTGGTATTGACGGTGTTGCCCGGCAACGCTGAGATTGCCGGGCAGTTGCCATGGTTTACCGGGGCGGTGTGGCTGCTAGGTGCAGGCGTTCTAGTGTTGATGGCTAAGAGGCAAAATAGTGACTGATGCACATCCATTGCAAACACCAAAACATAGCACTGACGCGGGTTTCCGGACATTTTCGGCCTGCGAACCTCGCCAGTATTAGACATTGACCATGATGGCAATACCGCCGATTACCCTGGTTACGCCGGAAGCCAAACAAATCATCAGGCACCCAGCCGCTTTCGCGTTGCAGGTGACCCGTGCGTTTCGCGCCAACCAGGGATTGCTACTCGCCGGGGCGGTAGCGTATTACACGCTGTTGTCCATCGTGCCTCTGCTGATCCTCGTCGTGATGGGGCTGTCGCAGGTTGTCGATCAAGGTGTCTTGTTCGATACCTTACGGCGCGCACTGGCTTGGGTCGTACCGGGCCAATCGGCAGCACTGGTACAGGAACTTAAAGCGTTTCTCGAGCATCGTGCCGCACTAGGCTGGGTGCTGTTTGGCACCATGCTGTTTTTTTCGTCGCTGGCGTTTTCGGTTCTCGAAAGCGCCATTTCGGTGATTTTTCTGCATCGGGTCAAGGTGAAGAAGCGCCATTTCCTCGTCTCGCTGGCGTTTCCCATCGCCTACATTGCTTTTATCGCCTTGGCCTTGTTTGCCGCAACGTTTGTACTCGCCAACCTGCTCGCATTCGGCCAGGAAAAAGTATTGGTGTTTGGCTTTAGCTGGTCACTTAGCGGGCTTTCACGCGCGACGCTTTATGTCGTGGCAGTCGGTGTGGAGATTCTGATGATCTCCTCGATTTATTACTTCATGCCGGTCGGTCGAATCTCTGCGCTCCATGCGTTGATTGGGGGCGCGACCGCCGGTTTACTTTGGGAAATCATTCGACACGGACTGGTCTGGTATTTCACGACACTCTCGCAAGTCAACATCGTCTACGGTTCGCTGACGACAGCCATCGTCGTACTGCTGAGCTTTGAGATCGCCGCCACATTGCTGCTGGTTGGCGCGCAGGTGATCGCCGAGTATGAGCGGATCGGCACAAACGGCGCTACGTTGCCGCCGGTGCAGCTCCATACGGACGATATAGTAGAAAAGTTGTCACCCGCTTCGCCCGCGTGGGTCCACAGTTCGCGGAGACGACGCAAGAACAAGACGTCTCTGGCAGTCCGGCGCTAGCTTCGGCACCATGACCCGCTCTCCACACAAACCGCTTTCATTTCAGCTCCGCGCCGAGCTTTATACGCAACTGGCACAGATGGAAATTGCCGGACTGCCATTTTCAAAAGCCTTCGCGATATTGCAACTGTCGTCGGCGGCGGCCCGGGTCGATGCCGCTCGAAAACTCACCGCGCGCGGCCTAGATCCTGCGAAAGCCGGTGAGAGAAGTGGCCTTTTCACCGTACTGGAGTCACGCCTGATTGCCGCAGCTTTGAGCGCAGGCAGTCCGGCGGCAACGTATCGGCGTCTGGCCGATCTGTATACGCAGCGTGCCATGCAGTTGGCGACGATGAAATCGCGCATGATGATGCCGGCTTTTGTGTTTCTTCTCGCCTTGTTCATCCAACCCCTTCCCCAATTGGTCGGCGGAGCGATCACTGTGGTTGGCTACCTGGTGCTGGCGTTGCGTCCGCTGCTCGTGCTCGTGCTGATTTTCTTTGGCGTTCGCTGGCTCTTCGCGTTATTGCGTGATCGTCCTGCTGAAGCGCTGTTGCTTCAGGTGCCGCTGCTCGGTCCCCTGATCGTGCGCCGCAATGTGCGCGACTTTTTTGAAAGCCTCGCGTTGATGTTGGAGGCGGGTATTTCAATGCTCGATGCCCTGCCTGCCGCGTTGGAAACTATTGAAATTGGCCCGATCAAGCGAGACTTCGCACAGGTCGCCGTGCGAATTGAAAACGGTGCCACCCTTGCAAACGCGCTCAAAGGACTGGCTTTTCTGAACAAAAGCAACAACGGCGTCAGGCTTGTCGAATTCGTCACGACGGGCGAGGCCAGCGGCACACTGCCGGAGATGCTGTTGCGGCATACGAATATGGAAACCGAGGCGATCAATGCGTACGTCCAACAACTCGCCGATTGGGGGCCACGTATTTTCTACGGTGTGATCATGTTGTGGATGGCGTACGGACTGCTTACTGGCGGCGGGTTCATGCCAAAGGTACCAAAGGACTTGTAATGGTCGCGTGACAGGCACTTCCCGCCAACACCGAAGCAATTTGCATCAACGTTGTGATAACAGGAGTCGATTGAATGCTGAAAATCTGGGGCCGTCTCACCTCCGTCAACGTGCAAAAAGTGGTCTGGTGCGCCGATGAGCTTGGACTTACCTACGAACGCGTCGATGCCGGCGGAAAATATGGTCTGGTAGATACGCCGGAATATCGCGAGATGAACCCTAACGGACTTGTTCCGGTGATTGACGATGACGGTTTCGTATTGTGGGAGTCCAATGCCATCGTGCGCTACCTTGCGGCCAAGTACGGCGACGGTTCATTGTGGCCCATCGATATTCAATTGCGTGCGGATGCAGATCGCTGGATGGACTGGCAAGCCGTTTCGTTAAACCCGACCATCGGTCCGGCTTTCCTGCAGCTTGTCCGTACCGCGCCAGAGCAGCGAAACACTACCGTCATTGAAGCAGCCAGAATTGGCGCCGAGAAGAAACTTGCTCTTCTCGACGCGCATTTGGCGAATTCTTCATACGTTGCCGGTTCGCGGTTCACGATGGGTGACATTCCCCTAGGCTGTTCGGTGGATCGCTGGTACAAGCTGCCGCTGACGCGGGAGACACATGCATTCGTGGAACGCTGGTACGCGAGCTTGCAAAAACGAGCTGGCGCATCGCAAGTGATGCAACTTGGGTTGGCATAGTTGTCGCCGCTGGTTGGCGTAGCTTCCA
This sequence comes from Burkholderiales bacterium, assembly GCA_038321965.1. Classification (GTDB taxonomy): domain Bacteria; phylum Pseudomonadota; class Gammaproteobacteria; order Burkholderiales; family Usitatibacteraceae; genus UKL13-2. The sequence goes on along the minus strand of JBBQFL010000018.1, from coordinate 36,275 downwards.
TGTGCCTGCAAACCGCGTAGTATTGCCCAACCACGTCTTGAGGAAAAACATGAAGATTTCGGACACTTCGATGGCGCTCCTACTGGCCCTTTTTGCCGGCATCGCGCCCGCACAGACGACAGAGTCGGCATCACCACCTGTGCCGCTACTTGCGCCTGCTTCATCGCCCCAAGCGCCTGATCCGTCTATTGTTCCGCAAGCGACGATGGCCGAGGGCGTGCTGATGAAATCGCAGCGGGCCACCAACGATAGGGGTAAATTCGAATGGATTTGTACCTACCGAATTGCCGGCACAACAAGAAGCGTGCAGGTTGACGAGAGCTGCCCGCAAACGATGCGGTTTGCGCTCAAGCGCTGAACGGCCATGGCCTGTTCACCCGTAGCCATGCGCTCATGATTCGAATGTGAACGGGCCATGGCACTATTGACGACCGCAGGTTTTTTGGGCCTACTGATTGCAGAGTTCGCCCAGCGGGACAGTGCCAACAATGAAAACGACACCAGAAAATAGTGCTATCGGTCGCCGCAGTCGCCGATTGAGAGAAAGTGTCGGCGAATTGCTGGTTCGTGATGGGCTGATTACTGAGCGCTCGCTCGATGCCGCGCTGGCAGCGAGTGCCACGACCGGAAAGCGGCTCGGCAGAGTGCTCGTGCAGAGTGGCGCCATCACTGAAGAAAAGTTGGCAATGCTACTGTCAACGCAACTTGGCGTTCCGTTTGTCGACATTACCCATCACCAATTCCGACCGGAACTGATCAAGTTATTGCCCGAAGCCGCTGCACGCCGATGTAGTGCTGTCGTATTGGAAAGTGAAGGGGGTGGATTACTCGTCGGGCTGGCCGACCCAGGCGATGTCGCGGCGCTCGACGATATCGAGCGGGTCCTCAAGCGTCCGATCACGCCAGTCGCGTGCCCCGAAAATCAGATACTCGCTGCCATCAATCGATTTTATCGGCGTACCGATGAAATCACCGGTCACGCACGTGCACTCGAAAGGGAACTGGGCGAAGCCGCAGAGCGCAATCCGGCGATTGCAGCAGGCAAGGAAGACGCGCCGGTCATGCGCTTGTTGCAATCATTGCTGGAGGATGCGGTACAAGTGAGGGCCTCCGATATCCATATCGAGCCTCAGGAACGCGTTCTGCAAATTCGATTTCGTATCGACGGCGTTCTTCATCAGCAAGCCGATGCCGATATGCGCATCGCCGGTGCGCTAACCCAGCGGCTCAAGCTGATGGCTGACCTCGATATCTCCGAACGCCGTCTGCCACTGGACGGTCGTTTCTCAATCAATGCAGGCGGCCATGATATCGACGTGCGCATGTCAACCCTGCCTGGGCAGCACGGCGAATCCATCGTATTGCGACTATTGGACCAATCCGGTGCAGTGCGCGGACTTGACCTGATCGGTATGCCCGCACCGATGGTAATGCGGCTGCGCGCGCTATTGGATGCAGGCTCCGGCATGGTGCTGGTGACCGGGCCGACAGGAGCAGGCAAGACGACGACCCTGTATGCGGCGTTGTCAGAGATCGATCTGATGGCGCAAAAGGTAGTCACTGTAGAGGATCCGGTCGAGTACCGCCTGCCGGGAATTGTTCAAGTGCAGGTCAACGACAAGATCGAACTCACCTTTGCGCGCGTGCTACGGGCAACGTTGCGCCAGGATCCGGATGTCGTTCTGGTGGGAGAAATGCGTGATGCCGAAACGGTCGAAATTGGTTTGCGAGCTGCATTGACGGGCCACTTGGTTTTGTCGACTTTACACACGAGAGACGCCCCGAGTGCCGTATTTCGCCTACTCGATATGGGAGCTCCACCGTACATGGTCGCTACGTGCTTGCGCGCGGTGGTTGCTCAGCGACTTTGCCGACTGAATTGCAAGACCTGTAGCCGTGAGTACCCGACGACGGTGCAGGAGCGGGCCTGGTTGACCCAGGTCGGAAGCGAAGAAGGCGCCCGCATTTCGGTCAGGCGCGGCCCGGGATGCATGCAGTGCGGAGGCACGGGCTATCGCAATCGAACTGGTTTGTACGAAGTCTTTGTAATGGACGAGACGCTGACCAACTTGACCCTGAATGGTGGGGCCACAGAGTTTTTGGCTGCCGCCCGCGCAAGCATGACAGGACAGACCTTGGCCGACCACGCGTTTGCACTCGTTTGTGCAGGACAAACTTCGGTCGTAGAAGCAATGCGCACTGCCGGAACTGTTGAGGATTGAACTGCGTGCCCGTCTATACCTATCGAGGGCGCAGCGCTGATCAGTCGCCTGTAAATGGCACCATGGAGGCCGAATCCCCTGCAGACGTAGTACAGCAACTGGTTTCAAAGGGCATCGTCGTCGTTGACGTCAATGCCACGCGAACGGTGGAAGCGCGAGAGACGGTACCAAGTTGGCATGAGAGATTCACAGTGCGACGCATAAAAGACGATGATGTGATCCTCTTTACGCGGCAGATGCAAACGCTGCAACGAACGGCCGTACCGATAATGCGTGCTCTTACCGGCTTGCAGGAATCGACCAGCAATCCACGGTTTGCGGACGTAGTCGCTGACTTGCGGTACAACTTAGATCAGGGGCGCGAGCTGTCTGCGGCCATGGCGCGACATCCGAAGGTATTCTCGGTTTTCTATGTCGCGATGATTCGTGTTGGGGAGCTTAGTGGTCGTCTGGCGGAAGTATTCAACCGACTGTTTGTGCATCTTGAGTTTGAAAAGGATGTTCGCGGACAGATTCGTTCGGCGCTGCGCTACCCTGCGTTCGTGCTGATTGCAGCGGCAGTCGCGCTAGTAATACTCAACATGTTCGTTATTCCGGTATTCGCGACCGTATTTGCCGGGTTTAATGCGCAGCTGCCGCTGGTGACCAGACTGTTGATCGGCTTTTCCAACTGGACGGTGCGATGGTGGCCACTGCTGGCCGTATTTGCCATCGGTGGCTGGTTCGCTGCGCGCGCAGCAGTGCGTAGTGGCGAAGGACGTTATTGGTGGGACCGGCAAAAACTGCGATTGCCCATCGTTGGCGAGATCATCATGAAGGCGAGTCTGGCGCGATTTTCTAGAAGTTTCTCGCTTGCGTCCCAGAGCGGCATACCTGTACTGGAAGCGCTGACCTTGGTCGCACTTACGGCCGACAATGCTTACATCTCACGGCATGTCGAAAACATGCGCGACGGTATTGAACACGGCGAAAGCCTGCATCGGTGTGCCGTCTCATCTGGTGTATTTACGCCGGTGGTACTGCAAATGATTGCGGTCGGTGAAGAGACCGGCGAAATCGATTCTTTGTTGACGGAAATCGCGGGCATGTATGAGCGGGAAACCTCCTACGACATCAAAGCCATTTCCACTAAAATTGAGCCGATCTTGCTACTGTTGATTGCGCTGCTGGTGTTAATTTTGGCTCTGGGAATCTTCTTGCCGATGTGGTCGCTGGGCGCTGCCGCGATGGGGCGCACATAATCCGTGTGAATCCCTGGCGGAAACGTCCAAGCGGTAGATTTTCTGAACAAGTGAACAGGCAAAGTTTGCCGTCTATTACGTAAAGCAACCGAATGGAAGATTTATGTTGCCCAGTGTCAGCTATCGTGGTAATAGTTGTCGCACAGTCGTCTGGTCGTCTTGGCTTTTGACTTACTAACCGAAGGAGTACGCAAACATGAAGAGAATTCAATCGGGCTTTACGCTTGTGGAAATTGTCATGGTCATTGTGATCATTGGCATTCTTGCCGCGATCGCCGTGCCACAGTTTGTGAATTTGAAGACTGATGCCTACATAGCGGCCTCGAAAGGATTCGCCGGCGCGCTAAATGCCTCAAACTCCATCAACGTTGTCGGTTGCGCTGCCAAGAATGGCGTTGTCACCGCAAATGTCTGCTCGACAGTTGCAAAGTGTTCGGACCTGAAAACACTGGTTCAGCCAAACGTTACGTTTACCATCGGCGCACTACCTGCAACTACCGTGGGGGGCACGCTGTATCTGGTGGCTGATACGGCATCAACTGCGGCCGGCGTCACCTGTAATGCTGTATACGGCGATGGTACTGCGGCAGGGACTGCATTCACGTTTGTTGCGACCACTGCACCCTGATTGATCCGACGGTGGCCGCGGGGAGCAAGCAGCATCTGTTCCTGGTGGCCACGTCGCTTCGCAGTTCGCCGATAATTGTGCCGCTCACCGGTGGTGCTGTAGCGGGATTCGGTTTGTTCGAGTTGGTGCTGGTGCTGATACTTCTCGGAATTATTTCCGTGTTTGTCGCGCCAACACTCTTGAGCGGCAGCGTGACGCTGCCGGCAGTTGCTACACAGCTTGCAGAGGCAGTTCGCTTAACGCAAAGCCTGTCCATGAGCAAAGGCCAGCGCTACCGGATAAACTTTACCGCCAACAGTTATCAGATCACAGACATGGCTGGTGCTGCTATCGTCCAACCGATGACCAATAGTACCGCCGCGGCCGTCGTCTCCCCAGTTGTTATGAGTGGTTATAACCCGCCGCTGATCAACGGCTACGTCGCATTTGATAGCAGAGGAGTGCCGTATGTGAGTGCTACGGCGACGCTTGCAGCTAATGCCACGATCACACTAACGTCGGGCACCAACACCACGACGCTGACTATCGTTTCGCAGACCGGGCGGGTAAATTGACAAACCGGCGTAAATTGCGAGGAAGTGTCGATGGGTTCAGTCTGATAGAAGTCGTTGTATTCATCGTGGTAATTGGCGTGCTTGCGGTTGGTGTGATCGTCACCATGGGTAGTAGCTTGCGGGGGTCCTCCCAGGCTGCCCAAACTGATATGGCTGCCGAAATTGCTCAATTGCGTGTGGAGCTGATATTGGCGCAACGCCGCGCAGTCGGATTTTCCACCTTTGCAGATCCGTGTATTCCCGGTCCCGGGCCAGCGGTGTGCACGCCACCGACCGGCTACGCGGTGACTTCCAGTATTGTTTCTGGTTGGAGTGCCGACCCGGTGAATTACAAAGTCGTCACCGTAAACGTGACGGGCCTTTTTTCGACAACCGCGACGGCTCTCGCGGCCAACTATTGAAATGACTGATATCGCTAGGCACCCTGCTACGAGATCGCCCGGGTTCACATTTGTCGAACTCATTGCTGTTATTGTGATATCTGGAATCATTGCCGCAATGACGGCTCAGTTGATGGGGCAAGGACTGATGGCCTATGTGACGGGCCGTAATATTGCCGAAACAGACTGGCAGGCACGTGTGGCCCTCGAGCGCATGACGCGGGAATTGAGATCGGTTCGGGCGCCATCCGATATCACAATGACGTCGACCGCAGACCTGACGATTGTAGACGCCGATGGCAATGCGATTCGTTATTGCATCGGAACAGTGGGCACTTGCCCGGGCGCTGCGGGTGAACTGATGCGAAATACCCAGCCGCTCGCTAAAGGCGTTAGCGCTTTGGCGTTTTCTTACCTGACCAGGACTGGCGCCGTCACGGCCACACCCGCAAGTGTTTACTATGTGATTGTCGCTTTCACCGCGACGCAGGGTACGATAAGCAAGAATTTTCAAATTGCAGTCAGCCCCAGGAATTTCCCTTGATGCGTCGCAGGCAACTGGGATACCTGATGATCGTGTTGTTGGTCATACTGGTCGTGGTCGCATCGCTCGCGGCAGTGTTGAGCTATCTGGCCACTGTCAATGCTACGTCGGGGGCATCACATCTCGGATCAATGCTGGCGCTCTTTCAGGCTGAAAGCGGGCTCGAATATGAACAGCGCCGCTGGTCGCAAAATCTGAACTGGTATCGCAGTGCCAACGATCCAAATCCAAGTATTGCCGTCGCGCAAGTACTAGGCACCGGTACATTTGCCGTCAGTTCGAATCTTCCTGCGACACTGGTAAAAACTGCGTTTTCGCCGGTCGCGGCCACGCTAAATGTTTACACAACTGAACGCTTTCCGGCTTCCGGCATTTTGCAGGTGGATGACAATGTCTCCGGCGCCGGCGAGTATCTGCGTTACACCGGCGTCGTCGGCACAACGTTCACGGGCGTGACGCGCGGCCAAACGGTGGGTACCGTCAATACAACTGCGGGCGTGCATACGCGCAATGACACGGTCTATCCGGTGACGATCCTGCGCACGGCCATGCCGGCTAATTGCACCTTTCTGGCATCTATTCAGGTAGATGCGAACAGCAAGTTTCTGAATGCCGGCACACTCGATATCGAAGGCGAGGAGGTAAGCTACGCAAGTGCCGCAACCGTCGGCGCTACCACAACGCTGTCGGGCGTAACCCGGTGTCTCGGCTTGGTCAGCAGTGTAGCCCATGCGGTTGGTCAGCCGGTGACACCCGTATTGGTAGGCGGTGATTCGGCAGACAATCAGGTGGAAATGCTGTCGACGGGCACACAAGGGACAAACATTCGTTATGCGCGGCGCACCATTCAACGATGATCAGTCTGAGATCTTACTGATGCGCCGTGCCGTCGCCTGCTGCGTTTTTCTGACCGTACTTTGCTGGCCCGGATTGGCAGAGGCCGCTCGGACCTTCACCGATTCGCCGCAATCACCCGGAGCAGGGTCCGCGTTCAATATGGGTAGTACGCAGCTGTTGACTTACCCGATTACCAATACGAATACCGCTCCCAATACTGGCGAGCGCATTTACCAGGTGCGGTTCCGGCTTAATAGCGGCTCCACATTTTCCGGCAGTACCGCAGCGCCTGCCGGTTGGACGCGCACGGCGTTTTCGACGACGTCAGTAACATTTCGCGCCAACTCCTGGGCGAACGCCATTGTCCTCAGTGCCACAACCAGCTTTACGGTCGCCATCATTATGCGAACCACCTCGGCCGATGCGGGTAGCGAAACACTGCGCGATATTCGCTCGTATTACACAACGACGACGACCGGGCCGCCATTCACACAGGCAGGGACGACGACGTTTACGCTGCAGGGCTCGTGGATACTCAGATCGCTGGCAATTACGACGTTTGAATTCACCGATACCTCCGGCAATCCGATTACGGCCATTACCGCTGGCAGCAGTTTTCAATTGCGAATGACCGTCAAGAATAATTCATCGGTGACACAAGCTGCCGTCGTGTCAAATGCAAATCCTCCTGCCGGTACCTGGGTTGGTTCTGGCCCAAGCCCCGCTTGTGCAGCCGGGGGAACCATGTCGCTTGTGTCGGGAGCATCGGGCACGATTATTTTCAGCTGTACGTCGGTGGCGACGGCCAGTGGCACACTTTTCTATACTGCCACTGCGCGAAATGGTGCTGCGGTGACGTCTTCATCGGCGACGTCCACAATACTGGCCGTGAGCAAATTCAACGCGAGCGTCGCCGGGTCGTTGTCTTGCCTTTACGCTGGGGCGACATTGACGATAACGATGACGATTGTCAACAATACTGGCGCTGCTGTGACTGCGATCAGCGGCTCGTTGGCGCCTGTAGCGGGAGCGCCATTGACGTATGTTTCCGGCCCTACACCGGCAGTGATCGCGTCGCTGGCAAACGCGGGCACAACGACTGTCACCTGGGTATACACGCTTAATAGTAGTGGGGCGACCAATCCTTTCACCTTCAGTGGCTCAGCAATGGGCACGCAGGGCGTGTCGATACTGACTTCGCCAACCGCAACGACATCCAATATCACCTTGGGTACCTTTGCAGTGACCGTCAACCCGACCACGGTAAATGCCGCCAGTACCAATACCGAACTCAGTTTTGACGTGACAAACAATGGCTGTGCCAACGTGAACAGCGTAGGCATCACCGCGCCAGCCGGCTGGAGTTGGGGCGGGGATGCTTATTCACTGGTCAATTTGTCCGCCGTCAGCGCCATCGAAACCTGGACCGTCGGCGGCGCGAACCCAGTGATTTTCACGGCGCCCAATGTCGCCGGACAACTTCCACTGACATTCAGCGGTGATTACAATCTTGTCTATACGGCCACACCCGCCAGTGCCACCGTCAGCTCATTTACAGTACGTGTCACCGATGCTGGCGGCAGTTTTTCCGATGTCCCGGTAAGTGTCACCGTGAGCGCGTTCAAGTCAGGAACATTGAACGATGCCCTCAACTTGATTTGGCGTGAGGACTTCCGTTGAGATCTTGCGATGCCCAACACCGAACGACCGCTATTTGCACTGCCAAGCGCGGTCCCAGCTGGGCGTCCGCGTTTGCTGCCGCGTACAATATACTGATTGCCGCAGCGGGCGGGGTGCGCGGCAGGCATGGTAGGCGCATTTACAGCGAGTCAGATACAAGAGGGAAATGCTGATGGCAGCAGTATTTTCGAAGTGGCCGTGGTTCGGGCGCAACAGGGGCGGTTCCCTTGCGTTCACACTTAACGAGAACCTGCTTCGCTATGTGTTTGCCTCGGAAACGAGCGAGCGTGGCGCGACAATTGAAGCATGGGGCAGTGAACTGCGTGGCAACCAGACGCGTGAAGCCTTCCTGAAGCGTGCCAAAGCGATTTTGCCCACCGCTGAGAGGGTGATTGCGGTGCTCGATCCGCGCGACTACCAAATTCTGCAAATCGAGGCTCCCGGTGTACCAGCAGAGGAACTTCATAGCGCGGTGCGATGGCGTGCGATGGAGTTCGTCGAGGGCTCGCCACACGATTACACGCTCGACGTTTTGACCGTGCCGACGGACCCGGGGCGTCCTGGAAGCGTCATTGCAGTGATTGCCCACAACGATACCATTCGTACGCGCATGCTCGACTGCAAAGCGCTGGGGCACCCGATTGCGGCTATCGACGTGGGGGAAATGGCGCAACGCAATCTTTTGCACGCCGCATTGCTCGCGGAAGCGAGTGTGCCGGGCGTTGCTGCCGCGCTTGTCGCTGACGGTGGCCGCGCGCTGATGATTATCGCCGTGCAGGGGCAGCTGCACTTCTTCCGTCGCTTCGAGTTTGACGTCGATATCCTCGCCGCCGCAGTAGATGAGTTGCAATCTGCGCTGATGGGTACCGGTGCGGAGGCGGACGCGGTCACACGTTCATTGACGCAACTGCATCGGAGTCTTGATTTGTGGGAGGACGCAAATCTGCAGAACCCGATTAGTACCCTGCGCGTTTTTGCCGGTGCGAAATCAGCCGCAATCATCGCCCGGCTCAAGACGGAGACTGGCCTTGATACGCGTCCCCTGGCACTGGAATCGATTTTTAAGGTGCCAATATCGAGAGCGCCGCCGCCCTGGCTTGATCCCGCATATTTCCCATTACTGGGTGCATTGTTGCGCCCGACCGAGGTGGAATGATGGCTGCATTAGCCAGCTCAACGCTGCGGCAGATTAATCTCTACAACCCTGCACTGTTACCGGTACGTGAAGTTTTTTCGGCACGCCTGATAGTGACGTGGGTAGTCATCGCCGCACTGGCGATGGCAGCCGTTGCCTGGTGGGCGCTCCTTGAAAAACGCACTGTGAGTCGCGAAGTCGCAAATCAGTTGTCGCGGCAAGCTGCAAATGTCATTCGATCTGCAGTGGTTGGCGCCGATGGAGAAGCTCTTCCGACACCGCAGCAGGTGGCGGCAATTAGGGAATCCTTGCGTACCAAACATGCCCTGCTGGAAACTCGACGGAGCACGCGCGACTTGCTCGCCCGCGGATTGGTCAACGAAAAAGGTGGGCCAACGTCGTTGCTGCGCCTTATTGCGACGACGGCACCCCCTCAACTCTGGCTGACTGAACTTCGTGTCAATGGCAAACAGGTCAGCATTACTGGGAAAACACTTGAGCCAGCCGCTGTAAATCTGTGGCTGGATCGTTTGCGCGAGTCCGGCTATCTGATTGAGAAGCCGTTGCCCACCATGCGCGTTGAACGACTCGAAACATTGGTACCGGCTCCAGTGGGTGTAACTTTGGCTTACACCTTTAACATTGCTGCTGGGCTTTCTTCTCCTTTCGCCGATGATGGGGCAACGCCGTGAGAGAACTTTGGACGCGTTTGGCAAAATGGGTAAACGCGTTGACCCTGCGCGAGCGATTTTTGGTGTTCACAGCATTAGTCGGCTTGTTGGGAGCGCTGACATATGCATTTTTCATTTCGCCTCTGCTCGAGCAACAAAAAATTCTCGTCGCGCAAATCGACAGCAAATCATCGGCGATGGACAGCCAACGTGAAGCGGTGAATCTCGAAATGCTGAAGCGGGGTCGCGACCGGGTCGTGGAATTGAACGCCGGCATGCTCAGGGTGCAGGAAAATATCGACGAGACCGAGCGCGAGATCGCAATCCTGTCCGCCAGCGGCGCGGACGCAGCTGCCATTTCGACGATGCTCCATCGTGTGTTGCGGCGCTCGGACAAGGTCACACTGGTGCGTGTCTCACAAATTAGCGTCGACGCAGGTACGGCGGCAACAAACCGCGGACCTGGAACTGGACGCGGCGGACTGGACATTACGCTATCAGGGAGCTATCTTGATTTGATGGAATATTTGGCATCGTTGGAGAAAGCCTTGCCCGCGGCGCGTTGGGGTGCGCTTTGGTTGAGGGCGGAGTCCAGCCCTGCACAACTGACGGTGCGAATCGTGACCTCGCTGCCTGAATGATGAAAAGGGCGCTCCTGCATTGCTTGTTGCTGTCACTTGTGTCGCCAACAGCCATGGTTGGCTGGGCGGCAACGGCAGTGCCATTGCGCGATCCAACCCAACCACCAGCGGCATTTGGCACGCCGGTCGGCAACGCGCGTCTGCCGATCGATAGGCTCAGGCCCGAGCAATTAGTCACCATTGGCGGCATTATTTACCTGGTGTGGAATGGCCGGCGCTATAAAGCGGGTGACACAATTGATGGCTCGCGCATCGAGCGCATCTCGGAAAGCGAGGTTTGGCTAAAGACGGCAGGGACAGTGCGCAAACTGCCCGTGTTCGTTGGCGTAGAAAAGCGAACCCCGGATAGCGGTGCTTCAAATAATCCCACTACACGTGCCATCACGGACAGGAAGAACGGGTCTACGAAATGAGTTTTCGCAAGTGCTTTTTCACAATGACCTGGCTCCATCGGCTGCCCAATCTCGTCACGCTCATTGCAATGAGCGCTATTGCCGCTAGCTGTGCCAATCAAGCTAGCAAGACCGAACCAGGGGCGGCGATTCGCGCTGAGCTGGAGCGCGCTACCGCCAAGCCGGCTGTGCTGGTGCCATCACAAATAAGCGATGCACTGCAACCGGTTGAAGTCCCGGTGACCGCAATCAACGCCCCTGCTGAGGCGCGCTTTGATCTGATCGTGAACAACGCACTTGCGCGGGAAGTATTTCTGGCGATGGTGACCGACACGCGTTACAGCATGCTGATGCATCCGGAAGTGACCGGGAATTTATCAGTCACATTGCGTGGCGTCACGGTACGCGACGCGTTGGAAGCAATTCGCGACGTCTATGGGTACGATTTTAAGATCGATGGGCGGCGTATTACGATCTATCCGCCAACGTTGCAGACACGCATTTTCACGGTAAATTATTTGAATGCAAAGCGTGAGGGCCGCAGCGAGATTCGCGTGAACTCTGGCGCGTCCTCCACCCCGGGAACCGGCGCGACACAGGCTGCTACACCGACCACCACGCCCAACTCTCAGCAGCGTGCATTCGAGAATACTCGGCTGTCGACCACATCACTAACCGATTTCTGGGGCGAATTGGGTGACGTGTTGCGCGGTATCGTCGGCGCAGGAGTCGGACGAAACGTGGTCGTCAGTCCGCAGTCAGGCATTGTCGCCGTGCGTGCCATGCCCGATGAATTGCGCCAAGTAGAGGCGTTCCTGAAGGCGTCGAAAATCGTCGTCGAGCGTCAGGTCATGCTGGAGGCCAAGATTGTCGAGGTGCAATTGCGCGATGGTTTTCAGAGTGGCGTGGATTGGACACTTCTGCGAGGCCGTGGCAGGGGCGGTGTCGTCAGCACCAGCGGCAACACCGTGTTGCCCACCAATCTCGCACCGACTCAGCAATTGTTGCAGGATGCAACTGCGTTTCCGTCGCTGGGAAATGGGTTATTCGGACTGGTTTTCTCTCAGCGCAATTTTGACGGTGTCTTGAGTTTCCTGGAAACTCAGGGAAATGTGCAGATCCTGTCCAGTCCACGGGTCGCGGCATTGAATAACCAACAAGCGGTACTGAAGGTTGGGACAGACGAGTTTTTTGTAACGGGCGTAACCGGCGGCACCATCGAGAGAAATTCCACCGCAGGTTCGACCACGACACTTCCCACAATTACGCTATCGTCATTCTTCTCCGGTATCGCGCTGGACGTGATGCCGCAAATCGACCAGAGCGACACCATCACACTGCATGTTCACCCATCCGTGAGCGCCGTTTCCGAAGTGGTAAAACAGATTGACCTTGGAGGCTCGATTGGCGTGATCAGGCTCCCGCTTCCTGCAAATAGCACCAACGAAACTGACACTGTCGTACGCGTTAATGACGGCAACATCGTTGCGATCGGTGGACTGATGCAACTTCAATCGCAGAGCACACGATCAGGTCTGCCAGGTTCGACGGGTGTACCGCTATTGTCAAACTTGCTCGGCAACCAGCAGCAGACCGGTTCCAAGCGCGAAATCGTGGTATTGATCAAGCCCACAATCATCCGCTCGGCAGACGACTGGCGCGAACAGTCGCGCGAATCTCGGGACCGGATTGACGAACTTGGCACTGCCAGGCGCACCATCACTATCGATGGCCACCCGCTCGCAGTGCCTCCGCCGTCAAAGTAGTCCGCGATGTACCGAGGTCATTTCGGTTTGCGCGAGCTCCCGTTTTCGCTGACGCCCGACACTACTTTTTTTTTCGCTCACCGAGGTGCGCAGGCAGCACTCAACACACTTCTTGTCGCACTTCGATCAGGGGAAGGATTTGTAAAGATTACAGCGGAAGTGGGCTGCGGCAAGACGCTACTTTGCCGGCGCCTGCTGGGTGCGCTGGCTTCCAAATGCGAGACTGCCTATATCCCAAATCCAGCGGTCGATGCGGGCGCGATGCTTCTAGCGGTTTGTGAAGAGCTCAAAATAACCGTTGAGCCCGGCGAATCGTCGCATCGTGTGGTCAAGGAATTAAAACGCTGTCTGCTGGGCCACGCGCGAGTCGGACGGCGCGTCGTGCTGATCGTTGATGAAGCGCAGTGTATTCCGGACGAGACGGTCGAAATATTGCGACTGATGTCCAACATTGAGACCGAGAAAAGGAAGCTCCTGCAAATCGTGTTGTTCGGGCAGCCAGAGCTGGATGTAAAGCTGGCACAGCCGCATCTGCGGCAACTGCTTCAGCGGATTACCTTTGCTGATAGCATCGAGCCAATGTGCGCGGAAGAAGTCGGCAAGTACGTTGCGCATCGACTAAGCGTCGCTGGGGCAGCTGACTCACAAATTTTCGACGAAGCAGCCGTCAATGAACTGTCGCGCCGAAGCGGCGGCATTCCTCGCCTGATCAACGTCATCGCACATAAATCCATGATGCTGGCCTTCGGCGAAGGCCTGACACATATTAGCGACCGCCATGTCGCCATGGCAGCCGATGATACCGGCGCGGCATTGCCGGCCGACCCGCGCGAATCGTGGCTGAAACGCCTGCTGACGTCAAAGCGCGGTGAAGTGGGGTCGAGGTGAGCGTCGTCAATCGCATGTTGCAGGACATCGATCTTCGTCGTGCCGCTGCCGAGACTGAGTCTGCGAAGGTGAACAAGGACATCCGCAGTATCCCGCCACGCACGACACCACCGCCGCGCGGTCGTCGCGCCCTCTGGACGATTGCATTGCTCTTTTGTACGCTTTCGTTGGCGGTATTTTCGTGGCGGCAATGGCCTCCGCAACGCCAGTTCATGGAGCCCGAAAGCAGGTTCGCAACAGTGCCTGCGCCCCCGGTTGTACCCGCGCAGCAGCCAGCCACAAAAAAGCCCGTTGCGCTGGCATCTGAACTTGTGTCTCCACCATCGGCCGCTGTGCCGGTGGTGGCAACGGTCAGCGTAGCTGCCGTGCCCGTCGACACTTCTGCCCCGCAATCGACCACGACGCCGCAGCCACAGCCTCGCGCTCCCACGGAGATGCTCAAGTTGTCTATGCAATTGTCGGCAATGGTGGCCGAGACAGTTGCGCCACGCGCCAGCGTTGAGCCGCCACCGACAAGTCGGTCCGCGAATCCAGGTCGAACGACGATTACCAATGTGCCGGTGCGTCAAATTGCAGCAGGCGAAACGGTGTTAACTGCGCGCGCCTTGTGGAACGATGGCTCTCGAACAGCAGCCGTTGCCACCATCCGTGAAGCGCTGGCGGCCGCTGAACTCGGCGGCAATAGCCCGGCGATTACAATACTGGCGCGCGAATTGGCGCGCCTGCACGTAGCTGACAACAGTGCCCAGGCAGCGCTGGATCTGCTGAATCGCTTTGAACGCCAATTCGCGCAAGACGCGGACGCGCTCGCGTTGCGTGGCAACGCTGAGCAACGCCTGTCCCGGCATGCGGAAGCTGCGGCAACGTACCAGGCCGCTCTGCGAATGAGACCGACAGAAGGCAAATGGATGCTAGGTGCGGCAATTTCGCTGGCAGCCATCGGCAAGACTGAGGAGGCGGAGGTCTGGGTCGAAAAGGCACGGGAGCGTGACGCGGTGACGCCGACCATTGCTGCTTATCTCCAACAGCTTGGAATTGCAGGAAGAAAGTAATTCGCGAAAGTCTAAGACTGGCGCGGGTTGTGGCGAGAAAGTGGCTGGAGAGCGTCTTCATTGCTGGGTTTTATGTTTTTCAGAAACAAAAAAACCGCCGAAGCGGTTTTTTAACTTGGTGCCCGAAAGAGGCACTGCTTGTGTTAGCTACGCTCACTTGCACGACGGACTCGGTCACACTCCGCTACGCTCGCGCGACCCCGACCGGCCCTGCATGGCCGGTCTTTCGAGTCCTCACGCGATGCCGCAGGGCATCGCTTTTCGAGCGTCGACGAAAAAAAACCGCCGAAGCGGTTTTTTAGCTTGGTGCCCGAAAGAGGACTCGAACCTCCACACCGTTGCCGGCGCTAGGACCTGAACCTAGTGCGTCTACCAATTCCGCCATCCGGGCTTACAGGTTGCGAAAGCGTATTATGCATGCGACGCTTCGCGTAAAATGAGGGCGAATCATAGCGAATACCGCCCCGCCTGTCCACTTTTACTATTTCATTTTTCAGTCTACGGATTCCGAAAGACATTTTGACCAAAAAAAACAATAAATCGCACCAGTCGCCTCGCGCTGCCGATCCACATAAAGCACGCGAGCAGGCCAAGTACGAAAACCCGCTTCCGAGTCGAGAGCTAATTCTCGAAATGCTGGCCAAAGCCGGCGTACCTTTGAATATGGCCCAGTTGAGCGAAATGCTCGATATCGGTGGGGACGAAGTCGATGGCTTTACCCGTCGACTTGCGGCCATGGAGCGAGAAGCGCAAGTGATGCGAAACCGGCAGGGCGATATCTGCCTGGTCGAAAAACTCGATTTGATCCCGGGTCGCGTGCAAGGGCACCCGGACGGATTCGGATTCCTGATCCCCGACGATGGTTCCGATGATTTGTTTCTAGGTCCCAAGCAGATGCACCGGGTGCTCGATGGTGATCGTGCGATGGTGCGGGCTGGTGGCTTGGACCGTCGCGGTCGCCGTGAGGGTTCCATCGTTGAGGTGCTTGAGCGAAAAAATACCACACTGGTTGGCCGTCTTTTTTCGGAGCGTGGCGTGCTCTTTGTTGTCGCCGAAAACAAGCGTATCAGTCAGGATATTCTGGTCGAACCCGGCTTTGATGGTGGCGCAAAGAGTGGCCAGGTGGTCATGGTTGAACTGGTCGCGCAACCGGCAAAAAATTCCGAGCCGGTGGCGCGGGTGACCGAAGTGTTGGGTAACTACGCTGACCCTGGTATGGAAATCGAAATTGCCTTGCGCAAGCATGATCTCCCCCACATCTGGCCCGACGACGTCGTGGCACTTGAGAAAAAGGTCCCGAAAAAAGTCACGGCCACCGATATGAAGGGGCGTGCCGACCTGCGCGATTTACCTTTTGTAACCATCGATGGCGAAACGGCGCGCGACTTTGACGATGCCGTGTATTGCGAGCGACAAGGCAAGGGCTTCCGTTTGCTGGTGGCAATCGCCGACGTATCACATTACGTCAAAACCGGCGACGCGCTGGATCGCGAAGCTAGATTACGCGGCAATTCTGTCTATTTCCCGCGCCGGGTAATCCCGATGCTGCCCGAGGCGTTGTCGAACGAGATGTGTTCGCTGAAGCCAAGTGTTGACCGGCTGGCACTGGTATGCGAAATGTCAATTTCCGCAACGGGTGAAATCAAGCGCTATGAGTTCATGGAAGCGGTATTCCACTCCGCTGCCAGACTGACTTACACCAACGTCGCCAAACTTTTGTACGTGAATGAGCCTGATCACGACATTGCCAAAAACCTATGGGAGCATTTGCATCATCTGGACGAAGTATTTCAGGTGCTGCTGGCCGCACGCAACAAGCGCGGCGCAATCGACTTTGATACCGCGGAAACTGTGATGCTGTTTACCGAGGGTGGCAAGATTGAAAACATCGTGCCATCCACGCGTAACGACGCCCATCGCTTGATCGAAGAGTGCATGCTGGCAGCCAATGTGAGCACCGCCAATTTCCTGATCGAACACGAACATCCTGCGCTTTATCGTATCCATGCCGGCCCGAGCGAAGAGAAACTCGACGGCCTGCGCATTATGCTCAAGGATTTCGCGCTGACCCTGGCCGGTGGCAAGACGCCAAGTCCTCGCGATTACGCCGAGCTATTGAAGAAAATCAAGGATCGCCCGGACGCGCCGCTGTTGCAGACGGTGTTGCTGCGGTCGATGAAGCAGGCGGTTTACAGCCCTGACAATATCGGCCACTTCGGGCTTTCTTACGATGCGTACACGCATTTCACCTCACCCATCCGCCGCTACCCCGATTTGCTCACGCATCGCGCGATCAAGGCGATTTTGCATGCCACCGCATACGACCCGAAAGTCCCATGGGAGCAACTGGGCATGCAGTGTTCGGCAACAGAACGCCGTGCTGATGAAGCTACGCGCGATGTCACCGCATGGCTGAAGTGCTACTACATGAAGGACCGCCTTGGCGAGACCTTCGCGGGAACCATCACCGGCGTTACCGGGTTTGGCATTTTTGTCACGCTCGACGAGGTTTATGTCGAAGGGCTGGTGCACATTTCCGAGTTTGGCCAGGACTACTTCCATTTTGATCAGGCCAAGCACGCCATTATCGGCGAGCGCACCAAGAAGAAATTCCAGTTGTCTGACCGCGTAAACATCAAGGTCGCGCGGGTCGATATTGAAACCAGCAAAATCGACTTCTCGCTCGCCGGTCAGCTATTGAAGAAGGCTGACGACAACGATGAAAACGTCCATCGCAGCAAGGGCAAGTACACACCTTCCGCCGTATTGAAGCAGCAACTTACAAAGACGGCAGTGGGGAAAGGGGTCAAGGCGCCTTCCGTGTCTCCGCAGGTCTTGCGCTCGCCAGTACGTGAAACCCGCGAGGCGCGTGAGGCAAAAGCCGACAAGACAGTAATTACTGTTAGCAGTGCCAATCCACCGACGACGCCGATGGCCGGCTTTGCTGGCGCTGGGCCCAAAGGCAAAGTGGCAACGAAAGCGAAGGCGGTTTCCAAGCCGATTCCCAAGGTGAAGAAGGCCGCCACGACGCAGACGAAGAAGAAAAAATGAAACCGCAGATTATTTTTGGCTTCCACGCGGTCGGTGCACGCCTACGTACACGCGCTGAGAGTGTCCGCGAGATTTTTGTCGATGCCAAGCGCGACGACAAACGGATGCAGGCTCTGATCGAAAACGCAAAGGCGCGTGATCTGCGGGTGATGCAAGTCGATGGCAAGCGTCTTGATGGCATGACCGGCAATGCTCGGCATCAGGGCGTCGTCGCCAATGTCGAGGCAACCGCCTTACCGCAGTTTGTCGATGATGTTCTCGATACCTTGACGGTGCCGCCATTGTTGCTGTTGCTCGACGGCGTCACCGATCCGCACAATCTCGGCGCCTGTCTGCGTGTCGCCGACGCTGCCGGAGCGCATGCTGTGATCGCTCCCAAGGATCGAAGCGTCGGTCTGACTGCAGTTGCGATGAAGGTTGCGTCCGGTGCCGCCGAGTCGATCCCCTACATTACGGTCACCAACCTGGCTCGTACCCTGCGCGAATTGAAGGATCGCGATATCTGGATTGTTGGTACAGACGAAGATGGTCAAGCGTCGCTGTTCGAGGCCAAGCTTGCCGGCCCGCTGGCATGGGTGCTGGGCGCGGAGGGTGAGGGATTGCGCCGCCTTACCCGTGAAAACTGCGACCAGATCGTCAGTATCCCGATGTTCGGCGCAGTCGAAAGCCTCAACGTTTCCGTTGCATCCGGTGTTTGCCTGTTTGAAGCCCGGCGCCAACGGGAAATTGCGACTGCGTAGCGACTCGCGTCCGCGTTGCTTATCAAAAAATCAAACAATTAAATTTTCATGACTGACTACATCATTGTTGGCGGCGGCTCCGCCGGTTGTGTACTCGCGTCACGTTTGACTGAAAACCCGGATACCACCGTAACGCTACTTGAAGCGGGTCCCGCAGATCGTAGTGTGTTGATTCACTGCCCGGCAGGTATCGCACTGATGGCGCAGGCCGGACAGGCCAACTGGGCGTTCAACACCGTTCCGCAACGAGGGCTGGATGGAAGGATCGGCTATCAGCCGCGTGGCAAAGTACTCGGCGGTTCGAGTTCCATCAATGCAATGGTGTATGCCCGAGGTCACCGCAGCGATTATGACAACTGGGCGTCATTAGGTAATTCGGGTTGGTCGTATGACGAGGTGTTGCCGTATTTCAAGCGCGCCGAACATAACGAACGTGGCGCGGACGCATTTCATGGCGTAGGTGGCCCGCTGAATGTCATGGATTTGCGCAGTCCCAACCGGTTTGCGTCACATTTTGTAGACGCGGGCGCTCAGGCAGGCTTTGCCGTCAACCCGGACTTCAATGGCGCGGAACAGGAAGGCGTCGGGCAATATCAGGTGACCCACAAAAACGGCGAGCGCCATAGCGCAGCCAAGGCGTATCTCACACCTAATCTTGGTCGGCCAAATTTGCAGGTCATTACCGGCGCGCACACGACTCGAATCCTGATGGAGGGCAGGCGGGCCATTGGCGTCGAGTATCGGCGCGGCGGCAAGTTGCATCAGGTGATGGCGCAACGAGAAGTGTTGCTTTGTGCTGGGGCGATACAGTCCCCACAGCTACTGATGCTTTCCGGAATCGGCCCTGCGTCGCAGCTTGCTCAACACGGTATCGCAGTGGTACATGATCTGGCCGGCGTTGGAGCCAATTTTCATGACCATATCGACACCGTACAGGTGTACGACGCGCCGCACCTGAAGGATTTGTTCGGTCTCTCGATTGCCGGTGCCTGGCACATGCTTAAGGGTGTGCTCGAGTGGCGTGGTCAGCGTACGGGTGTGCTTACATCTAATTTCGCCGAAGCTGGTGGATTTATCAAAAGTGATCCGGGCGAAGCCATTCCCGATCTGCAATTGCATTTTGTCGTTGGCAAACTGCTGGACCACGGGCGGAAGACCGTGTTTGGACACGGCTTCTCCTGTCATGTTTGCCTGCTGCGGCCGCTTAGTCGCGGTAGCGTAACCCTCGCCAGTGCAGACCCGATGGCATCGCCTCTGATCGACCCCAATTTCTTCGCCGATCCAGACGACATGGCTCGCATGGTACGCGGCTTCAAACAGATGCGGCGCATCCTCAACCAGCCGGCACTCGCCAATTTCGGCGCCACCGAACTGCGTCGAACCGCTGACGCACAGACCGATAGCGAAATTGAAACGTTTATTCGCAGCCAGGCGGATACGATTTATCACCCTGTCGGATCCTGTCGCATGGGACAGGCCCCCGGCGACGTCGTCGACAGTCGTTTGCGGGTGCACGGCATAGAGCGCCTTCGCGTTGTTGATGCCTCCATTATGCCTCGGGTGATCAGCGGCAACACCAATGCACCGACCATCATGATTGCAGAAAAGGCGGCGGACATGATCAAGTCCGATAGTGCGATCCCGGTGTGATTCTGGCGGGAACAAAATTTCTGTCGGCACATTCTGTTACATGCGTATCTCGCGTTTCCTGCAAGAATCGTGGTACCCGCAGGCGACTTTCAATTTCCCGGCGTCTCCGCCCGAATTCCGATATTTCCCAAATCAATTGATATGCATATTCTGATTCGACTGGCCCTTCTTTCCGGCGCGATGTTCTTTTCATTCATGGCCCTCGCAATCCCAGCTCCTCCCAAGGGCGTGACCAGAATCGCGTCAGTCGAAGGGATAACGCAATATCGTCTTGCCAATGGCCTAGAGGTACTGATCGCACCCGATCCGTCAAAGCCGCAAATTGTTGTAAACATAACGTACAAGGTTGGCTCGAGGCACGAGAATTATGGTGAATCCGGCATGGCGCATTTGTTGGAGCACATGCTGTTCAAAGGCTCGAAGAAACACCCGAAGATCACCGATGAATTTACCCTGCGCGGCGCGCAGTGGAATGCATCGACCTGGAGTGACCGCACCAACTACTACGAGGTGTTCACCGCATCCGACGAGCAGCTCGACTGGGCGTTGTCGCTGGAAGCGGATCGAATGATCAATTCCTTCATTCGCAAATCCGATCTGGTCACTGAAATGCCGGTCGTGCGCAATGAGTTCGAAATTGGTGAAAACGATCCCACATCGATCCTGACCGAGCGGATCGTGTCGACCATGTACCTCTGGCACAACTATGGAAAGTCGACCATTGGCGCGCGTTCCGACATAGAAAACGTCCAGGTGCCGCGTCTACAGGCGTTCTACGCCAGACACTACCAGCCAGACAATGCGGTACTCACTATCGCCGGACGCATCGATGAGGTGAAGACGCTCGCGATGGTTGCCAGGCATTTTGGTGCAATTGCGAAGCCCAAACGCGTGTTACAGACGCTACATACTCAAGAGCCAGTTCAGGATGGCGGCCGCAGCGTCACGCTGGAGCGCAATGGTGATGTACAGGTAATCGCAGCCGGGCACCACGTGCCGCCGATGGCCCACGCGGACTACGCCCTTACAGTGCTCTTGTCCGAAGTGCTGACGAACGCACCTTCTGGACGGCTGCACAAACTATTGGTAGAGCCAAAGAAAGCCACCAACGTTGCAGGTCAAAACCTTGAAAACCGCGACCCGACCGTGTCACTGGTTTGGGCCGAGTTGCGCAAGGAGCAATCCCTCGACGACGCGCGGCGGATATTCCTTGCAGGTCTCGACGGGTTTACAGCCAGCCCGGTCACCGAAGCCGAGGTGGCGCGGGCCAAATCAAAATTGCTTACTGAAATTGATCTCACCATCAATTCGTCGGTAAGTCTCGCGTTGCGATTGTCCGAGGCAGTGGGCGCTGGTGATTGGCGTTTGTTTTTTCTTCACCGCGACCGTATTCGCAATGCGACGGCCGCGGAAGTGCAGCGCGCTGCGCTCACTTACCTGAAGCCTTCAAACCGTACGGTGGGATCATTTGTGCCGGTGGCAAAGGCTGATCGCGCGGAAATTCCCAAGATTGATGATGTGGGTTCAGTCGTAAATGGCTATGTCGGCGACCCGCCAATCGCCATCGGCGAAGCGTTTGATGCCTCACCTGACAATATTGAAATGCGTGTGAAGCGAGAACAATTTTCGGGCGGCATGAAGACCGCATTTCTGACCAAAAAGACGCGTGGAGAGACTGTTCATGCGCAAATCGTACTTCGATTTGGCGACGAGAAAAACCTGATCGGACAGCGCGCCGCCGGCGACTTTGTCGGTGGCATGCTGATGCGCGGCACTACCACCAAAACGCGCCAGCAACTGCGCGATCAGATTGACGCATTGAAAGCGGATATCTCGATCAGCAGCGACCCGATGGGCGCTTACGTCAACATCTCTGCAAAGCGCCAGACCTTGCCCGCTGTCCTCAAGCTTGTTGCAGAGATGTTGCGGGATTCAAGTTTTCCCGCGAACGAGTACTCGCAACTGAAACAGGAGCAACTGGCTGATCTCGAGCGCGCCTTGTCGGACCCCGCGTCGCGAGCGAGCGAAGCGATGGATCTGCATTTCAATTTATTTCCCGAAGGCGATGTGCGCCGCGCCCTCAGTTTGAATGAAGCCATCACAGTGGCCAAGACGACAAGTATCGAGGAGGTAAAGGCTTTTCATCGAAATTTCTACGGCGCCAACCATGCGCTGACCGCCGTTGTCGGTGATTTTGATGAGGACACAACCGGCAAATTGCTGCAGGAACTGTTTGATAGCTGGACTTCCGGAATGACATTCAAGCAGCTCTTGTCGAATTACCAAGAGACGACGCCCGCGTCACTGCTGATTGAGACACCCGACAAGGAAAGCGCAACTTTTCTCGCACGTATCAATGTTAATCTTCGCGACAGCGACCCAGATTATGCGGCGATGAAACTCGCCGACTGGATGTTAGGCGGTGGTGCAGACTTTGCCGCGCGCATGGTCGCGAGGATTCGTGTGAAGGAAGGCCTGAGTTACTCGGTCAAATCAAGCCTCGATATCAATCCGTTTGACCGCGCAGGAAGCTGGCTGCTCTATGCGCAGTTCGCTCCACAAAATAGAGCGCGAGTCGAAGCGGCTTTCCGCGACGAATTGTCCATTCTGGCGGCAAATGGCTTTTCCACCACGGAAATTGCCAATGCGAAATCGGGCTATATGCAGAGTCGGCAACTGGCGCGCGCCAATGACGGCGGATTGGCGCAAAAGCTTGCGCAGGATCTCTACCTTAAGCGCACATCTGAGTGGGACAAAACGCTGGAGCGAAAAATTCAGGCATTGACGGCGGCAGAGATTCAAGCGGCACTCAGAAAATATCTTACGCTCGGCAATTTTACAATTGTCAACGCAGGCGACTTTGGCAAGGCAGTAAGCAAGTAGACATGGAACACAAAATTGCACGCCTCCGCACCGGCGTAAGTTACAACGATTTCAAATCATGGAGATTTTGATGATTAACCGCATCCCGACTTCAACCAAGCGCTTTTTCGTTGCTGCAATATTGGGCTCCACAATGGTGGTCGCGTCAGTGCAGGCTGAGGACGTTCCGGCACCCGCACCTGGCAAAGTCGCAGCGACGCCAGCCAGCACCGGTGTAACAATTCCGGAGCGCGTCACCAGCGTTGAGGGCATCACAGAATATCGATTGCCCAACGGTCTGCGTGTATTGTTGTTCCCGGACCAATCCAAGCCTACCGTCACCGTGAACGTTACCTATCTGGTTGGTTCGCGCCACGAGAATTACGGTGAAACCGGCATGGCCCATCTGCTTGAACATCTGCTTTTCAAGGGAACGCCAAACAATCCATCGATTGACAAGGAATTCAACAAACGCGGCATGCGCATCAATGGCACAACCTGGCTGGACCGCACCAATTACTACGAACTGTTTCAGGCCGGCGACGAAAATCTCGAATGGGCTCTACAGATGGAGGCCGACCGAATGATTAACTCCTTTATCGCAAAAAAGGATCTTGATTCCGAGATGACGGTCGTCCGCAACGAATATGAGCAGGGTGAAAACGCGCCTTTCCAGGTATTGATCAAGCGAATGCAGAGCGTTGCCTATGACTGGCACAACTACGGCAACTCCACCATCGGTAACCGCTCGGATATTGAGAACGTAAAAATCGAAAATCTTCAGGGTTTCTATCGCCAGTATTACCAGCCCGACAACGCAGTCCTGCTGGTTGCCGGCAAATTTGATGAGGCCACGACACTGCAGTGGATCGCAAAGTACTTTGGTGTTATTGCCAAGCCGACGCGAGTACTGCCCAAGCTTTGGACCGTAGAGCCGACACAGGATGGTGAGCGCAGCTTTGTGGTACGGCGCAAAGGCGATATACAGATTGTTGTTGCGGCATACAAGGTGCCTTCAGGATTGCATGCCGACGCCGACGCCATCGGTTTCATCAACTTTCTGCTGACCAATGCGCCGTCGGGCCGTTTGCACAAGTCACTGGTTGAAAGCGGCAAAGCTGCGCAAATTATTGGTTTCCCGTTAATGGGGGTGGATACCGGTTTGCATCTCATCGGCGCCGTCGTCAAGAAAGGGGAGCCCATTGAACCGGTGCGCGCCGAAATCACGCGCATTGTTGAGGAGTTCTACCAGAATCCGCCGACCGCGGAAGAAGTGGACCGTGCCAGAAAATCCTTCGCGAATTCTGCCGAGCGTGCCTTGAATAACCACGAAAACATTGGCTTACAGATGTCCGAGTACATTTCCCTGGGTGATTGGCGTCTGTTTTTCCAGGGGCGTGATCGCGCCGAGGCGCTTCCGGTGGATCGAATCAAGGAGGTTGCCGCCAGGTATTACAAGCGCGATAACCGCACCACAGGCTTGTTCGCTCCGGAAGATCAGCTACAGCGCGCCGAGATTCCGGCAGCGCCCTCCGTTGCCGAGGCGCTCAAGGATTTCAAGCCCAAGCAGGCGACATCTCTCGCGGAAGCGTTTGATCCCTCGCAAGCCAACATCGACAAGCGCTCGAAGCGCATTGACATCGGTGGGATGAAGGTAGTGCTGCTGCAGAAAAAGAATCGCGGCGAGACGGTGAACGTCAGCATGCGCTTTCACACGGGGGATGAGAAATCGTTGTTCGGCCAACAGACCATCGGCAATCTGACGTCGCAAATGCTGATGCGGGGTACGACCAAATATTCCCGTGCCCAATTGAAGGATGAGTTTGAAAAGCTGAAAGTCGCCGGTGCAGTCAACGGTTTAGGCGGAACGTTCCAAACGACAAAGCAGAATGTCGTCGACGCAATCCGATTGGCGGCGCACACTCTGCGCGAACCGGCATTTCCCGAGTCAGAGTTTGCACAGTTGAAGCAGCAATCGTTGACTGCCATCGATTCACAGCGCAGCGATCCAGCGGCAATGGCGGGTGTAGCCATATCGCGGCACTTCAATACGTACCCCAAAGGTGACTGGCGTTATGCACCGTCAATTGATGAATCCATCGAGAGTGTAAAGGCGACGACGCTGAACGATGTCAGGCAATTCCATAAGAAGTTCTATGGTGCAAACCGCGGCGAAATCGCCATCGTCGGTGACTTCGATGAAGCCGAGGTGACCAAGGCGATCACTGAAACGTTGGGAGGCTGGAAAACAGAGGCACCATACGCACGCCTGGTGAATATATTCAGCGACGTCGCACCCACCAACGTCGCGCTGGAGACACCGGACAAAGAAAACGCGGTGTTCCGCGCTCGCGTGAACGTCAACATGAACGAAGACGATGCGGATTATCCAGCGCTGTTTCTGGCCAATTACATCATGGGTGGCGGCGCCGGATTCGACTCCCGTTTCATGGCGCGTATTCGCGTGAAGGATGGCTTGAGCTATGGTGTTGGGTCAGCCTTGGGCGTTGGCGCCATCGATAGGCTAGGTTCCTGGAACGTTCAAGCGATAGCGGCGCCGCAGAACATCGAAAAAGTCGAAGCGGCATTCATGGAAGAAGTTGCCAAGGCATTGAGCGAGGGTTTCACAGCTACGGAACTGGCCTCAGCCAAATCCGGGATCATGCAACAACGGGTGCAGACCCGTGCGCAAGATGCCAGCCTTGCAACCGGCTGGATTAGCTACCTCTATCTCGGCAAGACGTTCGTATGGAGCAAGCAGTTTGAGGACAAGATTCTGGCCTTGAAACCTGAAGAGGTGATGGCCGCGATGAGAAAGCACATCGATCCGGCGAAGATCACGATTGTCAAAGCCGGAGATTTCGCGAAAGTGGCCAAGTCTGCAACGAAGTAATTTGACTGATTCGCAAATGGCCCGTGCGAGAGCGCCGGGCCATTTTCTATGCGATGGTCGCCGACGCTGCCGTTAGCGGGCAATCCAAAGGCGGATTGATTTTGTTGAGTTTTTCCCGCATAATCACTGGCTTGCCTGGGACTTTGATTTTGTTTTAGGCAAGGCTTATCAAAAACTCAAAACCCCTTGCTTCACCTCCGTGCGCATGGCGGGAAGCTAAACCCAAGACATTACGCTGATATGTTTCACGTAACGTCTTAATCCATAAGGAGATTTTAATGCGCCATTACGAGATCGTATTTATTGTCCATCCCGATCAAAGCGAGCAAGTGCCCGCCATGATCGACCGCTATAAGGCGACCATCGCCCAGGGCGGCGGACTTGTTCACCGCATCGAAGACTGGGGTCGTCGCCAGATGACGTACCCAATCCAGAAGCTGTTCAAAGCACACTACGTGCTCATGAACATCGAAATCAACCAGGCCACCCTTGACGAACTCGAGCACGCGTTCAAGTTCAACGATGCCGTCCTGCGCCACCTCACCGTACAGAAACGTGCGGCTGAAACCGGCCCGTCGCCGATGATGAAGGAAGAAAAATCCCGATCGGTCGACGTGCGTGACGGCGTTAAAGAGGCCCCGCGGGACACCCGGGAAGTCGTGAAAGAAGTGGCAAAGGAAACCGCTTAAGCCCCAACAGGCTTTAAGCGCGGCTTGAAACGACGAGTTGGCAAAGAACCAGACAGTACTTGAAGGAAAAGTCGCATCACGCGACACGCTCAGGACAACACCGGGTGGCGTCGCAACGCTGAATCTCACGCTGAATCACCAATCGACACAACGCGAAGGCAATGCCGACGTGGTAGTTGAAGTAGAAATGAACGCAGTTGCGTTCGGTGATTTGGCAACAGAGATGGACAGCGTAAGTGAAGGCGACAACATTTCCATCAAAGGATTCTTAAGCCGCAAAAACCGTTTCAGTCCGATGCCGATATTGCACATCACCCAATTCAAACTTAGCTAGAGGTAAATCATGCCCCGTCCAGGCCCCCGCGGTAAGAAGTTCGACAAGAACAAGAAAGACACACGCAATCCCAATCGCGGCCTTTTCCGCCGCAAGAAATTCTGCCGCTTCACCGCAGAAAAAGTCGTCGAGATCGATTACAAAGATATCGGCGTGCTTAAGGAATTCGTCAACGAGAACGGCAAGATCATTCCGGCGCGTATCACCGGTACCAAAGCCCGTTATCAGCGTCAATTGGATGTAGCGATCAAGCGTGCGCGTTTCCTCGCTTTGATCCATTACACCGACCTCCACTAAGCAGAGGCCAGGAGAAAATCATGCAAATCATTTTGATGGAAAAAGTAGTCAACTTGGGTGCCCTCGGCGACGTGGTCAAAGTCAAAGACGGCTATGCCCGTAATTTTCTGATCCCGCAAGGCAAAGCCAAGCGCGCAACGGAAGCGGCAAAGAAGGAATTCGAAGTCAAGCGCGCCGAACTCGAAAAGAAAGCCCACGAAATTCACGCTACCGCGCAAGCGCGTGCCGATAAGCTCGAAGGCTACATGGTTCAGGTGACGCAAAAGGCCGGTGTTGATGGTCGCTTGTTCGGCTCAGTGACCAACAGCGACATCGCAGAAGCGCTGACCAAGCAGGGTTTCGAGATGAAAAAAGGCGAAGTCGTGATGCCAAATGGCCCATTGAAAGCCATCGGCGATTTCCCTATTACCTTGAATCTGCACACCGACGTCAAGGCGCGCATCACCGTTTCTGTGTTGGGCGACCACACCTAAGCCGTATCTTACCTACTGCCGGGCTATTGCAAGATAGCTGGCCGGAAGCAAAAAAGCCGTTACCTCGAAAGGGGTAACGGCTTTTTTATCCACAAAATATACAAGTTTATACAGCTTATTCCCACCTTATTCACACCACATTATCCGTTGCGGTAGCATAGTCGGGATGGCAGAATCGCCAATCAACTTTTACCCTCAAAAATACAAAGACCAACTCTGAATGGCTGCCAATCCCTCCGTTGTTTCGCGCTACTCGCAGGAATCCGGTGATCCGCAAATTTCGGCACTGAAACTGCCGCCGCATTCGATAGAGGCAGAGCAATCGGTACTTGGCGGATTGCTGTTGAACAACGAAGCCTGGGACCGTATCGGCGACATCGTCAGTGACGAAGACTTTTACCGCGACGACCATCGCCGTATTTATCGGCATATCTCCAAGCTGATCGAAAACAACAAACCGGCTGACGTGCTCACGGTCGCCGAATCGCTACAGCTCGGCGGTGAACTGCAAGGCGTCGGCGGCATCAGCTATCTGCAGAGCGTTTCTGAAGGTACGCCGAGTGCCGCCAATATCCGCCTCTACGCCGAGATCGTGCGCGAACGCGCGATCACCCGTCGGCTCGCACGTGTAGGCGAAGAAATCGCCGATGCCGCTTACGTGCCCAATGGCCGCGACGCACGCCAGCTCCTCGACGAAGCCGAGAAAAAGATTTTCGATATCGCCGAAATGGGCCGCAAACATGGCCAGGGATTCATGTCGATGTCGGGCCTGCTTGCCGATGTGATGACACGGCTGGACGAACTATCAAAGAATCCATCTTCGGTTACCGGCAAGGCCACCGGCTTCGTCGATCTCGACGAGATGACTTCCGGCATGCAGGATGGCGACCTTATCATCCTCGCCGGTCGCCCCAGTATGGGCAAGACGGCCATGGCGCTCAATATCGCTGAACACGTCGCCCTCAGCCTGGGCCTGCCCGTGTTGATCTATTCCATGGAGATGGGCGGCACGCAGATCGCCGGTCGTTTCTTGAGCTCCATTTCGAAAGTCGACCAGCAGCGTCTGCGTACCGGTCGCCTCGAAGCACGCGACTGGGATCGGCTCAATGTGGGCTTCGCCAAACTCAACGACGCGCCAATCCATATTGACGAGACGCCTGCGCTCACCGCACTTGACTTGCGCGCCCGCGCCCGCCGTATGTGGCGCCAATACATGGGCTTGGGTTTGATCGTGGTCGATTACCTGCAACTGATGTCCGCGTCCACGTCTGGCGAAAACCGCGCTACCGAAATTTCGGAAATTTCCCGATCACTCAAAGCACTGGCCAAGGAATTGAAAGTGCCCATCGTGGCACTTTCACAGCTCAATCGCTCGCTGGAGCAGCGCCCGAACAAGCGCCCGGTGATGTCGGACTTGCGCGAATCCGGTGCGATCGAGCAGGATGCCGACGTTATTCTCTTCATCTACCGCGATGAGGTTTACAACCCCGAGAGCGCAGAGAAGGGCACGGCGGAAATCATTATCGGCAAGCAGCGTAACGGCCCGATTGGCACCGTGCGCCTGACCTTCGTTGGACAGAACACCAAGTTTGAGAATTACGCGGGGCCGCAGGGCGGGGGGCAGGGGTACTAGAGTTTTCGCGGATGGTGCGGTTCAATTTCAATAGGATTGGAATTCAAAAACCAACGTCGTCCCAGGGTGATCCTTGTGGTCACAAGCCGGAATGACGAAATCAGAGTAACTGCCCAATGACCCGCCCGATCCGCGCCGAAATTTCCCTCTCCGCCCTGCGCCATAACTACGCGCTGGCGAAATCGAAAGCGCCGAACGCGAAGGTATTCGCGGTCGTCAAAGCCAATGCCTACGGCCACGGCTTCAAGCGGGTGCTGGCTGCGCTGCCCGATGCAGATGGGTTCGCCACGCTGGAGCTCGATTCGGCCGTGCAATTACGTGATGCAAAAGTCGAATCGCCTATCCTTCTCCTCGAAGGTTTTTTCAGCGAAAAAGAAATCCCCACTTTTGTGCAGCAGCACTTCACCTCGGTAGTGCGCGATCTGGAACAGGTCAAACAAATCACGGCGGCAACACTCGCCAAGCCACTCGACATCTTCCTGAAATTCAACACCGGCATGAATCGGCTTGGCCTCAAAGGCCCGCTGTCGGGCTACGCGATCAACATGGCTGCCTTGCATCGCAACATCGGTGCCGTGACCTTCATGACGCATTTCGCCACCGCCGACGGTCCACAGGGCGTGGCAACACAGCTAGCGCGCTTCGAAGACATCGTCAAAGCAGCCAAACCGCTATTCGGCAAGAAAACATTCGGCCAAAGCGTGGCCAACTCCGCCGCGTTGCTGAAGTTTCCGGAAACGCATCGCGATTGGGCGCGTCCCGGCATCATGCTTTACGGCTCATCTCCGTTTGCCGACGTTAGCGCCGCGTGGCTTGGATTGAAGCCGGTGATGGCGCTACGCAGCGAGATCATCGGCGTGCAGGCACTCGATCCCGGCGACAGTGTCGGTTATGGTGGCGTCTACACCGCAAAAAAGAAAATGCGCGTCGGTATTGTTGCCTGCGGCTACGCGGATGGCTATCCACGCCACGCACCAGGCAGCAATGAGCAGGGCACGCCCGTCATCGTCAGCGGCAAGCGCACCCGCACCATCGGTCGCGTGTCGATGGACATGCTGGTGGTCGACATCACCGATATGCCGCACGTGCATGTCGGCGCGCCGGTGACGCTGTGGGGTGAAGGCTTGCCGGCGGACGAAGTTGCTGCGGCTTCGGGGACGGTTGCGTATGAGCTCTTTTGTGCGATTGCGCCGCGGGTGCCGATGCTGGATGTGGATTAGGGCCGGATGACCTCTGAGAACGACCGACTTCGCGAAACCAAACTCGAGCATTACCGGCGCAAGCTGAAAACCTCGCTTGCGGCAAGATTCGTGATGCGTTTTCACGTCAGCATGATGCTGGGCGCAAGCGTCCTTTTCGGCTGGCTTGTAGACGTGATTTTGCTAAAAATTGGCTGTACGTCGATGTTGTTTCGTTACCCCGTCGCCATCGCGTTTGCTTATTTGGCCTTCCTTGCCGCCGTCTGGCTCTGGATCGAATATTCCGGCATCAACGAATATCTGAAATTGCGTAATGCGGAGCCGCTTGTCGGCGAGCAGGTCATTGCGGCGCGCAAGCAGGACACGCCCTCGTACCGAAGTGCGGACTTTCCGGACTTCGCATTCGACCTGCTGACTGCGGACGGCGAAGGGTGCCTGATCGCGCTCGGATTGCTGCTCCTGTGTGGCCTGCTGGCTCTGGGTGTGCTCTTTTTCTCCCTCGGCGGCTATGTGTGGATGTTCGCCACCGAATTCGCGGTGGAAATCGTGCTCGAACTCTTGTTGGCCGCCGGCCTGTTGCGCGGCATCCGGCGCGTCGAAAGCTCGGGCTGGATTGCGGGCGTGTGGCGCAGCACAAAATGGTCGCTGGCGTTTTCAGTCGCAGTCGCATTGCTGTTTGCCACATGGGCGCACAGCCGCTATCCGGAAGCCCACACCTTGGCGGAGGTGATTGCGCGGTGGCACCTGTAGAAATTCGTCCGAGTAGAGATGGTCGCGCCAAATGAGGAGCGCGCAAATCCGTTGACGTCTACACAAACATCTGTGTAGAATGTACTGTACACATAAACAGTATTGAGGTGACCGTGTCCACAAATCTCGCACTTGACGATCAATTGATCGAGTCCGCCAAATCGCTGGGAAATCATCGCTCAAAAAAAGAAGCAGTGACGGTCGCACTGGAAGAGTACGTACAGCGCCTAAAACAGCGAGCAGTTTTTCAGGCATTTGGCAAAATCGATTACGACGAAGAGTTTTCACATAAACGCCAACGCAATATTCCTTGACCGTTTGCGTTTGTCATGAAGATCCTCGTAGACACGACTGTTTGGTCGTGGGCATTTCGTCGGAAAAACGTGGATGTGGATGCGGAAGCGTTGGAATTGCGTCGTTTGATAGCAAATTTTGAAGCCGCAATCATTGGACCCGTTCGACAGGAACTGCTTTCGGGAATCAAGGATGCGAGACAGTATTCTTGGTTGCGAGATTTGATGCGCGCATTTCCTGACACCGCTATCGAAAGCGAAGACTACGAGCGCGCAGCGCAGTTTCTGAATACCTGCAGATCCAAAGGAATCCAAGGCTCGAATACGGACTTCCTGATCTGTGCGGTTGCTACAAGAAACGGCCACCCGATTTTTACGATGGATAAGGACTTTGCCAACTACGCAAAACTTTTGCCGATCAGTCTTCATCTTGTCGACAATGCGTCGAACCTGAATTGACGACGACCACGCAATGGCCAAACCAAAAACTCTCTACTCCTGCACCGAATGCGGTGGCCAAAGCCCTAAATGGCAGGGCCAGTGCCCGCACTGCAACGCCTGGAACACGCTCGTCGAAACGGTTGCAGAAACCACCAGCACGAACCGCTTCTCAACTTTAGCCGGTGTGAATGCAGAACGCGGCAAGGTGCAATCGCTCAACAAAGTCCGCGCTGAAGACGTGCCGCGCAAACCCACTGGCATCAGTGAATTCGACCGCGTGCTGGGCGGCGGATTGGTGGAGGGCGGGGTGGTGTTGATCGGCGGCGACCCGGGGATTGGCAAATCGACGTTGCTGTTGCAGGCACTCTCCACCATTTCTGCGGGCAACAGCGTGCTCTACGTGAGCGGTGAAGAATCGCCACAGCAGATCGCCATGCGCGCCAAGCGCTTGGCACTCGATACGCACGATGTGAAACTGCTGGCCGAAATTGAGCTGGAAAAAATTCTCGCCACGCTCAGCGCCGAAAAGCCGCAAGTCGCCGTCATCGATTCCATCCAGACTGTCTACTCCGCGGCACTCACCTCCGCCCCCGGCTCGGTCGCGCAGGTGCGCGAATGCGCGGCGCACCTCACGCGCTTCGCCAAATCCACCGGCACCACACTCATCCTCGTCGGCCACGTCACTAAGGAAGGCGCGCTGGCCGGCCCGCGCGTGCTGGAGCACATGGTTGATACCGTGCTCTATTTCGAGGGCGATACCCATTCCTCGTTCCGCCTGATCCGCGCGGTCAAGAATCGCTTCGGTGCCGTCAACGAAATAGGCGTATTCGCCATGACCGAAAAGGGTCTGCGCGAAGTCACCAACCCCTCGGCGATTTTTCTCTCGCAGCACGATGCCAACGTCCCCGGCAGCTGCGTGATGGTCACGCAGGAAGGTAGCCGTCCGCTGCTGGTGGAAATCCAGGCGCTGGTCGATGAGAGCCACGGCATGCAGCCCAAACGCCTCTCGGTCGGCCTGGAACAAAACCGACTCGCCATGCTGCTCGCGATCCTGCACCGCCACGCCGGGCTGGCGGTTTTCGATCAGGATGTCTTCATCAACGCCGTCGGCGGTGTGCGCATCGATGAGCCGGGTGCCGATCTGGCTGTGCTGCTCGCTATCGTGTCGAGCTTCAAGAATAAAGCGCTGCCCGCTAAGCATGTCGTGTTCGGTGAAGTTGGGTTGGCGGGTGAAGTGCGGCCGGTGCAGCGCGGGCAGGAGCGGTTGCGCGAGGCAGCCAAGCTCGGGTTCACACATGCGATCGTGCCGAAGGCGAACAAGCCTAAGCAGAAGATTGAGGGGTTGACGATTTTTGCGGTGGAGAGAGTGGAAGAGGCGGTTGAATACTGTCGCGGGGTTTAGCCAGTCAAGCGCCATTGCGCGGATAATTTGAAGCGTGGGATAGTGTTGGCGCCGCATGCGAGAATCCGATGAGTGCGGGCGAAAGACGACACGAAACATACGTAATACGTTGAGGAACAGCGATGAAAACTGAAATTGTTTTTCTAGTGGAAGATGCGCCGGAAGGTGGCTATGTTGCCCGTGCGCTCGGAGAGTCGATTGTCACCGAGGCCGATGACGCGGCTGGCTTGCATGGCGCGGTTCGCGATGCGGTTCACTGCCACTTCGAAGAAGGCAAGGCACCCAAGCTGATTCGCCTGCATTTTGTTCGCGATGAGGTGATCGCTGCATGAAACTGCCACGCGGCCTCACCGGGGCCGAGCTTGTGCGCAATCTTCAGCGCTTGGGATACACCGTTACTCGGCAAACCGGTAGCCATATCCGGCTGACCTGCACGCATCCGCTCGAGCATCACCTCACTGTCCCGAATCACGATCCTCTGCGAGTGGGCACGCTGAGCGCGATTCTTAACGAGGTCGCCGCCGCACATTCGTTGACTCGGGAACAATTGATCGGGAAGCTGTTTGGCTGATGCTGGGGACATGGTTTTGGGCCGTATTTATAATGCGATATTGCAAGACCTCGTGGTTGGCTCCCTGGTTGGCTCGCCGTGGTTGGCTCGAAGACCGAGAAAAACGGTGGTCCGTCACTGAGGATTTTGAGACACTTTGACGCAAACGGCGGTCAGGACTAACATGATGCATCACGAATGTAATGCAAAGGAAGCGCAATGAAAACTGCCACCATGCCGGCCTTGCGTGTGCAACCGGAACTGCGTCAGGCCGCAGAGGAAATGCTGCTACCCGGGGAGACCCTGTCGGGATTTGTCGAGGAATCGCTGCGTCGCAACGTGGAGCGCAGACAGGCGCAACAGGCCTTTTTCGCGCGCGGCCTCGCATCGCGCGACGCGGCCAGGAAGAGCGGCAAGTATGTGTCGGCGGAAGCGGTACTCGCCAAGCTTGCCGCGAGAATTGAAAGCG
Organism: Burkholderiales bacterium; assembly: GCA_038321965.1. Lineage (GTDB taxonomy): Bacteria > Pseudomonadota > Gammaproteobacteria > Burkholderiales > Usitatibacteraceae > UKL13-2. Next base: position 1,918 of record JBBQFL010000018.1, on the reverse strand, counting down.
CCGGTTCAGTGAAAGTGGCCAAGACATCGAAGGCCAAGGTCGCCGCGCGGCCACCCGCTCGCCAACCGCGCAGCAAATGACCTATGCGGTCCGTTTCACAGAAGCGGCAGAGGATGACCTGATGAGGCTGATCGATTTCCTCGCAGTCCAGGACCACAACGCGGCGCGCCACGCTCACGCTGCAATTTCCGAAGCCGTCAGATTCCTGACCATCTTCCCGTTTTCCTGCCGCAAGGCCGAAGGCAATTCCGGCAACCCGTTTCTGCGCGAACTGTTGATTCCGTTTGGCAATGCCGGCTATGTCGCCCTGTTCGAGATCGAAGATTCGCAAACGGTTACGGTGCTTGTCGTGCGGCACCAGCGGGAAGAGGATTATCACTAGTGAATAACAGGTTCAATCTTGCAGATTCGAATGGGTGGGTGAATGCAACTTTGATAGACCCCGTTGTTGATCAAGCAATGCTGAGGTGTGAAAATGGAAAAGACATTACTTGATGACCTGCTGCAAAGCCTGAAGGAGGCGAAAGCCATCTCAAAAGGCAATGCCAAGGCGTCGCGCCGTTTCAAGGTGGAGACCACAGACGTGAATATTCAAGCAAAGACGGGAAAACGTGCGGCATTGTAAAAGAAGACGGCGGTATGAGGTTTTGGGAAAACAATTCAACCTGGCCCCTTAAGCTCAATATCACATTGGCGAACTGGCGCGAGATCATCGCCCATCTCGCAGGCATGAATAACAACCGTGGTCTGTCCCCTAAATACGTGAATAGCGCAAACATGACAACCGTCTCGAACTACAGGGCTGAGTGGCTGGACTCAATAAACGGACCCAACAGAATAACCAGCGAACATGGCCTTGGTGGTCTTCTTAAGTCAAATTGGCCATCATCTAACCCCAGGAATGAAGCATTTTGGGACGATGCTATCGGTAACATCGGGCTCTCGCAGTCTGCTCTTGGCGAAGTCGAAAAACGCTAAGGCTCATGCAGTTCCACCACGGACACCCATGGTGCGAGGAGTTTCTTGGCCGGGCGGAATATATTGTGGAACGAACAAAACGCGATGGACCTTTTTGGGGGCCAGGAACTTCCCTTCGTAGTGAGTCAGCCGAGTATCAGACAGCGGTCTTCGACTTGGCCAATGCCAATTTCAAGCTGGCGAATGCACTTATTGCATCGATTCGCCGGAGCGAGCCGATTGCCCCGGTCGCGTTGCTGGATAGCGGGGTGGCTCTTATCCAAAATGCAGATCAGACACCAAAGGGGCATCGAGGGATGCCTGATCAAAGCGATTACCTAACCGCAACCATGTACGCGCTGATTGCCAATAACGCAACTCGCGCAATGCAAATATTGAAAATACGCAAGGGATATAAGCGAACTCAGCACTGGCACGGTTTGCTTAAGGCGCTGGTTGAGGCGCTTTGCGCGCAGGAGTCGGCATCGCGTTTGTCTGCCAACCACCCGGTACAAAAGCAGTTCCGGGCATTCTTCGATCTGTGGCGGCACCCGCTGGGGCCGCCGATCAGGTGGAAAGACGCGCCAAATGATATGGATGACATCCTCGCCGTACCTTCAAGATTCTATTTCTTGTTGTGGCTGTGCATGGTTAGGGACCGTTGGCTTGAACCAGACCAACCTTGGGATTGGCAGCGATTGATGGGGTATCTCGTGGAGTAGGCGAATGCATGCGATCAACTACTGTGCAGACAGTTAGGGTACATAACAGCGGCTGAGTAGCGAACAATCCGGGACAGACCACTAATATTTTCTGAATCCCTAGCAGCCTGTCGGACTCAAGCTGAATACCCACCGCATAGCCCGCCGCAGGTAGCGTATGTGGCCGAGAAAACAGGAAATTACGCGCGATAGCTATTGAGAAGAGGGTCTGCGCGCGGATATCGACTCGTTTACGCTGC
>JBBQFL010000017.1:0-79633 GCA_038321965.1 Burkholderiales bacterium | reverse complement strand
CGGTGGCACCTACTCGATCAGCGGCGGGCCATTCACGACGGCGGCAGGATCAATCACCAACAATCAGACGATTACCTTGCAACTCACCTCGTCACCCATCACCGACGGCACCGGCATCGTCTCGGCTACACTTAACGTTGGTGGTGTAATGGGTATTTTTAGCGTGACAACGGTCGACACCACACCGAATCCATTTGCCTTCTTTACGCTCGTGACCACGCGTGCGGGCGTGCCATCGTGTGTCACGTTGACATCGCAGTTTACGACCGCTCCCGTGACTATCTCTGGCATCAGCGGAACCGCTACTGTTTTGCTAACGCCTGGTGGCGCCAATCCAGGTGCGTCGATGAGTATCAACGGTGGCGCGTTCACCATCGGACCGGCCGCGATCAGCAATGGCCAGTCGATAGCGGTACGGATCAACACGGCAGGCAATACTGGTGGCACACCGGTGACGCGCGCAACGGTGAATATCAGCGGCGTTACGGCGAACGTTACGCAATCCTGCCAGTGAAATATTTATTCGAAGGCTTGCGCCGTGATTCGACGTGGCGTTGAAGCGCCTTTCGCCAGCCTCGCCATAACCAGTGGGCTAGCAATCATTACCCAGCATAGTGATGACGTGATGGCGACGATTGCTACCGCCACGCTCACGAAACCCTTAGCCTGCTTGGAAAGTGGGTGGCCATCAAACGAAAATCGATCGACCGTAGCTTTAATTAACGAATTTTTGTACTGAACCAAGACGATAAGCAGCAAAGAAAGGATTAGGATCAGGCGTTTAATCCGCGTGATGGGCAACAGCTCGCGAGGCATGACAGCGGAAAGCAAGCCGGAGAAACTTGCCGAATGACTGAATCATGAAGAGGAGCATGGCGAATTCCATCGGCCTTGTGGCGAGCGATGTTGAGCAGACGCCGAAAGCCAGTGGAAGTAACCACTGAGTGGGGCAAACGAGCAAGCCTACAATGCCGTGCGTAAAACATTAAGGGCGAACATCAACGACTTGTATTTTGATAACGGCGCAAAGACCCGCATCCGCACTGATGGGCCTGCTTCCAGTTAAGTCTTTAGTTCCCATCCTCCCACCTCGACAAGCCGCATTTTTTTAACGGATACTCAGAGGACCCCATGGATAAGGACGAGCGCTGGTGCGGCCAGCAGTGGAACGGCATCACTATGTGCCGCCCCGCTGCCCCCGAGGCTCGAAAGGCAACAATAAAGCTGCCTAAAGTAGATGCTACGCAAGGAGAAACGCCTTGAACATCCCCACCAATGAAACCTTGCCCCTGCCGTGTTGGGCGGCCCGTTTGGGCTACGCGGGATTGCTGCCTTTTGTGGCCTTGGCACTGGCTGCGTGGATTGCACCTTCGACCTACCGTGCGCAGGCAATGTATGCCCTGGTGGCGTATGGCGCCTCCATTGCCAGCTTTTTGGGCGCAATTCATTGGGGCCTTGCAATGCGAGAACAGTTTGCGTCGCAGCCCGGCGCATTCGTGTGGGGCGTGACCCCCAGCCTCGTAGCCTGGCTGGCACTGCTGCTGCCGACTTCCCAAGGGCTGGTAACTCTGGCGTTGCTGTTGGGCATCTGCCTGGTGGTGGATCGGCGTAACTACCCGGCTCTTGGGTTGGGGAAATGGCTCCCGATGCGGCTGCAACTCACACTGGTCGCCGTCGTTTGCCTGCTGGCAGCGAGTTTGGCGGCGTGATTCAGGTTTTTCCAGTTGCGATTCGGAAAATTTGGCCAATCGCCCACCAAAGCAATTGGCAACAGAGACTCCTCTTTGCATCGCGGATGTCAATTCTTAGAGCACAGGGAACATTGACGAACGACGGATCAAAACACCTGGTTTGCGCGTAAATCTTTTTCTACCGTAAGGCGTTCGCACCTGACACGACCCACTATGGCGCGCCAATTCCGGTGCGAGATCATTCACGTCTGCTAATTTCATGCCTCGCTTATCCGATCACACTGTATTCCTGGCCCAAACAAATCCGGGACAACTCCACCTCCTGCGCGGCACCATGGTGGCCATTGGCCTGTCGGTGCACGTCCTTAACCCTCAAGAATCGATCACGGCGCAGATTGAAACGCTACGTTACGCGCAACACGAGAATGCAGTGCTGCTCGTCGATTTAGCCTCTCTCGCAGCACAAGGCAATGCCCCAGATGCGGTCCTGACCAACCTGCGGCAACTGTTTCCTTCAATGCGCCTGGTGGTGACAATGTCGGATCAACTGGCGGTCACGCGCGAGGAATGGAAATGGATTCGATCGCTTGGCGCCGTCGGACTCTTCGCGCAAGCTTCCCAACTTCGTTTCGACACGACGCTAGCGCCCATCATCAGGGCTGTCGTCAATGATCCCGACGCGTCACTCAATGCGGAGCGAATAATCGATACCTTGCAGGTGCTGGGAGCGGAAAATATGCAACTTTCGCCAATGGCCGAAGCGCACAAGACGGCGAATATGCTGGACGCCAAAAATATATTAGTCGATGAAATCATCGCGGCAGTGAGTGCGCCAGATGGCTTTGAGGTTCTTGATCGTACCTATCGCTTCTCAAGCTACAAGGCTTGTTTCATTGGCAATGAGGCGGTCGACGTGCTAACGCGTGTTACCGGTCGATCACGGTCGACAGCACTTGCTATTGGCCGAATGCTGCATACTCAGGGCATTCTTTATCACGTCGCGCGCGAGCACGATTTCAAGGATGCTAATTTTTTCTACAGGTTCAGTCTGCCAACTGATCGACTGCGCGCATTGCGGCTGCAAGACGTGATTTTCGCGGCTCGCGGCCGCGACGGATTTAGCGTTAAGGATCGAAGTTTTCGCGGCAAATCGTTTCCACGATGTTTTCTAGGCACCGAGGCAGTTGCGTGGTTACAAAAGACATTCCAGCTCGACTTGGTGGAGGCAATTACGCTCGGACAGACATTATTACGACTTCACGTGATTCGACATGTCGTTGATGAGCATGACTTCATAGATCAGGACTACTTCTATCACTTCGCCTGAATCAGTAAGCGCGTAGCCCCCTAATCCGGGCACTTTTTGACGTAACACCTGTCCGTTAGTCCATGGCGTGGGTCAGACTTGTGCTGACCTGCGATCCTTTCAATAGAAAACGAGGAACAGATCATGATCAAGTTTTACTATCACACGTCCCCCAATCCGGTAAAAGTTGCGCTTTACTTGGAAGAAACCAATACACCTTACGAATTAGTGCCGATCGATACCCGCAAGGGTGAACAGCACACCCCGGAATTCACGGCAATCAATCCCAACGCCAAGACGCCGGCCATCGTAGATGGCGAGACGGCAATCTTCGACAGCAATGCCATCCTGCTTTATCTGGCCGAGAAGACCGGACAATTTTTGCCGGCAAATACGCCCGAAACGCGTGGTCCGATGTATTCCTGGTTGATGTTCGTCGCGAGTGGCATTGGCCCCTATAGCGGTCAATGTGTGCACTTCAAACACTTCGCGCCAGAGCCCAAAGAATACGCCGTGAACCGGTACGACTTCGAAGCCTGGCGTCACTGGAAGATTGTCGATGATCAGCTTGCCAAGCATCGCTACATGCTCGGCGACATCTACACACTGGTCGACATGTCAGTTTGGGCCTGGGCGCGCGCGGTGCCATTCGTACTCGGCGCCGATGCCTGGGAAAAACTGCCTAACGTCAAACGGCTACTCGACGAGATTAGCGCGCGCCCCGCCGCTCAGCGCGCCGAGGCACTTAAGAGCCGTCACGAGTTCAAGACTGAATTCGATGACGCCGCACGCAAGGCGCTTTTTCCGCAAAATGCGCGCTTGAACTCTTGACCCAGACTGGCGTGCTTAGCGATCCCTCGCTATGCACGCCTGCCAGGGCTGCAATTGAGTTCAGCGCGCGATGGTTGTCTCGACAAGCCCAGACAAGGCCTTGCTCAAGCCGCCGACAGCGGGGCATTGAGCTACCCCGTGGCGCTGGGCCAGGTACGCCGGATCGTTATAGCCGAGCCAGACTTGGCCCTGCGCATCCTCCCACACCAGCGCCTTCAGTGGCAAATCAATGCCCACTGAAGGCGCGCACTCCATAAATGGTGTGCCTCCTTGCGGATTACCAAAGATGAGCACCTCGGTGGGACGAAGTGTTTTTCCGACTTTGGCCGCACCAGCTGCATGATCGATTCGGACAAAAATATTGAGCCCACGTTGTTTCGCGTTCTCTTCAAATCGATTCATCGTTTCCTTGGCCGGGAAAGGACTCTTAGCAGCGATAAGACCATCAGCGCCAAAAACGGCTGGCGAAACGAAGAACAGCAATGCACAGAGTGACGACAGCGAGCGATTCATATGTAATTCCTTGGTTGATTGTTACCGAAGCGTGGGGCTGAACTCTATTACCAGGAGACATTTTTGCAGCTTAACGCCGATGCCTGCTCCCTTACTCAGCATTGTAGATCGCCCTCAAAGCCGCATGCAGCTTGGCTTTTGGCCGTGAAGCGCGGGTGATTGCGCTATCAAATAATCGTGAAAAGCAGCACCGCTCCACTGCCACCATTTTACGCCGTGATGGTGTTTTGGGCGTTGATGGCGCGGCAGCCTGAAAAGGTAGCGAAGGCAGAGAAAAGCAAGACAGTTTCTGTGAGTCTGTTGAATCCTACGGGATATTGCCGCGGCTAAATTTTTTCCCGCAGTCGGGGCCAACGTTTCGTCAGCACCACAATGTTTGATCAAAAGCAAATATCGCTACTCAACTCCAGCGTAGATCGCCATTCCGCGCGCCTTCCGAGCAGAAATTGCTTGGAAACGCCCTATCCACAACCACTTCCATTTTGAGCTCGCTCATCAGGCTCGCGCCCGCTTTACTCGTGCCATGAGTGCCCATATCGCTCAGGCAACCCAATCGCAGCGCTTGGCCCCCAGCTTCCCGCACTGTAAGGCTTCGGTAGCTGCCCGCTGCTACGCCAGCCGTCGATAATGCCGTCGATCCACTTCCAGGCGGCGTCTACTTCGTCGCGCCGGACAAACAGCGCGGAATTGTTACCCAGCACATCGAGCAGCATGCGCTCGTAGGCGATGCGCCGACGCGTGGGACCGAAGGCGCCGTCCAGCGACAGATTGAGGCCGACTTCACCAAGCTGGACATTGTGCAAACCGGGTTTCTTGTGCATCAGCTTGAGCGTGATCATTTCGTCGGGTTGCAGTTTGATGAGCAACATATTGGGCGCCAGCGTTGCACCAATCCCCGCGAAAATGTTGTACGGTGCGGGTTTGAATTGAATGGCAATCTCGCTGTGGCGCTGTTGCATGCGCTTGCCGGTGCGCAAATAAAACGGCACGCCCGCCCAGCGCCAGTTGTCGATTTCCACACGCAGCGCGACAAACGTTTCGGTATTGCTGGAGGCCGCCGCGCCGGCTTCCTCGCAGTATCCTGCTGCCGCCTGGCTGCCCGAGAAACCGGAAGTGTATTGGCCGGTGACGGTTTGTGTGCTGACATCCGCACCAATAATCGGCCGCAGCGACCAAAGCACCTTGACCTTCTCGTTGCGCACCGCCGAAGGCGTAAAGCTGGCCGGTGGTTCCATCGCCACCAGGCAGAAAAGTTGCAACAGATGGCTTTGCACCATGTCGCGCAACGCCCCGGTGGCGTCGTAGAACGGCCAGCGGCCAGCGACGCCGACGGTCTCGGCCACCGTGATCTGCACCTGCGCAATCGCATTGGCATTCCACAACGGCTCCAGAATCGAATTGGCGAATCGCAGCGCCAGCAGGTTTTGCACCGCCTCCTTGCCCAGATAGTGATCGATGCGAAATACCTGATCCTCGTCGAATGCTGCGGCGATGGCGTCATTGGTAAAGTTTGCAGAGGCCATGTCGGACCCGATCGGCTTCTCCACCACCACACGGCTGAATTGGTCGACCAGCTTGCTGTTGCGCAGTGCAAGGCAAATCGGACCGAACAATTGCGGACCGGTCGAGAGGTAATAAATGACGCCGCTACCCGCATTCGCTGAAGGTTCCAGCGCTGCGCGAATCGGTTCAAGGCCATCGGGTACAGTTACATCCACCGTCACGTAAGCTATTCGCGTGGCGAACGCGCTGAAAGCAGCTTCATCGAAGAGTGCGGCATTCGCCGAAGTCAAGATCGCCTCTTTGACCCGAGCGATGAATTGCTCATTTGAGAGTTTCGACGTTGCCGCGCCGATCAATTGAAATTGCGACGGCAACAGCTCATCGCAATGCAGCGCATACAAGGACGGCCACAACATGCGGCGTGCGAGGTCGCCGGTCGCCCCAAACAAGACGAATGCGCGGCAGTCAGCTGGAAGCGGCGGGGCACTCATGGCAAAACTCCTGTGATAAGTGGCTGGCAGCCGATGTGCTGACCTCTGCTATTGCCGTATTCAAGTACACCGTCAGCCCTTCAAGCGACGCAACAGTCCACTAGTAGACGGATCAAACGTTTTCTCAGTCGCGCCACTCTGGAGCGCCGATGCGATGTCGTCAGCCACCACCTTGCCAAGCTCAACACCCCACTGATCGAATGAATTGATGTTCCAGATCGCTCCCTGCACGAACACCTTATGTTCGTAAAGTGCAATCAGGGCGCCCAGTGCCGCAGGATCGAGTCGCGGCATCAACAGTGTATTGCTCGGACGATCTCCCGGGAAAGTGCGATGCAGACCTAGCCGCTCAATTTCGTTTTCGGACATTCCCTTGGCGGCCATTTCAGCACGAACTTCATCCAGAGATTTGCCCCGCATAAGAGCACTGCTTTGCGCGAGGCAATTAGCCATCAACAATCGATGGTGATCGGCGAATTCATGGGAGGGCAAAACCGGCAAGATGAAATCGATCGGTATCAGGTCGGCTCCCTGGTGCAACAACTGGTAGAACGCATGCTGCCCGTTGGTCCCCGGTTCGCCCCATATGACGGGACAGGTGGCGTGACCGACGGTCGTGCCGGCAAGCGAGACGGTCTTGCCGTTACTCTCCATTTCCAGTTGCTGCAGATACGCCGGCAAGCGATGCAGATGCGCGGCATAGGGAAGCACGGCCGAACTCGCCGCGCCGCAAAAATTGCGATACCAAATACCGATAAGGCCGAGCAGCACTGGCATGTTCGCTTCAAGCGGGGCTTCGCGGAAATGTCGGTCCATCGCGTGCGCACCGGCCAACAATTCATCGAAACGCGAAGAGCCGATGCAGAGCACGATCGACAGGCCGATCGAGGACCATAGCGAGAAGCGGCCTCCCACCCAATCCCAGAATTCAAACATGTTGGTAGCAGCGATGCCGAATGCCGTGACTTCCTTGACGTTGGTCGATACCGCGACGAAGTGCTTTGCGATATCACTCGTCCCTGCGCCCGACGCCAGGAACCACGCCCTTGCGCTCCGCGCGTTGGTCAGCGTTTCAATCGTCGTGAAGGTTTTCGATGCGACGATGAACAGAGTCGTTGCCGGATGTACTGCTGCCAATACATCGGCGAGCTCCGCCCCATCGATATTGGCAACGAAATGCATGGTGAGGCGCGGATGCGCGAATGCCTTAAGCGCCTCACAGACCATCCTCGGGCCCAAGTCAGAACCACCGATGCCGATGTTCACGATGTCGGTGATTGGCTGTCCGGTGTAGCCGCGCCGTTCCCCGGCTCGTACCGATTCGCTGAAGGCATAAACGCGCTGGCGTGCTTCGCGTATCAGCGGGAGGACATTGACACCATTGACGAGCAATGCCGCGCTGGTTTGATCGCGCAGCGCGACGTGGAGCACGGCGCGGCCCTCGGTCTTGTTGATGTCCGCACCGGCAAACATTGCCTCGCGCCATTGCTCAAGCTTTGACGCGCGGGCAAGCGCGATGAGAAGCTCGACGGTACGGTCGTCGATACGGTTCTTTGAATAGTCGAGGAACAGGCCCGCCGCGCTCAGCGAGTAGTGATCAAAACGCCCCGGTTCGTTCTCGAACATCGTCCGCATGGCGACGTGATTGTCGTTGCGCTGATGATTGGCGAGTGCTTTCCAAGCGTGCTCCCGTAGTTGATTTGATGAGTCGTTCATAGGGATGCGTAGATTCTCATTGCGTTGTTAAACAATCCGAGGATGTACTTTGACCATCTATCCAAGTGTCGAGCACGTTTAATGCATCGTCCGCCAAAACTAGATTCGCGCGATATCCCGGCCCGATTCTGCCTATTTCATCGTCCATTCCCAAGAACCTGGCAGGATTGGTGCTCGCCATCCGCACCGCCTGCGCGAGGTCAATCCCAAGCATCGTAATCGCATTGCGCACCGCACTGGCCATATCCAGCGCCGACCCGGAAAGCGTGCCCTGCTCATCGACGCATTTGCCATCGCGCACGATGATCCTCTTTCCCTGCAACATGAAGGAGGTCTGGTCGGTGCCGACACTCGACATGGCGTCGGTGACCAGCATGAAATGATCAAAGCCTTTGCAGCGCAAAGCAATTTGCAACGCCACCGGTGACACGTGGTGCCCATCAACAATGATGCCGCACCAGCTATTTTGGTCGTGCAAGGCCGCACCGACAGCGCCTGGCTCACGGCTGGTCAAAGGTGACATTGCGTTGAACAAATGCGTGAAGCCAGTCAGGCCGCTGCGAAGCGCACTTTCAACTTCGGCATAGGTGGCATTGGTGTGGCCAGCGGAGACCACGACACCACCGGCGACCAGCGATGCGATCATGTGCGGCGTGGTCATTTCAGGAGCCAGCGTCACCAGCGTGCGGCCATTGTTGAGAGAGGAGAGGAGCGCTAACGCTTCACTATTGAGCGTACGGAATTTGCTGGCGTCATGCGTTCCCTTGCGAGCACCGTTCAAATACGGCCCCTCGATATGTATGCCAATGACGCCGGGCACATTGGCGGCGATTGCTCCGCGAACTGCATCGATGGCGCGCGCAACGACTGGCAGTTCGTCGCTGATCAGCGTCGGCAACAGACTGGTTGTGCCGAACCGTCGATGTGCAGCGGCGATGGTGCGAATGGTCGCTATACAAGGGTCGTCATTGAACAGCACGCCACCACCACCGTTCACCTGCACGTCGATGAAACCGGGCAGCAGTAGACCACCATTCAGATCGCGGATCGAGGCGGTTTTGCAACGCGGATCGTCAGCCGCGACAACAGCAACAATACGGCCCCCACGGATCAGCACGACCCTGCCAGTAACCAGCCCATCGCCCTGCAACACGCGACCATTGACGAGCGCCTTAAGCATCAAAGTGTTTCTGTTATTTTGCGCAGATGTGGCGGCCTGTCGGGGTCACATCCCCTGGCAATCGAGAGCGCGTTGGCCAGTCTATAAAAACTCTGCGCCAGTAACAGTGGCTGGACGGCGGGATGTGCTTCTATCGTCGGCAACGGCGTTGCGCCGGGCACAATGCTGCCTGCAAGAAAAACCTCCACATCGCGTGCAATCAGCTCGCGCGCCAATATCTCCAAGTCGGGACGTGTCTCGTCATTCTGCGTAAACAACATTGCCGGAAAATTTGGCTGCAAAAGTGCCTGTGGCCCATGGCGAACCTCCGCGCCACTGAACGCTTCCGCATGCAGACTGCAAGTCTCTTTGCACTTCAGCGCCGCCTCCTGGGCAATGCCGAGGCCTAAGCCACGGGCAATGACATAGAGATGATTGGTGCGCTTCAGTGTCGGGAGTGCCGCACTCCAATCAAGCTGCCAGGCGCGCGCGAGCATTTCCGGTGCGTCATTCAACGCAGCCATCAATTGTTTATCCGCGCTCCATCCGGCCACCAGGTGAACGATCCCGGCAAGAGACGCAATATACGATTTGGTTGCAGCAACACTTTGCTCCGGTCCCGCGCACAGCGGCAGCAAAACGTCTGCGATGTCTGCCAGTGGCGTGTTGTCTGCATTGACTAGCGCGACCACGGTGGCACCTGCCGATTTTGCGGCGATCGCAGCGGCGACCAAATCGGGGCTGCGCCCTGACTGCGAAATCGCCAGAAACACGCACTGCCGCAGATCCTGTTGAACAGCGTAAATTGAGCTCACCGACGGTGCCGCCGACGCCGTGAGCACGCCGGTGCGGGTCTCGATCAGGTATTTTGCGAATGTCGCCGCGTGGTCAGAGCTGCCGCGTGCACAGGTAATGACCACCCGCGGCGCGAGGGTTCGCAGTTTAGCCCCTAACGCCTCAACAGCTACGCGATTGTGATCAACTTGTGCCTGCACGACATCGGCGGCTTCGGACGCCTCGAGGTACATATGTGTTGCTTCAGGGCGCAAGCCTGGGGTGTCCATATCTTGCATCAGCACTAGCTCCCGCTGGTCACTGGTAGTAAATTGGTATGCATCGCCATCATATTCGAATTATAGAGGAGCCGCCGGGTCGGGTGCCCTCGTTTTGGCATAATGTGCCTAATTGAACTCGCAAGATGCGACCCCCCGGCTTTTCAACTCCCAGGAGATTCCAAATGAGCACCAGCATTCGCGCTGCCGCTTTCGCTGTCATTGCTGCCCTCGCGGCATCAACGTTGCCATCCGCCGACATTCATGCCGCCGCGCCGATGGTGAAGAAATCTGCCCCCGGCTACTACCGCATTATGTTGGGCGATTTCGAAGTCACTGCGCTTTCCGATGGCACGGTGCCGCTGCCGGTGGACAAGCTATTAACCAACACCACGCCTCAAAAAGTAGAAAAGGCATTGACAAAGTACTACTTGAAAAGCCCCGTTGAAACGTCCGTGAATACCTATTTGATCAACACCGGCACCAAGCTGGTGATGATAGACACCGGCGCGGCGGGCTTGTTCGGCCCTACTCTCGGCAATCTGCTCATCAATCTAAAGGCCTCCGGATACGAGCCCGAGCAGATCGACGAGATTTACATCACACATATGCACGGCGATCACGTTGGCGGCTTGATGGCAGGCGACAAGCTCGCGTTCCCTAATGCGATTGTGCGCGGCGACCAACACGACGCCGACTTCTGGTTGAGCGAAGCGAATATGAACAAAGCTGCCGAAGGCGACAAGGGTGGGTTCAAGGGTGCAATGGCGTCCATCAATCCCTACATCAAGGCCGGGAAATACAAGCCATTCTCCGGTAATACCGAACTGGTCCCCGGTGTCAGAGCTTTAGTGCGAAAGGGCCACACGCCCGGGCACGCCACCTACGTGGTCGAAAGCAAAGGCGAAAAGCTTGAATTGTGGGGCGATCTGATGCACGTCGCTGCGGTGCAATTCGACGACCCGTCGGTGACCATCAAGTTCGACAGCGACAGCAAGGCGGCTGCTGAGCAACGCAAGAAAGCCTTTGCCGCAGCAGCCAGCGAGGGTACTCTGGTTGGCGCCACCCACCTTTCGTTTCCGGGTTTAGGCCGCCTCCGCGCATCTGGTTCAGGCTACATCTGGGTACCCGTCAATTACACACCAATTCGCTGAGCTCCTGCCCACGGAATTCACCCGAGCTGCGCATTGAAAGCAGCATGCCCGTGAGACTGCGAGAACTGCTGGGAATCGAGCTGCCGATCATCCAGGCGCCAATGGCAGGCGTGCAGACAAGCGCGCTTGCGATCGCCGTTTCCAACGCAGGGGGATTGGGTTCATTACCCTGTGCAATGCTGAGTCTGGAGGCGATGCGCGCGGAGCTCACGCTGATTCGTGAGCAGTGCACAAAGCCTTTCAATGTCAATTTCTTTTGCCACGTTCCGCCAACCCCAAGCGTCGAACGCGAGGCCGCGTGGCGGGTAGCACTCCAGCCGTATTTCAAGGAGTATGGCATCGACGCGACGGCCATTCCCTCGGGAGCGGGCCGCTCGCCGTTCACTACCCACGTTGCCGACGTGCTGGAAGAATTCAAACCCGCCGTGGTTAGTTTCCATTTCGGCCTGCCGTCGTCAGAGTTGCTGTCCCGCGTTCGGGCCTGGGGTTCGAAAATCATTTGTTCTGCGACGACGGTTGGCGAAGCGCGATGGCTGGAAGCAAACGGAGTTGACGCCATCATCGCGCAGGGTCTTGAGGCAGGCGGTCATCGCGGTATGTTTCTGACTGACGACCTCACCACCCAAATCGGTACGATGGCCTTGCTGCCACAGATCGTGCGAGCCGTGAATCTGCCGGTCATCGCAGCCGGTGGCATCGCCGATGCCGGGGGTGTCGCCGCAGCCATGGAGCTAGGCGCAGCCGGTGCGCAAATCGGAACGGCTTTCCTGCTGTGCCCCGAAGCGACCACCAGTGCCGCGCATCGCGCTGCCCTCAAGGGTGAAGGTGCCAGGCACACTGCGCTGACCAACCTCTTCACGGGTCGCCCCGCTCGTGGCATCCTCAATCGAATCATGCGCGAGCTTGGCCCAATCTCTGCTGCTGTGCCCGAATTTCCGCTGGCGACGGCAGCTATCGCACCGCTGCGCGCGAAGGCAGAAAGTGCGGGCTCCGACGACTTCTCGCCATTGTGGTCTGGTCAGAATGCCAGTGGCTGCAAGGAAATTCCGGCAGGACAACTCACCCGCGAGCTGGCGGCCGATCTTCACTGGCGGGCGCGATCCTGAAACAGGGCTGCGAAATGGGCGGCCCCGCCTTGCCAGCTTACTTGCTGCCGCGCGTACCGGGTGTACGGTCGACCAATCGCTCCCATGCTTCGCGGGTCGCGATACGTGCATCCGCCCAGTCAAGCTTCGACTGGCCACCCGCAACATTCCAGTCGCGTGCGAGGTTGGACTCCACGTCGTCGAAACTGCTATCTGGATACTGGTGGTATGCGGCAACGCCATACCGATAAGCTGGCGCGAAGTCGTCAAAGCTGGCCCCATTCGCATACGGACGGGTTCTAAAGCTGGTGCACCAGTAGTCTTCTTCGATCGTTGGATCCACCTCTTCGGCGACGGCTTTTCCGGCCAAGCCACCAACGACCGCGCCGATGACGGCGCCGACTGCCGCGCCTACCGGCCCGGCAACGATCCCGGAAGCAGCGCCAGCAGCAGCGCCTCCCAGCGCCGCGCCCACGCCGGTGCCAATCGGGTGTGCGCCTGGGGCGTCAGAGAGTGGGTCTCGATTAGCTTTTTCTGCTTCTGTCGTTTCAGTGATGTAGCTCATTTTCCATTCTCCATTTGTGTACTGGCGATCGACTCGCGACGTACTCAAATCATGGGCCTGCAACACAACCCAATCTGTAGGCGAGTCAGGAGATCCGCTGTCGGCGGCACCCCCATTTGGCGACAGCGCACGGCTACGCCTGCCCGGGGCGCTCAAACATTCATTCGGGTTTTCCGTGATAATTTGTTGGCGCCAATGTGTATAACAGTGAACAAACGATACTGATCGCGCATTAGCGTGTTCCACTCACCGAAGCAATTCAACCAACCAACCTGGAGGTGTGTCATGAAATTGAAAATTGGCGTGATGTGTTTGTTTGCCTGTCTGATGGGAAGCAGCCTCGCGATGGCCGATGCAGATGACAAGAAGTGGGTCGCGCAATGCATGAAAGACAACAAGGATGAAGGTGCGAAGGAAGGTGTGGTCAAGAAGTACTGCGTTTGCATGAATGACAAGATGGACGACAATGAAACGCGATCCATCACGCAATGGGAAAAAGCTAATCCGAAGACGGCAGAAGCTTGCTCCAAGCAAGCAGGCTGGAAGTAACAGCGCGTCGGAACAAAGACTCCAGTGTTGGCGAGGCGCTTCAGCCATTTATGGCTTGAAAACCTCGCCAATGCTGGAGTTTTACCACTTCATGCGGGCCAGCTAAAGTAGCCAGGCTTGTCTTTTCGTGGCAATTTCTTCAGTGCCGCTTCCGCCCTGGATGCGCTCGCGCGATCCGGAAACTCTTTTGCGGCAACGACGCGCACTGGCGGATTGGCTCGCGTGTAGCGCGCACCAATGCCGAATACATGCTCAGCAAAGCGACGCTCAAGATCGGTGGTGATGCCCGCGTAGTAGGCGCCGTTCTCGCACTCCAGAAGGTAGAGCACCCATGCGGATACATCGGCCACGGCGATTGCAGATTTTGTTTTCACAATGTCGATTTTCGCGCAAAAGCTACGACGCGGGCGCGGGGTAAACCCAGACGCCGGTGGCAGAACGAGCTCATCATAAAACAGGCGCTCTGACGGGGGGCGATTTGAACCGCTAGCCGTCCATCTCTACATAACCCGGCTGCGCCCGGAGTCGATCAATCCAAGCGCGTACCGTTGGATGCCTGGTCAAATCAAAGCCGCCCTCATGCGCCACGTGGGTGTACGCATACAAGGCGATGTCGGCAATAGAATAGCGCCCGCCAACAAAGAACAATCGGCCCTTCAGGTGCTGCTCCATAACATCCAGCGCCTGATAACCCGGCGCGATTTTCTGCCGCAGCGTCGCCTCGTGTTCTGCAGGCCGACCCAGATAGCGAACGATGTAGCGCGAGGTCGCGATGAAAGGCTCATGGCTGTATTGCTCGAAAAACATCCACTGCAAAACCTGCGCACGCGCTAGCCGAGCTTCGGGCAAAAAGGCGCTGCCGTCGGCCAGATAATGGAGGATGGCGTTGGACTCAGCCAACACTGTGCCGTCCTCAAGTTCCAGTACGGGGATCTTGCCGTTTGGATTTCTAGCGAGGAACTCGGGGGTACGCGTTTCCTGTTCCAGAATATTGACGTGAACCCACTCGAACGGCTGCCCGAGTTGCTTGAGCAGCAATTTGATTTTGTAGCAGTTGCCTGAATAGACATCACCAAAGACAGTCAGCATGCTTTCCTCGAGTTTGAATTAGTTTTACAGCGCCTCATCCGATTTTCTATCCGCGCGGGGTGAACAACGAAAACAGCGTCAACCCGCCTTTAAATTACCGTTCCGCAAGCGCCGCCAGTAGTGCGCTGGACTCCCGGACCCCCGAATTCTCAAACTCAAAAAGCGCTGTCAAAGTTTGTACGCGGTAATGCCAGGCCGTTGACGAAGTTGCGCCAGCCATCCGGCGAGCAACCGCCGTGGGACCGCGTTGGACACGGCGCAGCAATCGCGACCGGCACCTGCCGATAAAATACCAGTTCGCTAGGCGTGATCGCTTCGATCACCATGCGGCCGCCGGCATTTACCGGCATCCGCTCTCCTGGCTCGAGCACATGGTCGCGGCCACCGTTTTCAAACGTAATCCACAGTGAGCCACGGACACATTCAATCGCCATCCCGCGTCCCTCTGTCGTTGAAGCCACCTGGCCCTGTTCCAGCGTGAGATGGGTTTCTGCATTGTCGCTATAACGTATGGTCATTGTTTTCATGATTGCCCTCAAGGCGTTTAGTGTGAAATAATTTGTTGTATCAAGTACGGCGAAATCCGTGTTGCGAGGTGGTACTTTAGTATTGCAACAGGGCGCATACAAACGATCATTTTTCGCTTAACTGTTTAGTTTTTCTCACATGGAAAATTTCGAGCCATGAGGCGACTGCCACCGTTGACCACTTTGCCTGTGCTGGAAGCGGCGGCGCGGCTACAGAGTTTCTCAGCCGCTGCGGCCGAACTGAACGTGACCCACGGTGCGATCAGTCATCAGATTCGTTCGCTGGAAGAGCACGTCGGCGTCGCGCTGTTCTCACGCCAGGGTCGCCGCGTCGTGTTGACCGCAGAAGGCGCCGCATTTGCTGATGTAATAAGAGCGGCACTGGCAAAAGTCTCCGAAGCGGTCGAAGCGCTCAGCCCGGTGGCACGCGAGCGCAAGCTGACCATCAGTGTGCTGCCGTCGTTTGCTAGCCGCTGGCTGATGCCGCGCTTGGGAAAATTCCTTGAAGCCAATCCGCAGTATGAAATTTCGGTCGAGGCCAATCAGTTGCGATCAAACTTCACCACCGATGGCGTCGACGTTGCGATCCGTTTCGGCGTGGGGCCGTGGCCCGGCTTACATAGCGAACGCCTCGCCGGCGATAGCTATTTTCTGGTGTGCAGCCCAAAATTCCGCCGGGGCAAGTTGCCCACGAAGCCGTCGCAGCTCGCCGGGTTGCCGTTGTTCCGGAATGATCCCGGCATTTGGGAAAAGTGGTTTGACGCTGCGGGCGTCACGATGGCAGTGCCATCGTCAGGCATCGACTACAACGACGCGGCGCTGTTTCTTCAACAGGCAATTGCCGGTGACGGCATCTCGCTGGCACGCCGCTCGCTGATCGCCGACGACTTCGCCAACGGCAAATTAGTCAAGCTATTCGATATCGAGATCAAGTCGGAGAACGATTACCACCTCGTGTGCCTGCCGCAAAACGCCAACAGCCGCAAGGTTCGCACCTTTCGCGACTGGATCGTCAAGGAAATCGATTGGCCACAACCATAGCCGAGTGGTCGACGGCAGGTTAGCGAATCACCTTCGTCGTCTGCTCGACGGATGCCCATTGCGTATCCGCTTTGACGATGTAGCCCGGCGCGTCCTTGGCCCACATCGTTTTGACCTCTTCGTTGAAGTTCAGGTAAAGCTTGCCGTCGACGACGCTAAACGCGTTTGGTGAGGTGCCGGCCTTATAACCGCGCGACACACCATACGCGCAGTAGCCGTTGTATTGGGGAGCGTATTTCTGCGGGTCGGCGTTGAACGCATCGCGGTTGGCAGCACTCTTGAAACGGAATACCGAGCCTTTGTATGTGCTGGTGTAATCAGCGACACCTTGCGTGGCCGCGTGGTCGACCACATAGGCTACCGCGTCGAAGCCTTGTATGGCGACACCATCGCGTTCGTTGAATTCGCCGGCGAAGGCATTGAGGGATGCCGATACGGCGAGCGCGCCCAGTGATAGGCGGGGCAGAAGTTGGGTTGATCGTGGTCGCATGGGTGCTCTTGTAATAATCTGGATTTGTGCGCCACATCGGCGCGCCAATGATTATTGTCGCCAATGCAGCGGAAACCTTACAACTGCTGCAGAGCGGCAATAGAATGCGCGCCTCATCATCACTTCTGGATAAATTGCTAAACTTGGCGCATGACCACCGACCATGTGCAGTACAACTATAGCCGCCGTTTCACGCTCGACAATCTCGATATCCGCGGACAGGTGGTACGTCTGACGGATGTGTGGCGCGACATGCACGATGGCCGCCATTACCCGGCGAATATTCGCCAGTTCCTTGGAGAACTTGCCTGTGTGACGGTGTTGATTGGTGCCGGTCTGAAACGTCCCGGGCGTGCGGCACTGCAAATACAACGCAAGCGCAACGTCAGCGAAGCAGGCGTGGAAGTTTTTTCCGGGCCGCTTGCGGTACTCGATTGCACCGAGTCGCTCGAATTGCGGGGCATGGCCTCCACAAACAGTCTTGCCTCAAACCCTGGCGGACCGCTGGACGGCGGCGCTGCCTTTTCCGACTGGGTCAACGACTGTACGTTGGGGATGACGCTAACCTACACCGGTAGCACGCAGATTTATCAGAGCATCGTGCCGGTCTCGGGTTTATCGGTGGCAGAATGCTTTGAACATTACTTCGATCTCTCCGAGCAGCTACCCACTCATCTTTGGCTGGCTGCCAACGAGACCGGTGCCGGCGCATTGCTGTTGCAAAAACTGCCGAAGGCGGATCAAAAAGACGCTGACGGCTGGGCGCGCGTGGAGCAGCTGGCCGCGAGCGTCAGCGAACGCGAGTTAACGACGCTACCGGCAGAACAATTGCTGTCGCGGCTTTTTAACGAGGAGGACATTCGTGTTTATGAGGCCAAGCCGGTCAGCTACGCCTGCAAACGCGACGTACAGAAAGTCGAAGCGATGCTGCGCTCGCTGGGCCGCGATGAAGTTGACGCCACGCTCGCCGAACTAGGCATTGTCGAGGTTAAAGACGATATCTGCAATCAGGTATACCGCTTCGACGCGGACGCCGTGAAACGGTTATTTGAGTAGTCAACGGCAGGGCCCAGGAGCCAGATAAGCCCAATGGCTGACCCTATCTCCAGCGATGGCCGTAATAGCCGCCGTAGCCATTAAAGCCACGAAAGCCACGCGATAGCCCGATCGACAGACCAATAATTGGAAAAACCGGCGCGCCATAGTAAGACGGATAGTAATAGGGGCCGGGGTAGTAACCCGGCGAAACGTAAACGCGTTCAACCAAGCGAGGTTGTGCAACAAATGTTTCTGTCACGCCGCGATCGCGATCCGCGTCCCACCCTTCAGTGGTGCGCAAAACACGATAGGGCCGGTCGCGATCTACGTCCCAGCGCTCCTCGTACATGGGTGTCACATTTGCCGGTGCCATCGGCGGTGTGGCTGATCGCGATGCGCCCGCCGGCGAAATTTGCAGGCTGACGGTTGCACCCGGGTCCTCAGGCAATTGCGCGGTGTACTGTTTGCCAGCATATTCGTAAACGACGTTGTAGCCGATAGTGCGCCTTTCGAAGTTGGTGACCGAGCGGCAGGCGTCTTCTGGTCTGGCGTCCGAGGCACATTGCCGCTGCGGCACGCCAACTTCGCGGGTCACGGGGGTGCTGGAAATAACTCTTCCGACCTCCTGCGCGATGGCCAATCCAGAAATTACCGACAATCCAGCTACCAGTAAGAGCTTCTTCATATCTATCACCTCAATATTCTGTCGCGCCAGATTTCACCCAAGTTCGTTTGTCTACACGGTTGGATAGTTGGAACCAACCGGCGAACACAAGTTCCATGCTGTAAGCCGATAGCCAACCCGCACCGTGTGGCGCTGCTAGAATTTGCAGCGCGCATCCCAAGTTAACCGGTGAGCGTCAAAAAAGGCACGCTTGCAAAATTCGAAGTCAGCACATAATCGACAAGAAACCTACCCTGAGATACTTATGACTTCACCATCCGCCACATCGAATGCGCCCCTGGCCCCTCTGACCAACGTTGAGATTTCCCATCTTGAAGAACTATTGTCCACCCCAGCATTTAAAAATCAGGCGATGGGTCTGGACGAGATGCAGGGCTTTCTCTGCGCAGTCATTAGCGGTCCAGAAGCTGTCGGCCGAGAACAATGGCTGCCCGCAGTGCTGGGCCACCCCGAATACGTGAATGACGAGCAGGCAACCAGTGTGAAAGATTTGCTGTCGCGCTTTTATGCTGAAATCACTGCCGATCTTGCCGCTGGCGAGTCGCTGGGACTGGTGTTGAATCTCACCGACCCGTCCAACGCGGCAGCGGAAGGCGAATATGATTACGGCGCCTGGTGCCAGGCGTTCATCGATGGCGTGGAGTTTTCACCGGTACCGTGGATCGAGGTCGGCGAAGAGGAGGAAATCAACGAATTACTGTTTCCCATCAGCCTGCTCGCCGGAGAAATCGACCCCAAGGCGCTTAAGCAGATCAAGCCGCGGGAAATGGCCGAGTTGCTTTCTGAGTGCCGCGAAGATCTGCCGATGCTTGCCGTCGACATTTACAAGTATTTCCAGACCCTGCGCAAGCGGCCGCAGGTAACCGCCAAGAACCCAGGGTCACCGCAAGCGCAAACTAAACCGGCGAAGAAAAAATTGCATTGACGAGTGTCCGGGAAGCGAAACTCCAAGCCTGGCGGGCCGCTTCAGGCTTTTTAGGCCGGGAAGCCTCACCAACGCTTGATGTATGAATTTCTGTAGATACGATAACATGCTCCTCTGCCAGATCAGCGACCTCCACATCAAGATGCCGGGCGAGCTTTCTTATCGGGTGGTCGATACCAGCAGTATGTTGAGACGCTGTGTTGAACACATCCGCGACCTTACCCAACAGCCGGATGTGGTGATCGCTACCGGCGATCTGACCGATGGAGGATGCCCCGACGAGTACGCGCATCTTCGCGAACTGCTTGCGCCGCTATCGATGCCGGTATACCTGATTCCCGGCAACCACGATCATCGTCAAAACCTGTTGGCGGCTTTTGCGGATCACGCCTGGCTGCAACAGTTCCCGCCCTTCATCCAGTACGCCATCGAGGACCTGCCGATGCGCATTCTCGCGCTAGATACCGTCATTGCAGAAAAGAGCGGTGGTGAGCTTTGCGAACGGCGCCTCGAATGGCTGCAAGAAAAACTTGCGCAGGCACCGGAGCGGCCGACCGTCATCATCATGCACCACCCGCCGTTCAAAACTTTTATTGCGCACATGGACAAAATCGGTCTGGCCAACGCAGAAAAATTCAAGACCATCGTCAGCAAAAATCCGCAAGTCGAGCGCATTCTCTGCGGCTATCTGCACCGGTCGATTCAGGCGCGCTGGGCCGGCACGCTGGCATCCACCGCGCCCAGCCCGGCACATCAGGTCGCACTCGATTTGCGCAATGACGGACCCTCGCGTTTCGTGATGGAGCCGCCGGGCTACCAGTTGCACAAATGGCATCCCGATAGCGGACTGATTTCGCATAGCGCATACATCGGCAAATTCGACGGGCCGTATCCGTTCTACGATTGAGTGCAGATTAGCGCCGACCATCGACACGCTTGGAGCTCCTCGCCATGACACGGCGAGGAGCGCATCGTAAAGTTGATCGAAAACCGTGCTCGGCTGACGGCAATGAAACGACAAAAAATGCCCAAGGCGCCAGCGAAGCTGCGTAATATGGCGTCCCCTGACTGACAAATCAACAATACAATCGCATTGAAAAAGCCCGCCCACACACTGGAAACCTCCGAAGAATCCGGTGTTCGATTTTTGCATTTCGGCTCAGAATGGGTGCAGGGAGCCATGCGCATTGCACGCCCGTACGCGCTGGAGCTCGAATACACGCGCGAGATGGCGGCGTGCTTGCTACTGCGGCCAGACGCTGATTGGCCCAAACGTATTTTACAAATCGGCCTGGGCGCGGCTTCGCTCACCAAGTTCTGGTACCGGCATCGGCCAGAAGCCAAACAGACCATCGTCGAAATCAATCCTGCCGTCGTATTCATGGCGCAGCAGAATTTCAAGCTGCCCGCCAATGGAGAGCGCATCGATATCCAGATTGGCGATGGCGTTGCATGGATGCACGAAGAGCGAAAGGAAAAATTCGATTGCGTGATGGTCGATGGTTACGACCAGAATGCGCGCTTTGGCGCGCTGGGTACCGAAGTGTTCTATCGCGATTGTCGCAAACGTTTAAGCAAACGCGGCCTGCTGGTGCTCAATCTATTCGGTCGCACGCACGGCTATAAAAAACAGCTTGAGAATTTGCGCGCCGCATTTGATGGTCGTGTGCTTGCGCTGGGTCCCGTCGAGGGCGGCAATGCGATCGCTTTTGCGGTTAACGGCGAACCTGTCGCGCTGGAGATGGCGATGCTTCGCGCCGATGCGCGGCGGCTGTTTGAAGAAACTGGTATCAAATTCACCGGCACATTGGTGCGATTCGATCAGGCGATTGCCGGGATGATGGAACAGTTGAGCAGGAAGCGGAGCGGGGGGTTGGTGTTGTGAACCGGCTGACGAAGGCGGCCGCAGAGATTTGAAAACACCAGCATTGGTGGAGTGTTTCAGGCATTTTTCCCTGATAGCCGCGCTGGTGTTGAGATTACATAATTTTCATTATCTGAGTGGCGTTGTGGCCGGGCCCATCGATGCCTTCGCAGGATTCGCCGCCTCCCATTCACGCGCTGCCTTCACTACTGCGGCAAACTCCTCGGCATCGTCTAGAAAACGCGCCTTCAGTTTTTCGTCCAGTGGCTTCTCAATACCGGTATCGTCAAGCGGCATGCGGTCGCGTTTGATGTCCTTGATCACGCGCTCGATTTCGCTGGCAGCGTGCAGCGGTGTCTGTAACAGCACGAGGCGCTTCATCTTGTCTGGATTGTTCGGTACATGGCAGGAGTCACACTGCGCGTCGCGCATTGTCAGCGCAAATTTCTTGTAGCTCGCATCAAGTTTGGCGAGGTTAGGATTCTTGTCGCTGTACAAGCCGACAAATAGCGTTGGTGCAGGCTGCTGCTGTCCCTTGCTATCGACCCACATCCATTTGTCGTCGAACGTCGGTGTATGCCTGCGCGTCAACGCGACCAACGCAGGCTTGTCGGCACGTTTGTAAAACGTGAACTGCGACAGCTTCATCGTCCGTGGATCAACCCAGATCGCGACCGTATTGGCATCTTCGTAGTCCGTCCATTTCTTGGCTTCATGCCAGAAGGGATACGGATACTGTCCGTAATCGAGTTCATTGCGAAACGCGGCGCTGGCCATGATGCGATACACCTTGTCCCTGACGATGTACTCGACCTCGTAATTACCGTCCCACATCCACATGGGTGCATAGACGCCGGTGAATACGTCGTTGCCAAATTGTGTGGCGCGGAACTCCTTAAGCGTGGCGTTCATATCGCCACCGGGTGGGCGGCCCCACAGAATGAAACTTTTCAGACTGGAGCGAAATGCTGACCCATCGCGGAACAAGGCCGCGCGACAGGTTTTCAGAGCATCCAAATCGTTTACCGGCTTGACGGGACAATTGGCGGCGAGCTCACCAATAACTTTCGCCGCAAGCTCTTTCGCCTTGACGGCGTCGGCTGGCGTCGGCTCATAGGGTACTTCGCGCTGCGCATTTGCCGTACCAAGCATGGCCGGAATGAGGCCGATCAGGATAACGCTGGAGAGTTTCATGGTGGTATGGGCAGAGGAGTTGAACAAAAGGACAGTAGCACACAGATTATCGCGCAATCCGGATGACGTTGAGTCGCAGCCCGGCATTGTCGTACTTCTTAAGGTCGTTTCGGATCGCAAGAAATTCTCCGTCTTGAACTTTCATGGACAATGCAGTCGAAAGTCACAGCACGTCAGCCCTTCAATTTTCAGGAGCAACACATGACCGAAACAGAAAACAAAGCCATCATCACACTTGCGCTCATGGCCGCGTTTGCAGACGGCGACAATAGCGAAGTCGAGCGCAACGAGTTGAAGCGCATCGCCAGCTCCCTGTCGAAAGACGCTGAAATCAATATCGCCGCCATCTATCAGGATGTGATTCTGAATCGCGTTTCACTTGATACTGCCGTCGCCGCATTGAATATGCCGGAGGCGAAGTGCCTCGCTTTCGAACTTTGTGTCAGCGTATGCGATGCCGATGGCGTTCAGAGCGACGCCGAGCGTGCCTTTCTCGCGAATCTGCGTGCGAAGCTGGCATTGAATCCCGCCGCGAGCAACGCAGCGAATACGTTCGCCGCAAACTCGGCCGCGCTCACTGCCGCGCCATTGTCACGATCATCACCGCTGGAGCCACCACTGCTCGCGTCAAGCATGTCGGTCTCCGAGCAGGGTAAGGTGATACTCAATTACGCCATCCTCAATGGCGCGCTGGAATTGCTACCCGAAACACTTGCTTCGATGGCGATCATTCCCCTGCAGATGAAAATGGTCTATCGCATCGGCAAGACCTACGGATTCGAGCTGGACAAGGGCCATATCAAGGATTTTCTTGCGACGGCCGGCGTCGGCATGGCTTCACAATATGTTGAGCAAATCGGCGTAAAGCTGCTGGGGCACGTATTCGGCGGCGGCCTGATTGGCGGGCTTATTGGCGGCATCGCCAGGCAGACGGTGAGTTCGGGCATGTCCTTTGGCACGACCTATGCCTTGGGTCATCTGGCCAGACGCTATTACGCCGGTGGGCGTACCTTTTCGACAGCGGTACTCAAGGACACTTATGCCCAGCTGCTCGGTGAAGCACAGCGTATGCAGGGGCAGTACTTGCCTATGATTCGGGAAAAGGCGCGGTCGGTTAACGTTGCGCAGATTCTTGAAGAGGTACGGCAGTAGGCTGGGCGACAATTGTTGCTTTGTCTGGCGTCTGCGACGTCTAGAGCAAAGGAAACACATCGTCTAACTCATCGACTGCCGACCAAATATCAGCTACCAGTCACTTTCAACTGATTATTGACTTTGGTGACGCCAACGATATTTGTGACGATAGCTTCGGCGCGCTGTTTACGAGCATCCGTTGAAACGTTGCCCTTGAGCGTCACTTCACCCTTCACGGTATTGACCTCGATTGTCAAGGCACTCAAACCAGGGTCCTTCAACAAATCAGTTTTGATAGACGCCGTGATGGCGGAGTCGTCAACGATATTGCCAACCTGGTCAACCTTGGTGAACACCGCGGTGCCCGCTTTCTCCAACGCCGAACCGGCCTTGTTGGAAATCGATTCACTCGCACTCGCAACTACGGCACCCGCCTGAGAGACTTTCTCTCCCACCTTGTCATTGGCCGCTGCGATCTTGGCGTTTGTCTTGTCGATGGCGCCATCGAGCTTTTGGCCGACGGTCTGGCCAGAGTCGGTGTACTTGTTGCAGCCTGAGGCAGACAGCATGATACCGATGACTGCCACGATCAACGCTTGACGGGGCATGAAGGACTTTTTCATGATGTGCTCCTTAGTTAGTGATGCCTGGATATTGTCTGTCGGCACCGCCTTACATACCATGCGTGAGCCGCCGTTATGCGTGTAGGACGTGTTCCCTACGCGAGCATGAGGCACACAAAAAAGCGGACCACGAGTGGTCCGCTAAAGTAGAGCCTGGAAGGCTCCACAAGGGAGACTTAAATTCGAAATTACATTTTGTATTGTGTCTTGGCTTGTTTTACGCAATTTGCTTTGACATCGCCCGCAAATGCGTCACATTTTTCGAGCGCAACTTTGTAGTCGGCAGTACGCTTTGCGTCAGATGCATCGGCGCGGGCTTCGCTGATTTTGGTACCAGCCTTGGCGTCTTCAAGGGCGCGTACTTCGATCGCTTTCGCTTCCTTGATGCAGACATCCTTGTCGTTACCGGCTTTCGCAGCACATTTGGTCTTGGCCAAGTCGTACTCGGCCTTGGCGACATCCTTGCGCCCGTCATAAATTGCCTTGGCCGTATTCTTGAAGTCACCATCGGTCTTGGCGATGGAATAGGTCTTTTCGACTTTCGCTTCGGCCATACATACATCCTTGGCGTTACCGGCCAGCGATTTACAAGTTGCTTTTGCGTTTGTATAGGCCGTCTCGGCATTCTTCACGGCAGCTTTGTGCTCGTCTTTGGTGATTGCGGCACTTGCCGAAAAACCAATGGTGCAGAGTGCGGCGGCCAAGAGGGCGTTAACTGGTTTGATGTTCATGTGTTTTCCTTTGAGGTGGTTGAGTGAGTCAAGTGAATCGAAAAATTTGGTGTTGCGGTAATGCGAAAACGCGAATTCAAGTCTTATGCTTCAACTGGCCGTCAGCGGGCACATGCGACTTGGCCCAGCGGTCGAGCTCTTCTTCAGCGCGCTCCTTGGTGTAGCCGTATTGTTCCTGTATCTTGCCTGCGAGCTGATCGCGCTTACCGGCGATCACGTCGAGCTGATCATCGGTGAGTTTGCCCCACTGCTCCTTGGCTTTGCCCTTAAATTGTTTCCAGTTACCTTCGATCTGATTCCAGTTCATTACAAACTCCTTGTTGATTGCAGGCAGTCGCGTGACGGGGGTAGTCAAGGCTGATAGAGGATTCCAGTTCATTACAAACTCCTTGTTGATTGCAGGTGCAAAGTACGGGTCACAGCGGTACTCAACTCGGTGGCTGGGACCTCACCGTTATTAATTGCAGAATTTTCCGTTGTGGGCTAGCGTGGCGACCGCCTGACCGCTCTCGTCAGGGCTGAAATACAGCAACAAAGTGATGGCCGAACCAGCAATGGCGATCAGGATGGCGATGGTGTCCACCAACGCGCCCACGGAACTGGACATGGGCACCAAGGGTACCGCGCCAGCCACAAGAGTCAGCGTTGCAGTCGTAAGGAAAGAGTTCATGTTTGGCATGTGGAGTCTGTGTTGATGATTGCGTTTGAAGTTATGCAGCCATCGTAAGGCGACGCGCCATCGTGCGTTATCAGACAAGCGTGGCAATTACTGTAGGACTGGCGCGGACGCATAAGGCGTCGTCGCTAGTGCTAAGCGGGCGTCGTTTCTTCCTGCGTGATCACCGGGAACGTCGCGCTGAGCGTCGTACCCTGCCCGGCTGGGCCCTGGATATCAAACGTTCCGCCTAGCGCCACGATTCGCTCCCGCATGCCGAGCAGGCCGTGCGAGATAGAGCGGTTGCGTTTGGTGGTATCTAGACCGACGCCATCGTCCGCTAGCAACAGGCTCCAGACCGATCCATCGCAGGTCAGCGCGATCGTCACCTGTTTGGCCTTGGCGTACTTCATTACGTTGGTAAGCGATTCCTGACAGACGCGATAGAGGGTCGTGGATTGCGCCGAGGTAAGGTTCAATTCCCCCTCCGGCAGCGAAATGCTGCAGGAGACACTGCAACGCTCGCTGAATTGTTCAGTCATGGATCGCAACGCCGCTTCAAGGCCCAGGTTATCGAGCAAGGTCGGACGAAGATCCTCAATCAGCCGCCGGGTAAATTGCACACCGCTATCGATGGAAACCAGCGCCCGCTGCAGGCGCGCGACCGATTTTTCGTCGCCCCGTTTGCTAGCCGCGTCGCGGCCCATCAGGATATCCATCTTCACCGCAGAAAGTGTGCCGCCGAGTTCATCGTGTAGTTCACGAGCAATGGTGTGACGCTCCTTCTCCTGCACCTGAATCAGATGGGCCGAGAGTGCGCGCAATTCTTCTGCGCGCTGTGCAACCTCTGATGCCAGCCCGGCAGCGCGTTCATCGAGCCGGACCAGTTCGGCACGCTTCCTGCCCATGTCGCGCATCACCGTCATGGCGCCCGCCAGTATCAATAGCGCGTTGATGAACAAAATGGCAGCGAAACCCCAGCGAATAGCCAACTGAATGTCATCCACCTTTGACAGTAGGCCGGACCGTATCTGCTCCTGCAGCAGCAAGCCCTGCGAGATATCCGCTTCCAGCGCCTCCATCAGCTTTTTGCCCTGATCCGTCATCACCAGTGCACGCACAGCATCTTCCTGGCCCATTTGTTTGATGGCAACGGCTTTATTCATTTCGGCAAATTTCTCGGCCGAAATCTTTTGCAGCCGGTCCGCCAACGATTGTTGCGATGGGTTGCTGTCGATCATCGTTTGCAGCCTTGAGAGGCGGGCGGCAATCTGCGGCTCGTTCCTGGTCATTGCGGCCAGGTACGCCGGGTTGCCCGTATATAGAAAGCCGCGTTGCGCGCTTTCAGCCTCGAACAACAACGACTGAATACCAACAAGCTCGATGAGCCGGTTACGCGCCTGGATCTCCTGCTTGCGCGATTGATCAAGTACGTTGACTCCCTTATCGACCGCCATCAGGGCACACAGATTGATGACCAGTGCTAGAGCCAGCAGTCCCAGCCCCAGCCGTGACAGCATTTTGTCGTACAGGGAATCGAGTAAATGTCGGGACATGAAATGGGACGACCGGTGGGTGCAGAGCGCAGCAAGAAAACGGGCGCCGAACTGAAGGACTACTGGACAAGTGTGACGGCAACGGCCCTAAATACTATACCGGACATAGTCGTTTGCAATGCGCACTCCTTGCCGCCCAACAGCTCAACTCGCCGTTCGAAGGCCCGATTGTAAGGATCGGAGCCGATAGGGTGATGCCGCACAAACGCGCCACGTCGCGTAGGACAAACACTGATAGCGAGCGCTAGTGCCCGACCTCGAAACGGCTATCCAATGCAGGCCAACTTCCAGCGTCCGCGCACGTCCTACGTGAAGTCGCAGGCTTGTCCGATAACACGCAACAAGCGCGCTCTCTATGATCCCGCCATCAACTATTGAATCGCGCAGATCTGGTGGTGCCAAAAACAGAAACCTGCGCTATTGCCTTAACAACCGGAAGGTGAACACATGAAAATCATCGCAGCCATATTTGCGGCAATCGCACTCTTGACGGCAATTGTTGGTTGTATGCCGAACGTCCTGCCCATCCTTACGCATCTGGGCAGAATTGCCGCGGTGCTGGCGCTGGCCGGCTTCGCCGCCACCGCACTCGCCTACGCCCTTGAGGAACTGGTGCCGGTCATGGCTTTCGAGAACAACGACATCAACCCGTAATTCCGACGACAAACCAACTAGGGAGAAATTCATGGTTCGCATGGACTATCACGTAAAACTGCAATACGAAGCCGCTGGCCATAGCGACTTCGTGCTGAACATTTGCCCCGCGCGAACCCGCGCTCAACGGGTGATTCACGAAACCCTGTCGGTCGAGGGCGCCACGCCATCGTATACATTCACCGACCCCCTCACTGCCAACCGTATCAATCGGCTATATACCGAAGGCGGACTGGTGACCGTCAGCTATGCGGGATCGGTAGAGCTGGACCATGTGATCAGCGACCCGGCAACAGTTGAAGAGTGTCCAGTGCGATCCCTGCCGTCAGAAGTTGTGCCATACATTTTCCCCAGCCGCTTCTGCCCATCGGACAAAATGCGCGGGATCGCGATGGCTATCTTTGGTAACGTCATTCCTGGCTATCACCGTGTGGCGGCGATCTGCGAATGGGTGACGCAACATGTGCGCTTCAACCCCGGCGCTTCCAA
Organism: Burkholderiales bacterium; assembly: GCA_038321965.1. GTDB lineage: Bacteria > Pseudomonadota > Gammaproteobacteria > Burkholderiales > Usitatibacteraceae > UKL13-2. Next base: position 51,323 of record JBBQFL010000017.1, on the reverse strand, counting down.
TGCAACCACCTGTGCGATGGAGACCTTTGATTCCCGTGCCGGCGTTTGCCGCGACTATGCACATCTGATGATTACCATGTGCCGCGCCCTGAATATTCCTGCTCGCTATGTCACCGGTGCCGACTTCGGCGCCGACCCGGCATTGGGACCGCCCGACTTCCATGCGTACGTCGAAGTATTCTTGGGCAATCGTTGGTACCTGTTTGATCCCAGCGGCATGACGCCGGTGCTGGGCCTGATCCGCATCGGCACCGGGCGCGACGCAGCCGATGTGTCATTCGCAACCTTGTTCGGTAGCATTCAGTGTATGCGGCCCATTGTCGGCATCGAAATGCTGACTAGCGACGCCGTCACCCTTGAGTCGACCGGCAGTACGCAAAAGGCGGTGTCAACCGCAATGGGAAGTCTATATTTCCACGCGGCGCAACCGACTGCCCCGGCTGCGCTTGCCGCGGCGTCGAGTCGTACCGTGCCTGGTCCCTGGATAGTTCGTCCTGCGGCCAACGTCGCGCACGCACCTCATTTCGCTTAGCAGGATTACTCCATGAACAACGCCGCGGTCAAACACGCCGGTCTCGCCTTCGTGATCGCTGCCGCAGTCATCCTCATCGGCTGCAGCGAAAGGACCACGGCATTGCCCAATGCTGCCGCGGCGCCAGGGTCGGCAGCGACGACCGATCCTCGTGCGCAGGTGCTCGGCGTAACGCCAGGCGGCCCTGCCCAAGAGACGCCAGAAACCACCTCCACCGCAAAATCGGACGTCAGCAAGTCTCAGCAGGCGACTGCCATGCCCTTGCCAGGCCAGGCAAACGACCACTCCACGCTATCGCCAAAAGCGTCACAAAAACCGGCACCCGCAACCCGCTGAAACAGCGTTATTCGCTGCCTCACTCGCTCTGGCGCCTGCCTCCGTCATCAGTCACTGCATCAACAATTGCAGAGAAGTTGCAATTGACGCGACGCCGGACTATGCGTGCGTCCTCGCACAGACGAACCGCCGCGCATGCCCGATATTGGCCTGGTAGTTGCCGTCCGCGCTGCGGCACACTGGCTCACGAACCCAGACTGACAATCGCAGCACACTTGAAACTGGAGACTCAATCATGAATCGTATGCTGCGTATTCTCACCGCGTTCATCGTCGCTCTCGGCGTGTTCGCCCTTGTCAACGGCGCGATCGCAGCGCCCTCGGCAAAACACCAACACAAACATCAAAATGGCAAAGAACTGGTCGGTGACAAAATCAAAACCAACGGCAAACATACGCTCGACACAAAAGGCGATCACACCGTTTCCGTTGATGTAAAGAACGGCAAAATTGCGGCGTTGCATGTCAAGCACGCCAAGAAGGGCGAGCTAGCCGTCAAGAAGTACAAGACCAGCAATAAAATGGCAACGGCCGGCGGACTTCAGTATGCGTCCTTGATGTTGACCCAGGCACAGTCCCTCGGTACGGTCTATATCGGTTACGCCTACTATGATGATTACGGAGACGAAGTCATTTATTGGTTCCCGTATGAAATGATCCTCGACGGTGACACGGGTGCAGTGGAATACATTCCCATCGTTTGACCGGCGTTGAGCGCAGCACGCACGATAGTTTGTGAGGCGCTGGAAATGAGGTAGGCATAGCGGGTAAGGTGCGGGGAAGGCGCAGTTGAGTGCTTTCCCCGTCGCGCCTAATATCGCAAGCGGTTTGCTTTCGCGCACAAAAAGCCAAAATACCGATCCCCGAGAGGGCAGGTCCAAGTAGGAGTCGGACTACATGCGGAATCGCCCGCCGCCGATACTGTATACATGTGATGGTCGCCATGATTGTGCTTGGTCCTACAAGATGAGTCCGCGATGAATACACCGCACCGGCAGTTTCACAACCCCCGTCAAAACCAGTTACTTGCGGCGCTCTCCGTCAGTGATAGAGAACGTCTGGCGCCAGATCTCGAACTGGTTCATTTACAACGAGGCCAAGTGCTATGCGACGCAGGCGCGACGCCGACATACGTATATTTTCCAGTTACGGCCATCGTGTCGCTGCTGCACATCTCATTAAGCGGTGGAACTTCCGAAATTGCCGTAGTAGGCAATGAGGGCGTTGTGGGCATGTCGCTGTTCTCCGCCGGCGGTGTCGAACTGGAGCAAACCCGGGTGCAGACTACTGGCGCGAGTTATCGGCTGGGCGCCAGGGTTGCCAAAGAAGAATCCAGTCGTAGCGGCCAAATCCTGGCAACCCTGCTCAAGTACGCACAGACGCTCATGGCGCAAATGGCACAGACCGCTATTTATACAAAACATCATTCCCTCGAGCAGCAGCTATGCAGGCGGCTGCTCATGGGCCTGGACCGCCTGACCAGCGATGAGATGGAGATGACCCACGAAGTCCTCGGCGACCTGCTTGGCGTGCGCCGTGAGAGCGTGACAAACATCGCACTGAAGCTCCAGCAGGCTGGCGTGATTCGCTATAGCCGTGGTCACCTCGCCGTCCTCGACCGGCAGCGCCTTGAGCAACACGCCAGCGGTGGTTCTCCGCAAGTTAATATCAGCCTGCGCGCATCGCATGTCGCACCGGTGATGCAGTGCGCCGCGTGAACAGGACTGCTGGCGGCTAAACGTCGCTTCTATTTCTGAATCAACGGTGCATTAATTCACGCCGCGCCCGCGCCAATAAAGTTCCAAGAGCGAAACACAAGCACTGTTGCGCCTTCCGGCGCATAAATGCCCGCGAAGCGCTACCAATGCTTGAGTTTGAGTTCCGATTGCGCGCGGACTGGTTAGTCATGCGCTCTATCGGCGCCTTGACCAACGTTAACAAACTCACCGACAGCGTTGACGCAATTTCACGGTACGATGAGGGTGCCACGCCTGCTGGTCACTTAAGAGAGTTTGTATGAATGACACCCTGCAGAAGCTAATGCGCGACGCCACACAATTGACGCGCGCCGGGCGACTGGACGAAGCCACCGAAACGATCCAGCGTGCACTGCGAAGAGAACCGCAAACGGCCACCGCGAAAGCAACGCCGAACGCGGGTGCGACAACTAAATCCGGCGCTGTCACGCTCGACGCTTCGGCGACGGTGCCGGGCGGCACTGCGTTCGAGGTTGATACCCATGAGTACGATGCCGCCGAAGCTGACTTTGCCGCGGCCGAAACTGCGCACCACGAAGAGTCGCAAACGCGGCGGCAGGTCGCGAATGGCGATGCACGTGAATATAGCCACACTGACTTCGGCACCGGCGCATTTATCGGCGGCATCCACAAACACGCATCGAACACGTTGCGCTACAGACTCTACGTTCCACCGAAGCTGGCCAGCCGCTCGTTACCGCTGGTCGTGATGCTGCACGGCTGCGGGCAGGACCCAGACGACTTCGCCGCCGGTACCGGCATGAACGCGGCCGCGCGCGAACAGGGCTTCTTCGTGCTCTATCCCGAGCAGTCGTCATCGGCCAACGCATCGCGCTGCTGGAACTGGTTTCAGCCTGAAGACCAGCAACGCGGCGGTGGCGAGCCGGCGTTGATCGCGACCATGGCCCAGGCAATGATCAAGAAGTACGGCATCGATCCGCAGCGCGTTTACATCGCTGGTTTGTCCGCCGGTGGCGCCATGGCGACGATCGTTGCCGAGGCTTACCCGGAGATTTTTGCTGCCGTCGGCGTGCATTCGGGCCTGGCGCGCGGCGCGGCGAGCAATATGATGGAAGCATTTACGGTGATGCAGAGTGGCGACACTAGCCGCGCCAAACACGTGGCGGGGATCAACATGCAGGTGTCCGTTCCCACCATCGTGTTTCACGGTGACCAGGATCAGACCGTGCATCCGCGAAATGGCGAACAGGTAATTGCGGCCGTACTGCGCGAGGAAGTCGGCGCGAAAGTTGAGCGCGGCGTGTCACCGAAAGGGCGCCACTACACACGCTCCAGACATGTCGACAAGAAAGGCAAGCGCCTGGCCGAACACTGGCTGGTCCATGGTGCGGGACATGCATGGTCCGGTGGCGATGTGGCGGGCTCATTCACCGATGCCAGCGGGCCTGATGCGACGCGAGAAATGCTGCGATTCTTCTTCGCGCAGTGAGCAGGTCAGTTTCGGGTTTTCGCTGGGCAATTAAGCCCGACTGAACACTGGTTGACGGGCGCGCAAGCTGGAAAGTTCGGCCTCCAGTGTCTGAATCTGTTCCAGCAAAGTCAGCGCCAGTGCCAATGCGTGCGCGTCGAGCTCAAGGTCATCCCTCAAGCGAGACGCTTTTCGCACGGTAACGACGCAATCCGCGCTAAAACTCCAGGGGATCCGGCTGGGGTCCAGCGGCGTCAATGCGCCCAACTCCACCAGTTCATGTATGTGGGCCTCGCTCAGGCCGGAGAGGCCCACAAGGTCTTCGACCGAAACCAGTTGAAAACGGTCTAGCCAAAGCACATCAAGAGATTCACTTTGCATTTGCAGCCTCCCCATCAAAATGGCGTCGTGGGTTGAAGGTGGATTTATCGGCGAGTTCCTTGAACAACGCCTGCTCACGCTCATCGAGCGTCGGCGGCATGACGATCTTCACTACCGCAAACAGGTTACCCGCTGCGCCTTCGACGCCACCCGGCTTGGGCAACCCGCGCCCGGTGAGCCGCAAATGCTGGCCAGAGTTCGTTGACGGGGCGACGGTAAGATAGACGGCGCCTGCGAGTGTGGGCACCTCAGCGCGCGTGCCCAGTGCGGCTTCCCATGGCGCCAGCGGCAGATCAATATAAAGGTCAAAGCCGTCCACGCGATAAAGCGGATGCGCGTGCAGCTTGATATTCAGGAACAGATCACCATCGCGGCCACCGTTGTGCCCCTTGCCGCCTTGGCCGCGCAAGCGCAGGCGCTGGCCATCGGTCGCGCCCTTCGGAATGCGCACCTGAACCGTGCGCGCCTCACGCCGCATTCGTCCGTGTTCATCGTAGACCGGCACACTCAGGTTGAGACTGACCTGCGTGCCGTTGAAGGCATCTTCCAGGTTGATGGTCGCGGCGACATCGAAGTCTTCGCCGGGAATCAGCGCGCTGGCACCGGCATGACCACCGCCCTGGCGGCGCGCAAAACTGGCAAACAAATCCGACAAATCGACACCCTCAAATGAGGATTTTCCATCGTTGAATTGCGTGTTGAATTCCTGCCCCCAATCGCGCGAAGGCACAAAGTCTTCGCCGTTCTGGTGGCTGCCGAGCCGGTCATACGCCGCGCGCTTCTCCGTATCCTTCAGCGTTTGATAGGCTTCGGCCACATCCTTGAATTTGGCTTCACCTTCCGGGTCTTTGGACACATCCGGATGATATTTGCGCGCCAGCTTGCGGTACGCTTTCTTGATGTCGTCTTCACCTGCGCCGCGCTCGACACCCAGAATGCTGTAGTAGTCCTTGTATTTCACGTGTAGCTCCGAGGTGAACTAAGCGGTGTACTTGCCGACCCACGCAACGTAGCGATCCATCCAGCCCTGCAGGAATTTCCGGCTGCCCTCGCCGATATTGCTGGTGTCGTCGAATAACCCCTCTTTTGCCTGCAGGAACAATTCCGGCAGACCCAGTGTGGGCACATCCAGAACGGCCAGAATATTGCGTAAATGCTGCTGTGCCATGGAGGTGCCCATCGGTCCGACGGATATTCCAATCACACCCGCCGGCTTGCCCGCCCACGCGCTTTGGCCATACGGACGCGAGGCGTGGTCGATTGCATTCTTGAGAACGCCGGGAATCGAGCGGTTGTATTCGGGCGTGACAAACAACAAGCCCTGGGCCGCGGTGATACTGGCCTTCAGACGCTTCACCGCGTCGGGCTGATTCGCATCGTCATCCTGATCATAGAGCGGCAAATCGCCGATCTCCAGCTGTTCGAATGAGAAATCAGCTGGTGCCAACTTGACGATGGCGTTTGCAAGTTGGCGATTGAATGATTCGCGACGAAGGCTACCGACGATAACGGCGATCCGGATCGTGCTCATGATTTGCTCCTGACGAAGTGGTGAGTAAATACAAGTCGCTTACTGATTCAGCAAATGCATGTTTTGCCTCAATCGCAAGAGATGCCCTCCGCCACCAGCGGTGGTCGAAAGAATAAACATGAGCAATTGCCGGTTCAATAGTCACGAAGCCGCTGCTAGTAGACAGCCAGCACTCCCTGATTCTGCGCTTCTACAAAATAGCGCACCGTACGAACGCGCACATAAGAGTTTGGGGCCTATCAATAATTTTCGCACGATTGGTTTTTTGACGCACACACGAGACACCACGACATTGGCCATCAGTACCGGCAAACAATCGGTGCGGGAGCCTGCGCTGCCGTGCATCGCGCCGCGATAGCTGCATGCGCGCGACGCAAAAATACTGGTGGCTGCGTACTGAAAGGGACGCCGTCGTCAAAATCGACCGCGACCGCAGCCTGAATGATTTGACGTTTAGAAAAATCATGTGTGAACTGGAACTTTTAAGGGGCTGCATAGCGGTTGATTCGAATCGCCAAACACAAGCATTGACGAAAGTGTCAGGCCAAATGCCGTAGAAGCCCGCGCCATTGCGTGGCTATTCACTTCGCGCTGCTACTTTCCTTTGTCAGCTGAGATTGGAAGCGCGCTGCGAAAGAGTTCTCTGTTTATGTACGCCAGCGCACTGAACTGAACGCGACTAGCGCCTATTCTCCAGCTATAACGTGACTTGTGTGCTGTGTCCGTTTGTTTGCAGATCGCACCCGTTTTTCTGTCCATGACTTTCCACTTTCAAAGGATTTACGATGAAACATACGTTACTTGCCTCTGCGCTGTTTGCAGCCATCACGCTTTCCGGGTGTGACAAACCGACCGTCGTTACGGTACCCGTGCCCACGCCGACGCCTACACCGCCCACCACCGTTGTTGTACCGGGACCTCAAGGAGCACCCGGCGCGCCCGGCGCTCCAGGTGCGGACGGCATGAAGGGTGAGCCCGGCAAGCCCGGCGACAGCACGACGGTGATCGTCACACCACCACCGCCCGCACCGCGCCAGTAAATCGCTTCACACTTCACTTAACACCAAGGAGAAATGTATGGGTCTAGGAACCATATTGCTGGTTGTACTCATCCTGATTCTGGTCGGCGCCCTGCCGACCTGGGGGCATAGCAGAAGCTGGGGCTACGGGCCCAGCGGTGGTCTCGGTCTGGTTGTGCTTATCCTCATTATTTTGCTGGTGATGGGCAAAATTTGACGCGTGGTTTTTGACATCGCAGTGATGCGCTCTTCGCGGATCGCATCATTCGATTTAAAGAATGTATGGGGTCTCGGCCTAGTCGTCTGGCATCGGAGCCCAAAGATCGAAGTTCGAAATAATGTCCGGAATGCCGTAGCAACATCTTCACAAACAACGCTAAACACAAGCATTGGCGCGCCGTTTCAGACACTTTCGGCCTGGAGGCCGCACCCATGCTCGTGTTTGCAATTGACAGCGAGAATTGGGCCAGTCCCTCCAGCAGCGAGTCCATGGTGCCGCACACCTTCGAAAAAATCAACGCACCGCCCGTTGATATGAACGCACCCGCTTGCGCTGTGAGGCAACGCCAGACACAACGACGCCAATTGCTCAACCAGGCATAACGTCATTTGTAGGCGTCTTCCCACTTCTTTTGTCGTATTTGGCTGGTAACAAATCCGCTGTAGCGGCTTTATTCTTCCCCAATAAGTTCAATCGCATCAGGGAGAGAGTCGTGCACACTTTCACTTGCACACAATCCACACGTTCCAGGTGGCTAACTGTCATAAGCAGCACTATGGCGATGCTTCTGGTCGGCCTTACGGGCTGTGCGGCGCTACCGCAGATGAATATCGACACCATGGCAGGAACGACAGCACCGGTAAAAATGGTCGGCGTGCGCGGCGCGCTTTCTACCGCTCAAAGCAAGGCTATCCTTGCCGGACTGAATCAGCGAAGCGAAGAAACCGGCATATTTGACCGCCATCTCGCACTGGAGCAGGCGATCGCTGGTAGCCCGTTGGTCGTGAGCAACCGCACCACGTTGTTCCAGGACGGTGAGTCGACCTACGCCGCGATGTTCAAGGCCATCGCTGCGGCAAAAGACCATATCAATATGGAAACTTATATCATCGAGGACGATGAGATCGGCAAGAAATTTTCTGACGCCCTGATTGCCCGACAGCAGCAGGGTGTAGCCGTGAGCCTGATCTACGACAGCGTTGGATCGTTGCAGACACCCAAGGAATTTTTCCAGCGGCTCAGGGATGGCGGCGTCAAGATCGTTGAATTCAATCCGGTCAACCCCTTGGATGCCAAAAAGGGCTGGCAGATAAATCAGCGCGACCATCGGAAATTATTGATTGTCGATGGTTACAGTGCGTTTCTTGGCGGCGTGAATATCAGCAATGTTTACTCGAGCGGTTCGAGCTTGCGACGCGCGGCTATGGATCCGGCCAAAACCAAGGTGCCCTGGCGGGACACCCATTTACTGGTCGAAGGCCCGGTGGTCGCCGAGTTTCAGAAACTGTTCCTCGATACCTGGAAAAAGCAGAAGGGCGAGCCGCTGCCGGAACGGAAATATTTTCCCGAGCCGCTGCAAAAGGGCAAGGAAGTGGTTCGCGCCATCGGCAGTTCCTCTGACGACGGCGGCGGTCAGATATACAACACGTTGGTCTCAGCCATCAACAGCGCGGAAACATCGATTTATCTCACCAACGCCTATTTTGCGCCCGACGATATCCTCATGAATGCGCTCAAGGAAGCAGTCAAGCGCAGTGTTGACGTCAAGATCATCCTGCCCAGCAAGACCGACTCGGGTTTGATATTTCACGCCGGACGCTCCTATTACAGCGAACTGTTGAACGCGGGTATCGAGATCTACGAACGCAATGATGCCTTGCTGCACGCCAAGACCGCACTGATCGATGGCGTCTGGTCGACGATCGGGTCAACCAATCTCGACTGGCGGAGTTTTCTACATAACGACGAGATCAATGCCGTCGTACTAAGTCCTGAATTCGGCGCACAGATGAATGCCATGTTCGATAAGGATCTCGTCGCCTCCCAGCGCATCACAGCCGACGCCTGGCGGTCCCGCCCGATCATGCTGCGCATAAGAGAGCAGGCGGCGCGCGTGTGGGTCTATTGGCTATGAACCCAGAGAAGGCTATGAACCTGGAGAGTTTCCGATGAGTAAGCAACCTTCTCCCGTCCTCACCTGCGTGTTGTTGATGTTCGCAGGGCTGGTCTTATGGATCTTGACCGGCTTCACGCTGGCAGAAGCTGCACCGCCGGTCATCAATGCATACGATGCGGGTTCGGCATCGGCGTTACGTGCCCGGCACGATGAATTGCGTGATCGCATCGCCCACAATGTTTTTCAGCGTCCACTGGTGCTCGAATCAACCCAGACCTCCAAAGACGTAAAAGGTGACGTCTATGCGGTGGTGCCGCACCCCTTTCCCATCGTCAGTGAAGCGCTGACGGGCGCGCAGAGCTGGTGCGACATTCTGATCCTGCATCTCAATACCAAATACTGCAAAACAGCGCAGAACTCCACCGGTACTGAGCTAATCATGAACGTCGGCAAAAAATTCGACCAGCCGCTTGCGGACTCGTTCCGCCTGACCTTTGCCTGGAAACTCGCCGACCGCCATCCCGACTATATGCGCGTGTTGTTGCGTGCAGACGCAGGCCCGCTCAGTACACACGACTATCGCATCACGCTGGAGGCAACGCCGCTGGAGAACGGTCAGACGTTCGTGCATCTTTCCTACGCCTACGGCTTCGGTATCACCGCCAATCTTGCCATGCGCGCGTATTTCAGCACCATCGGCCGTGACAAGGTAGGCTTCACGGTCACGGGTGTGGACAATGACGGACAACCGGAGTACGTCGATGGCATGCGCGGGCTGGTGGAACGCAATACCATGCGCTATCACCTCGCGGTCGAATCCTATCTCGGCGCGTTGTCGGTGCAGCCCTCGGCGCAATTTGAAAAGCGTATCAAAGACTGGTTTCTTGCCGTTGAGCGATATCCTCGACAACTGCACGAAATGGAGCAAAGCCAATACCTGGACATGAAGCGCAGAGAAAACTTGCGGCAGCAGGCGGGCTAGCAGCGTCAGGCCACGAACGCTCTGAGGGCGAGTGCCATGTGAGGCGCCCAAGCTGGCCCGCTATGTGTGTTACCGCACTGACTCAATAGCGCTGCTTGGCTAGCCTCATATGCCGCACCAATTCCGCAGTCAAAACGCGTGATCGCCTAGAGCAACGCTCATCAACGCAATCCGCTGCCATCTTCAAACAACCAAGGAGTTCCCTATGAATATCAACTTTAGTATCGGCCCGCTGATTTCCCTATTAGCGGGCATTCTTATTTTGGTCATGCCAAAATTGTTGAACTACATCGTCGCTTTGTATTTGATCATTATCGGCTTGCTCGGGTTGCTGGGCACAGGAAATTTTCATCTTCGCTGAGTGCTTTAGATCGTCACGGGCAACCCACGTCGAGTGGGTTTGGCATCGTGCAAACTGCGTTGCCCGTACTTGTGTGTCCATTGGCGTTGGCCACAACGGCGGTTGCGTCGGCGTTAGTTGCAAATTTCGAACACAGCGGGGACGCGCTGACCAGACCCGCACGGTCCAGCCAGCGGCTTGGCCACGGGAAGCTTTAACAGTCCGACGCTGCGCTTTACTGCGCTCATCGGCGATTGCCGGACCGGAAATCAACTTGTGCCGAGCCGCCTTGGCGTTAATTACCCGAGCCAGCAAGCCCTGGAAATGGGCAGCCGTCAGCGTGAGCTACCGCTCGTTAACCAAGTCCACGCTGACAAACGCACCACGACGCCGCTACGCTAGACCGCAGGCTTTCACGTGAATAAACCAAACATTGTCGGCAAGTTCCTTCACTGGTGGACCGCAGTTGGTGGATTTACTTTGGGCAAACGGGTATCGGTCGACGAACAGCCGCTGCGATCCGCGCTGCTCAGCGCCAGCCAGCTTGCACAGCATGCAAAGGTGCTCGCTGAAGCGCATCGGATAGCCTCAACGCGCGGGCCAGATCGGTTGCTTGGGAGGCTCGCAGAAAACGAGAGTGTCTTGATCGGCGTCTGCAATCAACTGACCGCCGCTGTAACGGACGGTCGGCGGATCACGCCTGCCGGCGAATGGCTACTTGATAATTTCTACCTCATCGAAGAACAGATTCGCACCGCCAAGCGTCACCTGCCGAAAGGTTACAGCCGCGAACTGCCCAGGCTCGCGCGCGGCGATTCGGTCAACTTGCCGCGCGTGTACGACATAGCACTGCAAACCATCTCGCACGGTGATGGCAGGGTCGACCCGGAGAATCTGGGGTGCTTCGTAACCGCTTATCAATCTGTTACCGGCCTCAAGCTAGGCGAGCTGTGGGCCATTCCGATCATGCTCCGTCTGGCTTTGATCGAGAATCTGCGTCGCGTTGCGGTGCGCGTCTCTGATGGCATGAATGATCGCGACCTCGCCAACGTCTGGGCCAACCGCATGACCGAGATTGCCGAGAAAGATGCGAAAAATCTGGTGCTGGTTATCGCTGATATGGCGCGATCCAATCCACCGATGACAACACAGTTTGTCGCCGAATTCGTACGCAAGCTGCAGGGCCAGGGGGCGGCGCTGGCGTTGCCACTCACGTGGATTGAACGGCTCCTATCGGAGTCGCAGCAAACCATTGAGCAATTGGTGCAGACTGAAAGCCAGAAGCAGGCGTCGGCCCAGGTTTCCATCAGCAACAGCATCGCCAGTCTGCGTTTCCTGAGCGCCATGGACTGGCGCGAATTTGTCGAAACGATGAGTCTGGTCGAGCAAACGTTGCGCAGCGATCCGCTAGACACTTACCGGAATATGGATTTTGCGACACGTGACCGTTACCGCCACGTCGTGGAGCGAACCGCCAGGCGCAGCCCGCACACCGAGCTTGAAGTCGCCCGGGCAGCCATCCGGCTGGCTCAGGAGAGCGTGGCCGGCAGCCCGGCCGAGGGCCGCCGTGCGCACGTTGGCTTCTACCTGATCGACGAGGGCTTGCTGCTGCTGGAGCGCGCCGTGACATACCGGAACTCAATACGTGATGATCTGAAGAAATCGTGCGGCAGGATGCCGATACTGCCCTACCTGGGATTGATCGCGCTGTTCACGTTGCTGATGAGTGCAGGCGTATTGGTCCGCGTCAACTGGGCCACTACCTCAATCTGGATTTTCATCTTGATGGCCGTGTTGCTGCTGCTGGCGACCAGCCAACTCGCCCTGCCGCTGGTCAACTGGCTTGTGACGTTGCTGGTGGCGCCGGTTCTGTTGCCGCGCATGGATTACTCCAAAGGCATTCCCGCTGCATCGCGGACGCTGGTCGTGGTACCGACCATGATCACCAGCTGCGGCGCGGCCGAGGATTTGGTCGAGGCGCTGGAAGTCCGGTTTCTGGCCAATCGCGATGACAATCTGCACTTTGCACTGCTCACTGATTTTTGCGATGCGGCCTCGGAATCGCACCCAACGGATGAGGAATTGGTGCAGCTGGCGGAAGTGCGCATCGCAGCACTCAACGAAAAGTACCGCAACACCGGCCAGAACCATTTTTTTCTGCTTCATCGACCGCGGCGCTGGAATGCCAGCGAAGCCACGTGGATGGGTTACGAGCGCAAACGCGGCAAGCTTGCGGATTTGAACGCACTGCTGCGCGGTGGCGACACCAGTTGCTTCTCTCGGATTACAGGGGATACGTCGGTGTTGGCCAGTGTGAAATATGTCATTACGCTCGATACCGACACGCAGTTGCCACGAGACTCAGCGCGGCAGTTTGCAAGCGCCATGGCGCATCCGCTGAATCGCGCCGAGTTTGACGCGGCCAGCGGCTGCGTCAGGCGTGGCTACGGCATTTTGCAACCGCGCGTTGCGGTTAGCATGCCCGCGACAGACCAGTCACGCTACGCCCGGTTGTTTGGCAGCGAGCCTGGCATCGATCCTTATACGCGGGCGATCTCTGACGTATACCAGGACGTATTCGACGAAGGTTCATTTATCGGCAAAGGCATTTACGACGTTGACGCCTTTGAGCAAGCGCTAAAGGGCCGCTTTCCCGAAAACCGCATCCTCAGTCACGATTTGCTGGAAGGCTGCTACGTGCGCTCGGCGCTATTGAGCGATGTGCAGTTGTATGAACAATATCCGTCGCGTTACAGCGCCGACGTGAGCCGCCGCCATCGCTGGATTCGCGGCGATTGGCAAATTGCCTCATGGCTGTTGCGGCGCGTGCCCGGCAGCGGCGCGGATGCTACCAGTCGGCCAAACCCGCTGTCGGCGCTTTCACAGTGGAAGATTTTCGACAATCTACGCCGCAGTCTGGGTCCGGCAGCCACGATGCTGTTGTTGCTCATCGGCTGGACCCTGTTGACCCCGGCATGGCTATGGACGGCTGCGGTGATGGGCATCTTCGTGATGCCAATTCTCATCGCGGTGATTGTGGAGCTGATGCAAAAACGTGAAGACGTAACACTGTATCAGCATCTTTTGCAGGCAATGGCACCCATCGGTAGCCAGTTTGCGCAGGCGATGTTCACACTTGCCTGCTTGCCTTTTGAAGCGGCCTACAGCCTGGACGCCATCATTCGCACTAACTGGCGGATCGCAGTCACTAAAAAGCGATTGTTGGAGTGGACACCTTCGAGCAGCGCGACGAGCTCTGGTGCAACCAGCATGTGGGCCAGTTACCGGACCATGTGGGTTGCCCCGGTCATCGCCATCGCCACCGCTGCGTGTCTGCTCATCGCTGTGTCGGCGTCGTCGCTGGCGGCGTTGCCGTTTCTGGTCTTGTGGGCAGCGGCGCCAGCGGTCGCCTGGTGGCTGAGCCTGCCGCGCGTACGGCGGGCCAGCAAACTAACCACGGACCAGATCGCCTTCCTGCATAAAAACGCGCGCAAGACTTGGGCCTTTTTCGAGACCTTCGTTGGCCCCGAAGATCACTGGCTGCCACCCGATAATTATCAGGAGCACCCGGTGAGCGTCGTTGCGCATCGCACCTCCCCAACCAATATGGGACTGGCGCTGTTGGCCAATCTGGCCGCGTACGACTTCGGCTACATTGCAACTGGCGACCTTCTCGAGCGTACTGCCAATACACTGACCGCAATGGCTAGCCTGACGCGGCACCGCGGCCATTTCTACAACTGGTATGACACGCAGTCCATGCAGCCCCTATTGCCACTGTATATTTCCTCGGTAGACAGCGGTAATCTCGCCGGCCATTTGTTGACGTTGCGGGCAGGTCTGCTGGCACTTCCGGATGATCGATTTCTCTCGCCGCAACTTTTCGCGGGCTTATCCAGCACCTTGAGTGTGCTCAAGGAAGGCGCGCCGGACCCGCCTCCAGCCGTACAGATTTTTATTGATCAACTCAATGAGCAGCTCGCGTTCGCCGCCCTTGTGCCCATGTTGTCGCTTGCCGCTACCTATCATTGGCTCACGCGTTTTCTACAGTCCGCCGACATGCTCGCAGCCAGTCTTGAAGTGGAGTCCGATGCGTTACCGGCGGATCAGCTTGGGGAGGCGCGCCGGTGGTCCGGATTGCTGACATCACAATGCCAGCTATCGCTCAGCGAGCTGACCTTGCTCGCGCCGTCGAGTGCGGCGGCTGGCGCAAGCAGCCGACTTCAACGCATGCTGGACGCGATTGAAGTCCCCACGCTGCGCTCGCTCGCGAATAGTGACCCGAAGTGGCTATCGGCGTTGGAGCAGCAACTGGAAGCCGACGCTACCGAAGGTGAGCGCGCATGCCTGCTCGCGCTGAGACGGGACTGCACGGAGGCAAGTCGTGTTGCGCGCGAACGCATCAGCGATATCGATCAGTTTTCATCACTGATTGGCCACCTGACGAGCATGGAAAGCGAATTTCTGTATGACCGTGCGCGGCATCTGTTCACTATTGGCTACAGCGTCAGCGAACATCGGGCGGACTCGAGCTATTACGACATGCTTGCGTCGGAGGCCAGGCTGGGTAGTTTTGTCGCCATCGCGCAGGGAATGGTTCCGCAGGAGAGCTGGTTCGCGCTGGGGCGCCTGCTTACGCCGACCGATGGCGAGCCAGCGTTGCTTTCGTGGAGCGGCTCGATGTTCGAGTACCTGATGCCGATGCTGGTGATGCCCACGTTCGAAAATACCCTGCTAGCTCGCACCAACCATGCCGCAGTTGAGCGCCAGATCGCCTACGGCGCGCAGCGCAATGTGCCCTGGGGCATTTCCGAATCCGGTTACAACACCGTCGACGCGGCGCTTAACTACCAGTATCGAGCGTTTGGCGTGCCCGGCCTGGGACTCAAACGCGGATTGGCTGACGACTTGGTGGTCACGCCGTATGCGTCCGCGCTGGCGCTGATGATCGCGCCTGCACCAGCATGCGCCAACTTGCAACGGCTCGCTGCCAGCGGATTGGCCGGCAAATACGGCTTTTACGAAGCCATCGACTACACGGCCGCGCGACTGCCGCGCGGTCAGACCGGTGTCGTGATCCGCTCTTTCATGGCCCATCACCAAGGCATGGTGTTTTTGTCGCTCGCCTACCTGCTGTTGGACCAACCGATGCAGAAGCGCTTTGTGTCGGACCCGATGTTTCAGGCCACCACATTGCTGCTCCAGGAGCGTGTGCCCAAAGTCGGCGCACTGCAATTGCACACGGTGAGATTCGCCTCCATCACTTCCCTGTCCAATGACCGGGAAGTGCCGGTACGCCTCATCGGCAGTGCATCCACCAATATGCCGGAAATCCAGTTGCTGTCCAGCAACCACTACCACGTGATGGTGACCAATGCCGGGGGCGGTTATAGCCGTTGGCGCGACCTTGCCGTCACCCGTTGGCGGGAGGATTCGACCTGCGATAACCGGGGCACATTTTGCTATATCCGCGACGAAGCTACCGGCGCGTTCTGGTCGAACACACATCAGCCGACGCTAAAGATCGCCGAAACCTACGAAGCAATTTTTTCAGAGGGCCGCGCCGAATTCCGCCGCCGCGACCTCGATTACGACACCCACACCGAGATCGTTGCTTCTCCCGAGGACCCGATCGAACTGCGCCGCGTTTGCATTTTTAACCGCGCCCGAACACGTCGAACGATCGAGGTAACCAGCTACGCTGAAGTGGTGCTCGCGCGTGCGGATGCAGACGCGCTGCATCCGGCCTTCAGCAATCTCTTCGTGCAAACGGAGATTGTCCCTTCACGACAGGCCATTATCTGTACCAGACGACCGCGTTCGCGGGCCGAACGGTCGCCGTGGATGTTTCACTTGATGGCCGTACACGGCGCCGCGGTGAGCGACGCTTCATATGAGACCGACCGATCAAAGTTCGTCGGTCGCGGACGTAACACTTCGGCACCCGTCGCATTGACTGGTGTAGCGTTGTCGGGCAGTCAGGGATCGGTGCTCGATCCGATTGTCGCCATACGCCGCCGGATCACGATAGAGCCGCGCCAAACCGTGACTATCGATATCGTCTCGGGCGTTGGCGAAACCCGCGATCAGGCCATGACGCTGGTTGAAAAATATCAGGACAGACGGTTGGCAGACCGCGTATTTGAACTGTCCTGGACGCACAGCCAGGTGGTGCTACGGCAAATCAATGCCACCGAAGCAGAGGCGCAGCTTTACATACGCTTGGCAAACTCGGTCGTTTATGCCAATAGCCTGTTGCGCGCCGATGCCGGCGTGCTGATGAAAAATCGACGTACGCAATCGGGCCTCTGGGGCTATGCCATCTCCGGTGATTTACCCATCGTGCTGCTGCAGATCAGCGACCCGCAAAACATCGAGTTGGTGCGTCAACTCGTCAAGGCGCATGCGTACTGGCGCCTCAAAGGGCTGGTCGTGGATTTGGTGGTTTGGAACGAGGATCGCGGCGGCTACCGGCAACTGTTGCAGGAGCAGATCATGGGTCTGATTGCGGCCGGTATCGAGGCGCAAGTCATCGACCGGCCCGGCGGCATTTTCGTGCGTTCGGCTGAGCACATGTCGATTGAAGATCGCAATTTGTTTGAGACCGTTGCGCGCGCGATCATCACCGACAAGCGAGGCTCGCTGGCAGACCAGATCAATCGACGTGCGTTGGGCGATGTGCGCGCACCGCACTTGAATCAGCCGCGTTTGAAACCGTCACGAATCCACCGTCCCGACACAAGCACGTCAACGCCTCAAAGGCCGTTGTCTACATCGCTTGCCGACCTGCTTTACGATAATGGACTCGGTGGATTCTCACCGGACGGTCGCGAATACGTCATTACCACCACACGTGGAAAACCCACGCCGGCACCGTGGGTCAATGTGCTGGCCAATCCGCGCTTCGGGACAGTCATATCCGAGAGCGGCATGGCTTATACCTGGAGCGACAACGCACATGAATTCCGGCTCACGCCGTGGCACAACGATCCCGTGAGTGATTCGAGCGGCGAAGCCCTGTACCTGCGCGACGAAGAGAGCGGACACTTCTGGTCGCCCACGCCATTGCCGTGCGGGGGCGAGTCGGCCTACGAATGCCGTCACGGCTTCGGCGTAAGTACCTTTGAACATGTCGAGGATGGCATCCGCACACAGCTGGTGGTAACGGTGTCACTCGACGACGCGATCAAGTTCTCGGTGCTTACGGTGAGCAATGAATCCGGTCGTCCTCGCAGGTTGTCTGCCACCGGCTATGTAGAATGGGTATTGGGCGACCTCAAGGCCAGGTCGACCATGCATGTGATTACCGAGATCGATGCGCTCAGCGGTGCATTGCGGGCGCGCAATGCCTACAACACCGAGTTTGGCGAACACGTTGCATTCTTCGACGTCAACGAATCGACCCGCACCTTTACCGGGGACCGCGTGGAATTCCTCGGTCGCAACGGCTCAATGGGAAACCCGGCAGCCATGTTGCGGACACAACTTTCCAACAAGGTCGGCGCAGGCCTCGACCCCTGTGCGGCAATTCAGGTCCTGTTCGAGCTGGCCGATGGTGAGGAACATGAGTGTGTGTTCAAGCTGGGGGATGGACGGAATCTGGCCGAGGCACAAAAGCTGCTGCAGCGCTATCGCGAGCCGTATTCGGCTCACGATGCGCTTGAAAAGGTAAAAAATCACTGGCAACGCACACTGGGCGCCGTGCAGGTTGAGACACCGGATGCATCGCTGAATGTGCTGCTCAATGGCTGGCTTGTGTATCAGACGATGGCCTGTCGCTTGTGGGCGCGTAGCGGGTACTACCAGTCTGGCGGGGCCTATGGTTTCAGGGATCAACTGCAGGATGTGATGGCGCTGGTCCACGCCAGGCCGATGCTGATGCGCGAACATCTGTTGCTCTGTGCCAGCCGACAGTTCACGGAAGGTGACGTGCAGCACTGGTGGCATCCGCCTTCGGGCCGCGGGGTGCGTACCCATTGCTCCGATGATTATCTGTGGCTGCCGCTGGCCGCCGCCCGCTACGTGCTCACCACTGGCGACACTGGGGTGCTCAGCGATTCCGTCCGCTACCTTGACGGTCGCCAGGTCAATGCCGATGACGACTCCTATTACGACCTGCCGAACCGCGCCGAGGAAGCGGGCAGCCTTTACCGGCATTGCGTACGCGCCATCGAACACGGCCTCACCGTGGGTGCGCATGGCCTGCCGCTGATCGGCTCCGGTGACTGGAACGATGGCATGAACATGGTAGGCATACATGGCAAAGGCGAGAGCATCTGGCTGGGCTTCTTTCTGTGCGAAGTGCTGCAGCAATTCACCCGGGTAGCCCGCTTGCATGGCGACACCGCGTTCGCCGAGCGCTGCCTCAATGAGCGCGACACGCTGGTCCAGAACTTGGAGAAGCACGGCTGGGATGGTGAATGGTATCGGCGCGCTTATTTCGACGACGGTACGCCGTTGGGTTCCGCCGCCAACGACGAGTGCCAGATCGACTCGATCGCGCAAAGCTGGTCGGTGCTGTCTGGCGTGGGCGAAATCAAACGCACGCAGATGGCAATGAATTCGCTCGATGCGCGGCTGGTCCGTCGCGACGACAGGATCATCCAGTTGCTCGACCCGCCGTTTGACAAGTCCGAACTCGACCCCGGGTACATCCGTGGCTACGTTCCGGGCGTGCGAGAGAACGGTGGGCAATACACCCACGGCGCCATCTGGGCAGCGATGGCGTTTGCCGCAATGGGTGACAGTCGACGCGCCTGGCAGCTGACCAACATGATCAATCCAATCAGTCACGCTACCACCGCCGAGGCGACCGCGATCTACAAGATCGAACCGTACGTCATTGCAGCCGATGTCTACGGCGTGCCGCCACATACCGGGCGCGGCGGTTGGAGCTGGTATACCGGCTCGGCCGGCTGGATGTATCGGCTACTCCTCGAATCGCTGTTGGGGCTGCGTCTGGAAATCGACAGGCTCACCTTTACGCCCTGCCTGCCTCCTGATTGGCCATCGTTCAACCTGCAGTACCGGTACCGCGAAACCGTTTATCAAATTACCGTCATTCAAGTCCCGGCAACCGACGATGGGGAAATCGGCAAGACGCGAGTAACGCTCGATGGTTCAGTGACGACCGACGTCGCCATCGTGTTGGTCGACGATCGGCAACCGCATACCGCCGAGGTCAGGGTGAAAAGTCGGCAACAGATGACGGCAACGGCCGGATCCATGGTCGGTGCACAAGAAACAATTTCGCGCTGACCATAACGGTGATACGCGCTGTCCGGCGGGCGTCGCTGGTTGAAAAATCGACATGTTTAACTGTCGGCGCAACAGGTGACCTACGCACATGCAGAACGCCATTTGACGCGCCTCCCGGGCAGAAAATGCTCGAAACGCCGCATCAATTAACGAACTTCGTAGTTTGTGGTAATTTGCGGACCAATTCAGAAAACCGTCAGCCGTTGACTACAAGCAGATGCGCCACTGTCCGACAACAGTGTAGGCGCTGACCGATGGGTGAACGCGATGAGTCCGCCTAAGGTGTGATGGTTGGAGAAATATTCAATTCGATTTCCGCCTTGCGCCGTTACGCGCGGCAAACACATAAAGGACTCGCTATGAACTGGAAAATCAAAGCCGCACTCGGGGCAACCACGGTACTGTTGGCAACGCAGGCCGCTGCGCAGATTACTTTTTATGAACATGACGACTTTCGAGGCCGCGCATTCACTACTGACAGGCAAATCAGCAATTTTGGCAATAATGGCTTTAATGACATCGCCTCTTCGATCTTGGTCGACCGTGGTCGTTGGGAAGTTTGTTCCGACGCACAATTTGGCGGCCAGTGCGTGGTGCTTCGGCAGGGAAGCTATCCTTCGCTGAATGCGCTCGGCATGAACGACAAGATATCGTCGGTGCGCCCGGTGAACCAGCAGGCTGCCTACCCGAACGAAGCACCCGCACCGCTGGCGGCACCGAATTACGACTACTATCAGCGCCCAAATGAGCGCGTATACGAGGCGCCAGTTACCTCGGTTCGGGCAGTAGTTGGCCCGCCTGAGCAACGTTGCTGGATCGAACGTCAGCAGGTGACCGAGCGCGGTGACAACAACGTCGGCGGTGCCGTCGTCGGTGCGCTAATCGGTGGCGTACTCGGCCATCAGGTCGGCGGCGGTCGCGGCAAGGACGCAGCCACCGCAGGCGGTGCAGTGGCAGGTGCGCTGATTGGCAACAATGCCGGTCGTGGCAGCGGCAACACTTACGACAAGGACGTGCAGCGCTGCGACACAGTAGCCAGCACGACGCCCGCCTATTGGGATGTCACTTACAACTACCGTGGCGTTGAGCATCGGATGCAAATGAGCTCGCCGCCCGGCAATACGGTCGCGGTCAATCGCAACGGCGAGCCGCGCCGGTAACTCGATGTAAACGTTGCGCGGAGAAATCCGCGCAACGTTGTATTGTGTATGCAAACCCCCGCAAGCCCCGAAGCCACTTGCGGTGGCTTGCATTAGCAACGGTTTGCCGCCGGCCCAACAAGTTCACACCGCTGAATTGCGCTCACGAATAGTCCACACCACGGATAAATCGCCTGGGCAGATTTCTGGATCAGATAAAAAAGGAAGCATATGAACAAATTTGAGAAGTTTTCCAGAGTCCTGCCTTGGTGCACGGCATTGCTGTTGACGGCCCTCATGACGGGCTGCGGCGGCGGTGGCGGTGGAGATCAGGGTCGCGATCCCATACTCGGCACCGGCGGTATTGCCGTTCCGCCACCGATGGTCACGGCGGTCGCACCGGTCAATGGTGCCAGCGGCGTCGCCGTCAACAACACAACCATCAACGCGGCCTTCAGCAAAGACATAAACGCCGCATCGATCAACGCTTCTACCTTTACGTTGGCCTGTCCCGGCGGCACACCCGTTACCGGAACCGTGGCCTACATTGCCGCCAGCCGCGTGGCATCTTTCGTCGTCAACGGCAGCCTTCCCTTCAGTACGATCTGTACGGCCACCATTACCACCGGCGTGACCGACACCACTGGCTTTTCACTGGTCAGCAATTTTGTGTGGACCTTTACCACCGCACCGGCACCAGACCTTACCCGACCCCGCGTAATCAGCACGGTACCTGTCACGACCACGCCCGGCGCAACGACCGGTGTCGCCAGCAACACGGCCATCACTGCCACCTTCAGTGAAGACATGTCCCCCGCCACAATCACGGCCAGCAGCTTTACGGTGACGTGTGCCGCACCTTGCGTCAATCCCGCCGGGTCGGTGAGCTACGCGGTCGGCAGTCGTACCGCGGTGTTTACACCTGCAGCCGCGCTCGTCGCAGGGACGATTTATACCGTCACCGTGACTACAGCGGCCACCGATCTAGCCGGTAACGCGTTGGCAGGCAATCAGCTTCCGCTGCCCGCCGCGAGTAACTACGTATTCACATTCCTGACGACCGGCCCGCTTGCGCCAGCAAATATCAGCGTGCTGTCCACCAACCCGGTTGCGGGTGCCAATAGTGTCTGTCCTGGTGCCGGGATCAACGCCACATTCGGTGTGCCTTCCGGTTCACGGCTGGACCCCACCACCGTCAATGCCGGTACCTTCACAGTCAGGGGCCCGGGACCGGCATTTACCTCGGTGGTGCCGTCGTCCGTCGTCATAGACGTGGTAACCGGTCGGGTGGCTACCTTCACGCCGCAGACACCGCTAACCAGCGGCGTTACTTACACCGCGACGATCAAGAGTGGCTCGGGCGGCGTCCGTGACTTGGCGATTCCGGCCAATGTCCTGACCAGCGACTTTACCTGGACTTTCACCGTCGGCCCCGCCACCGGCAACTGCGCACCACCGACAAATCAACCGCTCGTCGACCTGGGTTCGGCTTCATCGTTTGGCGTCTTTGGCGGTTCGGCCGGTGTCACCAATTCGGGCATTCTCACCACGATCAATGGCGATTTGGGTACCACCGCGGTCTCGACCGCCGTGACCGGTTTCCACGATACCGCTCTGGGCTGTACGTATACCGAGACGCCGCTCAATATCGGCACCGTCAACGGCAAGATTTATACTGCCCCGCCTCCGCCTACGGTCGCATGTCCGTTTGAAGGCACGACTGTCACGTTCGCCATTGCTTCCCAGGCGCGCGCCGATGCCCTGGCAGCATACAATTCACTGGTGGCAAGGGTTAGCGGTCCAGATCCAGGTGCAGGCAATCTCGGTAGCCTGGTCCTGGCGCCGGGTGTTTACACTGCTGCCGCAGGAACTTTCCGAATCCAGGGTGGCAACCTCACCCTTGATGGCCAGGGCAATGCCAATTCGATCTGGGTTTTCCAGATGGCGACCAGTCTGACCGTCGGTGGTCCGGGTGCGGCATTTCCGCAAAGCGTAATCCTCATCAACGGAGCGCAGGCCAAGAACGTTTTCTGGCAGGTCGGCAGCGCGGCGACAATCAACGCAGGCGGCGGCGGCACCATGGTCGGCACCATTATTTCGCAATCTGGCGCGGCGTTCTCCACGGCCGGCAGCGTCACGCCGATCACGCTCAACGGCAGGGTATTGTCGCTGGGTACCTCGGTGACGTTCGCCAACACCATCATCAATGTGCCCGCGCCGTGACCTTGGCAATGCAACAACCTATATCTGGCAGCCGCAAATTGCTGGCTGACCTCGTCGGCAATAAATTCTCATGGAGAGCAACATGAATCGCGCAAAAGCACTGGGGCTGGTTGTAATGGCTGTATCGTCCACACTCACCGGCCCTCTCGCATTCGCCGACGATGCCGGCTGGTACGGTGGCCTGAATCTTGGCCAGTCAAGATCGAAGATCGACGACCCCAGGATCATCAATGGCTTGCTCGTCGGCGGCTTCAGCTCGGCCACGATCAGCGATGACAATCGCGACACCGGCGGAAAGATTTTTGGTGGCTACCAGTTCAATCGCTATTTCGCCGTCGAAGGCGGCTACTTTGATTTAGGCAAGTTTGGATTTACCGCCAACACGGTGCCAATTGGCACGCTCAACGGTGACATCAAGATCAAGGGAGTGAATCTTGATCTGGTCGGCATGCTGCCGATTACCGAAAAATTCTCAGCCTTCGGGCGTGTGGGTGTGACACGCGCAGAAGCGCGCGACACTTTCACCGGAACCGGATTGGTACGCCTGCTCCGCACCAGCGCCAATCAGCGCGCGAGCAACGCGAAATATGGAATGGGCCTCCAATATGCATTCACTGATCGCCTCGGCATGCGTGCCGAAGTGGAACGCTATCGCATCAATGATGCCGTCGGCAACAATGGCGACATTGATCTCGTTTCATTGGGCCTCGTATACCGTTTCGGCAGTCCGCGTCCTGCGCCTACCTATGTCGCACGCGCCACCGAACCAGCGCCACCGCCGCCACGGCCGGCTGTCGCAGAAGCGGTCGCCCCCGCGGCGGTCGCACTGCCTGCGCCAGTGCAGCCCCCGCCCCCGCCAGTACAACCGACAAAAGTGTCGTTCTCTGCAGATGCCTTGTTTGATTTCGACAAGGCCGTCATCAAGCCAGACGGCAAACAAGCGCTGGACAAATTCGCAAATAATCTCAAAGGTACGCGCTACGACGTCATCAGCGTAACCGGCCACACCGATCGCATCGGCTCCAAAGCCTACAACGCCGCGCTGTCCACGCGCCGCGTTGAAGCAGTCAAAAACTATCTGGTCGATCCGGCGGGTATTCCTGCGGCAAAGATCACCTTCAATGGCATGGGTAAATCGCAGCCGGTTACCAAGCCGGGTGATTGCAAAGGCGAGAAGCCAAGCAAGCCGCTGATCGCTTGCCTGCAGCCTGATCGCCGAGTTGATGTGGAAGTGACTGCCACGAAGCCCTAAATGAAAACGCTAGCACTGGCGCGGGCCTTGGCATGAAAATACTCTGAAAGCCGCGACAGTGCTTGTTTTTGGCTTACGCTACCCAGCCCTGAGATAGCCTTCCGGGTGGGCACGTTGCGCTTTGCCCACACTGCCGCAACTGTTATCAGCGTGCTTCTTTCGGCATTTGTAAACGCGCAACGAAATAATCGGGAGCAATCGATTTTGATTCGACGATCATCCGTATTTGCACTTTCGTTGATGGCAAGCATTTATGTAGCGCAAGCGCGCGCGCAAGATGTGTTGCTTCCGGCCAATCCAACGTCCGCAGACAACATCATATTCAGCTCACGTAGCAGTTGCAGTCTTAGCATTGCCTTTAAGGCGAATGCATACCGCGTGAAAATGGTGCAAAACAATATTACGATCACACTCGGCGATTCGAGAACGGATGTATTCTTTCCGGGACTTTGTCCCCCAGGGTTGCCCCCTGTAGAAATCGAACTTGGTAAGTTGCCCGCTGGTGATTACACGCTTTCCATGATGCAGCCTTCGCAAAACGGCTTTCAGGAAAGGGTCTTTTTTTCGAACTTCCCATTCACCGTCACTGACGCCCGCCTCCAAAAGACTTTCCCTTGGGTGCGCCTCGACTATTCCGGCCACTGGTGGGATCCGAACGATGCAGGCTGGGGACTATTTATTTGGCACGATGCGCGTGATCGAGTCTTGGCGGCGTGGTTTACCTATGGCGCCGATGGCAAGCCCATTTGGTATGTCTTCCAACCCACGTGGGAAGACTTTGCAGTGACCACGTCGGCCGCAATATCGCAGACCAGCCGCATGCCAGGCCCGACGGTTCCGCCGCCGAACCCAACGAGTTACACGACCGTCGGCACGGCCAGCCTTGATTTCAGAAGCATACCCAGTGCAACGGGACAGACAACATTCGATGCGGGCAAGTTGACCTACACCTTCACCGGTGGCACAACCACAGTGAGAAACATCCAGCGCTTCAAGCCCTAAGCAACTACTGGCGGCTCGAACATCGCCTTCACGTCACGCCTGCGAAGCACCCAAAGCTGCGTACCCGCCAGCAACATGACGAATGCAGTACCTGCGATAACCGCGGCGTGCCGCGGCGTGCCAGTGAGCGGTGTATCGAACCACATAAACGGGGTTGAGCTGGAAATGATCATGAAGGCGGCAAGCATGGGAGTCAGCACCAGTCCTAGCGCCAGCATCACCATGGCGAACTTGCGCCAGAACGGGCGGTACCGCAGCAGCCCAATACCGACAAATAAATTCAATATGCCGCTGCCCAAGGTTAGCGACCCCGAGAAAAGATGACTGATGGTTGTCCAGACCGCACCTAGCCCCGACAGGATGAACAACGCGGCAATGATACGAATGTAGTGAGTCGCAGTCATGATTTTCTTCCTTGATTTGCGACCGATTTATCCGGCGGCTAGCGGATTCTATTGCAAATCTGCAGGTGGCCGACAACGCCACTGGGCTATGTCGACACGGTGGCGATGCACTGACTGCCGGCAAATGAACAAACAGCTGAACCGGACAACCGTCAGCACGCGACTACAAAACAATGCGCTAATCTCCTACGCCCATGTAGGCGTAGGACGATAACGCATCAGATCGTAGCCGCGTAACTTTGTAAGCGTTGCAAAGCTATAGGTAACTGAACAATGTTTGCAATTTGCACCGCCCCTGTTTTTTATCAACTCACTTGGAGATTACAACCATGAAATACCTGAAAACATTTTTTGCCATCCTCACTGCAGCCCTGTTCGCAACCCTGCTTGGCTGCGCATCCACGACTACGCATGAAGGTACCGGCGAATACATTGATGACTCTGTCATCACGACCAAAGTAAAAGCGGCTGTACTCAATGAGCCATCGCTGAAAGTTGCTGAAATCAATGTCGAAACATTCAAAGGCGTCGTGCAATTGAGTGGGTTCGTTAAAGATGCCGCCGACGTGTCAAAAGCGGCTGAAGTTGCCCGCAGCGTCAAAGGCGTGACCTCAGTGAAGAATTCGCTGCTGGTCAAAGGCCGTCAGTAATCTATAGGCCCAATCAGGAGATACGAACATGCTCGAGACAATTGCAATTCTCTTAGTTATCCTCTGGGCGCTGGGTTTAGTTTCCTCGTACACCATGGGCGGGTTTATTCATATCCTTCTGGTGGTGGCCGTGATTGTTATTGCAGTGCGCCTGATACAAGGTCGGCGCCTGTAGTGAACAGATTCCTTCCTCTGGCGACAGAGGAAGGAATTAACCGCAGCCGAAGTCACGGGCAAGGTTGTTTCGCCCGTACAAAAATACGAATAACCATGGCAGTATTTAGCGCATAGAAAGAAATAAAAAATGGACGCAGTCAAAATGCTGGCAATCGCACTGATCGTGGCTGGTGGCCTGGGTCTTGCGTACGGTGGCTTCACCTACACCAAAGAAACGCACGAAACAAAAATCGGCCCGATTGTATTGGCGGTCAAAGACACTCAGACGGTAAATATCCCGATCTGGCTTGGCGTGGGCTCGCTGGTCGCGGGCATCGTATTGTTGGTTACGCGCAAGAAATAAATCCAGGCCCGACATATGATTCGGGCCAGCACCACACCGGAATCGTTCAGCACGAACTGAACGTGGCCGCTTCGTGCGGCCAGCAATTGCGGAGATACACGTTCAGCCTGGGCGCTCCGTCGGCTAGCGTGCGGGGTAAGTCGGCAAACAGGTTACACGTACGAACAGAGTAGAAGAATTGTCGACGCGATCCACGCCCAACTTTTCTACCGCTTGCTTACCAAAGTACTTCGACAGCACTCCGTTTCAACCAAGCCGATGTGTCCTCCACGGGTAGCTTCAGATTGCTTCCGACAAGCTTTATAGGACAGGCAATGGCAGGGCTGTCAGCATTTGTCCTACAATAGGCCGTGACAGGTGCCCACATTGAGCCCAAATGGAATCACGTACTATTCTTAATTACTGATTGCTGCGCTCGAACCATTTTGACAGGAGTATTTGTTCCCATGCTCGACAAAACCAAAGTAATGATCGCTGATGACCACGCTCTGTTCCGCGCTGGCCTGCGTGGCTTGCTGGAAGAGACTGGTGAATTTGAAATTGTTGCCGAAGCCAGCAATGGCGAAGATGCCCTGAAAGCCGTACGCGAACAGGAGATCGACGTAACACTGCTCGATCTCTCCATGCCCAAGCAGAGTGGCATCGATGTGCTAAAACGCATGAAATCGCTGAAGCCGGAAATGGCCGTGCTGATTCTTTCCATGTTTCCGGAAGAACAATATGCAGTGAACATGTTGCGCGCGGGCGCATCAGGGTACCTGACCAAGGAGTCTGCACCGGACAAGGTCGTCACCGCGCTGCGTACCGTACGCAAGGGGCGCAAATATATTAGCAGCGAAGTGGCGGAGTTACTCGCCGAAACACCCGATGCCACCACTGCGCCGCTACATAGCGCACTGTCGCAGCGTGAGTTTCAGATATTCTGCAAGTTATCTGGAGGCCAAAGCGTCTCCGAGGTTGCCAATGAGTTGTTTCTCAGTGTGAAAACCATCAGCACCTATCGAACGCGGGTGCTGGAGAAGATGGGTATGCATAGCAATGCGAACCTGACGTATTACGCAATCAAAAACGGCATCATCCAGTAGGCAAAATGTACTTGCATCCGGTGAGAATCGAAACAGCTGCAGACAAGTCTATGGCACATAACAAATCGCAGGGGTAAGCGCTGATGGGCGATATATCAGCCCTCCCGGCATTAAGGGTCTTCCTGGTAGAGGATTCCCCGCATGTGCGTGACCTGCTGCTTGATTTCCTGAATGAGCCTGGTGAGGTGGAAATCGTCGGTTATGCAGATAACGAGGCGGAATCAGTGGCGGCAATCATTGCTGATCCGGTCGACGCGGTCATTGTCGATCTGAAATTGCGCGAAGGCAGCGGCATGGCCGTGATCGAAAAACTGCGCGCGGCCAAATTCGACAAGCAACCCAAGATTATTGTTTTTACCAATCACCCCTTTCCGGAAATCAGGAAACGCGCTATGCAATTGGGCGCCGATTATTTTTATGACAAGTCGGCCGAATATGACAGTGTACGCTCGACGTTACAGGCATTGCGCGTACGTTGAGCGCAGTGATTGTCTGATCCATCAACGGTCCCGCCAGGCGGGATTTTTTTCGCCTGCTGATGGCGACCCCCGGTCTAGGTCAAACTTGATAAAGACATTTCACCCCGCTAATTCCGAAGCCGATGATTTGCCAAATCGGCGTCCGTCCTACAAAGTGTAAGCCCGTCGTCCGATGCGGCTGGCAACGTCGTGTGGTTAATCTTTGAACGTGGCAGGACGATGCGTTGGATAGCTTCCCGGCGTCGTCAGCCCGCCTTTATTGAAGTAACGCACGGAGACCCATCATGCTCTATTACGCCGCAGTATTTTTCATCATTGCCATTGTCGCCGCACTGCTAGGTTTCGGGGGCGTTGCCGCTGGTGCATCCAGTATTGCCCAAGTTTTGTTCTACATTTTCCTGGTTTTGTTTCTGGTGAGCCTGGTGTCTGGACTCATCCGCCGCAAGAATTAGTTTTCATCCACCCAAGAAGGAGCTCGACATGAACACCACGCAATTCAAAGCATCCACCAACGACACGCTCGACCGCGTCAGCGAAAAAGCCCAGCACTTGGTTGAATCCAAAGATCAGGTCATCAGCGACTTTAAGTCGCTGCTGGCTGAAGGCGAGAACCTTTTCAAAAGCGCCACCGCTGGCGGGGATCAGGCGCTGGCAGCGGCCCGTGACAAATTCAAGCAGCAGCTTGAAGTCGCAAAGGCACGCTATGGCGAACTTCAGGATGCCACCGTCAAGCAGGCCAAACAAGCAGCCGCCGCAACCGATGACTATGTACACGGCAATCCGTGGACTGCAGTCGCGGTAGCTGGTGGTGTCGGCCTCGTGGTCGGCATGCTCATCATGAATCGCCGCGAAGGTTGAACATGCAGCCGGACATGTCCGGGGCCGTACCTGCGTCGGGAGCCGAAGGGTTCCTGACGCACATACGCCAGTTGGGCGCATCCCTGCTCGGCCATGCGGCGATGCGGGTGGAGTTGCTGTCGATCGAAGTGCAGGAAGAAAAAGCCCGCCTCGTCAAACTCGCCATGAGCGCAGCACTTGTCAGTGCATTGCTGATCGTGAGTTTGGTGATGATGGCTATTTTAGTGCTGGCAATCTATTGGGATACACCGTATCGCGTTACGGCAGCGATGTGGCTGCTCGGCTTGTTCAGCGCATGCACGGTAGGCGGTGGTTTATATCTGTCCACACAGTTGCAACAAACTTCCACGCTGTTTGTAAATAGCGCCGCTGAACTCAGACAGGATGCCCAGGCACTGGCGCCACAGGCAACCGCATCGTGATCGCGATCGCAAACAGTGGCGGGTCACACCTGTCGCTTGAGAGCCGCCGTACATTGCTGCTGGGTCGAATCCATGTTGCCCGCGAAGAAACAGCAGTTGTCTTTCAGCATCTCGCCAACGATGTGCGTGCAACGGAAAAAACCGCGCTTGTCATTCAGGGCACCTGGAAATTGTTGAAAGCTGCAGCCGTTGCTGCAGGCGTGGTCTGGAGCTTCAATGCCGCATCAAATAGCGGGCGCGGACGACGGCTTATCACGCTCGCGATAAGTGTTCTTTCAGCCATGCGTACCATGCGCCGTGTAAGCGCGATTTTGTAATTACTGAAACAAACAAACACCGACAAGGGAAAAAGCCATGACCGCCGTAGCCACCAAAAAAAGCGAAACGAAAGCCGGGTTCAAAATGAGTAGCAAGGCAACGCTACGTGCCAACGCCCGCCGCAAGATCGAAGAGGGCGCCTTGACCGCCGGTTACGCGGCAAATCGCGATCAGGTCGTCAAGCTGCTCAATGAAGCGCTAGCCACCGAGATCGTTTGCGTACTGCGGTATAAGCGCCACTATTTCATGGCGACCGGTGTACATGCTGAAGGGGTTGCCGCCGAATTTCTGGAGCACGCGACGCAGGAGGAGGAGCACGCCGACGCCATCGCCAAGCGCATTGTAGAGCTTGGTGGTGAACCGGACTTTTCGCCGGACACGCTGACTTCGCGCAGTCACGCCGAATATGTGCCTGGCAAGAATCTGGCCGATATGGTCAAAGAAAATCTGGTCGCCGAACGCATCGCCATCGACAGCTACCGCGAGATGATCGAAGTAATCGGCAACGACGACACCACTACACGCAGAATGCTGGAATGGATTTTATCGGTGGAAGAAGAGCATGCCGATGACTTGGCGGGCCTCCTCGATGCCGGCCGATGACCTGAGCAATACTGCTTCCGCAATTGCCGCTGATTCGACCACGCTTCCGCCTGTAGAGTCTTCAGGCGCGGGCAACAGCGTTGCGGCGGTGGGTGCAGCGCCCGTCGCATTCGTACTGCCTGGTACCGAGGTCGCAGAGGTGGCTGTCGTTAAGCCGCGCTCCCGCGGCACCTTGCCGATGGTGGGCATGTTTGTGCTGATGGTTATTACAGCGTTGTATTTTGGCCGAGCTGTCCTGTTGCCGATTCTGTTCGGCATCATCATGGCCGTCGTGCTCACGCCGGTGGTCGACAAGCTAACCAAACTTCACATCGCCGAGCCGATTGCGGCAGCCATTGTGATGCTGGCGATGCTGGGCTCGCTCGGTCTCGTGATTGAGCTCCTGGTGATCCCGGCGTGGGATATGCTGTCTCAATTGCCGCTGCAAGTACAAAATTTGGTGGCGGAACTGCTTCGCTGGGTACGCAGTTTTCGATTCGGCAGCCTGATCGTGCCCCATGATGCAGCCGATTTGACCAAGCAGACCGCGGCACAAGGGCTTAACCTGGCTGGCATCGTGCTGCAAACCGCGCAGGGTTTTATCGTGTCCGCAATCAGCGCCATGGTGCTGGCCTTCTTTCTGCTTTCCTCGGGTGACTTGTTCCTCACCAAGCTGGTAAAAGTGCTGCCGATTTTCCGTGACAAAGTGCGGGCGGTCACAGTGGTGCGTACCGTACAGCGCGATGTGGCAACCTACTTCGCCAGCGTCAGCATGATCAATATCGTGTTAGGACTTGGCGTCACGCTGTTGACCTGGGCGTTTGGCTTGCCCATGCCATGGTTCTGGGGCGGCCTGGTCGCCATGCTGAATTTCGTCCCCTATGTCGGTGCGGCGACGAGCGCGCTGCTGCTGCTGCTGGCGGGGATGGCGTTTACGGAATCGACCGGTCAGGCATTCCTGCTCGTTGTCTGCTTTGTGGCGGTTACCTTTGTTGAAGGTCAGTTGATCAACCCGATGCTGGTGGGCAAGCGCCTGGCGCTCAATCACACGGTGGTGTTTGTCGCACTGCTATTTTGGGGTTGGCTCTGGGGCATCGGTGGCATGCTGCTGGCTGTCCCACTGTTGATCATCATAAAAAAATTCGCTGACCAGACGCCGGGTTGGGAAGCCGTGGCAGAATTTCTCGCACGCTAATAATTAAAATGGACGCGTTGAATCAACACGCTCTGTTTCTTCGCCCAAACCGCTGGCCCGCATTGTTTGCATGGGTGGGTTTATGTCTGGCGGTCGGCATCGTTATCGGCGTGTTGTTTAAGCCCGGTGCGTGGTACGCGGCACTGGAAAAACCGGCGTTCAATCCGCCTGCATGGGTATTCGCGCCGGTTTGGACCGCGCTTTATGCGGCGATGGGTGTGGCTGCTTGGCGCATCTGGTGTCTGCCGGTCTCGATTGAGCGGCGTCAGGCGCTAAGGCAGTTTTGTGTTCAGCTGGCGTTCAATGCCGCATGGCCACCGATGTTTTTTGGCGCACAGTCGCTCGCCGGTGGTCTGGTCGCTATCGTCATGTTGTTGTTCGCCATCGCCGCCACGATCCAGCGATTTCATCCGCTGGACAAGACCGGGGCATGGCTACTGGCTCCTTATCTGGCCTGGGTGGCGTTCGCGACGCTGCTCAACGTTGCGCTGCTGGCGCTGAATGGGAAGTTCTAAGGAGCGGCAGTCTCTCCCGGAAACATAGAGCGCCATCCGGCGCACCTTTCCGGGCATTTTGACCCGTGAAGACCGCTGGTATTGGAGTTTGTAATTTCGTCCCCATGTAATTCAAATACCGATAACGAACACCATGGGAGTGCAACATGATCGAACTCACTGTCAATGACATGACCTGCGGCGGCTGCGTCGCTAGCATCACCCGTGTTGTCAAAGGGCTGGACGCTAACGCCTCGATAAACGCGGATGTCGCCAGCAAACGCGTGAAAATCAATAGCGTCGCCAGCAGCGATAAAATCATCGCCGCCATTACCGATGCGGGCTACCACCCAGTAATCGCGTAATCGCCTTTCGCGAAATGCCGACTCACGGCAGGCGAGCAGGCAACGAAATGGATATTCAAATTACCGGCATGACCTGCGCGTCCTGCGTCGCGCGTGTCGAGAAGACGCTGAAGGCGGTGACCGGTATCGACTCGGCCACGGTCAATCTCGCTACCGAAACCGCGACGCTCTACGCCGCCGCGCCGATCAATATCGCCAACGTCGTTCAGGCCGTTGAAAAATCGGGCTACGGCGTGGGCGAACAAACCATTGCGCTAGCCATCAATGGCATGACCTGCGCTTCGTGTGTCGGCCGCGTCGAACAGGCGCTTGCCCGCGTTCCAGGTGTACTGAAAGCCACCGTCAATCTGGCGACCGAGCGCGCCACGATTCAAATCGCTACCGGTGCGACGACGACAGACGTACTGGTCGATGCCGTCAAGCGCGCAGGCTTTGTAGCTGCCGCTATCGAAACCAACTTCGACAAGCCGGCACCTTTCAGCAACCCGGCGTTGCCCGTCATCATTGCCACGCTAATGAGCTTGCCCTTGTTGTTGCCGATGCTGGTCGAGCCGTTTGGTGTGCACTGGATGCTGCCCGGCTGGTTGCAGTGGTTGCTCGCAACACCGGTGCAGTTCATTCTCGGCGCGCGTTTTTATCTTGCAGGTTGGAAGGCCCTGCTGGCCAAGACCGGCAATATGGATTTGCTGGTGGCGCTGGGAACCAGCGCGGCCTACGGCTTGAGCGTTTATCAATGGCTGACCGCGCCAGCGGGCGCGATGCCCCACCTTTATTTCGAGGCGAGTGCGGTGGTCATCACGCTGGTATTGCTGGGCAAATGGCTGGAGGTGCGCGCCAAACGTCAGACGACCGACGCCATTCGTGCGCTCAATGCCCTGAAGCCCGAGCGTGCGACGCTGCGAAAAGATGGCGTGGACAGCGACGTGCCGCTGTCGACCGTACAAGTGAACGACATCGTGCTGGTGAAGCCAGGCGAGCGCATCGCGGTGGATGGTGAAGTGATCGAAGGCGAAAGCCATGTCGATGAATCGCTGGTCACCGGCGAAAGTCTGCCGCTAGCCAAACGCGCGGGAGAACGCGTGACCGGTGGCGCCATGAATGGGGAAGGTTTGCTACTGGTGAAGACCCTGGCGGTGGGTGCGGAAAGTACGCTGTCGCGAATTGTGCGCCTCGTCGAATCCGCACAAGCCGGCAAAGCGCCGATACAGCGGCTGGTGGACCGTGTGAGCGCGGTGTTCGTGCCAGTGGTGCTGGTGTGCGCGTTGCTGACCTTGTTGATGTGGGGTGGCATCACGGGTAATTGGCAGACCGGATTGCTCAATGCTGTTGCGGTGCTGGTGATCGCCTGTCCGTGCGCGCTTGGGTTGGCCACGCCAACGGCAATCATGGTCGGCACGGGGGTAGCGGCGCGGCACGGGATTTTGATCAAGGACGCACTGGCGCTGGAAATCGCGCATCGCATCGACGTGGTTGCCTTCGATAAAACTGGCACGCTGACCATGGGCCAGCCAACGCTGACCGATGCCGTTGCCGTCGATGGGGACCGCGCAGGGCTGCTTCGCCTGGCAGCGGGAATACAGCGCGGTAGTGAGCATCCGCTGGCACGCGCAGTAAATGATGCCGCGATTGCCGAGTCCGTCGCCGTGCCGGTAGTCGCCGATGTGAAGGCAATTGCGGGCAAAGGTGTGATCGGGACTATCGAGGGCCAGGCGTATGTGATTGCCAGCACCCGCTATGCGCGCGAGCTGATCGCGCAACCGCCGCCTTTGCTGGTGGCTGAGGGCGCGCGACTGCAAAGCGAAGGACGTACCGTATCGTGGTTGATCCAGGTGGCGACTGTCCCGCAGGCGATTGGTCTGTTAGCCTTTGGCGATAGCGTGAAGCCAACCGCTAAGGCGGCCATTGACCGGTTGCACGCGCTGGGCGTGCGTTGCGTGATGCTCAGTGGCGACAATGTCGGCAGTGCAAATGCGGTAGCAAAACTACTGGGCATAGATGACGTTCGCGCCGAGGTACTGCCAGGGGACAAGGCGCGCATCATCGGCGAACTGCGCAGCCGTGCCTCAACCTTGAACAAGGATGGCCATGAAACGCCAGCGCATCCAGAAAAACAAACAATCATCGCCATGGTCGGCGACGGCATCAACGACGCCCCGGCATTGGCTGCCGCCGATATCGGCATCGCCATGTCCACCGGCACCGATGTTGCCATGCAGGCCGCGGGCATTACGCTCATGCGGGGCGATCCCGCGCTGGTCGCGGACGCCATCGACATTTCACGTCGCACCTATGCCAAGATTCGCCAGAACCTGTTCTGGGCATTCGTCTATAACATCGTTGGCATTCCCGCCGCCGCGTTCGGTCTGCTGAACCCAATGATTGCAGGTGCGGCGATGGCGTTGAGTAGCGTGAGCGTGGTATCGAATGCGCTGTTGTTGAAACGTTGGCGGCCGGGGAAATAATATCCCCAAGTTAACTGTCGCAGTCAGCACAATGTCAGACTAGAGTGCAATACTCGTATCTACTATCGATCCGGAACAATGATGCTATTCATCGTTCCGCATTTCTCACCCTCTCACCTGGGACAAGGGAACACTTGAAGCGAAGCAGAGGGCCGGGGTGAGGGGAACCGGCTCAAAACTTCCTCGTGCCGGTTCACTAGTCATAACCCCGATGATCAAAGAAAACCAAAACCCCGACGATCATCAGCCTAACATTCCCTTGCTAAAAAAGCTGGGCCCCGGCCTGATCACCGGTGCCGCAGATGACGACCCGTCCGGCATCGCGACCTATTCGCAAGCTGGTGCGCAGTATGGCTACGGTATGCTTTGGAGTGTGCTCTTCACTACGCCGTTGATGATTGGCATCCAGATCGTCAGCGCGCGCATCGGCCGTGTCACCGGTCATGGGTTGGCCGCGAATATCCGCGAGCACTATCCGAAATGGCTGTTGTATTTCATCGTCTCGCTGCTGCTGGTGGCCAATACCATCAATATCGCGGCCGATCTGGGCGCCATGGGCAGCGCCTTGCAATTGCTCATCGGCGGCAACAGCGCCATCTATGTTGTGCTGTTCGCACTGGTCTCGCTGGTGTTGCAGATCTTCATTCCCTTTCCACGCTATTCGCCGATTCTCAAATGGCTTACGCTGGCGTTGTTTGCCTACGTGGGCACGGTGCTGGTGGTGCATGTTCCCCTCGAAGAAGCGATACGCGGCGCGCTGCTGCCATACTTGTCGTTCAACCGCGATTACGCGGCGCTGCTGGTTGCAGTACTGGGCACTACGATTAGTCCCTATTTGTTTTTCTGGCAGGCCTCCCAGGAAGTCGAGGAGCAGCGCGCTACACCGGGCGATGAGCCGTTGATCGCCGCGCCAGATCAGGCAATCGCCAATTTCAGACGCATCAAATTCGACACTGTTATTGGCATGACGTTTTCCAATCTCATCGCGTTTTGCATCATGCTCACGACTGCCGTCACGCTCCATGCCTCCGGCATCACCGACATTCAATCGTCGTCGCAGGCCGCCGAAGCGCTCAGGCCGCTCGCGGGTGATTTCGCGTTTCTGCTGTTTGCCATGGGCATTCTCGGCACCGGGATGCTGGCAATCCCGGTATTAGCCGGGTCCGCGGCCTATGCCGTGGCGGAGAGTTTTCAGTGGCCGATTGGCCTGGGGCTGCCGTTGGCGGAAGCACGTGGTTTTTATGGAATTCTGAGTATCGCGACGCTGCTGGGCGTGGGTATCGTTTTCTCCGGTGTAGATCCGATCAAGACCTTGTTGTGGGCGGCAATCGTGAATGGCGTGATCTCGGTGCCGATCATGGCGGTGATGATGTTGCTGGCCGTAAAGCCCGCGGTGATGGGTGAATTCGTCGTCGGCCGCAGATTGCGGGTGCTGGGCTGGTTGGCCACACTGGTCATGACGGTCGCAGTAGTCGTGATGTTTGCCTTGATGTAGAGTGTCCCGCGAGCGGTCTTCCACCGGGGTAGTGCAATGCCAACACAAGGTGCCACAAACGCGATGCCGCTCGATGGCCTGAAAGTGCTGGAAATGGGCACGCTGATCGCGGGGCCATTCTGCGGGCGCTTGCTCGCCGAATTCGGCGCCGAAGTCATCAAGATCGAGTCGCCAGCCGATGCTAAAGGTGATGGTGGCGACCCATTGCGCAAATGGCGAAAGCTCCACGACGCGGATGGTCAAAAAACGAGCCTCTGGTGGTATGCGCAGGCACGCAACAAGAAATCGGTGACGATTAATCTGCGTGAGAAAGAGGGCCAGGATATCGTCCGCAAGCTGGCACTGGAAGCCGACATCATCGTCGAAAATTTCCGGCCCGGCACCTTGGAGAAATGGAATCTCGGCTTTGAGGCGCTTAGCAAGGAAAATCCCAAATTGATCATGGTGAGGCTGTCGGGTTTCGGCCAGACCGGGCCATACAAGGATCGCGTTGGCTTCGGCGCCATCGGTGAATCGATGGGCGGCATGCGCTACCTCACCGGCTACCCTGATCGTGCTCCCGTGCGGGTCGGTATCTCGATCGGCGATTCGCTCGCGGCCATGTATGGCGCAATGGGTGCCTTGATGGCGCTGCATCATCGCCACAAGACGGGAAAGGGGCAGATGGTCGATGTGGCTTTGTATGAAGCGGTGTTCTCGATGATGGAATCGATGCTGCCCGAATTCGGCATGTCCGGTTTTGTGCGCGAGCGCACCGGTGCGTCATTGCCAGGCATCGTGCCGTCAAATACTTATTTGTGTGGCGATGGACAGTACGTCGTAATTGGCGCCAACGGCGATTCGATTTTCAAACGCATGATGCTGGCCATCGGTCGCGACGATCTGGCAAATGATTCCGCGCTCGTCGATAACGCTGGACGGACCGCGCGTACCGCAGAACTTGATGCCGCCATAGGCGCTTGGACGGGTGCCAACAACTTGACGCAGGTACTGGCCGTGCTCGAAAAAGCAGATGTACCATCAGGCCGAATCTATTCGATCGCCGATATCGTCGCTGACATGCAGTATCAGGCGCGCGGCATGATCGAGAAACACGATCTCGGTGATAATGAAGAGGTGCTGTTGCCGGGCATTGTGCCCAAGCTCTCCGTGACCCCGGGCGGCACCAAGTGGATCGGGCCGAAGCTGGGGGCACATACGGCGGAGGTGCTGAGCGGGATTGGGGTTGACGAGGTAGCGCAGGCGGATTTGAAGAGACGGGGGATTATTTAGGCGTTGCCCCTCACCCGCCGCTACGCGTCGGCCTCTGCTTCGCTTCAAGTGTTCCCTTGTCCCCGGGAGAGGCTAAAAAAGCCCTTCTCCTTGGGGAGAAGGGTGGGGATGAGGGGTCAGCGTTTGCAGAAAGAAAATATGAAACAACGCATCTACATCAACGACGTCGCCGTGCGCGACGGCTTCCAGATCGAGAAGAACATCATCGCGACCGAAACCAAGATCGCGCTCATCGACGCGCTTTCCGAGACCGGTATCGCCAAGATCGAAACCACCTCATTCGTGCATCCCAAGCTGGTGCCCAACATGGCCGATGCGGTGGATGTGCTGGCCAATATTAAACGCGCCGCCGACGTGACTTACAGTGTGCTGGTGCCGAATCTCAAAGGCATGGAGCGCGCCATCGCTACCCACAACGCGCAGGGAAAGATCGACGAAATCAATGTGGTGATGTCGGCGTCGGAAACGCATAACCGCGCCAATGTGAACCGCACCTGCGACCAATCATTCGACGACTTCGCAATCATGGTGAAAATGGCCAAGGATGCGGGCATTCGCATCAACGGTACTGTATCAACGTCATTCGGCTGCCCGTTCGAAGGCTATGTGCCCGAAGTGCGCGTACTCGGCTTTGCGAAGCATTATGCCGATTTGGGCTTCGATGGGGTGACGCTGGCTGACACCACCGGCATGGCCAATCCGGCGCAGGTGGAGCGCCTGTCTGCCGCGGCGGTTGCGCAATTCCCAGGTATCGAACTCACGCTGCATTTTCACAATACGCGCGGCATGGGTCTGGCCAATGTGGTGGCGGGCATCAGGGCCGGTATCGTCCATTACGATGGTTCACTGGCGGGACTTGGCGGTTGCCCATTCGCACCCGGCGCGACCGGCAATATTTGCACCGAAGACATGGTGAACATGCTCGAAGACATGGATTTCGATACGGGCGTTGATCTTGACAAACTATTGGCCGCCGCCGTCAAGATGCCAGCCATCGTCGGCCATGATGTCACCGGGCAGGTCATGCGCGCAGGCAAAACCATGCACCTTCACGCGGTGCCGGACAAGCTGTACACGCAGTAGGAAATGCAAGGCGCTGAATCGGCAGTCAACCAACAATAAATGCGGGCAACGAGGAGAGAAACATGATCAGGAAAATAATTGGTGCGGCGTTAATGCTGCTGGCTACATTGGCAAACGCGCAAGGATTAGAAAAAAACAAGATCACCATTGCCGTCGGCGGCAAGGGTTTGTTCTATTACTTGCCTTTAACGATTGCCGAACGTAACGGCTACTTCAAGGATGAAGGCCTGGAGGTGGAGATTCCTGATTTTGCTGGCGGCGCCAAAGCATTGCAGGCGCTAGTCGGTGGCAGCGCTGACATGGTGTCTGGCGCCTTCGAACACACCATTAATATGCAGGCCAAGAAACAGCCGATTACTGCTGTCGTGCTGCAGGCCGGCTATTCCTCCATTTCACTGGTCCTGCCCAAAGATAAAGCCGCGAAATACAAATCCGCCAAAGACTTGAGAGGCCTGAAGATCGGCGTGACTGCGCCGGGCTCCTCGACCAATATGTTTATCAATAACCTGTTGGCCAAGGACGGCCTGAAACCATCCGATGTTGTCATCGTCGGCACTGGTGCCGGTGCCGGTGCCGTCGCCGCGATGGAAAAGGGCGAGATCGATGGCATGTCTAATCTCGATCCGGTCATCAGCCAACTGGAAGCCACCGGCAAGTATGTCGCCGTCGCGGACAGCCGCACCGAAAAAGGCATGCAGGAAATTTACGGCGGCGACTATCTGGCGTCGTGCATTTATGTCAATTCAGATTTCATCAAGAAGAGCCCCCGCACCACCCAGGCCGTGGTGAACGCTATGGTGCGCGCACTGCGTTGGCTGGCCAAGGCGACGCCCGAGCAGGTAATGGCGGTGGTGCCAGAGTCGTACATGGGCGGCAATCGCGGCTTGTACAAAGCGGCGTTGCTGAAGAACATGATCGGCTACTCCGCCGATGGTCAGATGAGCATGAAGGCTGCGCAAAACGTCTACAAAGTGCTGAACCAGTTCGAGCCTTCCGTGATCGCGGCGGGCAGTTCGATCAATCTGGCGGCGACGTTCGATAACCAATTCGTCGTGAAGGCCGCGGCAAAATACAAGTAGCCAATTTCGCCAACTGACCGCCGCGACATGACCGCAGCGCTATCGCTCACCAACATCAGCGTCACCTTCACCGGTAAGTCGGGTGGGCCGGGCTATACGGCTGTCCGGGACACCACGCTGAACATTGCGGCCGGCGAATTCGTCTCCATCGTCGGCCCGACCGGCTGCGGCAAATCCACGCTACTCAATATCGGTGCCGGGCTGTTGAAAGCGTCCGGCGGCGAGGTGCGCGTATTCGGCGAGCCACTGGTGGGAATCAACGCAAAGGCAGGCTATATGTTTCAATCCGAGTCGCTCATGCCCTGGCGCTCGGCATTGGCCAACGTCACTGTGGGATTACAATTTCGCGGCGAGAATCCGGAAGCTGCACGCGTCAAAGGCGAGGCCTGGCTCGAGCGCGTCGGCCTCGCTGGCTTCGGCAATCGCTATCCGCATGAGCTTTCAGGCGGCATGCGCAAACGCTGCGCGCTTGCGCAGATGCTGATCCTCGACCCCAAGATCATGCTGATGGATGAGCCGTTCTCGGCACTCGATATCCAGACGCGGCAGTTGATGGAAAACGAGTTGCTGCAACTGTGGGAGGAGGACAAGAAATCGGTGCTCTTCATCACCCACGACCTGGAAGAGGCGATTTCACTGTCGGACCGGGTCATCGTTTTGGCGGCAGGGCCGGCGACGCATCCGATTGGTGAATTTGCGATTGACCTTCCACGCCCCCGCGATGTCGCCGAGATCCGCATGACGCCGCGCTTCCTTGAGTTGCATGCGCAGATCTGGCAGGTGATGAAAGAGGAAGTGTTGAAGGGGTATGCGCAGACGAAGAATAGGGTGGTGGTGTGATTCCCTCTCCCTTGGGAGAGGGCGAGGGTGAGGGAGCGATTGCAAGGAGATCACACCTTCAGGAGTTCGGCACGACCGGCGGAGTTGCTTTTGCTCGCGAATTGCGTAGTCAATCAACCGACGCCGAGCGTTTGCTTTGGTCGAAGCTGCGGAGTAGACAATTGAATGGCTGGAAGTATCGCCGGCAAGTACCGATGGGACGTTACACCGTTGATTTTCTGTGTGAGGACGCGCGGTTAATCATTGAGCTAGACGGGGGCCAGCACGCGGACGCAGTTGCATACGACGATATGCGCAGCAGATGGCTCAATGAAAATGGCTATCAAGTCGTTCGATTTTGGAACAATGATGTATTGAATAACATTGCTGGTATTTTGGAATCCCTCACCCTAACCCCCTCCCAAGGGAGAGGGGATATTAAATCTCCGCTGGTCCAGGTTCCCTCTCCCTTGGGAGGGGGTTAGGGTGAGGGAGAAACCATGAAAAAAATCCCCATCTGGTTCTGGCAGATCGCACTCCTCATCGCCACCTTTGTCATCTGGCAGGTCTCCACCCAGCCCGGCCTGATTCCCCCCATCTTTTTCGATAACGAATATCGCGCCGCATTCTTCTTCGGCGAACCAACCAAGATCTTTGGTGCTATCTGGGCGTGGTTCGTAAGCGGCGAAATCTATCCGCACCTGTGGGTGACCTTGCAGGAGACGGTGCTCGCATTTGTGATCGGCACTTTGCTGGGACTGATCGTTGGACTTTGGCTGGGCCTGACGCCTGTCGCATCGCAGATCCTCGACCCCTACATCAAGGGCATGAATGCCATGCCGCGCGTCATTCTCGCGCCCATCTTCATGGTCTGGTTCGGGCTCGGCATCTGGTCCAAGGTGGCACTCGGGGTGACGCTGGTATTTTTCATCGTGTTTTTCAACGTCTATCAAGGTGTGAAAGAGGTATCGCCGGTGGTGTTGAACAACGCACGCATGCTGGGCGCCAATGCCGCGCAATTGCTGCGCTATGTTTACTTACCGTCAGCCACTTCCTGGGTTTTTTCCAGCTTGCACACTTCTGTTGGCATGGCCTTCGTCGGCGCTGTGGTCGGGGAATATCTAGGCAGCGCGAAGGGTGTTGGCTACCTGATCCACCAGGCAGAAGGCTCGTTCGATATCAATACGGTCTTCGCCGGCATTCTGGTGTTGACCGTGTTTGCCTTGCTGCTCGATTTTGCGGTGACGTTTGCCGAAAACAGATTGCTCAAATGGCGACCGCAACAGGCGGAGACAGAGACGACGTGAATTTGGCGTTGAAGCACACCCGCAACAAATATCGTAGAACGCCATTTGGCGGGCTTTTCCGAGCAAAAGTGTCTCAAAAACCGCGCCGGTATTGGAGCTTAATTTTTTATTTGCGGCGCGCTCGCGGGCAAATTTGTCGAATATTCCGTATTCCCGAAGGTGCACGCGCGTTATTGTTAAGGCTGTCGTACGAACGTTGAGGCCGCCAATGGATGCAGGAAAAAAATACTGGGCGTTTCTGAGCTACAGCCATCAGGACACCAAAGTATGCGAATGGCTACACCAGTCTTTGGAGAGCTATCGTGTTCCCAGACGTCTGATTGGGCGCGAGACGCGGGATGGGAGCATTCCGACGCGCCTGTTCCCGGTATTTCGCGACCGTGATGAGTTGCCCGGTTCGTCGGAACTTGGTAAAAACCTGACAGAAGCGCTTGCGCAATCGCGTTATCTGATCGTGATCTGCTCGCCCGCGGCTGCGCGCTCGCGCTGGGTGAATGAGGAGATTCGCCAATTCAAGATGATGGGTGGCGAGGGACAGGTTCTCGCGCTGATTCTGGACGGCGAACCCAACGCCGCCGATAAACCAAACAGCGGGCTGCTGGAGTGTTTCCCGGAAGCATTAAAGTACCGTGTCGACGCTTCGGGCAACCTCACCGGCCAGCGCGTGGAACCGATTGCGGCGGATGTGCGCCGCGGCCGGGAAACGAAATCGATTGCACTATTACGGCTTATTGCCGGGCTGCTGGGTGTGCCTTTTGACGAGCTTCGCCAGCGCGATCGTGAGCGCACGCGGCGGACCATCGCGATCCGCGCCGTGGTCGGGATTACCCTATTCACGTTGCTTGCGGGCGGATTGTTCTGGCGCTACCGGCAGGATCGCATGGAGCGGCTCGAAGAACTCGGTCGTGAGGCGCTGATGCAAAGCCAGCCCACGCGCGCGGCCGTCTTCCTGGCCGAAACTTACCGCATGGGCAACAACAGCCGCGACGTACGCATCATGCTCGACCAGGCCATGCGCAGCGTCGATATGCTGAGCACCGTGCACACCGCGCATCCGGACGGCATTGTCGATGCAGCGTTCAGCAGTGACGCCACGCGCCTCATCGCCACTAGCGTGCGTGGTGATGTGTCGATTTGGCGCGCGGATAACGGGCGGCGGCTGGTTTCGCTGCCGGCGCTCTCGGAAAAACCGGTGCGGCTGGCACGTTTCATCAATGGCGGGCGTGAAGTTGCGACAGTTTTCGATGGCGGTCGCATTGCTGTCCTCAAAGCGCGCGATGGCCTGCCACTTCGCGAAATCAATGTGCCCGGCGAAATCCGGCTGCTGCCCGCCGAGCAACAACCGCTGTCGGGTGACCGCGTGCTGTACGTCAATGTGCGCGGCGACGTATTTTTGGTCGATCTGTCACGCGGTGGTAAAGCCCACGCGCTCGGCGAGCCCTGCAAGCTTGCTGTCGTGAACACAGATGCCGTCATCTGCGCAACAAAGTCAGGCGACAAAAGCGGCGCAAATGTGTACACGTTGGCCAGTGGCGCGCAACCTAAGGCGCTGGCTCTTCCGGCCGACGCCACCGCGATAGCGTTGGTACCAGCCTTGCGCAAGGCTGCCTTTGCGTTGTCCCCCGGCACGTGGCAGCTCATCGATCTGGTCACTGCAAAGCGCGTTGCCGAAGCGGTGCATCCCGGTGGCATCGCCACCATCGCAGCGTCGGCCAGCGGCAACCTCATTGCCACGGGTGGCATCACCGGCAGCGTGTTGCTTTGGTCCAGCACCACCGGCCAGCTCGTCACGCTTGTGCAAGCGCACGTCGGCCGAGTGAGCGCATTGCACTTCCTGGCTGATGACCGGCGCATCGCCAGCGTTGGTGACGATGGCACCGTAAAAGTGTGGGACACCGCCAGCGGTGCCATGCTCAGCGTGAACCAGACGGGAACCGGTGAATTGACCCGCACCGCCATGTCCCCCGATGGGGCTCGCCTGGCGACATGGGTCGCTGCATCGGCCAATAGTCGCGACAGGGCCGTCGCAACCTTGAAAGTCTGGGATCTCGCGACGGCGGGGCCGATAGCGAATTACGCTAACGCAAAGGACCTACTAGAGAAACTGCGTGCTGCCCGTAAAACCGCGACCGCTGGGCAGCCAGCTGCGGTATGCGGAGGCAAACTGCGCCGCCAGGTCAACGCAGACGGCAGCCTGACGATCATTGCAACTGATACCGATTCGCCCATTGCCAATCTGCAAGCCGGGCAGGACACCGCCGACGCCAGGCTCGCTTGTGATGCCGCGTCGCAGTGGTATTTGACCGGCGGCAAATCCGGCGGGGCCATCCTGTGGGATGCGGCGAACGCGAAGCCGGTTGCGCGCTTTGTCGGCCATGTGCGCGCGATTGACGACGTGGCGTTTCTGCCAGACGAAGGACAAATCATGACCCTCGCAACCGATAGATCCGCTGCCAGATGGACTTTTGAGGAGGAAAGGCGAGCCCCTGGTGTCATCACTCGCAGAATCGCCTGCCGGG
Organism: Burkholderiales bacterium; assembly: GCA_038321965.1. Lineage (GTDB taxonomy): Bacteria > Pseudomonadota > Gammaproteobacteria > Burkholderiales > Usitatibacteraceae > UKL13-2. The sequence goes on along the minus strand of JBBQFL010000017.1, from coordinate 6,618 downwards.
TTCCGCTCCGGCTTGAAGGGTATCTGCTACGGCCAACTGCGGGTGGCGAGAAAGATTGTGCTACACGCGGGCATTGAGGCGGGTGGCGCGCATGCATGGATAAAAAAATCGAACGAAAATGTCGATTAATCGGTTTTTTCCGACAAGCGTCATACCTAGAATGAATGCACGTCATCAAAGGAGCGCAACATGAAAATCGCATTGAACGTACTCAAGTGGATTGCAGGCATCCTACTCGGACTCATCATCATCGTCGGTCTGTGCTGGTGGTTGATTCCAGATGAAGCGCTAAACGCGGAGGCAGAAAAATTCGCGGCAATCGCGCCCGCGCCGCCGGCGGCGAACAATGCTTATTTCATGATTTGGGGCTTCAATTCGTCGCCCGAACTCGATCCACACGCCGTCGGCCAGCAAATTGTTGCCGCGCACGATCGCATACTTGCTTCGGAAAAAGATCTCTCAAAATTCAAGCCGGATGCATTCTATGGCGACCATCCTCTCAAATACCCCAAGGACAGCAAGCCGATTTGTGATGTTGAAAAAGACAATTGTTTGAAGGTGTATCAAGCAAAACAAGCCGAACTGAGAGTCGAGTCGGCGGAAAGGGCCATTTACCTCGCGCGCTATCGCAAGATTCGTGACTACGAGGATTTCGGTACAGCGATGTCGCTGCTGAATTATCAGACGCCTCTTCCGTCGTGGAACTCGATCATGCGAACCAGTCACCTTGTCGACGCTGACATTGCCATACGCATGGCCACCAAAAGCACGCAAAAGGCGGCTCTCGATGAACTCGCGGCCGATGTGAACTCCTGGCGGCGACTGTTGCAAGGCAACGATTGGATAATCACGCAGATGGTTTCTGCGGCCGCGTTGCACCGCAAGTATCGGCTTACCAGTGAGATCATGAATACGTATCCGGAAGTCGTAACGACCTATCCTGAAGTTTTCGAGAAGATCACTGCACCGCTGTTGCCGGGAGTAACTAATGTGACTGCATCGATGCGCGCAGAGGCGCAATTTGGCTTAGGAACTTATCGAGACATGCAACAAAGCGGTAAATTTCTCACCGACTCTTTTTTCGAGGGGCTACCCGGGCCCCCGTTGCGTGCGGCGTTTCTATTGGGCGGGTTTCGTGTCAATGCATCAACAAACCGCGCCTATGAGTCATTTAAGGAAATGCTGGAACTATTTGCGAAGCCTCCCAAAGCAATACTCGACGGGAAAAAGGTATTGCTAGAGAGGCAAGCTAAGCAGCAGGCGCTGTCAATTGGGGCGGTGTTTTACAACCCGATTGGACGAATTCTCGAAACGATTGGAAGTCCTGATATGACTGTGTATGCGTTTCGTATCGCCGACCTTATCGGACTTTCGCGTCTTGTCGATACGCAGCGACGCCTCATCGCTAGCAAGTTACCAATGGAAAACGTTGGTGCCGCACTTGCAAATATGGGCCCAGGACTCATGGATCCATACACCGAAAAACCGATGCAATGGGACGCTGCCAGCAAGCGGGTTTCGTTTGTGCTTCACGGCAAGCGTTTTGCCAACTCCGGTTACGTGACACTCGACCACCTTAAATAGACAAATTCCGGACGACTCGACTTGGAATCGGAAATCCCACTGATCGACGCCACCAGAGAGGTGCGGGACCTACTTGCCACCTCGCAGAACCTGGCGGCGGTTGAGGCTGCGCACGCGGCGCTGCGAGGCATCGAAGCGTTAGGTGCGAAAGAGATAGAGCTGGGCTATCTTTACGCGCTGGCCAGCGCCCGCTCGGGGGCGCCGGGTGCGGCAGCGAAAATGATCGAACGGTTGCGCGCGGCCAATCCGATGGATCGCGTCATCAGCGCGGATATCGAAAGTCTCGCCGGCCGCGTTGCCAAGGACGCATTCGTGGAGACTGGCGAGAAGGCTGCCTTGCTTGCCGCAATCAATGCCTATCAGCGCGCCGATGGTTTATGTCAAAGTATCCATGCCCGTATCAATGCCGCATCGATGCTGCGGCTCGCCGGCGAGAATGCATCAGCAGCAAAAATCGCACAGGCTGTGCTCGATGAGCTTGCCGCCGCGCGCGATGCCAATACACACTGGGATGAAGCAACACGCGGGGAGGCCGCGCTGTTGCTAGGTCGCAACGAGGATGCGTGTCGGCACTATTGCGAGGCCCACCGTCGCGCCGGTCGCCGGATAGGCGACATCGCTAGCATGCGACGGCAACTGCAATTGCTCTCACTAGAGCTACCCGACGCAGCACGCGCACTAGCCGAAATACCGGGGCCAAGCGTCATCGCGTTTTCAGGGCACATGATCGACGCACCGCACCGCGCCAATGCCCGCTTCCCTATCCACATTGAGGACGCCGTAAAGGCCGCCATTGATCGCGTTGTTGCGTCGCTAACGCCGACCATCGGCTATGCGCAGGCGGCCTGTGGCAGCGACATCCTGTTTTGCGAGGTAATGCTGGCACGAGAACAGGAGATCAATATCGTGTTGCCGTTCTCCCGTGAGGACTACATCGAGCAGAGCGTTAGCCGCGTCGGGGGAAGCTGGCTGCAGCGCTTTGGCCGTGTGATGGCAGCGGCCACTTCCGTCACCTATGCGACCAGCGAACGCTATCTCGGTGACGATACTCTTTTCGAGCACGCTTCCAATCTGATTCAAGGAATGGCGTTCCTGCGCGCGAAGGAGCTCGCCGTCGATCCGCACATGCTGGTCGTATCGGACCGCTCGCAGGCAGGCGGCGTCGGCGGCACGTTGGCCACACTTGCAACGTGGGCGTCGCAGGCGAAGTCGCACGAAGTCATCGATCTGGCTGATATTCGCGGCGTGGCGGCGGCTGCTGCGCCAACACTGCGCGGCGCCGATACCACGCCTGTACGAACACCGCTGATCGCCGCCGGACGCACCATAAAGTCATTGTTGTTCGCCGACGTAAAAGGCTTCAGCCGACTGCCAGAAGAGTATTTCCCCACGTTCTTTACGACCTTTCTGGGGCTGGTGCCGAAAACGCTTACAGAGGTCGGCATCACACCCTTGGAAATCAGTTCTCGCGGAGACGGCCTCTATGCCGTCTTCGCCACGCCGGAGGACGCAGCCGAATTTGCGCTCGCGCTCTCCAATGCCGTCGGCACCATCGACTGGCGGGCCATGGGGCTACCCGCCGACACGCATGTACGCATTGCGCTCCATGCCGGACCGGTCTTCACCGCCATCGACCCGGTGACTAACAAGCTCGCGCATTACGGCACCCACGTCACCCGCGCCGCGCGCATCGAACCGATCGTGGTGCCGGGGCAGGTGCTGGTGACGGAACCCTTCGCAGCGGTGCTCGCGTCCCGGCCCGATGCGGGATTTCGTTGCGATCTCGTCGGTACCGAGCCGCTGGCGAAAGGTTATGGCGCGGCGCGGCTGTATCGTTTAAGGAAGAAATAGCCGCGCGGGAAGGATGGTTTTACAATCGGACGACAAGCCCGCAAAATAGTCCGCATGCCTGCACCCACCTCCGCCCAGTTCACCGCGATTCGCGAATCACTCCTGCGCGCAGTCGCCGAACAAGGTCGCATTACTACCTTCCCCAAAGACAGCATGATCATTCGCGAAGGCGAGCGCGGCGATACGATGTTCGTTATTCTTTCCGGCCGAGTAAAAGTCTTTTCCAGCAATCGCGACGGCAAGGAAGTCATCCTCGACACCCACGGCCCAGGTGAGACGATCGGCGAAATGGCGCTGGACGAAGGCTTGCGTTCAGCGTCGGTCATCACGCTCGAATCGACGACCTGCTCGGTGATCTCACGCGATATGATGCGCCGCTACGTCGTCGCCAATCCCGACTTTGCGCTGCAACTGATCGCCAAACTGATTCGCCGCACGCGCATCGCCGTGGAGAACGTGAAGCGCATGGCGCTTCTCGACGTTTACGGTCGGCTTACTAGTCTGCTCACCAGCCTCACGCCGGCACAATGCGGCGTCGGCGTGCTTACCGAGCGCATGACGCAGCAGGAATTGGCAGAGCGCGTCGGTGCGTCGCGTGACATGGTGAGCAGAATCCTGCACGATCTGGCTGAGGGCGGCTATGTGGCGATCCGTTCAAGACGCATTGAAGTGTTGAAGCGGATTCCGCAGACTTAGCAATCAATCATGAGTAACAATAGCGGACAGCCTGTCCCCTATTACTTTACTATCGCTCCATTACGATCAGTGTCATGTTGCACCATCAAGGACAGGGTTCGAATTCCGATGCAGCCGCAGAACGAGATACGCCGCCTTTCCGCCATCATGTTCACCGACATGGTTGGCTATAGCGCGCTGACGCAGCGCGACGAGGCGCTTGCATTGTCGTTGCTGACGGAGCACAACGATTTGATACGCACGCAACTGGCATTGCATCAAGGCAAGGAAATCAAGACGGTAGGCGACGCGTTTCTGGTTGAATTCAGTAATGCGCTGGATGCGGTTCGCTGTTCCATTGCGATACAAAATGCCTTCCATCTGCGTAATACCGCGGTCGCTGGAGAGACTATCCAGCTACGCATTGGCATCCACCTTGGCGATGTGGTTTATCGCGACGCCGACGTATTCGGCGATGGCGTAAATATTGCCTCGCGAATTCATTCGGTCGCTGAAGCTGGCGGCATCTGCGTTTCAGAAGATGTGGCGCGACAGGTACAAAACAAACTGGATAAGCCGCTGATTGATCTTGGTATCCAAGCGCTAAAAAATATACAGCTGCCGATTCATTTGTATGGCGTGCAACTGCCTTGGCTAAAGCAATTGTCGCGACGATCCGAATCCGTTGTTGCCGGGACTCGCCTGCGCGTTGCTCGTTGGCTGTCTGGCGCAGGCGTTGCGCTCGTATTGATCATCGTGGGATGGTGGATCTGGCAGCGGCCCGCCGTAGTACCCGCCAACACTGTGGCAATTGCAAACGCAAAATCCATTGCAGTGTTGCCCTTCACCAACTTTGGTGGAAACAAGGAGGACGAGTATTTTGGCGATGGTATTACCGAAGACCTCTTGACACAGCTGGCACAAATTACCGGCCTTAAGGTGATTTCGCGCACATCCATCATGCAGTACAAGGGCACTACAAAAACCATGCGTGTTATTGGACGTGAGTTAGGGGTGTCGCACATTTTGGAAGGGAGTGTACGGCGGATTGGTAGTCGTTTTCGTATCAACGCACAGTTGATTGACGCTGAGCGGGATGAGCATCTATGGGCAAAGACCTATGACCGCGACATCAAGGATATTCTGGTCGTTCAAAGCGAAGTCACGCGCGAAATTTCCGACTCCCTCAAAGTGAAGTTGCAAGCCACAGAAAACGCATACTTGAGCAGACGCGCGGCAGGAAATCCGGAAGCCTATGTTGCCTATTTACAGGGAATGCATATTCTGCGCCCCCGCATCGTTTTGACGATGACGGAGTATGAAAAATCAGTGCCTTATTTCGAACGCGTGATTGCGCTTGATCCCGATTCTCCGCTCGGCTATGTCGGTCTTGCGAAGTTCAATCTCTTCCAGGCCCAATTGGGTTTGTCGTCGACCGAAAATTACGCAAAGGCTGAAAAGTTGGTACTGCGCGCGATTGCGCTGGACGCAGAATCAGCCGACGCCTATATCGTTCTTGCCGCCATTAAAGGCCAGGGCCAGTGGAGCTGGAAAGAGGCTGAGCAGGCGTCAACGCGCGCGATCCAACTCAACCCCGGTAACGCGACGGCCTGGGATACGTATCGGCAAAATGTTCTTCAACCGCTGGCACGCGTTGAAGAAGCAATCGTTGCGCAAAAACGGGCCATCGCGCTGGATCCCGTGAATGCCAATTTGATATGGCGACTGGCGACGCTCTACTTGGGCCAGGGCCAGTGTGATGAAGCTATGCGCATTGCTCGCCAGGCCATTGAAATCGACCCATCGTTCACCATCAGTCATACTGTTTTAGTGGACTGCCTTGAGCAATTGGGGCGCTTCGAAGAGGCGATAGCGGCCAATCGAATGGTGAAGGGTTACTGGGTCAATGATGCCTTGCTCGATGATGCGGCAGCGGCATACAAACGAGACGGATCAAGCGGCTACTATCGCGTCCTTTATGCAGCCGAAAAGCGGTTAACGACAACACGCAATGACGCATTTATGTTTACCGCTGGCCTTGCCATGCAGTTAGGCGAGCGTGATGAGGCTTTCAAACTACTCAATCAGGCAATTGACGCGCGTGACCGCAACATATTCACACTCAAGACCTTCCACAAGTTTGCATCTGTTCATGACGATCCGCGTTACCTGGCGGCATTAAAGCGCCTCAACCTGAATTGATTATCGGGCTTTACCTCATTGCCTTCTCAGGGCTCGGGAAGTGCCGATCTTGATCTTCAGTCATCTGGATGCGCACCGAATTAGAAACTGTCGGCGGATAGATGGCATTTACGCAAGCGCTGCAGACGTCGGGGTCTGCATAGGTAGACTACGCCTTGCAACACTTCAACCTAAAAACGGCAGTTGGCCGATCAAATAGCGCAAATTAGATTGTCAACAAAGCGGGGGGATCAGCGGTGGTGAGCATGAACTTGGCGAACGCACGCAGGAAGATGGCGCGTAAGCGCTGAAGGTCTGTCAACTGCT
>JBBQFL010000016.1:0-81951 GCA_038321965.1 Burkholderiales bacterium | reverse complement strand
CTCCTGGCCGACAACTGTCATACAATTTTCTCTGAACCTACCATTCGAATTCTCGCATAATCGCCGCGATGATACTGCCGTGAAGGCTTGGGCAACATTCCAATGCGGCTATATCGGCAGGAAGTGTCTGAACATCGACCCATTAGCAAGAACCTTAGGGCCGCGATTGCGGCACTATCTGTTACCGTGTGCCATGGCAAGTAGGTACCTTAATCGATCCGCAATGCGGGTCACGACTTTATTTGTCGAGTTACAAGTTCATTGCCACGAAACAATCGACGCCGACCAAAAAAATGATTTGGTGTCGGCAGAAATCTGTGCGACCGTTTTTTCCGTTTGCGTTGTGATGCGCTGACCTCGGTTATCCTGCGGCACTGCCTACACCAAAGAAATCCGACATGACCGACAGCAACGAACCCGTCACCACGATGACACAGGAACCACGCCTATGGCGCGACGATGGCTGGACTGCCCGAGTGATCAAGAACGAAGACGACGATGGCTGGGCGGTCGAGATGATCAAGGACGGTGAACCCGAGCCAGCGCTGGTTGGTCCATGGACCATGGGGCGTGACAAAAAGAATCCCAAACCGCTCGACTCCACCGCATTTCACACGCTGGTCAAAACTGCCTTTGAGGTTCGTCGCAGACACGAGCAACACCTGCACGCGACGCTACACAAGAAAGTTGTCGTGGCTAGCAACGGCGCAAACATCACCGTCGCTCTGGATATTGTTCCGGATGAAGAAAACCCCTATGCAATGCTGACCGCTTTTGAAGCCCGCAAACACGATGTTCCGCCGTTGGCGACGATGCGTGTATCGGCGGTATTCAAACTGACCGATTCCAGTGCGCTTGCATGGATCGACGGCGGATTTCGACTGCCTGAGTAGCAATACTTTGTTCGCTCCGAGGCGTTGGCTCCAGCGAGATGCGCTGTCATTCAACGCCTAATCAGCCAGCGTTATCGGTTCCAATACGTCAGTCTGCGCGGAGATTGCGCCAATGATTGCGGTGTGCACGTAACCAAGTGCGCGAAGTTCAGTAACACAAGCGTCGACGCGGTCAGCCGGCACACTGGCCAGCAACCCGCCAGCGGTCTGCGGATCGAAAATCAGCGGATAGCGAGGATGGTTGACCATGGCTTCCTGATTGCGCAGTGCGTGACGCAACCGCACGTTTGCACCTTGCAACGAACTGACGATACCGGCCGCCACACATTCTTCAGCGCCGTCCAGCAAGGGTAAAGCAGCAAGGTTGAGTTGGGCATCTACACCTGAGGGGCGCGTCATTTCTACCAGGTGGCCGAGCAGGCCAAAGCCGGTCAAGTCTGTGCAAGCGGTCGCGCCGTGCTTGAACAGGCAGCGTGCACCTAGGCGATTAGATACGATCATTGATTGAAGTGCCGCATCAATCCAGCGCCCTTTGGCGGCGAGGCGCGCATGGGCCGCGAACAGCGTGCCAGTGCCGATAGGCTTGGTCAGGATCAAAACGTCACCGGGCCGCATGCCGCCTTTGCGCAAAATTTTCGCCGGGTCATCGTCGATCAAACCATTGACCGCAAATCCGAGCGCCAGCTCTTTGCCTTCACCGGTGTGTCCGCCGACCAGCGCGCAGTTGGCTTCGTTCAACACTTCCAGCGCGCCGGTCATCATCTGGAACAAAACGTCTTCAACCTTTGATTCAAGGCCCGACGGTACCGTTGCGATGGCGGTGGCTGACTGGGCCTCTGCACCCATCGCCCAGATGTCGCCCAACGCGTGATTTGCCGCCACTTTGCCGAAGATATAGGGGTCGTCAATGAAGGAACGAAAAAAATCCACCGAGTGCACCATCGCCTTACCCGGCGGTACGCGTACGACTGCCGCATCATCGGGGTCCTTCAGGCCGATTACCACATCATCGCGGTCCACGGGATGTAAATTGCTGAGCGCGCGCGACAAGACGGTGGCGCCGACTTTCGCACCGCAGCCGCCGCAGCGCATCGCGATGGCCGAAATGGCCTGCATCGATTCTTCCGCATTGAGTTTTACGGACGGTGCTGACGCAGATGTCTGAGCGCCGGCCTCCATCGGCTGCAGGTCCTGAAATTTCGACATGAAGCGACGGTCTATCCAATCTTTCCACCGCCAGACCTGCTTGCCGGCAAAGGCCAGCCAGCCGCGCGAGGCAACTGCATAGCGGTCGCCAGTAGAGATAAGCGCGAGCCAGCTGGTTTGCGGGTGATACATCTGCAACGCAACGCCTTCGACGGACCGACGCAGGTTCTCCGTGAGCGGCGGGCCCTGCCTGACGGCGAACACACCCGCCTTTTCCAACTTGAAGTTGACCATGCTGGCAATGTCGCCAGCCGCGAAAATATTAGGGTCGGTCAGCGTTTGAAGTGTGTCGGCCACCTTGATGAAGCCGTTGCCGTCGAGCGCCAGCCCGGTTTCGCCGAGCCAGGGTGCGCCACCGGCGCTGGTGACCCAGACAATTTCATCCGCCGCCAGCGATTCGCCTGAAGCCGTGCGCAAGCTTCTGGCGAATACTTCAGTGACTGCAGCGCTAAGGTGTACGACTACGCCTCGCGTGGCGAGGACCGACTCGAAGCGTTTTCGCACAGCCTCGTTGTGGGTGGGCAAAATGACGGGGGCATCCGTGAACAGGTGGAAGGTCAGGTCGTCCGGTGATCTACTGAGTTTCTGCAATTCATTGCGCAGACGAAACTGCATCGCCAGCAATAACTCTACCCCGCCAGCGCCCGCACCCACCACGGCGATGGTAAGTTGGCCCGGATGCTGTTTTACCCGGGCGAGCAGCGCCAGCCAGCGATCGTTGAAGCGCTGGATCGGCTTTACGGCAACGGCGTTTTCAGCGGCACCCGGTACCTGCGCCAGCTGCGGTGTCGAGCCGATATTGATCGAAAGAAAGTCGTACGGCACCGGCGGCCGGTTGCGGCAGAGTACCTTCTGGTTGACGCGATCAAGGCCGATGACTTCGTCACGGTAGAGTCGTGCGCCTGCAAACACGGCGAGGCGGCTCAGATCGATGTGCACCTCGTCATATTCATAGTGGCCGGCCACGTAGCCGGGCAACATGCCTGAGTAGGGCGTATGCATATCGGTACAGATGAGCGTAAGGCGTACTCCCGGAACCGGCTTCATGCCAAAGCTCTTCAGTACGCCGACGTGGCTGTGGCCGCCGCCGACCAGAACAATATCTCGAAGGATGGGCTGATCAGGTGACTGCATATTCGTGTTTCTCGTTCAATTCAGTTGGGTGCAAATCGGGTTGACGGAAAAGTACTTTGCTGCGCCGTGCCAACTATACCCAGTTGTGAACGTGCGAAACGCTTTCCCAATTTCCTGCACATTTGATCACGCAAATTGGCGAACTGGAAAAAGACAAATACTTGAACCGGACTTGTGTTGCGGCGATACTGATCAGGAAATAGCGATGCGCCTGTCGAGAAAATATTGAGGCGGTAACAGGTGTTGCTTCATCTGTGCGCTCAACTAATGCTTTTCCTCGCCTCTATTTGCCGCGCACGTTGCGTATTCAGATCAATTTCGGAGACTTCATGAAAATTTTCGCAACGGCACTGACGATCATTCTTGCACTCAGTGCCATACCGGCAACCGCGGGAGACGAGGAGGATGTCAGCCAGGCGGTGGCAGCAGCGCAATCCTGGTTGCCGATCATAGACGCAGGAAGGTTCGGGGAGAGCTGGGATCTCGCGTCAATTAATTTTCAGAAGGGAATCACCAAGCCGGCATGGATTCAGGCAGTCGGCAATGTGCGGAAGCCCATCGGCACGCTGAAATCGCGCATTGTGATGCAAGGTGTTGACGCACCAAGAGTTGCCAAGCTGCCCGAAGGCACAGCCGTGATTATTCAGTTTGCGACGGTCTTTGACAAGCTCGCCCCCGCAATCGAAACCGTTACACCGTTTCGTGAGCCAGACGGTACCTGGAAGGTCGCGGGTTACTTTATCAAGCCCGCGCCACGACCCAAGTGACGAATCCGTCACGCGTTGTATTCGAATCCTGCTACCCGGGTTGCGCGACAGATCCCACGTAAAAAGCTTCACACTTTGCGCCTGGGCCTGCGAAGAGGTTCTTCGCCTTGTCGATCAGTTTCAAAAAAGGTCCTATCGGCACAAGGATATTGGATTTGTCCGCAATCGGTTTGCTGAAAGGCCCGCTGATTTTTTGCCGGGCGACTGCGCAGCCATTCGTGTCCAACAAGGCAACGGTGATATCCCGGTATTGGTCGCCCGCGAAATCGAGTCCGCCATGTACGGCCAGGCGATTCTTGGTGGTCGCCAATGCCACATCTTTCGCCATCGCAATCCCCTTTTCTACCTTCCATGTAGAAACCACCGTGCGCAGTGTTGTCGTGCCATTGCTGGTTGTGGCCAGACCCGCGAAATCAACACCTTTGGTGGCGATGAGTCCGACAGGACCGGCGAAGAGAAGGGCACTCAGGTCAAACAGACTCAGATTCTGACTCGATTCAAATTTTGCAAGTAGCGCATCCAAATCCATGCCTGTAAGTGTAAGGTCGGCCCCGGAAAGTGACATTTCGCCTGCCGCACTTTGCCGCATCTCCAGCCGCGTGCGGCCGCGCATCGCCAGCGTCGTTGAGAAGTCCATCAAACCTTTGACCGAACCGCCAGACTTGGGCTTCTTTAAGAATTGATCGACATGGAATTTGGTTAACGTGACGCTGAGTTTATATGTGGGGCTTTCGCCGGAACGGTCCATCTGCAACGTCGCAGCGCCCTTGCCGCCGAATGCCTGCATCGTCACGGGTTTGAAATCGAATTGGCCGTCTGTCGCGGTGACCGCAAACTTCAAATCAGAAATAGCGTGGCTCTTGCCGCGCACATCGGTACATTCAAAATTGCCCTGCATGGAAAGGCGCTGCAGCAAAGGGTAACCGCCAGGGTGGTGGACCCCAGTAAGCGCGCCAATGCAGCCAACCGACTCGATACTATTGTTGGTGTGCTGATCCAGATACGCAACCACCAGCTCGGAGAAATTTACTTTGGGCAGGCTCAATACCCGGTGTTCCTGATTGGTAACGGCAGGACGCTGATAGTTGTAGCGGCCTTCACGATCGCGCACGATTGCGACGCGGGTGCCAATTGTGGAAATAGTGCCGTAGCGAATCTCGCCGCGGAAAAGCGGCAGCAGCTCTAACCCGACATCCGCCTTCTTGACGAAGGCAAGTTCGACCCCTTGATTGACGACACGCACGTTTGTTAGCGAAACGCCCAGTGTTGGGGTGAAAGCGACGCTCATTGGGCCTTCAATGGTGACACTCATTCCCGACGCTTGAGAAAGCGACGCCTCCACTCTAGGCTTGCAATCACTGATATCGACGAATGCGAGGATGCACAGCGCAGCAACCAACAGCACAACGGTTACCCCGGCTGCGGCCAGCATCAAAACGCGTAAAATTTTCGGTGACGAAGTCATGCGGCACTGCTCGCTGATAGGTGACACGGTCAAAGGCTTGAACATGGGCAGCACTGATTCCACCTGACACGCGATCCTGCGTCGGTGCGCTGGCGCACACGAGCAGCAAATCGCTTTGCACGCAACCGCAAAGTCGCCTATCTGCGCCACTTTGCAAGCCTTTGTGCCCCGAAAGGCGCGCCGATGTTGGTTCTGCGTACAAGCGTCGGCGGTCTTCTCAAAACCTTTCTCTTGCGGTATTTTGCCAGTGTTTTCGCTCGGGCAATCCATGCTGGCAGCCGAAGCGTTACATACGCTGCAGAAATTGAACATTTTCAGCGTAAAATTTTCCCACTGGCTAAGCGTTTGTCTGTAAAGCGGCTGAATTGCCCGGTCGTATTTACAGACAAGCGCAACAATCCTCGCGACGTTCTAGAGGTTGCCGCGAAAAATCCGTCTTACACTCCATCAGGAAAAAACATGATCCGCTTTTCAGTTAATGGCGAACGCATTGAAACAGACGTCGCCGCCGACACTCCTTTGCTGTGGTTCCTGCGCGACAATCTGCAGATGACCGGTACCAAATACGGCTGTGGCATGGCGCTCTGTGGCGCTTGTACCGTGCACATCAATGGCGAACCATCGCGGTCTTGTTCGACGCCGTTATCTGCAGTTTCCGGCAAGCGGGTCACGACGATTGAAGATATCTCCACCACGCCAATCGGCAAGAAAGTGCAGGCCGCCTGGCTTTCCGAGGATGTCGTGCAATGCGGTTACTGCCAGTCGGGCCAGATTATGTCGGCGATCGCGTTGCTCACCAAAGTAAAAAGTCCCTCAGATGTGCAAATCGACGACGCCATGGCGGGCAATATTTGCCGATGCGGCACCTATAACCGCGTCCGTGCTGCAATCAAAGTTGCGGCTTCCGGCGTCGACGCGAAGCCAATGGCACCTGCCAAAACGCCAACTGCCAAAGCGAAAGCATAAGGGGACGTCATGAAACAACTTTTTGAGAACGCAGCAATCCCGATGAAGCGTCGGCAGTTTCTGAAGGCGTCTGCGGCAGCGACTGGCGGCTTGGTCATCGGCTTCCAGCTACCCGGAGGCAACAAAATGGCGCAGGCCCAAGCCGCGCCTGCACCTAACATGACGCCAAATGCGTTTCTACGCATTGCCCGCGACGGATCGGTAACCGTGCTGGTGAAACATCTCGAATTCGGGCAGGGCGTCATGACTTCGCTGCCGATGCTGGTGGCCGAAGAGCTCGATTGCGACTGGTCAAAGGTTCGCTCGGAACTGGCTCCTGCGGCCCCGCAATTTGCGCACACGATGTTTGGCATGCAGATAACTGGCGGCTCATCATCAGTCGCAAATTCCTGGACCCAGATGCGTACCGTTGGCGCAGCTGCGCGCATGATGCTCATCTCCGCAGGTGCCGCCAAATGGAAAGTCGATGTCGCCAAATGCCGTACCAATAGCGGGTTTGTGATTGGTCCGGCCGGCCAGAAAGAGAGTTTTGGAACGCTGGCCGATGCCGCCAACGCGCTCACCGTGCCGACGAACGTGAAGCTAAAGGAGGCCAAGGATTTCAAGGTCATTGGCAAGCCGACGCGACGGATAGATGCGCCGGCAAAAGTCAACGGCAGCGCAATATTTGGTCTCGACGTCACCGCCAAACAGGTGCCCAATCTGCACACGGCCGTCGTGCTGCACCCACCAATCTTTGGCGCGAAAGTAAAGAGCCTGGAGGCCAGCAAGGTAAACGGTGTGCCAGGCGTGACCCACGTCATCCAGACGGCCAATGGTGTAGCGGTCGTGGCAAAGAATTTCTGGGCGGCCAAGAAAGGGCGAGATTTACTGGTCGTGGATTGGGACTTGGGGCCCGGCTCGAAGGCAAACACAGTAGACCTCAGGAAGTCGTACCACGAGCTTGCGCAGAAAACTGGTGTGATTGCCAAGGCCGGCAGTGTTGAGTCGCTGAAAACTGCCGCAAAGACTGTTACCGCCGAATATGAAGTGCCGTTTCTCGCCCATGCGCCGATGGAGCCATTGAATTGCACCGTCAGTGTAAAAGCGGATAGCTGTGAAATTTGGGTGGGCTCGCAATTCCAGACCGTCGATCAGGGCGCGGCTGCCAAGGTCGCTGGATTAAAACCTGAACAGGTCAAGCTGAATACGATGATTGCCGGTGGCGGATTTGGTCGCCGTGCCAATCCGACGTCAGATTACGTGATCGAGGCGGTTGAAATTGCTCGCGAAGCCAAGGTTCCCGTGAAGACCGTCTGGACACGCGAAGACGACATTAAAGGCGGCTACTACCGGCCCATGTATGTGCATCGCGTGAACGCAGGTCTGGATGCAGCAGGAAAAATTGTTGCGTGGGACCACACCGTCGTCGGCCAGTCGATCATCGCGGGCACGGCGTTCGAGCCCATGATGGTGAAGGATGGCATCGATGCGACCAGCGTGGAAGGGGTTGCCGATACGCCTTATGACATCCCGAACCTGCAGGCCAGTTTGCACACGACGAAAACCGGTGTACCCGTACTGTGGTGGCGTTCGGTCGGTCATACCCATACGGCGTTTGTGATGGAAACGATGATGGATGATCTGGCGAAAGAAGCTGGCAAGGATCCCGTCGCATTTCGTCGCGAACATCTGGGCAAGCATCCCCGGGTGGCCAATGTGTTGGCGCTGGCCGCAGACAAAGCCGGTTGGGGAACGACTCTACCGAAGGGCGTTGCACGGGGCGTTGCCGTGCATGAGAGTTACGGCACGGTTTGCGCGCAGGTCGTCGAGGTTTCTCTGGACAAGGGAAAAATCAAGGTTGAACGGGTTGTCGCCGCAATCGATTGCGGTGTCGCCGTGAATCCGTTGACGATTTCAGCCCAGGTCGAAAGCGCTATTGCTTTCGGTATGTCCGCTGCCCTTTATGGCCAGGTCACGCTCAAGGATGGCGTGGTTGAGCAAAGCAATTTTCACGACTATCAGGTGTTGCGTATTGCCGACATGCCGAAAGTTGAAGTCCATGTCATGTCCAGTACGGCGGCACCGAGCGGCGTCGGCGAGCCGGGCACCCCGCCAATTGCGCCTGCCATTTCGAATGCACTGTTTGCGCTAACCGGTAAGCGTTTGCGTGAGCTGCCGTTCAAGGTTTAGGGGTGACGTGGATTCCGAGTTTCTGACACCGAGAACCATGACACTTTTGCAAGCACGAAGGGGCTGGTTGGCCGTCTGCATTGCCGTGTGTCTGACGGGTGGCTGCGCGTACCTCGAGACCAAGCAGGGCGACTGGATATTCAATCCCACGCAGGGGGAATGGCGCGGGTATCGGGGGCCACCTATCGGCATTGAGGAAGTCTGGATTCCGGTTGGCAGCAAAGGCGAGAAGGTACACGCCTGGTGGTCGCCTAACGCAAATCCGGATGCACCACTGTTGCTATATCTGCACGGCGCACGCTGGAATCTTTCTGGCAGCGTTACACGTGTTCCGCGTTGGAACGCCATGGGGTTTTCGGTGCTCGCCATCGATTACCGGGGATTTGGCAAGAGTATGTTTGCAGACGGCGGCACACCGACCGAGCAATCAGCCAACGAAGATTCTGAGGCCGCCTGGGACTACCTCGCCCAGCGCAGCCCGAGCGCCAAGAAATTCATCTTTGGCCATTCGCTGGGCACGTCGATGGCGACGCATCTCGCCCTCAAGGAGATGAACGCTAATGGCGTCATTCTCGAAGGTGCTTTTACGTCCATCCCGGACATGATCAGCGAAACTAAATGGGGTTTTCTGCCTGTTAGCTTTCTGGTGACACAGCGCTTCGACACGATTGGCCGCATCGATGGCGTAAAGATTCCGATCCTTTTCGTCCATGGGTCAGCAGACAATATCGTGCCATTTAACATGGCTGAAAAGCTCTATGCGGCTGCCAAGGCGCCCAAGCGGTTACTGCGTGCCGAAGGCGGGTCTCATCACAATCTTGCTTCGGCGTATTTTGATGATTATCAGCGTGCCGTGTCTGAGCATTTCGGGCTCAATCTCAAAACGCAGGCGCAAGCTGGGCCGACCAATTCCGCTGAGGCGGCGGTGGCCAAAGCGGTTTCGGCCCTGCAATAGCGTCCGCGGGCCCACCCAATGCAGTCGCTTGATCTCGAAGTGCTTGAACATGCCCGCCAATGGATGAGTGCCGGTCGCGACGTTTGGCTGGTGACGGTTACCCAGACGTTTGGCGCGAGCCCGCGACCACCTGGATCGTTGATGGCGATGCGCGACGATGGCGTTGTCATCGGCTCGGTTTCAGGTGGCTGCATTGAAGATGATCTGGTCGCACGGCGTGATCAATTTCGCGGGTCAAAACCGCTTCTCGAGCGCTACGGCATCACGTCCGAAGACGCGCGCCGGTTCGGTTTGCCCTGCGGCGGCGAACTTGAAGTGGTGATCGAGCCCTCAGTGGAAGCGTCGAGACTGAGCGAGCTCTCGGCAAAAATCGCTGCAGGTGAGGTATTCGTGCGCAATCTGGATCTGGAAACCGGCCAGTGGCAATTTCGCGCCGCGATCCAGAGCGATACCACCGGGCGCACGGCACGAGAATTTGCTTGCGTACATGGCCCGCGCTGGCGTTTGTTGATTATCGGTGCGTCTGAAATTGCTCGCTACCTCGCCGAAGTCGCTGCCACGCTGGATTTTCAGGTGTCGGTCTGCGATCCGCGTGAAGAGTACCGCAACGTCTGGCGTGTGCCGGGAACAACGTTTATGGAATGTATGCCCGACGATGCCGTGTTGGCGTTCAAACCTGACGGGCGCACGGTTGTGGTCGCGGTCTCGCACGATCCCAAGCTGGACGATATGGCGCTGATGGAAGCGCTAAAAACTGGGGCATTTTATGTTGGTGCCGTCGGCTCCAGCAAGACTTCGGAAGAGCGCCGTAAACGCCTGCTCGAGTTTGACGTTAGCCCCGCGCAAGTGGCGAAACTTCACGGCCCGGTCGGCCTCTCTATCGGCAGTCGCACGCCGCCTGAAATTGCCATCGCCATTCTTGCCGAGCTGGTTGCCGCACGAAATGGATTGGTTTTGACGGCCTCGCGCGTGGTCGAACACTCGATGCTGTCGTCTGCCGCATAGTTTGATCGCCTGTCTTCTCCTCGCCGCGGGATCGGCATCGCGTTTCGGTTCGCAAAAACTGCTCGCTCGACTTCCCGATGGACGCCGAGTGGTTGAAGCGTCCGCAGCGAATCTTTTTCAAGCGGGCGCGAAAAATGTCTTCGCCGTGACGCGCAACGATCCTGAATTGATTCGTGTGTTGGAATCGTGCGGCTGTCAGGTGGTGATCAATGATCGCGCCGATGAGGGCATGGGGACCAGCATCGCTGCCGGTGTGGCTGCCTCGTCCGCTGCGAGCGGCTGGCTGATTGCGCTCGGTGATATGCCGTCAATTCGCGTTGAAACCATCGCTGCAGTGGCCGCAGCGCTCGACAACGACTCAAATATTGTTGTGCCTGTGATTCGTGGCAAACGCGGGCACCCGGTGGGTTTTTCAGCCTTTTACCGCGAGCAACTTCAAGCGCTGACGGGTGATAAGGGTGCACGGGAAATCTACATTGCTGGAGCGTCTTTGGTTGACGAAATCAGTGTCGATGACGAAGGGATATTTGCGGACATCGACGTACCTGCAGATTTGAAACGCTAGCACTGGCGCGGCGTTTGGCGACAAAATGCTCGAAATACCCCGCCAAATGGCGTTCTAGCCAAGTTTTCGATACTTCTCGCCCGCCTCAATCCGCGTTTTCAAGATATTCTGCTCAGGCGGCAACGGGCAAGTGGTGAATTCGGAAAACGCGCACGGTGGGTTGTAGGTTTTGTTGAAATCCAGCTGGAAGGTTTCGTTGGGTTTGGGCTTTTTGTCAACGAACAGGAAGCGCGATGGCCGATAGGTGGTGTCGCCAGAGGTGCCGTCACGCATGACAAAGAACATGCCTTCGTCGTCACCGACCACATCCATCTTGTATTTCTTGCCTTTCAATGTGAATTCGACGTAGCCGGGGCAGGGCTCTTCGGACACTTCATCGATCACGTTGACGATGGAAAGCTTCTTCCCGGGTGGGTACGCTACGAATTTGGCAGTGACCTTGAATGCAGGGTTGACGTTATACCAGACGCGACCGGGGAAGTTCTTGCGAACCAGCGACTCGTTGTCCGCGAGGCGTAGCACATAGCGGCCGTCACGCTCAATGACATGCATTGAAATACGGCCCAGCGAGACCCAGTCGCGCTTGTCAGCCGCGTATTTCAGTTCGCGTTCACCGGAGAAGGGTTTTCCGTCGCTGGTCATGGACACGCCGTCGCTGAGTTTTAGCGTCACGGTTTTCTTTGGCGTATCGACGGTGATGGTGCCGATGACATCCGGTCCTGCGCCTTTGAGTTCCGGCGGGAATACGATGTCGTTGGTCGATGCGGTACCGAAAGTATTCACGCCTGGCTTCATGATGAAGCGGCCCGCCAGCGTGAGCCAGCCGTTGTCGCGACGGAGGCTTTTCTCCACGCCGTCACGCCATTGTTGAACGGCATCGACATATTCGGGCTCTGGTACTTTTACGGGGGCCGTGCTCGCGGCGAATACGGGGGCTGAAATCAGTAGTGACGCCAGGGTTGAAAAGAGAGATAGCTTTTTCATGAAGGAACTCCTGTGTGGCCGGTACTTGGCCAAAGACTAAATTATGCCCGGATCAGTGCTCGAATTCGCGCGCTACCTGTTCAGCCGTCATGTCATTCATGCACTTGAAATGTCCCAACGGGCAGACGCGCTCAAAACACGGACTGCATTCGAGTTTGAGCGAAACAATTTTGGCTTTAGGCGAAAGCGGCGGCGTGAATGCGGGAGAGCTTGAGCCGTAGAGCGCCACTACCGGCACGCCCACCGCACACGCAATGTGCATGAGACCGGAATCGTTGGTAACGACCTGTGTCGCCAGACTCAACAGTTCGATCGCATCACCCAGCGGTGTCTCGCCGCAGAGGTTCCGGCAATTGCCGCCGGCGCGCTGATTGATCTCCTCGGCGATGGCGCGGTCTCCTTTGCCGCCAAGCAGCCAGACCTGTTTGCCTTCCGCAAACAGCGAACGCGCAAGTTCGGCAAAATGCCTGGCGGGCCAGCGCTTGGCCGGGCCATATTCGGCTCCCGGACAAAATGCCACGACCGGCTGGCGTTGATCGATTCGCAAACGAATGAGGGTACGCTCGCGATGCTCAAGATCGACTCGTAACTCTGGCCGCGGCACCTGCTGCAAAAGTGGCTCGTCTTTGGCTTGCGCCAACGATGCAAAGCGTTCAGCCATCGTCGGCAGGGCGCGCTCGTCCAGATCGCGGCAATCGTTGAGTATCCAGCCGCGCTTTTCGCCGCGAAAGCCAGTACGAATGGGAATGTCCGCGAACCAGACCATCAGCGCGGATTTGAAGGTGTTGGGAAGTACGAAGGCTTGATCGAAATGATCATTGATGAAATTCTTGCCCAATGTGCGCCGTGCTGACAGCTGCAGTGTGCCGTGTCCAAAAGGATTGTCGATCACGCAGTCGACTTCGCGCATGCGTTCATAAACCGGCTTGACCCACGGTGGTGCCAATACCGTGATCGCAGGATTGTCGCGACGTTCGCGCAACCGCATCAGCAGCGGTTGGGAGAGTACAGCGTCGCCGATCCAAGACGGCGCGACGACGAGAATACGTGTCACTGCTCTGGCGTCAATGACCGTGCTTTACCGGTCCGGTCAATTGGTAGACGGTGCCGCAATAGGGGCATTTGGCTTCGCCCGTTTCCTCAATTGGAATATAGACGCGGGGGTGCGTGTTCCAAAGCTTCATCGACGGCATTGGGCAGTGCAGCGGCAAGTCCTTCGCGGTGACTTCGATGCGGGTGTACTTGAGTTCGGTGCGCTCTTCAGTGCTCATGCGTTATCTCCCGGTTACTTTACAGGCGTGAGCCATGAGTGATACTTCGGGTTGCGACCGTTGACGATGTCGAAAAAGGCCGTCTGGATTTTTTCGGTGATCGGGCCGCACGCACCCGCGCCAATGATGCGCCCGTCGAGTTCGCGAATTGGCGTCACTTCGGCAGCAGTGCCGGTAAAAAATGCTTCGTCGGCGATGTAAACGTCGTCGCGCGTGATTTTGCGCGGCTCCACCGGGATACCCAAATCCGCACAAACGATTTGAATCGAGCGCCAGGTAATACCGTCGAGCGCCGATGTAAGTTCCGGCGTGCTAATTTTGCCGTCGCGGATGATGAACAGATTTTCCCCGGCGCCTTCGGCCACGTAGCCTTCGGTGTCGAGCAACAATGCTTCGTCATAGCCGTGGTCGGTGGCTTCGTTATTGGCGAGGATGGAGTTGGCATACGTCGAGGAAACCTTGGCGCGTGCCATGGTCACATTGACATGATGACGCGCGAACGATGAGGTTTTTACGCGTATGCCTTTCTTCAGTCCGTCCTCGCCAAGATATGCGCCCCAAGGCCAGGCTGCGATGGTGATGTGGACCTTTGCACCCTTGGGCGAGACGCCCATTTTTTCCGATCCGTAAAAAGCCAGTGGACGCAGATAGCAGCTCTCTAGGTTGTTCACGCGTACCACTTCGCGCTGGGCTTCCATGATTTCTTCAGGACTGTACGGTATCGCCATCTGGTAGATCTTGGCCGAATTGAACAGGCGAGTGGTGTGCTCCTTCAATCTGAAAATCGCCGTACCCAGATTCGCGGCCTCCGTCTTGTAGGCCCGTACGCCTTCGAATACCGCCAGACCGTAGTGGAGTGAATGTGTCAGTACGTGGGTGGTGGCATCGCGCCACTGCACGAGCTTGCCGTCGTACCAGATCAGGCCATCGCGGTCGGACATCGACATGTTTTTCTCCATAAATTTTTTGCGGGCAACGGTAATTTTAACGCATCCACTCCGTCGAGCCGCCAGCAGAATTGAGCCGCGGCAAGAGAGGGCAAGTTAGCGCCAAAAGGGTTGTGTCATAATTGAACACGCAAATTTTGTCACGCGATTTGCCATCCAGGGAGTGTGTTTTTTCATTTCTGGCCACCGTCGTATAAAACCAACAAGGCCGCGGACCTGCATGACAGCCAAGAAATTTTTCGATTTCGATTCTGCACTTGAGCGCGGGCTGAGCGCGGAAGAACGCTTGGCTGGCGACATGCTGGTGTTCTCCACGGCTCTGATGATGGTCGCGTCCATGTTATGGCTGGCGATCTACTGGAGTTTCGGCCAGCGTTTCTCGACGCTTATACCGTTGATCTTCCTGCTGTCATCGCTTTGCACGATTGTCTTTTTCCTCAAGACGCGCAAGCTGCCGATGTTTTGCATGATGCAGTTATCGTTGTACCTGTTTACGCCGTTTGTACTTCAGTGGTCGATGGGCAATTTTGTCAATTCGAGCGGCGTCTCGCTGTGGGCATTGCTCGCGCCCGTCAGCGCGATCGTCATTCTGGGCACCCGCGAATCGGTGCCATGGTTTGTAGCCTACATATTCATGACGGCGATGTCCGGCATGTTCGACTATGTGTTGCAGTGGGATTCCAAGCAGCTTGACATGCGCACGGTCGCAGTGTTTTTTGCGCTGAATTTCGTGTCCATCTCTGCCATGGTGTATGTACTGCTGTGGTATTTTTCACGCGAGAAAAGCAGGCTGCGTCAGGCGGTGGAGGCACAGAGTCAGGCAGTCGCGCTGGAAAAAGATCTTTCCGATCGACTGCTACTCAATATCCTGCCGGAACCGATTGCAATTCGGTTGAAGCGTCAGGAGACCAATATTGCCGACGGCCATGCTGATGTGACCGTTATGTTCGCCGACATTGTTAATTTCACCCACATGTCGGAAGAAATGTCGCCGAATGAAACCGTGCACTTGTTGAACGATATTTTTTCGGAATTTGATGTACTGGCAGAAAGGCACGGCATCGAAAAAATTAAGACGATCGGTGACGCCTACATGGCGGCAGGCGGCTTGCGCGCTGCCAGCTCACAGTATGTTGATGCAATGGCCGACATGGCATTGGAAATGCACGCCTTTGTCTCGCGCTATACGGCGCCAAACGGCGAGAAAATGAATCTTAGAATCGGTGTCGCGACAGGTGCCGTGGTGGCCGGCGTGATCGGCAGGCGCAAGTTTAGCTATGACTTGTGGGGTGATACAGTCAACATCGCTGCGCGCATGTCTTCCGAAGCGCAGCCGGGATTCACGCAGGTTGACGCCGTCACCTTTCGGCGACTGCATAACCGCTACGCGTTTGACGAAATGCACCAAATCCATGTCAAGGGCAAAGGGCAGATGCAGGTTTACAACCTGCTCGGCAGAACGCGTACGCTACCTCAGTAGTAAGCAATATCCTGTGTCTTGCGAACTGGCGTCTTAGCGGATTCCAACTGCCTGGAGCGGATTGCACATTTGCCGCGCCGGATCAGTCAGGTGGGTAAGTATTTGAAGGGAACGACAACGTGGCCGTTGCTGAACAAACAGCCAGGAATGCGAGACACCCCGGCATCGCCTTGGTGCTGCAAGGCGGTGGCGCACGGGCGGCGTATCAGGCGGGTGTGCTCAAGGCCGTCTCGGAAATTCTCGGCCATCCTGAGGAAAATCCGTTCCCTATTATCACGGGCACGTCGGCTGGCGCCATCAATGCCGCAGTACTGGCAGTCAATGCGGATAACTTTGCGCTTGGTGTGCGCACCTTGCTCGACGTGTGGGAGAGCTTTTCGCCGGACAAGGTATATCGCACCGATTTTCCTGGTGTCGCGCGCAACAGCGGCAAATGGCTCGCCGCGTTTCTGTTCGGGGCGGTCACAAAAAATCATAAGGTATCCCTGTTCGACAATTCGCCGCTGCTTGAATTGATCGAACGTCACGTGCCGCTTTCGCGAATCGCTAAACACATCGATTCGGGTGTGTTACGCGCCGTCTCTGTAACTGCGTCGGGCTATACCTCGGGACAGAGCTGCGCGTTTTTTCAAGCGGCGCCTGACGTACAGGGATGGCGGCGCTCGCAACGTGTCGGGATTCGCGTGAGCCAGTTGCGGGTGGAACACCTGATGGCATCCTCGGCTATACCGTTCGCCTTTCCGGCGACAAAAATCAATCGCGAATTCTTTGGTGATGGCTCCATTCGCCAAATGGCGCCGGTAAGCCCCGCCTTGCACCTTGGGGCCACGCGCGTTTTTGTGGTGGGTACAGCAAAACTGGTTAAAGAGTTGCCGGAACGCATAAGAGGGGAACTCTACCCCTCGCTCGCGCAGATAGCGGGCCACGCGATGTCATCAATTTTTCTCGACACACTGGCGGTCGATATCGAGTTGCTGCAGCGGGTGAATTCGACGTTGACCGTGGTCGACCCGGAAAGGTTGAAGAAATCGGGTATGAATCTGCACCATGTTGATGTCTGCGTTGCCTGTCCAAATGAGCCGCTGGAAACATTGGCCTTCAAACATGTCGGTGACTTGCCGTGGACAACACGGCTGTTGATGCGATCCATCGGCGCGATGCGTCGCGGTGGTGCGGCGTTGGCTAGTTATATGCTTTTCGATCACCGGTATTGCAAAGCGCTCATTGCGATGGGGTACGAGGACACATTGAAGCGTCGCGAAGAAATTGCCATTTTCTTTGACCCAGGCGCTTGCCCGTTACCGACGGTCATCCCGATGTACGCGTTTGACCCTGGAAGAACTCATACGATGGAGGCGATCAAGACATGAGTGACGGCACAGCGTCGGCCGCGAAACCGCAGCCGCAGACGCGCAGCGGTTATCGGCACTTTCTTCCGATTGCCACCCGCTGGATGGACAACGACGTGTATGGCCACGTCAACAACGTTATTTACTATTCGTACTTCGACACGGTCGTGAATGAGTACCTTATCTCCCAAGGTGTGCTGGATATCGTGAATAGTCCGGTGATCGGACTGGTGGTGGAAACCGGCTGCAGCTATTTCGCCTCGGTTGCATTCCCCGAAAAGATCGACGCCGGATTGCGCGTGACAAAGATTGGACGTTCGAGTGTGCGCTATGAGGTTGCGCTGTTTCGCGAAAATGGTGAAAACGGCGAACCGGCGTTGGCGCAGGGGCACTTTGTGCATGTCTACGTGGATCGAGTAACCTTTAAGCCGCAGGCGCTGGCGGAAAACTTGAAAGCCTCACTGTCAAGGATTCAACGGGAAACCTAGTGCTGGTGGCATCAACGATTTGACGAACAGATTCAGGCGGCAATCAGAATCGCGTTCCCACCGAAAACCGCCACATATCTTCATTGGTGAAGTTTACTTTGGGATCGAATGCGAGCCGGACGAAATAGCGCGGCCAGTCATACGTGAGCGAGGCGCCGGTCTTGCGTATCGATTCGCCGTCGACCAAACCGCGTTTGTGCAGCAGATCGATCGTGATGCGCTGACCGTCTGGAAGTGGTGTGCGATAAACCGCGTGCATGTGGCGCTGGTCGGGGTTTTCGCGATCATCTCGCACCCACAGCAGCGCAAACGACTTGCCGTCGGCGCGCCAGCCCGCGCTGACAGTCCACGAGTCGTTGGGGTCGAAATTGAGGTTCCAGTTAGGTTTGAGGTTGGTACGCCCCAATCCCGCGCCCACGAACCAGTTCTCGCCGGTCTCCACGTTGACACTCCAGTTAAAGTATCCTGCGGAAGCAATCTGCGCCGAAGGCGTAATGCGTAAGTTACCGCCATCGAATGTGTTGTTCCAACCGAAACGGCCCTGATGCTCATCGCGCTTTGCTGACTGGTAGTAACCGAGCCAGAAATCGCCGAATTCGTTCGTATGGCGCAGGTTGATATCGCTCGCGTTGCCGGTGTTGGCAAAATGATAGGCGCCGAGCGTGAGTTTATTGGCGGGCTTTTCGTTGCCGGACTCGGCTTGTTGCGCAATTGCGCCGACACATTGAATTGTCAGCACCACGAAGCTTGCCAGTAGCGTCGTGCAACGGATGAGTACGGTTGGCTGGGATTGTGTAAACATGGACCGATTGTAACCGCACCGGCATGTCGGGGAAGATTGCGCAGACGGCGTTTTCATCCTAGACGGTTGCTAAGCCAGCAATATCCGTGACTTGAATCGCGCCTGAATCCACCCACCGATTTCTTCAATTTCTTCCATGCACACCGAATGCGGCATTGGAAATTCGCGCCATTCGATCTTGTAGCCACGCGTTTCCAACTTGGTGCGAGAAGACACTGCCAGCGCGAGCGGGACAATCGGATCCTGCGTACCGTGCGCCATCAGGATCGGAATGTTGGCGTTTGCGATGCTTGCCTCTGCCGCGAGCGAGTCGTCAAGCGTCAGGTAAGTAGACAGCGCCATGATGCCGCCCAAGGCCTCGCGATGACGCAGTCCGACCTGCAGGGCGATGGCGCCACCCTGTGAAAACCCGGCGAGAATGATCTTGTCGGCAGGGATTCCGCGACCGATTTCGCGCGCGATAAGTTCATCGATAAACGCCTGTGACTGCCGTATGCCGGCTTCATCGGGCTTGCGTTGCAATTCCGCCATCGAAATATCGTACCAGCCAGGCATCACTTGGCAATTATTGATCGTGATCGGCCGCATCGGCGCTTGCGGAAAGATGAACCGCAGCGGCAAGCTGGCATGCAGGCCGAGCTCCTTGACGACCGGTACAAAGTCCCAGCAGTCGGCGCCGAGCCCGTGCATCCAAATAACGGTGCCCTTGGGTTCAGCACCGGTGTTGAGTTCGATATGTTCGATCATATTTGTGAAGTAGGCGTATGTGATGGGTTGGGTGTGGTGGACAGACCACTTTCAGACGTTATCCGGAGCCGTCTTTCGGATGGCACTCTTGGGGCGGAATGCCGTGATCACGTCGTCATTCGTTTCGAGATAAGGCCCGCCGATCAGATCGATGCAGTAAGGCACTGCGGCGAATATACCGATTTCAATCGGCTTTCCAGCAGCATCCTTCAATCCCTCCAGCGTCTCTTTGATCGCCTTTGGCTGCCCGGGCAGGTTGATGATGAGCGATTGTTTGCGCAGCACGGCGACCTGTCGTGAAAGTATCGCTGTGGGCACAAACCGTAGCGATATCTGCCGCATGCGCTCACCAAAACCATCCATCACCCGGTCTGCTACGGCCAGCGTTGCCTCCGGTGTCACATCGCGCAGCGCGGGACCGGTGCCGCCAGTAGTCAATATCAGGCAGCATCCCTCAGTGTCCACCAGTCTCGTGAGACTCGCTTCAATCTGTGCCTGCTCGTCGGGGATTACGGTCGAGACAAAGGTGATGGGATTTTTCAGCACCGATATTAGCCAACTCTCAAGAGCCGGCAGACCTTCGTCACGATAGACACCTTGAGATGCCCGGTCGGAGATTGAAAGCAGACCGATTTTAGCCCCATCAAAACTCATTGACGGCGACCAGACTATTCCGCGATGCGCGATTGCGCCACAACGAGGGTGTGAATTTGCGAATACAACAGCCGATAGTTCTTTGGGGGCCGATTTTTTGCCTTGTCGTCCTTGGCGCCGTGAATGTATTTGTCCAGCATGGCGCGATCTGCCTCTGGAAATTCATTGGCGAAGGCGCCAAGTGCGGTTTCGTCGCTCAACAGACGCTCACGCCAACGTTCCGCCAGATGGTGCAAGGCGGTTTCCTTTTTGTTCGGTGCCTTTAGCGAATTGAGCTGCTCCACGATTGGCGCCGCGTCGACTTCACGCATCAGCCGTCCGATGTATTGCATTTGCCGTTTCATGCCACCATATTTACTCTTGGGGATGCGCTTGGCGTCAACGATGGCAGTACGCAAATCATCGGGCAGAGTCAGCTTGTTGATGGTTTCCGAAGACAGGCCCACCAGCTCTTCGCCGATGTCCTGCAATGCCAGCATGTCCCGCTTTTTCTGGCTTTTGCTGATAAAATTTTCATCTTCTGTGTCTGCTGTATCTGTCATGGTGTTCTTTTTTTCCGGCGCGTTCTTTGCGTATTCAAGTAATAGTTGCTCAACAAGCCGTGATGATACCGCACCGCTCCTGCCTTCCCTCCCGCCCGATTGCGGCACCGCTCTCCAATCCACTCCCTGAAAATCAAATTAACGTGTCTTCCATAGCTCCTTTTGCACCCGGCAGCCTTGCCGATCTTGCCCAGTTTTCACTCGAACGCGCCAAAGCACTTGGCGCGACCGCGGCTGAAGTAGAAATTTCTACCTCCCTTGGACAGGATGTGACCGTCCGAATGGGGGAAGTTGAGACCATCGAACACAACCGCGACAAGGGACTGGGTATCACCGTTTATCTGGGCCAGCATCGCGGCAATGCGTCGACCACGGATTTGTCGCGCGAAGCGATTGAACGCACCGTCAAGGCGGCGCTGGCGATCGCCAAGTACACCGCTGCTGATGAATTCGCCGGATTGGCCGATTCGAGTCGCCTGGCCCGTCCGCCGTATGCCGATTTTGACTTGTACCACCCGTGGAAGCTTGGCGTCGATGAAGCGATCGTTTTAGCTAAGCGGATGGAAGCCGCCGCTTTTGCCGTCGACAAGCGGATCAACAATTCTGAAGGTGCCGCTGTTTCAACCTACGAATCCGATTTCATCTATGCCAATTCCGCCGGGTTTCTGGGGGGGTATCCGACCACGCGTCATAGTGCCAGCTGCACCATGATTGCAACCAGCAAGCAAGGCATGCAGCGCGATTACTGGTATGCGGTATCACGTGATGAGACGGGGCTGGAGTCGCCTGAGGACATCGGTCGGCGTGCCGGTGAGCGCACGGTTGCAAGGCTTGATTCGAGAAAGATCGCGAGTTGCGAAGTGCCGATCTTATTCGAAGCACCGGTAGCTTCGGGGTTGATTGGCAGCTTTGTGGGCGGCGTAAGCGGGAGCGCACTCTACCGCAAAGCGAGCTTCTTGCAGGACAGCATCGGCGAAACCGTGTTTTCGCCCATTGTTTCGATTCGTGAGGACCCAGCCATTCGCGGTGGATTGGCGAGCGGCCCGTTCGACGGCGAAGGCGTGACGACGGTCGCGCGCGATGTGGTGAAGGATGGCGTGGTTCAGGGCTATTTTCTCGGCAGCTACTCCGCGCGTAAACTGGGGTTGCAAAGTACTGGCAATGCGGGCGGCAATCACAATCTGATGGTGACACCGGGCAAGCTCAATTTTGCAGGGCTGCTGAAAAAAATGAATCGCGGACTGGTGGTGACTGAATTGATGGGGCAAGGTGTCAACAACGTGACGGGCGACTATTCACGCGGCGCTGCGGGCTTCTGGGTGGAATATGGTGAGATTGCATATCCAGTTGAAGAAATCACCATCGCGGGAAACATGAAGCAGATGTTCAAGGACATCATCGCTATCGGCAATGATGAGCTGGCATTGGGCTCTAAACGTGTAGGAAGCATCCTGATCGAGCGCATGTCGATAGCTGGGGAATAGTTTCCCCCTCACACCAGCTTCTTTCCCTTGCTTTATACTTTGGGTTCAAGTCGCTTTTCAATGCGACCGCAAACCAAAAGACCAAACCCAGAGGAGAAACATATGCAAAGACGCAAATTTATGACGTCGGCTGGCGCCGGACTCGTAGCAGGCGCCGCCGCTATCCCGACGCTTTCATCAGCCCAGACTGCCACATTGCCAACGATCAAATGGCGGCTGGCTTCGAGCTTCCCGAAAAGTCTGGATACGATTTTTGGCGCCGCTGAAGTCATCTCCAAACGGGTCGCTGCAGCCACCGGTGGAAAATTCCAGATTCAGGTTTTCGCTGCTGGCGAAATCGTGCCCGCATTTAGCACGGTCGACGCTGTTCAAAACGGTACAGTCGAGTGCACCCATACCGCGCCGTACTATTTTTTTGGCAAAGACCCAACCTTTGCTTTTGCATGCGCGATTCCATTCGGCATGAACGCGCGCCAGCAAAACGCCTGGATGTATCACGGCGGTGGCATGGCGCTGATGCGCGATTTTTTCAAGGATTACAACATCATCAACTTTCCAGCCGGCAATACAGGCGCGCAGATGGGCGGCTGGTTTCGCAAAGAGATCAAGACCGTCGCTGATCTGAAAGGCCTGAAATTCCGCGTCGGCGGTTTTGCCGGACGTGTACTGACCAAACTGGGTGTGGTTCCGCAGCAAATTGCCGGTGGCGATATCTATCCCGCTCTTGAGAAGGGCACCATCGACGCTGCCGAGTGGGTCGGTCCGTATGACGACGAAAAACTCGGCTTTTTCAAAGTCGCCAAGTACTACTACTATCCAGGCTGGTGGGAAGGCGGCCCTGAACTCGACTTGTTCGTGAATATGAAGCAGTGGGAAGCGCTGCCGCCGGAATACAAGGCGATTCTCGAATCGGCTTGTGCCGAAGCGAATATAGATATGCTGGCCAAATACGATGCGCTTAATCCAGCAGCGCTAAAACGCCTCGCGGGCAACGGCGTTCAGCTGCGCCCGTTCAACAAAGACATCATGAATGCCTGCTTCAAGGCCGCACACGAGGTGTATGAGGAAGAGTCGGAAAAAAATCCGAAGTTCAAGAAAGTCTACGATGCCTGGAAAATCTTCCGCGACGACCAGATTCTGTGGTTTCGCGTGGCAGAGCAGAATTTCGATAATTACATGGCGACAGCGAGTTCGGCGAGCAAGGCCGCACCAGCCAAGAAGTAATATGTGTTTGCTGCGCCGAAGGGATGGCGCAATGGGTGCCCCGAGTTTTTGTTTCGGGTAAGACATATAACAATTGTGATGCGACTGAGTATTCACAAGGCATTCCAGCCATTTGTAAATTAGTACGTATCAATAATATTGTGCTACTGAATCCCTCGTTGTGTTGCCACAACTAGGGATTTTTCATGTCACTTGTATAGTTGAGTTGATTGAGCACCGAAGGAAGCTTGTAATTCAAGCTTCGCCACTCAATAATCAATGTAGTAACACTACCCATACGATTTCTCTTGAGAGACCGATGTCAGAGCGTCGCAAGCTCAGCGCCATCATGTTCACCGACATCGTCGGATTTTCAGCGCTGATGGCAGGCGATGAAAAGCTTGCGCTGGCAGCCATGCAGCAGCAGCGGGAAATAATGTTGCCCTTGCTCGGTGAATTCGGCGGACGTCTGCACAAGGAGATGGGCGACGGGACATTGTGCAGTTTCGACAGTGCAGTAGCCGCCGTGCTGTGCGCGCAAAGTATTCAGGAACAAATGCGTGCGCAAGCGAAGTTTTGTGTCCGTATCGGCATTCACATCGGTGAAATCGTGCATCGCGGTGACGACATTTTCGGCGACGGCGTCAATATTGCTGCGCGTATCGAGCCGCTGGCGCCGGAAGGCGGTATCGCAGTATCGGACGCGGTGTACGGCGCGGTGCGCAGCCAGGACAACCTGGCCTTTCGCCTGCTTGGCGCCAAGAAGTTAAAAAATATTGACAAGTCAATGAATGTTTATGTTGTGGCGCTGAGTAATGCGAGCACTTCGCGGTGGTCGCTATCCAGACGATGGCTGTGGGCATTGCCGCTGTGCGCAATACTGGCCGTATCTTTCTATTTCGCACCGTCTTGGGCGCCGATTGCTGCGCGCCTAAAGTCAGTCACCGAAACGGTTGATATCGGCTCGATCGCCGTATTGCCGCTAAAGCCACTGGCGGCGGCCAACGCGCAGGATATGCTCGGCTTGGGACTGGCCGACGCCATCATTAGCGAGTTGAGCAAATCGCGCCAAATCACGGTGCGGCCGCTGACCGCCGTGCGCGGCTACACGGCACTCGACACGGATGCCGCCGCGGCTGGCAAGGCGTTGGCGGTGGCAGCCGTTCTGGACGGAACCTGGCAACAGGCCGGCGATCGACTGCGCGTGAACGCCAGCCTGATTCGGCCCAGTGATCGCAAGTTGCTGTGGAATGCCATCTTCGATGTGAAGGCTACCGATATATTCGGGCTGCAGGATCAGGTGTCGCAGGCGGTCGCTGCGCATCTGCGCATCGTGCTGGACCATGAACTGAACAGCAAGCGGCCGTCGTCAATATCGCCGCGCGCGTATGAGGCTTACTCGAAAGGTGTGGAGAGCTTTTACAAGAATATCAATTTGGATACGGACACCAGCGAGGCGGTCAACTATTTTCAGCAGGCCATTGCGGAGGCGCCCGATTTTGCGTTGGCCCACGCGCGTCTCGCCTACGCTTTTTTGTGGAACGCAATATTCGATATCAGCAAGTCCGGGCTCTATGAAAAGGCTTTGGTGGCGCTGCGCCGCGCGGAACAACTTGATCCGAATCTGCCGTTCCTGCACATGGTTCGCGGCGCCATTGCCACCAGCGAATATGGTCACTGGCAAATGGCCACCGCCTATCGGGAATACAGGACGGCTGAACGGCTGGACCCAACACAAGTGGATTTTGAGCTAGCGAGCCTGTACTTTCATGTGGGACTCGAGGAACAAGGTCACCGCGAGGTGGCCCGCCTATTGGCATTGAATCCGGCAAATGTAGCTGCCAAGGAAATGTATGTGGGGGCACTTTTGTTTTTCGCGCGCCCTGACGAGGCCGCGAAAGCGGCAAAGGAGTTGTTGAACAAAGAACCGAGCGTCGCTTTCTACCTGGAAAAAAGAATGATATCCGCAGCTGCCGAGCAGCTGGATAAATACCTCGCTGAGCACCCCGAGGCGAAAGGCAAACTGGAGCCGAAGGCCCTGTTGCTCGCGCTTCAAGGGCGGCATGCCGAGGCGCAGGCGATGATCCGCAAAATTGTCACGCAATCGACCTCCGGCCGCGCGACGCACCATGAAACCTTCACCGCCGCCAGAATTCATGCCCTTGGCGGCGATGCGGAAGAAGCGGTCCGCTGGTTACAAATAACCGCCGACACCGGATTTCCAAATCTTCCGCTGTTCAAGCGCGATCCGATGCTGGCGAAAATTCGCGAATCGGCGGAGTACAAGCAGTTTGTCGCAGCGTTTGAGCCGCGCTGGACAAAACTTGCTGCCGAATTTCAGTTGCCATAAGCTAGTTCGATAACCAAATGTACGGGCCATCGAGGGCGCGGCGTTTGCGATAAGCGGCAAGTACGGTATTCTTCCGCTTAACTTTGCCGGTTTTGCTGGCGTCGGGACGGCGAAGCATCGCTAGTGTCATCGCCTGGAACGACAAAAAAGGGGGCATGGGGTGTCATGACGAAATTTCAGGATTGGCTCACCGAGCTTGGCCTCGAGCAGTACGCTGAAGTATTGGTCGAAAACGATATCGATTTCGACATTATTTCCGACCTCGCGGAAAGTGATTTTGAGAAGCTAGGCTTTTCGCTGGGTCATCGCCGCAAGTTATTGCGAGCGCTCGTGGAACGTGCGCACACGCTCGGCTTGCCACAGGCAGCCACTGCGGTTGCCCCTGCCGATCCACCGGCGACGAAGGAAGCCGAGCGGCGCCAGGTCACGGTCATGTTTTGCGATCTGGTAGGCTCGACCGCGCTCGCCAACGCCATCGATCCGGAAGATATGAGCATGCTAATCCGGCGCTATCAGGACGCCTGCGCAGGCGCTATCGTTCGCTTCGACGGCTTCATCGCCAAATTCATGGGTGACGGCGTGCTCGCGTATTTCGGCTATCCGCAGGCGTACGAAGACGCGGCCAAACGGACGATACTTGCGGCACTTGCGATCATCGAAAATGTCGCGCATCTAAAAACGCCCGAGGCGCAGCCGGTCCAGGTGCGCATCGGTATTGCCACCGGCGTCGTCGTGATTGGCGACATTATCGGCACCGGTACTGCGCGCGAACACGCCGTCGTAGGCGAAACGCCCAATCTAGCGGCACGTCTGCAGGCGCTGGCGGAGCCCGACGCCATTCTGATTAGCCAGAGTACGTACAGCCTTCTGGGTCGGCAGTTTGATTATCAACGTCTTGGGGAGCACTCGCTGAAGGGCTTCGCAAATCCGGTCCCTGTCTGGCGAGTATTGCGCGAGGCGTCCATCGCCAGCCGCTTTTCGGCCGAACGAACCGTAGGGGCCGCGTCCTTCGTCGGGCGCACCCAGGAAGTCGCACTGATTCTGGACCGCTGGCAGATGGCCAAACAAAACGAGGGACAGGTCGTCGTCCTGTCCGGTGAACCCGGCATGGGCAAATCGCGCATTCTCGACGGTGTGTGCGAGCGCCTTGGCGACGAGACTTATTACCACCTGATCTGCCAGTGTTCCTCCTACCACACCAATAGTGCCCTGCACCCCATCATTCGGAACCTCGAGCACGCCGCCGGATTCACGCCGGAAGATTCGCCAGCCCTGAAGCTGCAGAAATTGGAAACCATGCTTTCTGCATCCAATAACTTCAGCGAGACGACGGCGCTACTGCTGGCCGATCTGCTGTCGATCCCACTCGGGGACCGCGCACTCACCACCCCGCCGGCACAACGTAAAGCTGCCACCATTGCTGCGCTGGTCAATCAGATCACGCATATCGCCGAACAACGACCTACCTTGCTGATATTTGAAGACGTGCATTGGATAGACCCATCCACACTTGAGCTGCTCACGCGCCTCGTCGACGGCATTGCGGCGTCGGCGGTGCTCATCATCATCACGTCACGACCGGAGTTCGTTTCGCCTTGGTCAGGGCGCGATCATCTGTCGTCGCTTGCCCTCAGCCGGCTCGGCAAGGCGCAGTGCATCGAAATGCTGACCAGCATTGTGGCAGGCTGGAAACTTGCCCCTTCCCTGATCGAAGATATCTTGGCCAAGACCGATGGCGTGCCTCTATTCGTCGAAGAACTGACCAAGGCAGTGATGGAATCCGCGACACCAGAACGGCCCGCCGTTCCCGCTACCTTGCATGATTCGCTCATGGCGCGCTTGGACCGGCTGGGGGCGGCCAAGGAAATCGCCCAAGTCGCGGCCGTCATCGGTAAGGAGTTTTCCCTCAGCCTGCTGGAAGCAGTCGTGCCAGCATCAGCAGGCGACCTCGCAACTGGCTTAGCGAAGTTGGTCGATGCCGGGCTGGTGTTCCCCCACAGCAAGTCTAGCGAAGCTGGCTACAGCTTCAAACACGCGTTGGTGCGCGACGTGGCCTACGATAACCTGTTGCGTGGACGGCGTCAGCAGATCCACGAGCGGGTCGCTCGCGCATTGGCAGCGGATTTCCCCGCCACTGTCGAAGGTGAACCGGAATTGCTGGCCTACCATTTTGGCGAGGCGCACCTTGCCGAATTGTCGTGCGCATATTGGGAGCGCGCAGGCGACCGTGCCGTAGCCCGCTCCAATTTTTTCGAAGCAGTTGCTCATTTCCGGGCGGGCTTGGTGGAGGCACGCCGGTTGGTAGACGGCGCTGATCGCTGGAAAATCGAATTGGAACTGCTGCTCAAATCCGGGCCGGCGTTAACGATTATCAAAGGCCACCAAAGCCCAGAAACGGAACAGACTTACCTGCAGGCCCGTGAAATTGCTGCCAAGCTGGGGGACAAGAACGGATTGTTTAAGGCGACCTGGGGCCTATGGCTTTCGGCGAACGTCGGCCGGAAACTGGAAGTGGCGCGCGACCGCGCACAGGAACTTGTCGCCCTGGGCCAGCATCTGGACGACACGGATTTGTTGCTAGAAGCTTTTCACTGCCGCTGGTCGACCGCCATGTTTCGCGGCGACGTGCCCACCGCAATCAAAGACAGCCTGGAGGGCATCGAGCGTTACGATCCCGTCCAACATAGCTGGATGGGTCCGGTCTTCGGCGGACATGATCCCGGCGTTTGCGCATATGGGGTGCAAGCTATTGTTCTCTCGCAGTCGGGCCAATTCCAGCGCGCAGCGGAATGTATCGACCAATCGCTGGTTCTCGCCGATAAACTCGGTTACCCATCTAGCGTCGGGCATGCGCTGCACAATGCATCGACGTCCTGCCAGATGGCGCGCGACTATGCAGGTGTTGAGAGATATGCGCAACGCCTTATCGAGCTTGCCAACAAGTACAATTTTCCGCCACATCGCGCGAACGCGCTATTTCTTAATGGATGGGCGCAGGCATTGGGACGAAATTCCGAAGCCGGTCTGGAGGCGATGGAAAGCATTTACGACCAAGCCGTCGCCATTGGACCTTTTTTCCGTTTCTACGCTGTATTGCTAGCGGAAGCACGAGCGCATTTTGGCAAGGCGGCGGCAGCTTTGCCCATTCTCGCCACCGCCATCGGAACGATTACCGAACCGGGTATCGGCTTTTGCGTATCGGAACTGTATCGCATGCAGGGCATATGTCTGCTTGCGGTCGAACCCAATCATCCGGAAGCGGCGATGACTTCGCTGCATCAGGCTCTGGCCACCGCGACCCAGCAGAAGGCACCCCTGTTCCAACTTAGGGCAGCAATTAGCCTGGTAGGCGCGGCCCGCTTTACCGGGCAAGCAGTTCAATGCATGCGGACGCTGCACACCTTGTGTGCCAATCTACCAGTGGGGTTCGATGCATCGGAGCTTTCAAAAGCGAGGCAACTGTTGATCACAAAGTAACGGCTCAAATTGGATTGTTGTCCAATGGGCACGCCGCGGATCGAATTCCTCCATTCAGGTCGGCGGCCCAAGATACTTTTCTAGACTTTGCAGGGAAGACTTGTTCCGCGCAAAATCAGCCAAGTTGCCGGCGAGTGCCTGACAGACTCTATTTTTGGCAATCGTTTCGGCTTGAAATGCGCGCCAGTGTTGGAGTTTGGCCCGCGCAGGGCAACAATAAATAGACACGCTGTTTGGCGCGCATCTGCGGCCAATGGCATCATCTCGTACCTAACTGATTTGGAGCAGGTCGAATGCCGAGCAAGGTCGCAGAGGGTGCGGAACGTGGATGGATCATTCCCATTGGCGGGGCAGAGGAAAAAGAAAATTACCCGCAGATTTTGCGGCGTTTTGTCGAGCTTTGCGCGCCCAATGGTGAGGCGGATATCGTCGTCATCCCGACGGCCAGCCAGATGGCCGACTCCGGCTCACGCTACGAGCGAATTTTTACCGAGCTAGGTGCGGCGCGGGTGACGGCGATGGATTTCGACACGCGCCGCGATTGTGATGAAAGCGGCCGACTAGAGCGCCTGAAATCAGCTACTGGGGTGTTTTTCACGGGCGGCAATCAGTTGCGCCTCTCAACCATACTTGGCGGTACATCGGTTGCGAAGGCGCTACGCCTGATGAACGCGGGTGGTGTGCACATTGCAGGTACCAGTGCCGGCGCGGCGTTCATCAGTGAGCACATGATTGCCTTCGGCGAAGAGGGCGCCAGTCCGATTGCGGGCGCTGTGCGACTAGCACCTGGGCTGGGTCTCACCAATCGTTTCATTATTGATCAGCATTTTAGACAGCGCGACCGGCTTGGCCGCTTGCTCGCCGCATTGGCGTTCAACCCGTTCGCCATCGGCCTGGGGCTCGACGAGGATACCGCCGCCTTTATTGGTCCCGACAATGTACTGGAGGCAGCAGGCAGTGGCAGCATCACCGTCGTCGATGCGTCCGGCATGGAGTTCTCGTCGATGGACATAGCGGCAGAAGGGCAACCGGTGTGTATGCTGGGCGTCTCCATCCATATTCTCATCGCCGGTGCTAAATTCAATCTGCACACGCGAAAGGCCTCAGCCGGCTCGCTGACGCGTACAAAAAAATAGGGAGAGCACATGCGCATTCTAGATCGTTCGGTTTACGTCGGCCCGTCGCTGTACGCGCATTTTCCGGTGATCCGACTTGAGCTGGACCTGGGGCCGCTGGAAGAGTGGCCGACCGCCAAATTGGGCACCGCCTATGTGATGGAATTGGTCGCGGCACTTCCCAGCCTTCAGGAGCACGGCTGCTCGTATCGTGAGTCCGGTGGCCTGATCCGGCGCATGCTGGAAGGCGAGGGCACCTGGCTGGGCCATGTGTTCGAGCATGTCGCCATCGAATTGCAGAACGTGGCCGGCGAAGATGTCACCTTCGGCAAGACCCGCAGCACCGATAAGCCCGGCGTGTATTCGGTGATCTATGAATACGCGCAAAAAGACGAAGGCATCGAAGCTGGCGAACTTGCATTGAAATTGCTGTGCTCACTCCTGCCGGAAAACCTGCGGCCGGAAAGATCGGTGCCCGATGGCTGGGAATGGCCAAAGGCGCGCGACGAGTACATCCGCTATTCACAACGCCGTGCGCTGGGACCTTCAACGGCAGCGCTGGTGCGCGCGGCGGAAGAGCGCGGCATTCCATGGCTGCGCATGAACGACCAGTCGCTCATTCAGTTGGGCTATGGCAAGTGGCAGCAGCGCATCCAGGCGACGGTTACCGGCCGAACCAGCTACATTGCAGTGGAACTGGCGGGCGACAAGGAAGAGACAAACAAGATTCTCGCGGCGCGTGGCCTGCCGGTGCCACGACAAGAGCTGGTGCGTTCCGGGGATCGCGCGGTCTCAGCCGCCAAGCGGCTCGGCTACCCGGTGGTGACCAAGCCTTACAACGGCAATCATGGCCGTGGCATTTCAATTCACCTGACAACAGAAGTCGAAGTCCGCAAGGGCTTTGAAGCGGCCGAGGAGCATTCCTCATCGGTCATCGTCGAAAGCTACTTGACCGGCGATGATCATCGTTTGCTGGTCGTCAACGGTGAATTGATTGCCGCGACCCGCCGTACACCGGGACATGTGGTCGGCGACGGCGCGTCCACAGTGAGGCAATTGGTAGATGTGGTCAACAAAGATCCCCGGCGCGGCGTCGGCCATGAAAAAGTCATGACGCGCATCGTGCTCGATGAACAGGCCGACATGATGTTGGCGCGCGTTGAGATGACGCCTGACTCGATTCCTGCGCAAGATCAGGTGGTGATGCTGCGCTCGACGGCGAACCTCTCCACTGGCGGCACCGCCACGGATGTGACAGATGTAATCCATCCCGATAATCGCGATATGGCGGTGCGCGCGATTACTGCCATCGGCCTCGACGTGGGCGGTGTCGATTTTCTAAGTCCCGACATTACGGAGAGCTATAAGCAGGTCGGTGGCGGTATCTGCGAAGTTAATGCGGCTCCCGGCTTTCGCATGCATGTAGCGCCCTCGGAAGGCACGCCGCGCGACGTGGCGGGACCAGTGATCGACATGTTGTTTCCAACCGGAACGCCGTCGCGGGTGCCGATTGCTGCCATCACTGGCACCAACGGCAAAACCACCACGTCGCGCATGCTGGCGCACATCACCAAAATGGCGGGATTCACGCCCGGCCTGACGACGACAGATGGCGTATATATCGATGGTCAGCGGACCGTGGAAGGCGATATGACCGGGCCAGTCGCCACCCGCATGGTATTGGCCGACACCCAGATCGATATCGCAATCCTTGAGGTCGCCCGTGGCGGCCTGCTGCGTGCCGGCATGGGCGTGCCGTTCGTGAACGTGGGCGCGGTGTTGAACGTGCAGGCCGACCACCTCGGCATGAAGGGCATCGACACGCTGGAGCAACTGGCGGAAGTGAAGCGCATCATCGTTGAAGTGGCGAAGGATTGTGCGGTACTGAACGCGGACGACGTTAATGTCATCAAGATGTCTGCCGATACAGAGGCGAAAAGTATCTGCTACGTCACCCTTAATCCACAACACGCGGTCGTGCGCGAACACATCCGCGCCGGTGGCCGAGCGTGTGCGCTGGAGGCCGGGGTGAACGGCCAGATGATTACGATTTATGACAAGGGCGGCCATATTCCCCTGATGTGGACGCATTTGATCCCCGCGACGCTCGAAGGCCGCGCCATGCACAACGTGCAGAACGCGATGTTCGCGGCGGCGCTGGCGTTCTCGCTGGGCATCAAGCTTGATGCGATTCGACAGGGTCTGCGCACCTTCGATACCACTTTCTATCAGGCACCCGGCCGCATGAATGTGTTCGACGAGCACCCGTTCAAGGTGATCTTCGATTACGGCCACAATGCGCACGCCGTCGGCGTCATGGCGGATCTGGCGGAGCGGCTCGATGTGCTGGGGCGGCGCATCATTGTCGTCGCCGGGCCGGGCGACCGCCGTGATGAAGATATCGTCGCCATCGCCGAAACTGTGGCAGGCCGATTCGACCATTACATTTGCCGCCGCGACGATTCGTTGCGTGGCAGAGACGGCGATGAGGTACCGGGCATGATCGCGAAGGTGCTGCGCGCAAAAGGTGTTGCTGAGACGGCCATCAGCATCATCCCGGATGAGCAGGAAG
The DNA here is from genome assembly GCA_038321965.1 of Burkholderiales bacterium. Classification (GTDB taxonomy): domain Bacteria; phylum Pseudomonadota; class Gammaproteobacteria; order Burkholderiales; family Usitatibacteraceae; genus UKL13-2. The sequence goes on along the minus strand of JBBQFL010000016.1, from coordinate 49,358 downwards.
CCATCGATGCCGCACTGAAGATGGGCAAGCAGGGTGACTTGCTGCTGATCTTTGCAGATGCCCTTGCGCGCTCGTGGAAGCAGGTGACGAAATTCAGGCCCGCTGGTAGTGCGGCTGTGCTGCCTACGGTTGCCGATACGCAGACAAAAAAGGCTGGTAAACCCGGCTCTGGCGCGGCCAGTTCGGAAGATCAGGATGATCTCAATCGCGCTGGGAACACCGCACTCGAAGCGGCCGGGTTCGTACGCGACGAGCGCGGTCTGCGATTTGTAAAAGAAAGCGAAGACTGAACGCACTGTCCGAAGTGGCGGCACTGCCGGAACCCAATCCCTGTTTCGGCGATTCACGTCGTCTGACGGGACACAACCGTTTCTTTGCGGGCAGCGGCGTGGTGCTCGAAGCGCTGGGACCCACAGCGCATGATTCCGCTGCGCATGAACGCTGGCGCGAGGCGGCGTCCGCTGTATGCCTCGCACTTGGCTGGACTGAAGCGCAACTCATTGTGCTGCCGCACGCTGGAGGAACGTTATTGGCCTTTGCTGCGCCGATGGAGACGCTCTTCACGGCCACGGAAGTGAATGAGTGGGCGTGGGAGCAGGCAAGTGGAATATTCCGGCCTGGATTCGATGCTGCCATTAAACGGCCGTTCGACCAACTGCATGTGCTGAACGAGAGTTTCGCGGAGGTCGTGGCTGCGCTCAAGACGCGTGCCGCGTCTGAGACAAATTGCGGAATGGATGCACTGCGGTTGGCAGCACATGCGCGCGGCGTTCCGCTGTTCGCGGACGACGACAAGGTCTCGCTGGGTGCCGGTGCGCACAGTGTCACTTTTCTGTTGACCGCGCTGCCGGACGCACAGCATATGGACTGGTCGGCTTTGCGTGGCGTCCCGACGGTGCTGGTGACCGGCTCCAACGGTAAGACCACTAGCGTTCGCCTGCTCGCGGCAATGATTGCCGCGAGCGACGCCCGCTTTGATGGCCACGTCGGCTACTCCAGCACCGAGGGTGTGGTAATCGGTGGTGAGCACATTGGCGAAGGCGATTTCTCGGGGCCCGCCGGCGCGCGGCTGGTAGTGCGCGACAAACGCGTTGAAGCCGCCGTGCTGGAGACGGCGCGCGGTGGCATTTTGCGACGCGGACTTGCGGTAGTTAAGGCCGATGTGGCCATTGTCACCAACGTCAGTGCCGACCACTTTGGTGAATACGGCATCGACAGTCTGGACGATCTGGCTGATGTGAAGCTGGTCGTCAGGCACGCGCTGGGAACGGACGGCACGTTGGTGTTGAACGCGGATGACAAGGTCCTGCTTGCGCGCGCGCCGACGCAGGTATGCAAGGTCGCGCTATTTGCTCTCGACGATTCGCACCCGGCGCTGGTGGCACATCGAAAGCAAGGCGGAGAAACTTGCGGCCTTGTCGAAGAGCACTTGATGCTTTCGCGTGGTAGCAAGCGTTTTTCGCTTGGTCACTTCCATGATATGCCGCTGACACTGAACGGTGCGGCAATGTTCAATATCGCCAATATCGCCGCCGCGGCCCTTGCTGCATCTGCGCTAGGCATCTCGCCAGCAATTATTTCGGAGCAACTGAAGCGCTTCGGCGGTTCACGGCTGCACAATCCGGGCCGCCTCGACTGTTGGAAACTGGCGGATATTACCGTGGTGATCGACTATGCACACAATCCAGACGGACTCAAAATGCTGCTAGAAGGCATGGAGGTGATTCGACGTGAACAATCAACTGTTGCCGGTAATGCGCGTCGTATCGGGCTGTTGCTTGGTCAGGCGGGTAACCGCAGCAATGAAGCCATCGCAGAGCTCGCGCGCGTTGCCGCGACGTCAAAGCCAAGTCTTATCGTCGTCAAAGAAATTTCCAGCATGCTTCGAGGCCGCGCGGCGGGTGAAGTTTCGGCACTGTTGAAAGATGCATTGCTCGCTGCAGACTACCCTGCTGAACGTATTTGCATGCAAGCCAACGAAGTTGAGGCTGCACGTCAACTTCTTCAATGGGCGGAAGCGGGTGATGTCGTGGTGTTGCCGGTCCATCAGTCTGCAGCGCGAAAGGCGCTGACGGCTATGCTGGATGGAATGGAGCAGATATGCTGGCACGCAGGTGCGCCATTGTCGGCGGCAACGCCAGATGTGCCTATTTGACAGAGAAATTCGTGTAGAACGCCTATTTATGCGCCTCGCGGACAAATATTGCTCCGAACAGCGCGTGGATAAAGGATAAAGGATAAAGGAGTTTAACTGCGAGCCCATTAAAGTCGGCGCCAAACCAGGCAGGCCATTGCCAGATTCATCCGGTGCAGGCACCGCAGCCTACTTGCTGGTTGTGGTCACTGGAATGCAGGGTATTAGTGCTTCATTACTCAACAGTGGTTAATTTAGGCAACAGAAGACTTATGTGATGCGGATTGGTTCCTTCCCCCGTCCCCGGGAAGGAGACAGCCTACGACGACCATGTGCGCGGAATGTTGTCGCATTAATTTCTGACTGCTGTGTGAGTGTGGCTGACATTTAGTGCGCGCGTACCGCATATATTTCGGCCCGCAACGCTTCGAACTCGGTCGACTTATCGAAGAAATGGTCCGCGCCCAACTGCATGGCGCGTTGCTTGATCGCAGCAAAAGGGTGATTGGAGAAGACGATAATTTTTGGCTGCTGTTTCATACGTGCCTGCCGCAGTTTCGCGATGACACCCATGCCACTGCCTTCGCGCAGTTTGAGATCGACGATCACCACATCCACCGGATCCGCCAGGATGGCCCTAACCGATTCCACTTCGTTGTCTGCGGTGCCCACGATTTCCACTTCGTTCGCCACGTTCAGGAAATCCAGTAAAAGATCCCGCACATGCGGAGAATCCTCGACCAGATAGATGCGTAATGGGCGAGCGAGCTCAAAATCGCCGTCACCCGCATGCGTAGCGGTGCCGATTCGTGATTTGCAGGTTACAGCGCGGGTCCGTGGTTGATGCAGGTTCATAATTTGCCTATCAGTTGGGTCGGTATTTTTACGTCCGGATTGCCGGTAAGTTGGCTTGATAGACGCTCGAGGTTCGATTCCATTTTGGCAAATGCCCTTAAATCTCGTTGAAAGCGTTTTATCCGGTAGTGCAATCCTTGGCGCATCGAAAAACACACACATAACGCCAATGTCACATGAACATCTTAGTTGTCTGCTGTGCTTAAGCACGTGGGGCTTTGACACCATTTAATGCAGGACAAATGCTCATAAGCGGAGGACTAACTCACCAGAGTTCTGTGATGGGTCGCCCTTTAATAGGTCTCAAAGCGATATGTAGCTCGATGCGCGGACCAGTGAGGGGATTCCAACTGCATGTTGTCGGGCCTGTTGGGGTGCGTCGTTTGGCCGGTGCACGGAACGCTGCACCAGCCAAACTACGTGTTGCGCCTGCAAGCCGGGAAAAGCGCAATTGCTTTAAATCACTTTAACCGCGCAAATAAACGATGTTGATCAATGCGGCATTAATCGAAGCTGCGAATTCTCCAAGTTCAGTGCGACGCCACCGTTGGCGATAGTGGCGCTGTGCGAGTCATATCCTTCTGCGCATTCATTTGCCCATTTTTCTCGCCCATCATCATGGCCAGCATGGCTTCGACCAAATTGCCTGAGCTGCCTTGCCCATTGTTACCACCGACGACTATGGTCGGCACCAGTGGCAGCTTACCGTTTTCGATCGCTTGCGCAAGACGCAACAGCACCGTGCTGTTGAGTTGATACTGCGGACCGCCGTAGGCTTCGACCTGCTTGGCCGTTGCTTCAGCCTGCGCCATGCCGATGGCTTTGGTTTTGTCGGCATCGGCAAAGCCGACGGCGCGAATGCGATCTGCATCACCTTGGCCCTCCGTACGCACACGTTCGGCGTTTGCTTTCGCGATGACCAAAATGGTGTCTGCTTCCTGGCGTGCCTGAGCAAGCTTGGCCTTGCCTTCATTTTCGCGAACCTGGATCGACAGCACTGATGCGGTGATGTTTACCTGCTGGGCCGCCAAAGCCTGCTTCTCGCGCAGCGTACGTTCCTGCGCGGCAGCGAGTTCCTGCAGTTTGTAGGTTTCGACCTGCTCGACCGCAACCTGCCGATTGCGTAACTGCGTCAGGATTTGCTCGATACCGCCGTTGTTCTCCTTATCTGAGCGCGGTGTGCCGATCAGCACTTCCTGGAGTTCAAGGCTGTACGCGGCAAATTTGGCGCGCATTTCTTCGCCCGATCTTTCCTGAATATCGCTGCGTTCCTGTAACAACTCGATCAACGTTTTTGTCTGCGCAATATTCTTGAAATACGCCGAAACCATTGGGTCAAGTGTCTGTTCGACCAGCCGTTTGATGTCACCAAAACGCTGCACCACGAGCGGCGCCTTCATGTAATCGATATGCACCACCACCGAGAGTGGCAGGGTGGGCTCGAAGGCATCCTTGGTGATGAGCGCGACTTCGGACAGGTTTTCATCGAGACGATGTTGGCCCACCGCTTCGCGTACCCATTTCAAGACGAAATTAGTTGTCGGTACCGTGATCACTTTGCCGGCATAGGTGTTGAATGCGTATTTGCCAGGCAATAGCGGTTTGTTCCAGACGCCGCGTGTACCGGGCTCAACCAATTCGCCGTGACGATATTTGTCGCCGGACATATCGAGTCCGGTCTTGCCGGTGTACGACACCACCACCCCCACGGTACCAACTTCGATGACTGTTTTCTTTACCAGTTCAACGGTGGCGAAGAGGCGATTGAGGTAATAGCTGCCATCTGCCAACACTTGATGTTGACGGCCACGAAAACCAGCAGCGCGCAGGAATTTTTCAGGGTCCTGAAAATTATTATGAAAAAGATTCATGCGGTTTGCATCATTGCCCACGCTGGGCGCGATGATTTCACCTTCAGGCAGGGCAGGGCCGTCGTGTACGGTGATGATGCCGATCAAATCATCGGCGTCCTTAATCACCACCGGTTCGAAGCCATTACGTTGGGCAATCACACCCGACATTTGCTCGAACAACGCAGCGTCGCTCGCCTCCATGCTGATCGCATAGCGGCGGTCCATTGTGAGCACGATGAATTGCGCCAAGTTAATCGCGTAGCTGCCTTCACGCAGAATTTTGCGCTGTGGTCCCTTTTGTCCACCGGACTGCAGGAATGCGCGAACATCCTGGAAATCGGACGCGGTTTCGTTGGATGCTAGCGTTTGCGTCGGCGGCAATGATGCGCCATCACGCGCAAAAACATAACCGATCTGGCCTTGTGGAATGGTGACCAGTGGCACGCGATGGATGCGGTACTGAAACGGCATGAAGAAATGAAAGCCGCCGCGCACCACATCGGGCTGAAAGCCGGCTTCGTCATCCAGGGCGATCAAGCCACCTTTGATGGAGCCACGAGCACTCCACATTTTTTCAAGTACGCCCAATCGATCATTGGGGATATAACGGACCAAGCCGCTGGCAATAATGAATATCAGCAAGACCATCACCGAAATGATGGCGAACACCAACCCTGAAGAGATGATTCCCATGGAATCCTCCGAAATAGAAATTGAGCGGAAAGCGCTGATCTGGCTGCCGAAAACTATCGGCAGAGGCCGCGCTAAATATTTTTTGGACTGCGGCGAGCGCCGTCAGCAGTAATATTCTTGCGGGGTATGTGCGCCGAAAAATAGCACTTGAGAAATGCGGAATGCATGACCTTTGCAAACGTCACGGCTCATGTTGCATGCGCACAATCTGGACATCTCCCCGGGAGAGAAAGTCGTTGTAGCCAGGTGCAGATAAGGATGTGGCAGGTACATGTTTGTTGGCGCACAGTATTTTGTGCGCTGCACCATAATTTACGCTTACTAATACCGTTGTCAAGCCCTTTTCTCGACGCCCCCGCAACGCCGCCTGCAGCTACAGCACGCTCGCGACCACGTTAACCGTGATAGCGATAATGATCACGTTGAAAAAAAACGACACAACGCTGTGCAGCATTACCAGACGTCGAAACGATGACGAGGTGATTGCCACGTCGGATGTTTGACAGCACATGCTGAGTACGACGGCAAAATACATAAAGTCGAGATAGTCTGGGCATTCGGTTCCGGGGAAAATAAGCTGGCCCGGTTTCAGATAATAGCTATGGGCATATTGTTGCGCAAATACGACGGCAACGAACAGCCACGACATGAAAATGGTACTGCTTGCTAGTACGATGTCACCTAGGGATTTGTCCTTCGCACCATGCAACTCATGCGAGAGCGCTGATATGACAACGCCTGCGACGATGAGACTGAAAACAAGTACTGACCACTTGTTTTCATCCTGTGTTTTGGCGCGACGCTGCATTGTGGCAACAGGCGCACGAAACATCAGTACGAACATCAGAATGAGGAACAGGCCCGCGCCGACATTGAACGAAAACAACATGGCACGGCTCGGCGCCACTGTCGGTAACAAAAGCAGGAGGAGTGCGATGGCAACGATGGCGGATGTTAGCAATCGTGGTCTTCGAATAGTGCGCTTGAAGACATGTGAAATTGAAGTCATTGGCGAACCTTGCGTACAGTATGAGGGTGCCTCAGGATTGTTGAATAACGTTCCCACGATGCCGATCGGGCGGATTGAAGATGCGGTGGTGTGCGCGGGTCGTTGAGTGCGTCATGCTTTTGACTTGATTTCATAATACTGCTTTCGCCATATATTATTGAAGAGTTTGCAAGATCATTGCTTAAAATGGGCAATCCAAGCGACGTCGCTTTGCAGACCGGAACACGAAATTCATCGTGATAGGCGCGAGCCCGCGAAGCCGGCCGAATTTTTTACCTCTTAGGAAATGGCAATGAGTTCATGCGTGCGCTGATCGCCTTCGACCGCATTCTCGGCACGATGTTGATGTGGGCCGCGGTGCTGGTGCTGCCGGTGTCACTGTTGCTGTTTCTGCAGTGGCCGTTGCGCGATCTGGTGCACAGCTATTCGCGCGAAGCCAATGACTTCGCCCAACTGCTGTTTGCGTTGTACGTGAGCATCGCCGTCACCTGTGCAACGCGGCACCGCGCCCACCTTGCCGCCGACGCCTTCGCCCGCCGCTATCCCTTGCGCGTGCGTGGGTGGCTGAACCGCGGCGCTGCAGCCATCGTGTTGATTCCATGGTCGTCTTTCATCATTTATGCGGCATGGCCTGGTGTGTTGCAATCGCTGTTGCAGCTCGAGGCTTTCCCCGAAACAATCAACCCCGGCTATTTCGTCGTGCGCGCCTGCGTTGCGCTACTTGCCTTGCTGGTGCTGATACAGGCGTTACTCGACGTCATCCTCGCCCGTGCGCCGGACACACATTGATGGAGTCTGCCGGCTTATGGATGCTCGTTTTAGTCGCGGTGATGATGGTCGCCACTGGACTGCCGGCGTGGGTGTTGTTGATCGGTGTCGCACTGGTGTTTGTGGTTGTGGGGGTTTGGGCGGGTGTTTTTACGCTGCCGTTGTTAAGCGCCATTCCGAGCCGCCTGTTGGGGTTGCTTGAAAATGATCTCCTGCAGGCGCTGCCACTTTACGTCTTCATGGGTGCGCTTCTGAACCGCCTGCCGCTTGCAGAAATATTGTTGCGTTCCGGCGCGCGCGCGTTGAGATGGACTGGCTGTGGGATGCCGCTGGCAGGTCTCGGACTCGGCGCATTGCTCGCGCCCATGAACGGCTCGGTGGGCGCCGGTGCGGCGATGCTCGCGCGCACGTTGCAGCCGCGGCTGGACGCATCCGGCATGCCTGCTGAGCGCAGTGCCGCGCTGGTCTGCGTGTCGAGCACGCTGGGCGTGGTGATTCCACCTTCGCTGGTGCTGATCCTACTTGGCGACGCCATGCTTCGCGCGCATACCGAGGCCGTCAACGCGCTTGGTGGCAGGATGATCGGGGAGGGCCGCATCATCAATACGCAAGATGTATTTCACGGCGCGCTGATTCCGGCCGCGATTCTTCTTGCGCTTTGCATTGCGGCCACGTGGTGGACCAGTCGCCGCCAGTCTAGCCACCGCAATGCCACTCGCGAAGTAATTGGCACACCGCTCACGCGCGGCGAATGGGTCACTGCGGGATCGATGACGCTAATTGTTGTCTGCCTGCTAGGCGGTGTTGTACTCGGCTATCTGTATGCGGTTGAAGCAGCAGCCACCGGCGGCGTCGCGCTGTTCGGGTTTGGTTTGGTCTCGCGCACCTTGACGCGCGAGACGCTGAAAGCGACTTTGCGCGATACCATCGTCATCAGCGGGGCGTTGTTTGCGTTACTGATCGCGGCGACCGTGTTCACGCTGATCATCCGCGCCTTCGGCACCGATCGCTGGCTGGCGGCATTGCTTGCCGATATCGGTGGCGGTGGGTACGGCGCGTTGGCGGTGGTGCTGCTGATCCTGGGCGTATGTGCGCTGGTGCTCGATGCCTTCGAAATGATTTTTGTCGTCATCCCGCTGGTGATTCCGCCGCTGTTGTTGCGTGTTCCGGATGCAACCTGGGTGGCAGTGCTCACACTGCTGATGCTGCAGGCGAGTTTCCTGGTCCCGCCGTTCGGCTATTCGGTGTTGATGGTGCGCAATCGCACGCCGCACCATCTCGACGGTCGTGCGCTGACCAAAGCACTGTTGCCCTACCTCGCGGTGCAGTTGATGGTGTTTGCGCTGGTGTTGGTATTCCCGAATATCGTCTGGCGCGACACACCGGTGGCGCCGGCGCAGACCACGCCTGTACCGTCGCAGTCTGAGGATGCGCTCAGGGATATGCTCAGCAAACAGCTTGGTGAGCAGAAACCTGAATAGGAGAAAGCGAAACGCAGGAGTTTGGGCGTGTGAACCACGCATTGTTGCCTGCGCAAAATAAGCGTAGATCGCCATCCGGCGCGCCTCGCCAGCCGTCTTTTCCCGGAATGGCGTGTGAATGAGCGGGTTTGACTGCCCGTTCGAAAAACCTCCGCCCGCAAAAAATAGGCTATTCTTCGCGCCATGCAAGTCACGTGGCGATCCCGCGTGACATGCCGCATTGTCCGGACACCGCAGGCCGTTTGTCTTGCCCTGAAACCGGCCAACCGTGATCTGACGCAGGACACAACCTTGCAAGGAGCAATGCAAATGCAGACAGCACGCGAACCCCTTCGCCTGCACGTGCCGGAGCCCAGTGGGCGCCCGGGTCACGACACCGATTTTTCCTATCTGCCCATTTCTGCCGCTGGCGAAGTGCGACGGCCTCCGGTTGATTCCCAGCCTGCCCAGACCAGTGACCTCGCCTTCACGCTGGTGCGCGTACTGGACGACGATGGCAAAGCCGTCGGCCCCTGGGTTCCGCAGGTCGATGTGGCGCTTCTGAAACGCGGACTGCGCGCCATGATGAAGACCCGCGCCTTCGACGCCCGCATGCTGATCGCGCAGCGGCAGAAAAAAATGTCTTTCTACATGCAATGCCTGGGCGAAGAAGCCATCGCCATCGCCCATGCCTTTGCGTTGAGCGACGGCGATATGTGCTTTCCCACCTACCGGCAGCAGGGCCTGTTATTGGCGCGTGAAGATGCGTCGATGGTGGAAATGATGTGCCAGCTGTTTTCAAACCAGCGCGATCCGCTCAAAGGGCGGCAGTTGCCGGTGATGTACTCGTATCGCAAACTGGGATTCTTCTCGGTGTCCGGAAACCTGGCCACGCAAATGATTCAGGCGGTGGGTTTTGCCATGGCCTCGGCCATCAAGGGAGACACCAAAGTCGCATCCGGCTGGATCGGCGATGGCGCGACGGCGGAGGCAGACTTCGACACGGCATTGACGTTTGCCCACGTCTATCGCGCGCCGGTCGTCATCAATGTGGTCAACAACCAGTGGGCCATCTCCACTTTCCAGGCGATTGCCGGCGGCGAGGGCACGACGTTTGCCGCGCGCGGCGTGGGCTGCGGCATCGCCTCGCTGCGGGTGGACGGCAATGATTTTCTGGCGGTATATGCCGCCTCGCAATGGGCGCTTGAACGTGCACGCAGCAACCTCGGTCCCACGTTGATTGAATGGGTCACATATCGCGCCGGGCCGCATTCGACGTCGGACGATCCCAGCAAATACCGTCCAGCCAATGATGCCGAGCGCTTTCCGCTGGGCGACCCGATCAAGCGGCTGAAGCAACACTTGATGGTGTTGGGCGCGTGGTCGGAAGAGGAACATGCCGCGACGCAAAAAGAGGTCGAAGGCCTGGTGGCTGCGGCGCAAAAGGAGGCGGGGAGTTACGGCACGCTGGCAGATGGCCATGTGCAAAGCCCTGCCGCCATGTTCGAGGATGTGTACAAGGACATGCCGGCGCACTTGCGCCAGCAACGCCAGGAATTGGGATTGTGATCATGAAGGACGACGTCAAATCCATGATTGAAGAAGATGGTGCGGCTGTGAAAACGACGCCGATGACCATGATCCAGGCCTTGCGCTCGGCCATGGACGTGATGCTGGCGCGCGACGACAACGTGGTCATCTACGGCCAGGACGTGGGCTATTTCGGCGGCGTGTTCCGTTGCACCGAAGGACTGCAGAAAAAATACGGTACGTCGCGCGTGTTCGATTCGCCGATCTCCGAAGGTGGCATCGTTGGCACCGCCGTGGGCATGGGTGCTTATGGGCTGCGCCCGGTCGTGGAAATCCAGTTTGCCGATTACGTTTATCCGGCCACCGACCAGATCGTATCGGAAGCGGCGCGTTTGCGCTTTCGCTCGGTCGGGGATTTCACGGCACCCATCACCATCCGTATGCCCTGCGGCGGTGGAATTTACGGCGGGCAGACGCACAGCCAGAGCCCGGAGGCCATGTTCACGCAGGTCTGTGGAATACGTACCGTGATGCCGTCCAATCCGTACGACGCCAAGGGCTTGCTGATTGCGTCCATCGAGAACGACGACCCGGTGATTTTTCTGGAGCCCAAGCGCCTGTACAACGGGCCATTTGATGGTCATCACGACAAGCCCGTGGTGCCTTGGTCCAAACATCCGATGGGTGAGGTGCCCGAGGGCTATTACACCGTGCCGCTGGAAACGGCCGCAGTATTCAGACCCGGTAAGGATCTGACCGTGATTGCATACGGCACGATGGTGTTTGTCTCCGAGGCCGCCGCCAATGAGAGCGGGATCGATGCCGAAATCATTGACCTGCGCAGCATCTGGCCATTGGATCTCGACGCCATCGTCGCGTCCGTGAAAAAGACCGGCCGTTGTGTGGTGGTGCACGAGGCGACCCGCACCAGCGGCTTCGGCGCCGAACTGGTGGCGCTGGTACAGGAGCATTGCTTCTATCACCTGGAAGCGCCCGTCGAGCGGGTGACCGGCTGGGACACCCCGTATCCTCATGCGCAGGAATGGGATTATTTCCCGGGACCGGCGCGGGTCGCTGCCGCGTTCAAAAGAGTCATGGAGTCCTGATCGATGGGAATACACATCATCAAGATGCCGGACATCGGCGAAGGCATCGCCGAGGTGGAACTGGCCGCATGGCATGTGAAGGTCGGTGACATGGTGGTTGAGGATCAGGCCCTCGTGGATGTGATGACGGATAAGGCAACCGTCGAGATACCGTCACCGGTGACAGGCAAAGTGGTGGCGCTGGGAGGCGTGGCCGGTCAGGTCGTCGCCGTCGGCGCGGAAGTGATACGGATCGAAGTGGAAGGTGCGGGCAATGTAAAAGTTGATGCCGCTGCGAAGGCGGTGGTGCCGGCGGCCGCGTCTCCACCAGCTACTGGAACGGTGGCGGCAGAAACACCCCGGAAACCTGTCGCCGCTGCCGTCGCGCCGCGTAATGTGGCGGTTTCTTCCGCGATGCTGCCAGCGGTCAAGGTGGCTGACAAACCCATCGCCTCGCCTTCGGTGCGGCGACGAGCGTGGGAATTGGGAGTCGATTTACAGCAGGTACACGGGACCGGAGCCGGCGGACGCATCATGCAGGCGGACCTCGATGCTCATGCGCCACCGCCATCGAAAGGGCGCAGCGACGTAAAGGCGGACCAACGCCACGCCGAGCGCAACGATGAAGAACAGGTGCCCGTGATCGGCCTGCGACGCAGGATTGCGCGCAAGATGCAGGAGTCCAAGCGCCGTATCCCGCATTTCACCTATGTCGAGGAAGTGGATGTGACCGAGTTGGAAGCCTTGCGCGCCCGCTTGAACACCACATGGGCGAAGCAACGAGGACGCCTGACCCTGTTACCGTTCCTGATGCGTGCGGTGGTGCTAGCGGTGCGCGAATTTCCCCAGACCAATTCGCGCTATGACGACGATGCCGATGTGATCACCCGCTACGGCGCCGTGCATCTTGGCATCGCCACGCAGACCGACTCCGGCCTGATGGTACCGGTGGTGCGGCATGCCGAGGCGCGTGACTTGTGGTCCTGCGCCAACGAGGTAGCGCGGCTGGCGGATGCAGCGCGTGACGGAAAGGTGACGCGCAACGAGCTGTCGGGATCCACCATCACCATTACCAGTCTCGGCGCCCTGGGCGGAATCGTCTCCACGCCGGTGATCAATCACCCGGAGGTGGCGATCATCGGCATCAACCGTATCGTCGAGAGGCCGATGATCCGTGGTGGAGCCGTGGTTGCTAGGCAAATGATGAACTTGTCTTCGTCATTCGATCATCGGGTAGTCGATGGCATGCATGCGGCGCAGTTTGTGCAAGTGTTGCGGGGATATCTTGAGTGCCCGGGGACGTTGTTTGTGGATTGAGGATGCAGGCAGCCTGGTGTTGTTCCATCATCGTGGCAAAAGCGGAAATCCCAAAACGCTGGAAAACCTAAAGCCCTTGGCTTTGCCGGGCGCTACTTACTTTGCAAGACGCTTGCGGCGGGCTAGTCTGCAATCCGCACGATATGATAATTGTTATATACATAAAATTAATAAATTGTATATAATATGAAACATTATGCCTGCCAAAGCTCAACCCACATTCGCCTCTGAACGAGCCCTGCTGACCGGCCTCGGCGAGCGGTTGCGTCTGGCGCGCTTGCGACGCAAATTCTCTGCGGAGATTGTGGCGGAACGCGCGGGTATCTCGCGGGTCACGTTGCATCGTGCGGAGAAGGGTGATTCCGCAGTCACACTGGGCACTTACTCGAAAATTCTTGGCGTGTTGCGACTGGAAAACGACCTTGCCCTTATCGCGAAAGACGACGAACTCGGGCGTCGCCTTCAGGATCTGGAACTTCCGCGGACACGAAAGAGCCGGGTGCCGAATGAAACTTGACCCGTCCGCGCTTGAGGTCTGGATCGACGCTGACATAGTCGGCGAACTCCAGTTGGTCGGCAGTCTCTCGCATGACCGTGGGCAAGTGCGCTTTCGCTACCATGATGAGTGGTTGAAACAGCGAATCGCGTTTGAATTGGATCCCGACCTCAAACTGGACAAGGCACCATTTTTTCCCAAACCGGAAGTGGGCAATTTCGGCGTATTCCTCGACTCTTCACCGGATCGTTGGGGTCAGGTGCTGATGCAGCGGCGCGAAGCGCTTGAAGCAAAGGACGAGCGCCGCGCCCCGCGCACGCTGCATGCGTGGGACTTTCTGCTCGGCGTGCAAGATGCGACACGCCAGGGCGCGCTGCGCTTTCGACGGAACGCGAACGCGGGATTCTTGGCAGCGCACCCGTTATCGGCGCCGCCCTTGACAAGTTTGCGCGAGATGGAGGCGATCGCGTTCGAGTTGAGCGCGAAGAAAATCGACAACCTGGCAAAATTGAGAAAGTGGCTCGCCGTCCTGGTCGCGCCGGGCGCGTCTCTCGGTGGCGCTCGCCCCAAAGCGAACTTTACGGATAAGGATGGCAGCCTGTGGATCGCCAAGTTTCCCAGCCGTGAAGACGTGCGCGATGTTGGTGGCTGGGAGTGGGTGGTGCACCAACTTGCAAGCGCCGCGGGCATCGAGGTCCCCGAGGCTCGTGTCATGAAGCTCGCTTCTGCACACCACACGTTTTGCGTCAAACGGTTTGACCGTGCCGCTGGACGGCGTCGGTTCTTCTCCTCTGCGATGACGCTGCTGCGAAAGTCTGATGGCGCGACAGGAAGCTATCTGGAAATTGCCGAGTTCATTCAGAAGAGCGGTGCCAGAAATCAGATCGCCACCGATCTGGCTCAATTGTTCAAGCGTGTTGTGTTCAACATCATGGTCGGCAATCGCGATGATCACCTGAGAAACCACGGGTTCATCCTGACCGCGGATGGCTGGCGGCTTTCCCCGGCCTATGACATGAACCCCAACATTGAAAAGTCGGACCACGCGCTGGCCATTGATGAGTCGGACAATCGACCGGATCTGGAAACGGCGATTGCGATGGCCGCGTACTACGGTTTGCAAGAAGCCGCAGCGAAAACCATGATCGAGGAGATTCGAAGCGTTGTGCAAGAATGGCCTGAATTTGCGCGCAAGGGTGGCATTGGCAAGGCCGATATCAGCTTGATGGGGCCGGCGTTTTCGGGTGGTGACCAAAGCTAGAAGGCAAGCATCGCAAATTGTTTTTTGCCGCTGAGAATCAAGGTCACCAGTCGATTGTCTTGAATGATAATTGGCGCTTTGTTTTTCGATTTGTAGGCCCGGATGTCGAGTTGGTCGATTACCTGGATTGCCACTGAGGACAATACTTGCAAACAGCACAATCCCCCGCACCCCGGCGAAGTCCTTCGGGAGTATTTGCCAGAGGCAATGACGCTGGTTGAAGTCGCCACCAGGCTAGGCGTGACGCGACAGGCGTTGTCAGCTGTGGTGAATGGTCGCGCTGGCGTAAGCGCGGAAATGGCCGTCCGCCTGTCGAAGGCACTGGGTACGAGTGCTGACCTGTGGCTGGGACTGCAGATGCAATACGATTTGTGGCAAGTGATGAACAAGCCCATGCCGCGTGTGCAGCGGCTTGCGGCGTAGCAGCTTGGACGGAAACGACTGGCGAGGCGACGCGACGCGACAATTTTGGGCCGTAATCTACTTCCATGGTTAGGTATTTAAAGGAAGGCGATGTAGTACGATAGAAAAATAGTTCAATGGCACAATAACAACAAACTCTAGCACCGGCGCACATTTCAAAGTACTTTCGGCCTGAGAGGCTCTCCAGTGCTAGAGTTTTGCGAATAGCTCGTCACATCCCACGTGAACAAAAAAGCGCTTACTGAAGCCGACATACGTACCAAATTCATCACGCCCGCCATCGTTGGAAGTTCTAGCGAGAAATGGAATGTGATGACGCAACTTCGTGAGGAGGTCTACTTCACGAAGGGGCGAGTGATCGTTCGCGGCAAGACAGTGAAGCGCGGCGAAGCGAGCAAGGCCGACTACGTTTTGTATTACAAACCTGGCATGCCGATCGCAGTTGTCGAAGCGAAAGACAACACGCACAAAGTCGGCGATGGTATGCAGCATGCGCTCGAATACGCCGAGACTCTCGACATCCCGTTTGTGTACAGCTCGAATGGCGATGCCTTTCTGGAGCACGACCGCACAGTTACGACAGGCGCGGTGGAAAGGGAAATCGCGCTTGATGCGTTTCCGACGCCGGAGCAACTCTGGGCGCGCTATTGCAAGTGGAAAGGCTACTCAGTTGCGCAAGTTGCCGTCGCCTCACAAGAGTACTACGACGACGTCTCCGGGAAAGGCCCGCGCTATTACCAGCAGATCGCCATCAACCGCACGGTAGAGGCGATCGTCCAGGGCCAGAAACGCCTGCTGCTGGTCATGGCGACCGGAACCGGTAAAACCTACACCGCCTTCCAGATTATTTGGCGCCTGTGGAAGTCCGGCGCGAAGAAACGCATTCTGTTCCTCGTTGATCGGAACATCCTCGCCGACCAGACCAAGACCAACGACTTCAAGCCCTTCGGCAAGGCGATGACCAAGATTACCAATCGCACGGTCGACAAGTCGTATGAGATTTACCTGGCGCTGTACCAGGCAGTAACCGGTACAGAAGTGGAACAAAATATCTACAGGCAGTTTTCGCCTGACTTCTTTGATCTCATTGTCGTAGACGAGTGTCATCGCGGGAGCGCAGCGGACGACGCGGCTTGGCGCGACATCCTGAACTACTTCTCATCGGCCACGCAGATCGGCATGACCGCTACACCGAAAGAAACCAAATACGTCTCCAACATCCACTACTTCGGCGCACCCGTTTATACCTACTCGCTCAAGCAGGGCATCGCCGATGGTTTCCTCGCGCCGTACAAAGTTATCCGCATTGGACTGGACAAGGATCTCGAAGGTTGGCGACCCGAAAAGGGCCAGACTGATCGCAACGGCGAATTGATCGAGGACCGCGAATACAACGAGCGCGACTTCGATCGAACGCTGGTTCTGACCAAGCGCAATATCGTTGTCGCTCAACGGATCACCGAATTTTTGAAGGCAACAGACCGCTACGCAAAGACAATCATTTTCTGTGAAACCATTGCGCACGCCGAACGGATGCGCCAGGCACTCGTCAACGCCAACCCCGATCTGGCAGCGGCCAACAGCAAGTACGTCATGCGCATTACGGGTGACAACGATGAAGGCAAGCAGCAACTCGACAACTTCATTGACCCGGAATCGACCTACCCGGTCCTTGTTACAACGTCTCAGCTCATGTCCACCGGCGTGGATGCACAAACCTGTCGACTCATCGTGCTCGACAAAACGATTAATTCGATGACCGAGTTCAAGCAGATCATTGGCCGCGGCACACGTATCAATGAAGACTACGGCAAGCTCTATTTCACGATCATCGACTTCAAGCGGGCGACTGCCGCGTTTGCCGACCCGGACTTCGACGGCGACCCGGTGCAGATTTACGAACCGAAGGGCGATCAACCAATCGTGCCACCTGACGACGTCACCTTGCCCGCGGACGAACCCGAAGCAGATACCGGGATGGATGTCGTGCACCTGCCGGATACACCGTCGACCGACAACCCCCGCCATTGCTACGTTGTCGACAACGTCGAAGTCCGCATCATCAGCGAGCGCGTCCAGTATCTGGATGCCGACGGCAAACTGCTGACCGAGTCTCTGAAAGACTTCACGCGCAAAGCCGTGCGCAAGGAATACGCCTCGCTCAATGCGTTCCTGAACGCCTGGAACGAAGCGACGCGCAAGCAGGCGGTTGTCGAAGAACTCTCGCACCACGGTGTATTCATCGATGAGCTCGCCGAGCAAGTGGGGCAGGACATGGACGCCTTCGATCTCATCTGCCATGTCGCCTTTGACCAAAAACCCCTCACGCGCAAGGAGCGCGCCGACCGGGTTCGCAAGCGCAATGTCTTCGGCAAATTCGGCGACAAGGCCCGCGCGGTACTGGAAGCCCTGCTGGATAAGTACTCCGATGCCGGCCTAAAGAGCGTGGAATCGCTGGAAATTCTCAAGGTCGATCCCCTCACAAAATTTGGTACGCCGGTGGAAATCGTCGGCCTCTTCGGCGGCCGGGAAAAATACCTTGCCGCCATTCTCGAACTCGAAACCCATCTCTATCAGCAAGCCGCATAAAGGAAGCAGCGTAACCAATGGCCAACGTATCGAATATCGTCAAAACCATTCAGGACATCATGCGCAAGGACGCCGGCACTTACGGCGACGCGCAACGACTCGAACAACTCGGTTGGATGTTCTTCCTCAAAATCTTTGACGACCGCGAGAAGGAGATGGCGGTACTCCGCGACAACTACAAATCGCCGCTTCCCAAGCATCTGCGCTGGTCCAGCTGGGCAACGGACGAAGAGGGCATCACCGGCGAAGCGCTGCTGGATTTTGTCAACAACACCCTGCTGCCGAAGCTCAAGTCACTGACCGGCGGCGCGGACAAAATCGCCGGCCTGATCCGCATGACGTTTGAAGATGCCAACAACTACATGAAGAACGGCACCTTGATGCGGCAGGTGATCAACAAGATCAACGGCATCGACTTCAACGCCTCCGATGACCGCCACATGTTTGGCGACATCTACGAAAAAATTCTCAAGGACCTGCAATCGGCCGGCAATGCGGGCGAGTTCTATACCCCGCGCGCCGTCACCCAGTTCATCGTCGAGCAGGTCAATCCCAACCTCAAGAAGCGCGAATCCATCCTGGACCCGGCCTGCGGGACGGGCGGCTTCCTCACCTGCGTCATCGACCATCTGCGCAAGCAAGCCAAGACTGAAGCCGACGAGGAACATATCCAGAACTGCTTTGCCGGCATCGAAAAGAAACATTTGCCACACGTGCTGTGCATGACCAATCTGCTGTTGCACGGCATTGACGTGCCTTCCAATGTGCGGCACGACAACACGCTGGCACGCCCGCTGCGCGACTGGAGCCCAAAGGAGCGCGTGGACGTGATCGTCACCAATCCCCCGTTCGGCGGCATGGAGGAAGACGGCATCGAATCCAACTTCCCTTCCGAGTTCCGTACCCGCGAGACCGCCGATCTGTTCCTTGTCCTGCTGATGAAAATCCTCAAGCCCGGTGGCCGCGCCGGGCTGGTGTTGCCGGACGGCACGTTGTTTGGAGAAGGCGTGAAGACTCGCATCAAGGAAGCGCTGCTCACCGATTGCAACCTGCACACCATCGTCCGCTTGCCCAACGGTGTCTTCAATCCGTATACCGGTATTCGCACCAATCTCCTGTTCTTCACCAAGGGCGCGCCGACCACGGCAGTCTGGTACTACGAACACCCGTATCCCGAGGGTGCGAAGAGCTACAACAAGGGCAAGCCGATTCGCATTGAGGAATTTGCTGCGGAACGCGCATGGTGGGGAAAAGAATCCGATGGGTTCAAAGCGCGCGTGGAAAACGAGCAGGCTTGGCGGGTTTCCATCGAACAGATCAAGGCGGGAAATTTCAATCTTGACCTCAAAAATCCGCACAATCCTGACACCGGTCCCGGCGATGTGGATCACTTGCTGCCCGAATACGAAAATCTCTTGGGGCACATTGCTGATACGCGTGATGCGCTAAAACAGGAATTGCAGCGCGCGCTCTCCGCTATTGCGGGATTGAGTGAATGAAACGCGAACAGTTCTTTCAGAAGTTCGACTATTTTGTTGGTGCACCCGACGCGGTGGCGAAGATGCGGCATTTGATTTTAGAACTCGCTATTCGTGGCGAGTTAGTGCCGCAGCATGCTTCTGATAGCCCTGTGGCTGAGCTACTCAAGAAGACGGCCGACGCGAGACTGAAGGCCGTAACTGCGGGCCTCGCGAGAAAGCAGGAGGCACTCCCAAAATTTGGAGACAGTGTGCCATTTCGAATTCCGGTCGAATGGCGGTGGGTGCGTCTCGGGGATACCGGATGGATCTTCAATGGAAACAGCGTCAGCGAGACAGGTAAGGCTGAGCTGGCGAGAGTTGAAACTGGGCTTCCGTTCATTGCGACGAAAGACGTTGGCTATGGGCGTGATGCCTTAGCCTATAAGAATGGTCTAAAGGTTCCAGTTGGTCGATCAGATTTCAAGGTAGCTCACGCGCATGCTGTGCTGATATGCGCCGAAGGTGGGAGTGCTGGGAAAAAAGTCGGAATTACTGATCGGGATATCTGCTTCGGAAACAAACTATACGCAAATGAAGTGTGGGACGGCATTCATCCACGCTATGTTTTCTATTTGTACCAAGCGCCCACGTTTTTCAGGCAGTTTGCGTCCCGTATGACTGGGATTATCGGTGGAATTGCGCGCAGTGAGTTCCTACTGTTGCCAGTTCCGATGCCACCTGAAAACGAGCAGAAGCGGATCGTGGCGAAGGTGGATGAGTTGATGGCATTATGTGACGACCTAGAAGCACAGCAGCAGCAGCAGGGGACGAAACACGCCGAACTCGCCCGCGCTTCGCTGACCCGCTTCGCTGACGCGCCGACCTTGGCCAACCTCGATTTCCTCTTCCACAAACGCTACGACATCAACCCCGCCGACCTTCGCAAATCCATCCTTACCCTCGCTGTCCAAGGGAAACTCATTCCCCAAGACCCAAACGACGAACCGGTAGAGGTGCTGATGGCACGGTGCTTCGCCGAACGGATGAGGCTCAATCGCACCACAGCAAAAGAAGTTCAAGCAATTGACAGCACGAACGCACTTGGCCTCGACATACCTCCGTCTTGGCAGCGCCGCCAACTTGATGACCTGTTGGTCTTCGGCCCGACAAACGGCTTCTCTCCGAAAGCTGTGGACTATGAGACTCCAGTTCGCTCCCTCACCTTGACCGCGACGACATCTGGCCGCTTCAACGGCAGACATGCCAAGTTCATTACTACTGACGTTCCCAAAGATTCGGATTTGTGGCTGCGTGACGGTGATATCCTTGTTCAGCGAGGAAACACGATTGAGTATGTTGGCGTAGCCGCCGTGTATCGCGGCGATCCCAATCTGTTCGTCTATCCCGACTTGATGATGAAGTTGAGAGTCTCATCAGCGCTAGATGTTGGATTCGTTCACTTGGCAATGAGCCAAGAAGCCTCTCGTGATTTCCTTCGTGCCAGGGCATCCGGCACGTCCGGTAGCATGCCAAAAATCAACCAGACGACGCTAAGAAGTCTCCCAATTCCGGTTCCGCCCCTCGCCGAACAACGCCGAATCGTGGCGAAAGTCGACGAACTGATGGCGTTGGTGGATGCGTTGGAAACCCAGCTCGCCACCGCCCGCACCAAGGGCGCCGCTCTCCTCGAAGCCGTTGTTGCCGAACTTACCGCTGAGGTTTGACCCATGCAAAGTCCTTCGCATCCCGCATTTGACCACGAAGCTACATTGGAAGAACTCGCCGGAATTGGCAAGAATCGTCGCTTTGACTACGCGATTGATGAAGATGAGGAGTTTGAGGAAATTCAAGTAATTTGCAAGCGCGGCGATGTAGAAATCCAGCTTGCGAAACCAAGTCGTGCCTTCTATTTTGGTGATCGCAATCTCTACGAACAAGAAGCTAGGCGTTTTGATCAGGAAAAGAACGCCCAGATTTTGAACACGGATCAGTTCTCCAGAAATTTGCCGCGTTTTGAAGAGCTCAAGCGTTCGTGCCAGAGGGGTTTTGTGATTCCGTTTGTGGGTGCAGGGATGTCGAAGAGCGCCGGTTGCCCTGAGTGGAAAGAGTATTTGCTCAAGCTCTGCGACGATGCCAAGTTTGACCCCGAGGCCATACGTACGCGACTTGAAGAAAAATACGATTATGAGGGCGTAATGAACGATCTTGTTACGACTCTCGGCGTGAATCGTTTCAATCTCGATTTCGAGCGCGACTTTAAGATTCCAGATGATATTACTGGCGCCGTGACGCTTCTGCCAACACTGTTCGACAATAGTGTCGTTACAACCAATTTCGATCGCGTACTCGAAAAAGTTTACGAAAACGATGCTAAGGCTTTTGTCGAAAAAGTCACGGGCCGCGGGCAAGCCAGCGCCTTCTTCCGCGCTATTCCCGCTGGTGAACGTTATCTATTGAAGCTTCATGGCAATCTCGACAATGCCGCTGAACGTGTCCTTAACAAAGTCGAGTACGACACCGCTTATGGCAATGACGGAAACATTCACTTTGATTGTCCCCTTCCGAAATTGCTGAGGCGACTCTTTACTAGTTACAGCTTTCTGTTTCTCGGTTGCAGCTTGTCGGCTGACAGGACGATTCAGACTTTTATGAAAGTGGCGCAGCAGGAAGGGCAGGACAATTTACCCCACCATTACGCGCTCCTTGCCTGCCCGACTGATCCTGCAATGAAACAAGAAATTGACCAGCGTCTTGCGGATGCGCACATTACGCCCATTTGGTACCCGGAGGGCGAGCATGAACACGTCGAGTTGATTCTCGGCTTATTGCTCGATTGAGAGGCGAATGCATGAAAGGGCCAACGTCAATTGTTTTTATTCGCCTGCCAAGGGTTCGCGTCGGTCTCCTTGATTGTGCATATGGCCCAAGGCCACGCCGAATCCGCCCTACGACTGCGGGAAGCCTCTGTGGGATGCATCGCGCAGAACTGAAACCATGGCATCCACCCGCCTCCTGGCGGCATTTTTGGTACATCCAGAATCAGTTGGGAGATTGGGTTAGGCTGGCTGAGTACCGGAAATGAAGCTGCTTGTTCTAACCAAGTTGCAATTTTATATCCGATGGTCAAGATAATAAAATCGAAGTGCGCGAATTAAGTAACAAAATCATAGGGTTATCCGGCGGTTTATTATCGAACTGAAAGGTTGTCTGCCAGCGTTTTGATTTGCCAGTTGTTCCACAAAAAATAAACAAGACTTAAGTTCCCATTATGGGAACATTGTGCTATGCTCCCCGCATGAGCCAATTCAAGAGCACGCATGCTAATCGTCGGGCGCCAACAGTTACATGATTTTGTGGGCGCACATGCTGACGCTCGTTCGTGGATCGAAAACTGGATTGCCGATACGGAGCAGGCCAAATGGCAGACGCCACAGGACATCAAGAACATGTATTCATCCGCGAGTTTTCTCGGTGGAAACGTGGTGATCTTCAACGTCAAGGGTAACCACTACCGATTGGAAGTGCAGGTAACTTACAACACGCATGTCGTGATCGTTCGTTGGGCTGGCACACATGCGGAATACACGAAGAGAATTAATTGAAGACAATCAAGCCAATCATGGATCCGCGCATTATCAAGACAGAGCAACAGCACCGCGACGCGGTTGCCGAAATTGAACGGCTGGCTGCGGATGATCCTCCGATGGGTTCACCGGAAGGGGATCGCCTGGAATTGCTGGCGAAACTCGTAGAGGACTATGAAAAGCAGCGATTTGCTTTCGCGCGACCGGACCCATTGAGCGCGATTCGCTTTCGAATGGAGGAGCAAGGTCTTCGCCAAAAAGATTTGGCAACAATTCTAGGCGGGAAGAATCGCGTATCGGAAGTACTCTCCGGCAAACGCGCGTTGACACTTGGTATGGTTCGCTCGCTTAGCGAGACTTTGCATATTCCGGCGGAGCTGCTGGTGCGCGAGCCTGCTGCACCGTATGGCAGCGATCAATCGGGCGATGGTGAAGAAGACATTCAGCTGCCCGCACTCGTCAAGTCTGGTTTCTTCCTGAATGAAGATGTATCGCAGTTGACGGCACGTGATGTTGTGCAGCGCTACTTGAAGCCGCGGCGCGGCCCGTTGTATTTGAAGCGGACCATTACCTATGGCGCCACTCCTGAAACGGACAAGACCAACTTGCGACTTTGGGTTGGTAGGGTTCGCGAGCTTGCCCTCACATCTCGCAAGCAACGTGGTTCTTGGCGTGAAGGCACATTGAATGAAGACTTTCTTGCCTATATCGCACGATTGAGTTGGTCAGAGCGAGGGCCACGCTTGGCGCAAGAGTTCCTCGCGGAAAAGGGTATTGCGCTCGTGCTACTCCCGGTCCTGCCACACACCAAGCTTGATGGCGCGGCCATGCTGGATTCCGATGGGGCTCCGGTCGTGGGAATGACACTTCGCCAGGATCGCATTGACAATTTCTGGTTCACGCTTATGCACGAACTCGTGCATGCGTGGAAACATCTGCCTGAAAAAGATTTTGTAATTACGGATGAGAGCATCGAGGATGATACTGAAGACGACGCGAAAGAGGCTGAGGCAAATCGGATCGCGCGTGATGCGTTTATTCCTCGGGTTGCCTGGAAACGCAGTGAAGCCTACTTAAAACCGTCTGTCGCAACGATTTGCGCACTTGCTGAAAAGCTTCAGATTCATCCCGCAGTCATCGCTGGTCGCCTGAGAAAAGAACGTACGGGCTATGGAAATTTCAGTGGCCTTGTGGGACAAAAACAAGTGCGCAAGCACTTTCCCGAGGTGAATTGGAAGTAGATGATGCCTGGCTCATTTTGCTACATGGCGAGTCTTACAGCGCGCGGGGGTGCATTCACTGCGGTGCAGAATCTGTCGCCTGAAGCCCACTCGCGTAGCGCCTTCCTGTTCGATTTGCCGCGTCCTACCTTAAAAGAGGGCGAGACGGTTGATCATGAACTCGACAAACGCGCAGAAGGAATTGCCCAATGCGCCAAACTCGGCGGCAGAATTTATTTTGATGTTCATGACTTCCCGCCAGAGTTAGTCACAGGCTCAGGGTTTCAACCGATCAGCTATTTGGCACAAATGCTTCGGCGGAACGGTACGACCTGTGTTCCGGTAACCGGTACGATAGTGGATCGCGGGCTGGAGTATGTAGAGGCAGTTCGCGGCATTGTTGCTACCGACCTCAAAGGCGTGTGTATTCGCTTGGCGCGCGACGAACTTGAAGAGCCAACATTTCTTGAAGAGGCGATTGGCGCAACGCTCGAGGCGTTGAGCATCCCCCCTGAGAAGGCAGATCTCGTGCTGAACTTCGCTTTTGTTGGCAACGATAAGGCGGAGCGGCTGCGATCGGTGGCAAAGGATGCGATTGACGCGATAAACGGTATGGGGAACTTTCGTAACATCGTCCTCTCCGGGACGAGCATTCCCGCACAGTTGGGGAAACGGACCAAAGGCGAGGTGCTGCGCTTCCGTCGGGTCGAATACGATATTTGGTCAGATGTCGCGCGCTTGCTGGCGGGCACGCGCGACTTGGCGTTTGGTGATCATGGAATTGTTGAAATTCATCACACCCCACCGGCGAAGGTCGTCAACGTGCCTGCGCGTATTCGCTACACAACGCCACTCGACCATGTGATCCGACGCGCGGCACGTGGCGACTACCAACAGCTTTGCAAAGAGCTTGTCACATCGAAAGACTTTATGGGCCGAAACTTTAGCTTCGGCGATCAGAAGTTTGCATCTGTTGCGATGTTCGGCACAGGAAAGTTTTCGCCTGGACCTGCTGTTGCAAACGACGCCAATCATCATATCGAGTTTGTATCACAGCAAGTATGGCAACACATTGGCGCATGTGGGGGAGAAGGGCGGTTTGCGTTGCCGAAGCCGCTGTCGCACGCATGGCTGAATCAACTTCTCGAAATTGAAGCCAGCTGAGTGCTGTTGTCCCAATAGTTGACGCGACAGCGCAGCAAACGCTGCGCACTCGTTTCTCATAGCGCAAATGCTGCCACGAACCGCGCTTATGCTACGAGCCCCTTGTCTGAGTCAATTCTTTGAAGCGACTCGATATTGACCCATTGAAGAGTCAAGAAATTAGAGCCACGTCCGCTTGATGCCTCCGTCTAATCTTGATTGGTAAGGTAATGAACGAAGGAGGTGGCTCCAGTGTTGTGTCGGTGTCCAAAGCGCCTGATCTAGCGAGGATTCAATAGTGATTTCAAAGATCGAGCGAATTCTGATTCTTTGCAAGACGTACCCATCGCCAAGCGCGAAGTACACCGAGACTTCTTGTGTCGCGGGGATGGACGAATCTGGAAAGCTGATCCGAATTTACCCAATGCCGTTTCGACTTGTTGGCGACGAGCAGCAGTTCAAGAAGTGGCAATGGATCACCGCCAGGATTGAGAAAGCCGGGAACGATCATCGGCCCGAGAGTCACAAGATCTACGTCGATACGATCAACTGCGATGAGTCGGCCTTGCCAAGTGGCGAGGCGGGGTGGCGCGAACGCAGGCAGTGGCTCGCGATGATTCCAGTTTATTCTGACTTCGCTTCCGTCGAGCAGGATCGAACAAGCAAGGGGCACACGCTCGCGTTGTTGCGCCCTTCGCGGATCGTGGAGTTGGAAATCAAGAAGACTAGCGCTCCTGATTGGACGGAGGAAGAAAAAGCCAAGCTGCTTCAAATGCAAATGCAAGTGGGCTTGTTCGACGAGAACGAGGAAGCCAGGACCCTCAAGCTACTGAGGAAAATCCCGTACGACTTTCACTACCGGTATGAATGCGACGTGAACGGCGAGAAACACGAGTTTCGGCACAAGCTGGTTGACTGGGAAGTTGGTGCACTTTTCTGGAAAGTCCACAGTAGGCACGGTACTGGTTGGGTAGCACCGTTCCGGCAAAAGCTCGAACAAGAACTACCTTCGAAAGACCTTTTGCTTATGCTCGGGACGATCCATCGCTTTCCCAATCAGTGGCTTATTGTTTCGCTGATTTATCCGCCTAAGCAGCCACCCGCAGCGGCAAATCAGCTACCACTGTTTGCGCCGTGATGTGCTGAACGGCGGGAGCACCGAATCGCCGTGTCGCGCGGGCAACATACGTTCTGTGGCAGAAATTGAAATCTGCTTCGAAGCAAACAAGACACGCTGTTGTCGCACGCGAAATCTTTGCCAGTTCGCGCACACCGGCTCCCTGAGTTTGAAGGTACGCCAGGAAGGCGTCTGAGTACAGCCTCCAGTCCTGATCTTGCTTATACGAATCCCGAATCGCTTTTGGGCAGCCAAGCGTCGGCATGTGAACATACGCGATGCCTGCCTGCGCCAGGGCTTCTGAAAAAGATTTCTTGGAGAAACCACGCTTTCGGGACAACGGAAGCTGGCGGACGTCAACAATTGTCCTTATGCCAACTTGCTGGAGTCGAGCGATGAAGCCTGCAATATCGAGGCCTTCATAGCCAAGTGTGTAAATGGACATATCGGATCGCGGTTAAGTCAGTCAGCCTGAATTCTACAGTTGTTGCAGTGTAACCAGCGGCGCGCAATGAGGCGGGCGCGGAGATCGTGCACGAGCTGCATCGCGTAATGGCGACGCGCGGGGCAAATGAGAGGCAGCGTCAATTAATTTCGTTCGAATGAGATTGCGTAGTCATGCATTGCGTTGTTACTTCGTCCAATTTACGTAGATCGCCATTCGGCGGACATTTCGAAGCCTTTTTGCCTTGAACGCCGCGTGGATGAACGAGTTTCCATTTTTGGCAACGGTGCATGTCGCATTTCGCCGAATCTCAATCTGCATTGAAACCGTCCGACAATCCCGCTACTTGCGCTCCTTCAACAACGCCACCGCCTCATCCAACCTGCGCTCTATCCCATGTAGCGCCGCCAACTGCGCAACCCTGAACTCGCTCTCCGAGTTTGACGATGCCGCAGCGGCGTGCGGGTCGCGCCCCTGCTGCTTGAGCGCGTCGCGCGCCTCCAGAATCCGGTTGCGGAAATCGTGCGCGTCGATGATGCCGGTGAGGTGCATATCGTTGGCTTGCCCGGCGCCGCTGCCGGCGGTCTCGAACTTGAGGGTGCTCAGGTGGAAGTGACGCAGGATAGGGCCTTCGATGAAGGTTACGTCCTGGATATTTTCCAGCGGGATGGTTTTTTCCACCGTCACCAGAATGCCTTTGCGATAGCGCAGTTTCTTCGCGTCCAGATGGCAGTCAAGCTTGTCGAAATAGTGCCGCGCCCACCATTGGCCGACGCCTAAAAGCCAGATGATGGCGAGCGGGATGCCTACGATGGTCACGGCAAGAATGAATGCGCCTTGCGCGACCAGGTAGGGGCGAATCAAGGGGTTAAATGCGGCGCGGGTGTCGGCGGCGTCAGTTGCTAGAGGGGTCGTGTTCATGCGGCTAGTCTAGTACAACTGCCTCGGGTTTGGCTTCCAGCATCCCCTGCTTGATCACAAACTGAATTACCGTTTCAAAACCATGTCCGGTTTTCAGATTGGTAAACACAAACGGCCGCTCATGCGACATCGACCACGTTCAGGATATGAAATTCGCCAAGTCGGTGAGAAAACTCCTTTATTGGCGATCACCTCCAACTATTTATGCTCGGAGAGGCGCTCTGGTGCTTGAGTTTTCTATTTTCGCGAAGTCTTGCGCTGTATTTCGTCGGCCGACTCAGCCGCTCAAACGCAACTTCGGTAGATTGTTTCTGCATTCCATCGCTGCCGCCAACCCCTGCAAAGCGGAAACGCCTATGCTGTTGTTCATCGGCTGCAACCACTGCGCCGAGAATCGAAACAGGAGACGGAAAATGGATATGGCGGACCAAATTCAAAAGTTGCAGGCATTGCGCGAACAGGGTGTATTGACCGAGGAGGAATTCGTTCTCGCCAAGAAACGCGTGCTCGACAGCACTTCCAGCCAAGTGCCACCCAGACAAATGCAGTCACCGTCGTCGCTGAATGATTACCGGCTATCTACGACTGACAAGTGGATTGGTGGAATTTGCGGCGGACTCGCGGTGCAATCCGGCATACCTTCCTGGTCGTGGCGGATTTTATTTGTCCTGACCGCGTTGCTGCACGGCATCGGCGTGCTTGTGTACATCCTGCTATGGATCTTCGTGCCAGTTCAAGCCGTCAAAGTTGAACGCGCTGGCGGCGTCGCAGAAGAGGTGAAGTAGCGACGAGCTTCATTTTATTTTGGCGGGTCGAGCAACAGCGTATATTTCTGCAGCAAACGCCCGCCCCGCCAATTGAATTCCACCAATACCTCCAGCGATGGTTCATTGATCGTTGGGCTTCCCGAGACTTTCAGAAACATCCTGCCATCGGCGCCGCGCTCAGTGTCGATTCGTAACTGGCGTAGTTGCGGCAAGTAGGCGAGTTTGGCCGCCTGATAATCCTCTGGGCTCGCCACCCGCGCCACTACACGGGCAAATTCTTCGGCTTCCAGGCCGGTAACGTCGATTTCTGCCCTGAGCGGCTGCCCCAGCGCGGATTGCAGCTTGATGCCACTCAATCCGACGGCGTTTGCCGCCGCCACAACCCAAAGGGCACAAGCCGCGGCCAGCGACCGCGTGATCAATCTCCTCATGTTCCGGTTCATGGCGAACTCCCGCAATACACTCATGGATGGGAACTCTGTTTTACTCCCGCGATGGGCGGGTGGCAAACTGTATTGAAGTTCGTTCCTAACTTTCAGTCCATCATTTGCTGCCGTGACTGCGCTGGGTAATTGCCGCGGTCAATGCGGCCGCGAGATCGTGAACGAGCGCGGCATCCTTGCTCGTGATGGTTTTCACGTCTTCGCCCCGCACCGTTAGGACCACACAGCGGTTCACTTTCGCGAAACACATCATTGCTCCACCGACCGTGAACGCTGCCCCCGCCACAATCAATAGCGGAAAATTGGTCAATGCACCCGCAATCAGGCCAGCCAGCCCGGCAATTACCAGTGGCATGCCGAGACGGATGCGGCGCTTTTCCGCATCCACGCGTACCGCGCTGATCCTTTTGATCGTGTAGCTGGCAAAGCCCGTATCGAATCGCGACTCTGTCACTTTGACGTCGGCGCGTTCGAACAATATTTTGCCGGGTGCTGCATTGCTCATGTGGTTTCTTTCTGGCGGATGAATCGGCGCCGGGCTCAGGTATTATGTTCCGCACACCAGCACACGCCTAACTGAAAGCGAAAGGATAAAGCATGCCGTTCATTGGATTGGGCCTACATTTTCTGGTGGCTATTTTTTTTGCCGTCCATGTGATCCGCAAAGGCCGCCAGATGTACTGGCTGATCATCCTGTTTTCATTTCCGCTGCTGGGATGTCTGGTCTACTTTCTGGTCGAGTTTTTGCCCGCGTCGCGTGTCGACCGAGGCATCAAGAGCGCATTATCCGTGGCACTCAAGGTACTTGATCCAACGCGCGAGCTACGCGCTGCCCGGGACGCGTTTGAACTGACGCCCACCGCACAAAATCAGATCAGGCTGGCGAACGCTTTGCTTGATGCGGACGAGCCGGCCAAGGCGGTGGAGCAATTCGATCTATGCCTGAAGGGCCCTTTTGCCAAAGACCCGGAGATCGGTTTCAATGCAGCCAAGGCAAAACTGCTGGCCAGTCAGCCTTCTGACGCCGTACGATTGCTCCAGTGCATTCGCGAACGAAATGCGAGTTTTCGCCAGGAGCAGCTGGCCGTGTTGCTCGCCCAAGCACTTGCGGCCGAAGGAAGCAATATCCCGGCCAGAGAGGAATTCGAAATTGCGGTGACGCGTTTCGGCGGTGTCGAGTCAAAAGCCGAATATGCAATCTGGGCTGCAAACGTCGGCGACCTCGAAACTGCCAGTCGCTTGCAAAACGACTTGCGGCAAACATGGAAACACTGGGATGCACACGTGCGTTCCCTTCAAGGACCGTTGTTCAAGCGAGTCGATGCGGCTATCGCATCGGCTCATCGCTGAAGTAGATAAATAAAAATGGGGATGATCCAAATGTCGGAAAGCAATTCGTACAAAGGATTGGTTGCTGGCCTGATCGCCGCAACTCTGCTGATGTCGGCGGCATTTGCACCGGCACCGGTTTTTGCCTGGGGGGCAGAAGGCCATCGCGTTACCGGCCTCGTGGCTGCGGAATTAATGACGGCTCGCGCACGCTTGCGGCTCAATGAAATCATACCGGGTGCTGATCTGGGCGATATCGCAAATTATGCCGATCTTAACCGCGCCACACTGGCGCTGCTCATCCCCAATTCCGAGCGCTGGCATTGGGATAATCAGCCCATCTGCCAGACGCTGACGTTCGAGCAATATTGTCCGAATGGCGATTGCGCATCAGCGCGCGTGCCGGTGCTAGCCAAAATACTTGCTGATTTCACCAACCCGCCGGAAATTCGCGCAATGGCGGCGCGATTGTTGGTTCATTTCATCGGCGATATACATCAGCCGCTGCACACCGCAGACGATGGCGATGCCGGCGGCAATTTCAAGAATATATTGCTGCCTGGCGCCATCAATCCACGTCGGCTGCATGCAGTGTGGGACAGCGAATTCGTCAAGCTGACTCTGCGCGGCAGCAGTGAGCGAGAGTTCGCACTGCAACTGGTCAGCCGCTTCCGCGGCAAAGAGGCGCGCGAATGGCAGAAGTCGGATATTCGCGACTGGATGAATGAATCTTATGAACTGAGCAAGTCGGTGACGTATGCCAGGCTGCCAACGTTCGTGTGCCGCGAGGCGTGGACCGCGACACCAGTTGAGCTACCACAGTCGTATGTCGACGGCGCCGTCGAGATCATCCCGACACAGCTCGCCAAAGCGGGTGCGCGTATTGCCGCAGTGCTCAACAAAGCGCTCGATCCCAACCCGTATGTCGAAGGTCCGGTGGTGGCGCCTCCTGTGGTGCAGCCCAAGTAGTCGTGTTTTGCCGCGTTAGG
This sequence comes from Burkholderiales bacterium, assembly GCA_038321965.1. GTDB lineage: Bacteria > Pseudomonadota > Gammaproteobacteria > Burkholderiales > Usitatibacteraceae > UKL13-2. Next base: position 18,467 of record JBBQFL010000016.1, on the reverse strand, counting down.
CCGACAGCGCGGTGTTCCCCGGTATTCAGGCTACTTTTTCCAACCAGCTACCACTCGCTGAGCCCTTCGATGGCATAGAGTTTTTTCCAGCTCTCCCGTGCGCGTACCAGGTCAGCCAGCTTCTTGAGTGCCGACCATTCCGTCACCGGATGCGGCATGTTGCGCGACCAGCGCATGAGCATGGTCAATAGCAAATCCGCTCCGGAGAATTCGCGGCCAAGCAAATAGGGACCACTTGCCGCAAGATGTGCGTCAAGCCGATTCCAGATGCTTTCGATTTTGGTTTGCACCGCCTTGCGGCTTTCAGCCGTGTGCTCGACCAGTCCGAGTTCAGCGGGGTAGAACCACAGCCGGTACGGTGCGGCGAGCGAGTTGCTCATGTAAACGATCCACTGCAGCCACGCTTCGCGCTCGGGCGTCCCCATGGGAGGAGACAAGTGCGCTTCAGGGTGCCGTTCGCTCAGTATCATCAGCAATGCTGCGGATTCGGTCATCACCCTGCCATCGATGACGAGCGTCGGCACGACGCCATGAGGATTGAGTTTCAGGTATTCTGGACTGCGTTGCTGGTCGCTCTCCAGATCGACCAATTCAAGTTTGTGCGGCGCGCCGATTTCGAGAAGGGCGAGGTGCACGACCATGCTGGCCGAGCCGGGAGAGTAGTAGAGGGTGTACATGGGGATTTCGCTTCATTTTTGGTTGGAGCATTCCCTCTCCCAGAGGGGAAGGACTAAAAGTCTAGCACTGGCGAGCTTTCCGGCATGAAAATGTTCGAAGAAGCGCGCCAGTGCTAGTCTTTTCCGACTATTTTTTATCCAGCAAATACCTGCGCATGAATTCAATCGTCGCATAAAACTGATAGTCGGAATTGGCTTTCTTGGCGAAGCCGTGGCCTTCGTCGGCTGCCACCATGTACCACACCGGCGTACCGCCTTTTTTCAGTGTCGCAACGATCTGCTCGGCCTCCGTGTAGGGCACGCGTGGATCATTTTTTCCTTGCACCACGAACAGCGGCTTCTTGATTTGCGCGGCGCGGTTAAGCGGCGAAATAGTCTCGAGGAATTTGCGCATTTCCGGGTCGCGTTCGTCACCGTATTCCACGCGCCGCAGATCGCGGCGATAGCTCTCCGTGTTCTCCAGGAAGGTCACAAAATTAGAGATGCCGACGACATCTATGGAGGCCGCGATCCGGTCGGAATAGAGGGTGGCGATTGCCAGCGACATGTACCCGCCATAGCTGCCGCCCGATACCATGATCCGGGAGGCATCCATATCCGGCTGCGTCGCGATCCAGTCAAACAACGCGCCGATGTCTTTGACGGAATCTTCACGCAACCGCCCATCGTCGAGTTTCAGGAAGGACTTCCCGTAACCTGCGGAGCCACGCACATTCGGATAAAGGACCGTGATTCCCATTTCGCTGGTGAAATAATTGTTGCGACTCATGAAGCCTGGGCGAAATTGTCCTTCCGGCCCGCCGTGAATATTGATCAATACCGGGCGCTTGCCGGCGAACTTCGCAGCAGGGGCGCGATAGACGAAACCGGAAATCGTGCGGTCATCAAAACTCTTCCAGCGAACCAGATCCGGCTCGACGAATGTGCTGGGATCGGCGCCCACCGCTTCAGTGGTGGTCCAGCGTGTAAGTTTTCCAGTTTTTACATTGAACGAATAAACGTCAGCCGGGCCCTTGGCAGATGCCACGGTGATCGCCAGGTTTGTGCTGTCGCGATGCCAACGCACACTTTCCAGTGTACCCAGTGGCAGCGTCGGTGTGGTCAGCGCTTTCCCATCAGCTGTGCCCATGAGGTGCAATTTGCCGGTACCGTCCTCGTTGCTCACAAACGCGATCAGTTTGCCGTCGTGCGACAAGTCAAACGCATCGACATCCCACGGAATGTCTTTCGTCAGCGTTGTCTGCTTGTTTGTTTTCAGATCGATATAGGTCAGCCGCTGAAACTCGCTGCCGCGATCGGTAACCGTATATATTCCCTTGCTGTCGCGGCTGAATTCCACGCCACCGTAGGCAACCTGCTCGGCACCGTCTTTTTCGGTGATTCGGCGCTTGGTCCCGGTCGCGACATCCATGAGCCAGATGTAGCTTTCATTGGCTGACACTTCTTCCAGCAGCGCCAGGTGCTTGTCGTCCGGCGACCACGTAAACTCACCCCATCCGCCGCCCGGCAGTGAGGCGATAACCAGATCCTTGCCAGGATTGCCGTTGGGGCTGGCAATGTGGACTTCCGATTGCACCGTGTCGTTGGAACCCTTGCGATTGACCGGCACGGTGGTGTACACCACGCGATCTCCACGACTGGACCAGGCAAGTGACTGTATGCGCTTGTCATCGGGCGAAATGGCGGCGGCGGATTGACTTGCAGCGTTTTTTGTCACGAACTGTTTGTACAGTCGAAATACTTCGTTGCCACCGCTGTCCTTGCCAAACAGGAAATAGTCACCCTTCGTTGGCTGATATGAAGCACTGCGCACCGGCTCAGGATAGTCAGTGAGCAATTCAAGTGCAGCGCCAGGGGAGGGCAGACGATAAACCTGCGTGGTGTTTTTGTGGCGGCGACTGACCAGCATTTCCATGCGCGTCGGATGCCAGCCGGAGAAGCCAGTCGGCTTGAATTCTGTATATTTGCTCACTTCCGTCGCGACGCTTTGAGAGATGGCGGGGACGTTGTCCAAGCCTAACGCTGCGGGTGGCGTAACCAGGGGTGCCTGCGCCATGGTTACGCCGAGGGGAGTGAGACCCAAGGCCGTAATGGTCAACAATCGTTGTAGCAAATAATTAGGTGCTGTCATTGGGGTGATCCGGATGTAATTTGAAAGTGGAATTTGATCAGACTATATCGTGCCGCCGTGTATCAAAATGTGACGAGACGAGCACTGCCGTGCTGTCCGGGACACGACCGGCGTCGAAGCAATGGCTGTCTAAAATTCAGAAATTACGCAGGTGACGCTGACGCCCGGTCAACGCTTGAACCACTTCACCCATGTGTCATGCAACGCCATTTTTGGCTGCCTATGCTGTTCGCGTTTGTGCACATAACTTGCTGCCGCCATGCGCATGCCGACTTTATCGATTTCGTTCAGCGAGCTGACGTCGTCATCTTCCAGCCCCGCGTCGTGCGCCGCCCGCACAGGATCGGCAAGGAAAGAATTGCGGGCCGCCGGGTCTGTATAAAGCTTCGCCAAAAAAGTCTCGAGTGCAATTGGGTTCATGCTGCCCTCCGCAATGCGTTTGATGCGTTTCTGCCCCGCTGCAGCGCCGTACGAGCGCGATCAAGTTGCGCCAGCAGACAGGTGAAATCAGGATACTCTCCGTCGCGCTCGATGATGACATCAAGCCGCTGAGGTGCATGCTGCGCCAACAGCGTCAGCAAATCAAATACGGCGTCAGGAACGTCGTGAACGTGATCGTCAAGCAGCCGAAAGCGCGGCTCCGCAGTTGGCAACGCACCGTCCATCGACGGCTCCGGTATCCATTTGCCGCCACTTAGATGCACCGCCTTTACGCGATGGATGGGAAATCGCAGCAGCAAGTCAGTGGGATCGATGCCAAAATTAACGGCATTTGCGTACAGGTTATGCAGATCAAGTAATAGTTCCGCGCCGCTGCCGAGGATGATGTCGGTTACCCACGTCGCTTCATCCAGCTTGCTGGCCGGGGGATTGATCAGGGTGGCAATATTTTCTAGCAACGGCGCACGGCCGACAATTCGGATTGCGCATTCGATATTGGCAACGGCAGCATCGATGTTTTGCGCGGTTCGTGGCGGTGCAGCGAGGTGGCCAATTTCGACGCCCCCGGCGCGAACGAACGCGAGGTGCTCAGACCACGATTGCGGTTGCAGCGCATCGACCAGGCGCGCCATGTTGTCGATACGTCGAGTCTGCGTCGGCTCGCTCCCTGCGAGGCCCATTGCCACACCATGCAGCGTGATCGGTGTGTGGCTTGCCAGCGTGCGAAGTGCCCGCAATTCGCGCGGCGTGGCGCGGAAATGATCATCGGCGACGAGTTCCAGCAGGTCGATGCTGTCAAGATTTGAAAATATCCCGGCCGCCAATTCGCCGCGCCAGCCAATACCGACCCGATCAGTACTGTTTGACATCGTGGTCATCTCAGCCGCCACAGCCACCACCACCGCAGCCGCCACCACAACTGCTGCCGCTGCTACAGGAGGACGATGAATCCGAAGTAGACCCGCAACCGCTGCCGTCGCGCGCTTTGGCCGGGTACAGCCTTTCGAGGAAAGGAAAACTCGCCGCTGGCAGCGCCGACAGACCGAATACGGCGGCGAGCAGGGCAGCTTCGTTGGTTTGTCCGCCGGCCCGCATCGATTTGGCGCGATTTTTCAAGCGCGAGAACAGGGATCGTAAATCCGCCAGCATTTCGTCGCCACGAGCGGTGCGTCGCCTGCACCAGATGACGATGGCAATGATGCCGAACAATATGGTCAGTACCACCAGGAAGCCGACGTTGTGACGGCCCTGTGAAAAAGCGATGCTGATCTTCGTGCAAGTCACCGCGACCAATAGACCGAGTATCACCAACGCAGGCAACAGCCGCGTCAAATAGACGCCTGCGTCGGCGATCATGCCCTGCTGTTTGAGCAAATTCCCATAGCTGGTACAAGCGCTCTTTGCGGCGATATTCTTGAATACTTCATGGCCCTCGCCGGGAGATACGAAGTGTTGCAGTATCGCGCTCTCGATTGGTCGCTGGACCACGCCGAACGCTTTGCTGTTCTTCGTCGTCAGGTTCTCGCCAACAGCGACCAGCAGCCCTCGATCCAGCAGGGCCACCGTTGCCACCCGCATCGCCTCGTTTTCGCCATTTCGCAGATACGCGATCAGATACGGGTCGGTCATGTTTTGTGTCGGTGGCGCGTTTGCTGTCTCAAGATGCCGGATCCAGGCTCGCATGGCAAGCATGGCAGCGATCCCCAGCAAGAGGTAAAAGCCAAGAAAACTGAAGCCGGTGAGTTCAAACGGATTCACGATGTGATCCCGCGTTTATCGGACGAGCTCAACACGTTCGCGGAGGCGACGGGTCATTTCGATCAGCCCGATCAGGGTCAGCGGTGCCTTGCCGGGTTCGAGCAATCTATCTTCGCGAGCAGACGAGACCGCGTGCAAAACATTTGACAGGGTTTCGTCCTTCATCTCGCTGACGACTTTTTCGAGTGCTTCTTTTGGCGGCAATGCGGCGTGGCCTTCGAGATGCAACAATGATGCCGCACTTGATCGCAGGGGGCCGGCTGCGTCGGCGATGACTAGCGCGATCTGCTCTTCTCGCAGGCTAAGCAGTACATAGCGTTCGCGCAGCCGCAACTGCAGGTTGAGCAATACCTGTTTCAATCTTCTCACCAATGCGTCACGCGACGGCTCAATCGCAGCGAACGGATCGATGCCAAAGAGAACCCGGTGGCGCGAGGCAATATCGGCAAACTTCACTGCAAACGCCTCTATCGCCGTCGGCAACTCCGACGCCAGCAAAAACATGGTGTTCATCTGAATGGTCGCGTGGGCCAGACGCATTGGCTCACGCATCTTATCCGCCTTTGCTTGATCGAATCGCGTCAGGACCAGCAGCGTGTTGACGTCCGACGTCGCGCGCAAGCGGCCTTCTGCCGCAGAACCATACATTACGGCCAAAACCAGTTCGCTGCCGAACGCAAGCTTCGCAGCATCAACAAAAGCGTTGATGCTTTGCTCCACTTGCGGCGGCAACTGGCTAGCGTTTGACATACTTACTCTCCCTCAGTGGTTTGCGTAAATCATACCAAGAGTTTGTTTCTACAGTTTTTCAAGCGCAATCGCGCCGTTCCAGCCGTCAGCAGGCGGCTCCTGCCGGTACGCTGCGATGCGCTCGAGGTATATCTGCGCGATTTTGTCTTGTGGTTTCTGCGCCAGTACCTGCTGCCATTGCGCTTCGCTTTCGTCCCAGGTCTGCTCCTGGTACGCCTGCAGAGCGCTTGCGGTCAGCTCGTTTACGACGACATTGTCGCTAATGGTGAAAATTTCGACCGATTCAGTTTTGCCTTTAACAATCACGCGGTCCACCTGACGCAATGGCAGTGCACCATTCAGTTTTGCAGCAGTTGCGCCGCTGAACAGAATCTCGGTGCCATAAAGCTTGTTGACGCCTTCCAGACGGGCGGCAAGATTCACGCTGTCGCCAATCGCGGTGTAATCGAACCGGTCGGCCGCACCGAGGTTGCCGACGATGGCCGGTCCGGTGTGAATGCCTATCCGCATTTTTATTGGCGGCAAGCCCTTTGCTGCGAGTTCTTCGCGTAGCTGCTGTATGTCGAGTTGCATGTCGCGCGCAGCCAGGCAGGCATGCAGCGCTTGTTTGTCGTCCGCCAGTGGCGCACCCCAAATGGCCATGATGGCGTCACCGATAAAGCGGTTGACCGAGCCGCCGTGCTCCTTGATGATGGAACAGGCGCGTGAAAAATGTTCGTTCAGCAGCCGCGCCACTTGGTCGGGGCCTAGCTCTTCAGAAATCGTCGTGAATCCGGCGAGGTCGGTGAAAAGCAACGTGACCTCGCGCCGCTCGCCGCCCAGTTTCAGTCTTTCCGGGTGCGCCATGATTTCGTCGACGACTTCTGGCGCGAGATAGAGCGAGAACGCATGTCGCGTCTCCCGACGCTGACGCTGTTCTGAAAAAACTGCATGACCCCCGAGCCCGGCATAGACAGTGATAACGGCGAGCATCGCCGCCGCCGCCGGCAGCCAATAGTTGAAATGCGCAAACAGCCACCAGTCGCCGAGCACGATCGTCGCGATCAAGCCGAATGCCACAGCAGCACTGACAAACGGTCGCCAGCGGCGCATCAGCAAGGTGCTGGCGCCTACTGCGAATACCAGTAACGTCACGCTCCAGGTCCACGAGAGTGGTGTGATGCTGCGACGAGACAGGGCACTTTCCAGAATGTTAGCGTGAACCTCGGCGCCCGGCGTCAGCCAACCCGTCCATGCGCTAAACGGTGTTGCAAAGTGATCCTCGTTACCGCCAGTATCGATCGCCGATTTCACGTTTCTGCCCACAATCACGATCTGGTCGCGAAAAATGTCCGGCGGGAGTTCGGTGTCGGCATGCAAGGCCTGAACGTAAGGGACAAAAGGGAACGTATGATCAGCACCCACATATCCGATCATTTTGCCCTCGAGTGAAGGCGGCTCTTCGATGAGACCAGGTCTGACGAGATTGACGCGACGTAGGATCTCGCGCCAGAACACGTCGCCGCCTTCGGGCATTCTTCGAAGTGCAAGATCCGCATCACGAGGAATTTCAGCAAGTCCATTGGCTGCGCCCGCTGACTTGAATGCGTCGATGGGCTCCACCCGAATCTGCTGTCTGACATATTTGTTTTCCTGGTAGACGTTATCGGCGGTGAGCACCACGTTGCCCGCCCTCGCTATGGCCTCGGCGAACAATCGGTCGTCATCAGCATTGGATGGCTCCGACAGCAGAATGTCGAATGCGACGACGATTGCGCCGGCGCGATTGAGTTGATCGAGTAATTCGGCATGCATGCGTCTTGGCCATGGCCACGGTTTACCAATCTGCACAAATGATGGCTCGTCGATGCCGACGATCGTGATCGGTAGCGAAGACTTGCCGGGTGCAGTCGCACGCATCAACAAGTCGTAACCCTGGAGTTCCACACGGCGCCATGCGTCCCATCCACTCAACGCTGCAAGCGAGGCGATCGTGACGAAGGCGACCACCACCGCGGCAGAACGAATAAATGCGAAGAGGCTGTTCAACATTTCCTGACGCGGCAGAGAGACACGTGATCTGATGTGCGAGCACCGATTCTATCTGTCCACGCGGTTTCAGCGAAGCTTTCGTCGCTTCGCGACGTGGGTAGATGACCACGGCACCCGCACTTGAATGATGCGCAATGCGATGGCGCAGAGTCTTGCGATGAGAGGAGAGGTGAGACGACTCGGGATAGAATAACTTGCGCAGTATTGTCTATGAACAGAATTTCAACACGTGGAAAGTACCATGCAAATTGGTAATGTAATGGGGGAGCGATTCACGATTCTGGATCGGCTTGGCGCCGGTGCGATGGGTGAGGTTTACCTTGCCCACGACAAGTATCAGGATCGCAAGGTTGCGCTGAAAGTGGCGATGCTCGCCGAGGAGCGCGATGCAGTGCTCGACGCCAAGAACGAAAAAATGTGGTTCAACGAAATGCGACTGGCAGGTCGGCTCAATCATCCATACATCGTGGGAATCTACGAAGCAAATACCGTAGGTGATCGCGGGTTCATCGTGATGGAATACGTGACCGGTGGGACACTGAAGGCGTTTACTTCACCAGACAAATTGCTCGAAATGTATCAGGTTGCGGACATTATTTTCAAAATCTGCCATGCGCTTGATTATGCCTATACCCAGGGTCTGCTACATCGCGATATCAAGCCCGCCAACATTCTGATTGCTGAGGACGGCACCCCGAAAGTGAGCGATTTTGGCTCGTGCTATTTACTTGATAACGAATCCACGCAAGTGCTCGACGTTGGCACACTCCCCTATATGCCGCCTGAACAATTCGCCGGTGTGGAGCCGAATCTGCAGACCGATATTTACTCGGTCGGCGTGATGGCCTATCAGTTGCTGACCGGCGCTTTTCCCTATAACGCTGACTCACAGGCTTCGTTGGTCTACAAGAAGACGTATGAAGAACCGATTGCACTTGAAACGCGGCGGGCGGGCATCCCGCCGGCCCTGCGATTTGCCGTACACCGCGCTATTCACAGGAATCCCGCGCTGCGCTATAAGCGATGGGAGGAATTTCGCGAAGACCTGTCACTCGCGTTTCCTGAAATGGCGAAGATTGAATTGGGGACCAGCGAAAGTGCAAGATTTGCACGTTACAACGAGTTGGTATTCTTTAAAGGATTTTCGGAAACCGAACTTTGGGAAGCGGTCAGGCTCGGCCTGCCCAGATGTTATCCGGCCAACAAGCCGATATTTTCAGAGGGCGAATCGGATGCCACGGTCTATGTTCTTCAGGATGGCGAACTTGACGTGAGTTGTGCTGGGGTAAAAATCAATCGCATCAGCGCAGGGGAGGGATTTGGCGAACTGGCATTCATAGAGGGGCTGGATCACCGTCGAACTGCCACCGTAGGTACCGTCACAGACTCCACAGTGATTGCTTTCGAAGATGACAGTCTCAGGATGGCTAGTGGGCGGCTTCAAGCCGCTTTCGGCAAAGCTTTTGTTCGTTCGCTTGCGACCAGATTGGTGCAAGCGGATCGCCGCTATGTGAAAGCCATCGCCGCAAAATAGACGGGTCCATTTTCTGGCGGCCCGTTCGGAAAGCGGCTAGTATTTCTCCAACGCCACCTCGCCAACCCAGCCGGCCGGCGGAGGCTCCTGCCGGAGTTCGCCAATGCGGTCCAGAAACAATCTGGAGATTTTGTCGGTGGGATTGAGCGCCAACAACTGATGCCACAGTGTTTCACTTTTGTCCCAGTCCTTGTATTGATAGGCTTGCAGGGCGGCCGCTGAAAGCTGATTGACCTCCAGATGATCGGAAATCGTGTAGATGTCGATGACCTCCGTCTTGCCTTTGACAATGACGCGGTCGACTTGACGAAGCAGCAGTGCGCCATCGAGCTGTGTTGCGGTCGACGCACTTAATAAAATCTCCGTTCCGTAGAGTTTATTAATACCCTCAAGCCGTGCCGCCAGATTGACGCTGTCGCCGATGGCGCCATAGTTGAATCGTTCAAGGGCGCCGAGGTTGCCAACGATAGCCTGCCCGGTGTTGATGCCGACGCGCATGGCGAGCGGCGGCAATCCGCGTCTGTAGAGCTCCGCACGCAGCTGCTGCATGTCCAGTTGCATGTCGCGTGCGGCCAGGCAGGCGTTTAACGCGTGCTTCGGATCGTTGATCGGTGCGCCCCACATTGCCATGATCGCGTCACCGATGAAGCTGTTTACCGTTCCACCATATTGTTTGATGATGGTTGTCGCGCGCGAGAAATGTTCGTTCAGCAGTTGGGCCACCTGTTCGGGCCCGAGTTGCTCGGAGATATTGGTGAATCCGGCAAGGTCGGTAAAGAGCAATGTGACTTCACTGCGCTCGCCGCCAAGTTGGAGTTTTTCCGGATGCGCCATGATCGTGTCCACGACTGCCGGCGCAAGATACATGGAGAAGGCTCGCCGCGTCTCCTGGCGCTCGCGGCGTTCCGAAAAATACGCGTGTGTTCCGAGTGCTGAGTAGACAATTGCGACACCGATCATCGCTGCCAGCGGTGCCAGCCAGAGATTGAAATACGCGAACAGCAGCCAATCCGCTGCGACGATTGCCGACAGCAAGGCCAGCCCAGCCAGGCCGCTCAAGAAAGGGCGCCAGCGTCGCATCAGCAACACACTGGCAGCGACCGCGAACGCAAGAATGGCAAAGTTCCAGCCCCATCGCAAGGGCGCGAGGTGACGGCGCGAAACGGCGCTTTCCAGTATGTTCGCGTGTAACTCGGCACCGGGCGTGAGAAACCCCGTCCAACTGGTAAACGGCGTGGCAAAGTTGTCTTCGTTACCCCCCGTTTCCGTTGCTGACTTGACGTCGCGGCCGACGATCACGATCTGGTCCCTGAAATAGTCGGGCGGCAGATCTGTATCGGCTTGCAAAGCCTGGTAATAGTGTACGTACGGAAACGTGTGATCGGGGCCGATGTAGCCGATCATTTTGCCTGCCAGCGAAGACGGTTCTTCAATCAAGCCCGGTCTCAACAAATTGACGCGGCGCAGGATTTCCCGCCACAGCACGTCGCGCCCATCCGGGAGTTGGCGTAGCACGAGATCCGAATCGCGTGATATTGACGCGAGCCCGTCGGCCGCGCCCGCCACTTTGAATGCGGCGAGTGGCTCTACGCGTACCCACTGACGAACGAACTGCGTTTCCTGAAACACCAGGTCCGATGTCAATACGACGTTTCCCGCCTTGCCGATGGCCTCCGCGAACTGTCGATCCTCGGCTTCGTTCGAGGTGTCAGAAAACGGCAGATCAAAAACAATCACCAGTGCGCCAGCCCGATTGAGTTGCTCCACCAGCTTCGCATGGGTACTGCGGGGCCACGGCCATTGTTTGCCGATCTGCGCGAAAGAGGTTTCGTCCACGCCGACGATGGCAATTGGCAGCGTTGATTTGCCGGGCGCCGTCGTCACCATCAATAAATCAAAACCCTTGAGCTCCATACGCCGCCAATCGTCCAATGTACTCACGGTTCCAAGCATCAATATCGTCGCGATACCAATGATCACTGGCGCAGAACGGACAAGTTGGCGGAGGCGGGTCAGCATTGCCGACTATTATCGCGGCGAATGGGCAAGGGCGGTGGGTTGTAGCGGCGATAGGCAACAATTCAGCGGGCATACTCCGCCAGCGCCTTGAAGCTCTCGTCAACGTCAGACATTTTGTACTTTTGTGTTTGGCCCGCAGGGTGTGCACCCTACGATACGATTCACGTAGATCAAACACTGTCGCTCCTTTACAGCCATTAACGCTTTGAAAGCCGCACCAATGCTGGAGTTTGTCTACTGTTGCGTCGTAGGGTGCGCATTGCGCACGCATTTTGGCCCGTGCCTGGTCGCAAACGTGCGCGGTTAGCGACTTATGTAAATCGCCGAAAGCGCTGACGGCTGGAATCACGCGATAACCCAACCTGTTGCAAACTCAAAACCGATAGGTGACGACAAGCCCGAACACATCGGAGTCGTTCTTCTTCATGAGATTGAGTGCATAAGCTTCTATAGACCAGTGTTTGCGATCTAGTTCAACGTAGGCGCGCACCTGACCATCCCAGCCAGCTTCCAGTTTCGCCAGATTCGATTCGTCCGAAAAGCGCGTTGAGCGAAATACCGCTTGCGCGCTGACATAGCTGCGCGCAGCAACCGTCCAGGTCGCGCCCACGCTAGCCTGATGGCGCGGCAAGTAGGGGATCAAGTTATTACGGAACACGCCAAGCTGCAGCGCGCTATCCGTATAGGTGTAATTGAATCGTGCGGCAACTGACGGGACGACGATGTGTTCAAGTGACAAAGACGAGCGAGTCAATTTGCCCAGCGAGAATATTGGCGTATCTTCCAGCGCGTCGGGTTTTGGCGGCAGCGGCAGGACGCGGCTGCGAAGGCGATCAAGGTTGGTGACGTCGGCACGCGTATTGAGCACGCCATCGAGCGTGGAGTACAGGTTGCGAATATTCTGCCACTCGACGCTTGCGGACATAAAAGTACTTGCACCGGCCTCCCACTCAAATTGGCCGCGGCAGCGCGATGCTTTCCCGCCGGGAAATACCAGTTGATCATCGTTCACAATGCCCGCGACGGCGACCGTTGCCAACGTGCTCAGTGAGGCGGGACGTGTCCATTCGCTGCAGGCGAGGCGTGCGAGTTGGCCGGCGATCTCGCGATACACGACGCCGATCGAACCATTGGCGCGATTGCGGCGATGTTGTTCGGCCAGATCGGCTGTTGCGCCTTGTGCGCGGATGTGAAAATCTCGATCCTTGCGATAGTCACTCCAGCCCAGCATGGCTTCCAGCGTCCATTGCGAAAAGGCGAATCGCATCGAGCCGTATGCGAGTGCGGAACGGTCGCGGTCGGAGGAATCCAGGGTGCTGCGGGAGGCTGCGCCCCCCGGAACGTGGAGGTTAGCGTCCTGAACCAAACCATTGGTGGTTTCGAGTCGCGCCGCTTCAACGCCGAAGCGAAATTCGCGTCCATCACCGCGCAGTGCGGTATAGCGCAACTGTGCGTCCGACGTCGCCGGCCGGGTCACAAAGTCGCTCTGCCGGGTAAGCGAAAGCCCGGGGAGCAAGATGCTTGTCCGTTCATCTACGGTGGATCGCTCTCGGCCAACGCCAGCCTTGAACCAGAATTGCGAGTAGCCATCAAGCGAATACCTGCCGCCCGCATCGACGCGATTGTTGTAGCCGGAAACACGCTGGAAAAGCCCGGTCACATCGGGCCTTCCCAAATCGACATCGGCGGCAAGACGATTGGCGTAAATGAAAAAACTGCTGTCCCAGCGTGGCCGTAAGCCGAGCGCTGCTGTAAATGTTTTTGCATCCGCCTTGAGTGCGGTATGGCCGGGCGTGATGTGGGTATCGATGAATTCAGCGAAATACGCGACTGGCGTTGGGGCCAACAGTGTGCCGTTGGCGGTTATTACCGGCTCGATCAGTTTCAATTCGTCACTTCGGTTAGCGCGTAACGATACCGTCGCGTAATTGCCCGGTGTTTCAGCCAGCGACTGATAACGGTTCGACGCGCCGAAAGCGATCGGGTCTAGCAGGAATCCTTGCAGCAATTCCGAGCGTCGGTTGAAATCACCCGCGTAGCGATCAGCAAGGAATAAATGGCTACCCGCCCAGAACGGTAAATACGATTCTTGTGCGATATGGCGCGCCCAATTCTCCATGCCGAAAAACGCCATGGCGTTACCCAGGTTGGCGGCACCCGCCTGATTATTAGCCACCTGATTGAACGATTTGAGATAGGGCATCAGCCGAACCGCCTCGCGCGCTTCACGCACGGCCGCTGCGGGTTCGATGCCATCAATCTTGATGAGACTTGCCAGCAGGTGCGGCAGCGGATCGTGCGCGTCGAGTTCGCTCACTTTTTCGAGTTCCTGCAGTGCACGGTCGGGACGATCCATGCGGTAGTAGGCCACGGCCGTGTACAGATGCGCGCGCGCATAACGCGGCTCGATCAAACTGGCGCGCAACAGCGTGTTGACCGCCGCCTCGTTGTGTCCGGATTTGAGTTCAAGGACGCCCTTACCAGTGAGCATGACGACGTTATCGGGTTGCAACACCAGCGATTTTTGAAAGGCCTCAAGTGCCCGCGCGTAGTCGCCTTTGCTCGTTTCAAGGCTCGCCAGCTCGCCCCAGGCGGTGGCAGACTGCGCATCTAGCTTGACGGCTTTCTCGAGATACCCGCTCGCAACGCCAAAATTGTCGCGGTCGGTTTCGATCACACCCAGTCCAAGCCAGGGGCGCACATCATTTGGCGCGATCTTTGCGGCCTGTGTGTAGGCGGCAATTGCCGCAACGGTCAAACCGTCAAATCGTGCAATATCACCCTGAGCGACTAACGCATCCACTGATGTGGGGTTACGGCGCAGGGCCTCATCGACGTTGCGTCGCGCGCCGACAGCATCGTCCTGCAATAGCGACAGCTGGGCTTGCGACACGAATATGCGTTCGTCTGCAGGAAATCGCAGCGCCGCATCCGAGAGAGTTTGTCCGGCCTGCGCCAACTCGCCGTTGTAGATCAGAAAGTCTGCCAGTAGCAGTCGCACTGATGCCGAATCGGTTTGCGGGTTTGATATCGCTTGCCGAACGCGTGTAAATGCCACGTCAAGCTGCTGCTTGTCGATCTGCTCGGCAATCGCCGCAAGCTCTTTCTGTGCCGCAGCTGGCGCGTTGGTTTCGCGATAGCGCCGCGCATCAACCGACCGTGACGACACCCACTGAATGCGTTCACGCGGATTGATGACTTGCACTTTCACCGGCGCGCGACCCTGTTCGGCGCTTGCCTGTTCATTCTTCCCAACCGAGATGCGTCCCTGCTCATTGGAAAACTCGGCCTCACCGCTGAACACGGTCAACGTTGATTTCCCATCAGGCTCGACGACGATCTCCCAATCAGTGCCACGAATCGAGGCCAGTGCGGACGGTGTCTGCATCTGCAGTCCGCCAGGCGACGTTTTCGATTGCATCCAGCTGCGGCCGGCGTTGAGGTTGAGAATGGTTTTTTGGTCCTTGCCCTGGCTCACTTCCTTGATTTGCAGCACGCTGTTTTGCGCCAGGCGAATTTGTGTGCGGTCAGGGAACAGCAGCGCCATCTTGGACGAGTCGCCCGTGCGCACGAGGTTGGACGGGAACACCTGCTGATTCACTTTGGCCGGCCGCCAGTCGATTTGCTGCGTTTCGCGAAATTCACCTTTGCCTTCGAGGCTGACGATCTCGGCGGCGGGCGGCGCTGCGGCGAACAGGGGGGTCGACAAGGTGCAGAGCAATGCGACGCCCGCGTGCAGTACGCGTCGCGACACATGTACCAACAATCGTCCAGACCCGCACCCATTGCGCGAGGAACTACGCAGACATGTCTTCAATACCGTTGCCTCGTAATCGAAAGTAGCCTGCCATCAGGCAAGGTCAGCGTCGCAGTGGTCGTCGTCAGGAACTGAATCGAAACGGAACCCACATTGCCGTTCTGGATATTGGGTTTCTTGTATTGCCCAGTCAGCGTCTGTCCGTTAGCCGCCTCATAGAATCGGCTGTTGAAGAACTGCGGTGCGCTCATGGCCCCTTCCGCGATATACCACACCGGTCTGCCATCGGCTTCATACATGTAGCCTGCAATGAAGGCATAGTTGTTCTTGATCTCGATAAAATAACCACGACCACTTTCAGTTTGATTCCACCACCAGCCGGTCTCTGGCACAAAGGCGGGTGTGGTTCCATTGCCTTGACCGATGACATCATCAAATCGCTGAATCGGTATGATGCCGCCCGGCCAGATGAGCGTTCCGCTGCGGGCGTTAGTGAAGCTGAGGGTAATGTCACCGGGAAAAGTAATCGAGCCCGGTGCTTTGTAGGTACCGGTGAGCGTCTGCCCGTTAGCAACCTGATAGAGCTTGTTGCTGAAGACCGAGCCATCGACCGATACTTTACCTTCGGCCACCATCCAGGTCGCGTGGCCAGTACTGTCGTACAGGTACCCGGACATGAACATATTGTTGCCTTGCACTTCAATACCGAAGCCGCGCCCGTCCTGCGCTGGAAACCACCACCAGCCAGTTTGCGGCGTCTGCGGTAGACAGGTGATCGGCCCGGGTATCGTCGCGACCGTTTGATTGGTGCCGTTGACGACCATCGTATTCGGGTCGGTCCCATAGCCGACATAGAAAACCGCGCCACCGATCAAGACGGTACTTACGCCGTTGAGCACGTTTACCGACGCGCCCAGGCTGCCGAGTACGCCGGTGAGGAAGGGTTGTAGGGTACTGGTACTGGCGAATTTGAGTTCGCCATTGAGCAGTTGCGCGAGTACGCAGGCTGCCGGTCCGTCAGCGGCTTTGGTGCTAGATACGACCGGACCCTTAGGGTTGCTGAGTGCAGTGACCGGAACGTTCTTGACCAGCGCTGCTGGAGCGAGTGCGAAGACGTAGATGTTGTTGACGGCAGGGACATCTTGCGGACGAAACTGCAAGGCTGCACTGACGTTGGCGACGGTCGGCGTACTAGTGTTGTTGACGGTTAGCGGAAATATCGGCGCGACGATGGTGACGGTGCCGCCAGCTGGTTTACCTGCGCCACCAGCGTTGCTACCTGTCACGGAGTAGGTGTTGGTGGCCGTTGGGGTGACGATACAGGTGGGGCCGATGGTGCCTGGGCAGGTGCCGCCGGTCCAGCTAAAAGCGGTGGCGGTTGGAATGCAACTGGCAGTCAAGGTGGCGCTACGGCCTGCGGTAATGGCGGAGGGGGAGACGAGAAGTTCGCAGACGGGCGCGGTAGCGGCGGCGCTGACGGCTTTGATTGAGGCAGTCGTGTTGACACTATAGTAAGCCGTATTGATGCTACCCGGCAGCCCGGCTTTGGGAACCACGTCGACCATGGCCGTAAAGTTAGCGGCGGAAAGGTACTCTTGGCCATTGACGAGTGTGTTGGGCGGAATCGTTAGCGTTGCGAAATTGGTGCCGGGCACGGTCGAGTGAAATTGACAGGCAGATAGGGGAAGCCAAGCACAACCAAAGGGCGCAACCTGAGCGAATGGCAGCGGGCCGAAGCTGCCCAGGGCGATTCCAACCCCAACGAGATCGTCCGCGTGTGAACCGTAGGCGGTAAACGCGTTGCTCGTGATGGTCAGGGTTTTGGACGGATCGATCTCATATTTCCCGTTCACCCAGGCGCCGCCACTAAACGTGAGCATCGGCGCATTGGGATAGGCATCGCCCGTCAACTGCATGGGGATGCTAATGCCGTTAACGATAAAGGTGTAGGTGCCGCTGCCAAAATCTGAATTCAAACTGCTTAGTGAGGGCCTGCCAGCATCATTTGCGTTGGGGAATCCATAGCGCCAGCCTTTGTCGCCCGTGCTGTAGAGCAGCGTGCCATTGTTGTGTGCAGAGCCCAGTGCCGCGGTATTGAATGGACCGGTGACGGTCGGGGCAGTAATGCCACCTATGTTCACGCCGTTCACATCGGCACCGAAACCGTAATTGTTAGATGCCGGATCAAGCGTGACAGCTGTCGCCGAAGATTGTATGTAGTGGTAGCTCTTGCTAACCGTGACGGACTGTACCTGTGCATGCGATGCGCTGGACGCCATCCAAAGCGTAAGTACGAAACTGAAGTGGACAAGAAACCTGCCGGGGCAGCGCACAGTCGCGGTAAGAGAAAACATTATTCGTAAGCTCCAGTGATTAGGTCAAATAGGAAGTCGTTTAAAACGACTGATTTCAATTGGCGGCAAATGACGCGATGACTGCGCCGCACAAAAAGGCTGGGTAGACTCCGCATGTGCCGATGCGCAATTCAAAACCGATGCCGTGTAATCGCCACGTTCCGGCCCCCCGGCAAGGTCAGGACCGCATTGGCCGCATCGTTGAATTGAATCGTGACCGGCCCTACATTGCTGTTGACGAGAATTGGCTTCTTGTACGCGCCCGTCAGCGTCTGACCATTGCCCGCCTGATACCAGTTACTGCCGAAGGTCGTTGGTGTGCTCAGCGCATTCTGTGCCACGTACCATACCGGCCTGCCATCGGCTTCATACATGTAGCCGGCGATGAAGGCGAAATTGTTCTTGAACTCCATGAAGTAACCCCGCCCGCTCTCAGCCTCATTCCACCACCAGCCGTTCTCTGGAACAAACGAAGGCGTGACGCCATTGCCGGAGCCGATGACATCGTCAAAGCGCTGGATCGGAATCGATCCGCCTGCCCAGATCAGAGTGCCGTTACGTGCGTCGGTGAATGAGAGCGTGATGGGGCCGTCAAAGGTGACGGGAGTGGGCGCCTTGTAAGCCCCGGTGAGGGTCTGTCCGTTCGAGACATGATAGAGCGTGTTATTGAAGAACGAACCGTCTAGCGAGGTTTGACCCGCCGACACCACCCAGGTCGCATGACCAGTGTCGTCATATAGATAGCCGGACATGAACATGGTGTTGCCGCGTACTTCGATGCCAAAGCCACGGCCGTCCTGCGCCGGGTACCACCACCAGCCGGTTTGTGGTGCCTGCGGCTGGCAAACCTGAGTACCCGGCACGGTAACGACGCTGCGATTGATGCCGCCGTTGATCATGGCCGTTGAGTTCGATCCATAGCCGACGTAAAAGACAGCACCAGAGAGCAGTGCAGTGCTGACGCCATTGAGTACGCTCACCGTCGCACCCTGGCTGGACAATACGCCCGTGAGAA
>JBBQFL010000015.1:0-83977 GCA_038321965.1 Burkholderiales bacterium | reverse complement strand
ACGTCCGCAATCTCTTACCGGGTGGTCTCCAAGAGGCGCTGGATGTTGCTGACCGTGTCGAGTTGACCATCGGGGAAGACGTAGCGGTTGATGAACTCGGTGGACGAGGTCTTCACCCAGCCCTCCACGTCGTGTGTGATGCCATGGTTGAGGAACAGGCCTGCGGGCGTCAACAGGCGGCTCACCGTCGCGAAATACAGTGGCAGGTTCTTCAGTCCGACATGCTCGAACATGCCGACGCTGGCCATCTTGTCGTACACAGATTCGCCCGCAAGGTCGCGGTAGTCCCGCAGTTCGACGGACACGCAATCTTCTAGGTCGGCTTGCGCAATGCGCTCGCGTGCCAGAGTCAGTTGGCGTTCGCTCAGCGTGATGCCGTGGGCGCGCACCCCGTAGTGCCTGGCCGCATGAATGACCAGCGCGCCCCAGCCGCAACCAATGTCAAGCAGGTGGTCGCCCGGCTGCAACATCAGCTTGCGGCAGATGTGGTCGAGTTTGGCAAACTGAGCGTCTTCGAGAGTAGCGCCAGGATGCTCGAAGTAGGCACAGGAATACACCATTGCCTCGTCCAGCCACAAGGCGTAGAACTCGTTCGAGACGTCGTAATGGAACGCGATTGCGCCCTGGTTCTCGGTCTTGGAGTGCGCTCTGACACTACGCCCCTGGCGCGGCGATCCGGCAGCGGCAACACCGGGCATTTCAGCGTGCGGGCTGCGCAGTCGTAACGCCGAGAACACGGCGCCGACGCGGTCCAGAGTCGACATGCGGATTGAATGCAGATGGTTCTTCAGGTCGAGTGCGGCGAAGAAGTCACCCTCGATATCGATCTCCCCGCGAAAGTAGGCTTCGGCCAGACGCAACGGGTCGCGTCCAAGGACTATCGAGCGGACCACGCTCGGGTGCCGGCACACCAACGTGAACGTCGGACGCGGGTTGTCATGCCCCGCGTTGCCCAAGCTCAAGGTGGTGCCGTTCCACAAGCGCAGCGCGATGCTGCCATTGAAGCCACGAAACAGGCGCTTTAGCAGGTCAGACGCTTCCTTGACGCCGTGGTGCAGCGGTGGCAACGCAGGTAAAAAATCCTGCACATGCGCTGCAGTGCCGTCGGTGTAGATCGCGTCGTGATTCGCAGAAGGCGAGTTGCGGCCCGACGCGTGGCTATGCTCGTTCATGCCGTGGCTCCTGCCGAAGCCGGTGCTTTGGCCGGTGGTTGATCTTTGAGTGGTGCACTCTTGATGCCGGCCAGCTTGGTGCGTTTGAGCAGCAGCGCGTTGATGGCCACCACCGCGGAGCTACCCGACATCGACAATGCCGCAATCTCGGGCGACAGCGTGAACGGATAAAGCACGCCTGCGGCCAGCGGGAAGGCGACCACGTTGTAGCCCACCGCCCACCACAGGTTCTGGTGCATCTTGCGCAAGGTCGCGCGCGAGAGCTCGATGGCGCCGACGATGTCGTAGGGGTCGCTCTTCATCAGCACGACATCAGCGCTTTCCACCGCCACGTCGGTGCCGGCGCCGATGGCGAAGCCCACGTTGGCCTGGGTGAGCGCGGGCGCGTCGTTGACGCCATCGCCGACCATGCCGACCTTCTTGCCCGTGGCCTGCAGTTCCTTGATCTTGGCGGCCTTCTGGCCGGGCAACACGTCGGACAGCACGCTGGTGATGCCCAGGTCGTCGGCGATGCGCTTGGCGGTTCCGGCGTTGTCGCCGGTAAGCATCACCACCTCGATACCACCCTCGCGCAGTTTGGCGACGGCGGCCTTCGCGGTGGGGCGAATGGCGTCGGCGATAGCGAGCAGGCCGATCACCTTGCCGTTCTGCGCCACATGCACCACCGTGCGGCCTTCGCCCTGCAGCCGCGCAGCCTCGGCTTCCAGTGACCCGAGCGCGAGCTTCTGGGTGTCCATCAGCAGCCGATTGCCGAGAAAGACCATACCGGCGGCAGTTTGCGCCTGCGCGCCCTGGCCGGAAATGCTCTTGAAGCCGGTCGGAGCGGTGACCTTGAGCTTCTCCGCGCGCCGCAATACAGCTTGTGCCAAGGGATGGGCCGACCCTTGCTCGACGGCCGCGGCCGCGATCAGCAGCTCGTCCTCGGTGATGCCCTCGGCCATGACCATGTCCACCACCTCGGGCTTGCCGACGGTGAGCGTGCCGGTCTTGTCGAAGACGATGACCTTGAGCTTGGTGGCGTCTTCCAGCGCTGACGCGTTCTTGAACAGGATGCCGTTGGCGGCGCCCAGCCCGGTGCCCACCATCACGGCCATCGGTGTGGCCAGGCCTAGCGCGTCGGGGCAGGCGATGACGAAGACTGTGATGGTCAGCGTCACTGCAAAGAGAAGGGGCTCGCCGATCCACCAGAACCACACCGCGAAGGTCGACAGGCCGATGACAATGGCGGCGACCACCAGCCACTGCGCCGCTCTGTCGGCCAGCAGTTGCGCCGGCGCCTTGGAGTTCTGCGCCTCCTGCACCAGCTTGACGATCTGCGCCAGTGCGGTGTCGGAGCCGACCTTGGTGGCCTTGTAATGGAACGTGCCGCTGGTGTTGATGGTGGCACCGGCCACCTTCGCTCCAGGACCTTTTTGCACCGGCATTGACTCGCCGGTAAGCATTGATTCATCGACCAGTGAATCGCCCGATTCGACCGTACCATCCACCGGGATCTTGTTGCCGGGCCGGATCACCACCGTATCGCCCACCACCACGTCGGCAGTCGCCACTTCTACCTCAGCTCCTTTGCGCAGCACGAAGGCCTTGGCGGGCGTAAGGTTCATCAGCGCCTTGATGGCCGACGACGCACCGGCACGGGCGCGCATTTCCAGCCAGTGCCCGAGCAGGATGAACACCAGCAGCACGGCAACCGCTTCGAAGAACTGCTCGCTTTCGAAGAAGAAGGTCGCGCCGACGCTGAACACGTAGCCGGTGCCGACGCTCAGGACGACCAGTGTCGCCATGTTGAGAATGCCGCTCTTGAGCGCACGCCAGGCAGCGACGAAGAACGGCCAGCTTGGGTACAGAATTGCGGCACTGGCCAAACCGAAGAGCCACTGATTCAGCGGCAGACCAAAGGGCGGTGCCGGTGCCGGGAACATGTTGCCCATCGGCGAATAGATGAAGATCGGCAAAGCAAAAACGAGGCAAATCCAGAAACGGTTGCGCATGTCCCGCACCATTGCCGCCAAGTCCATATTGCCGCCGTGGCCCATCTCATGTGCCATATCCGCCGACTTTGTCGGTTGGGTTGCGGTGTGCTCCACGTGACCCGCGTGTCCACTGGAAGCAGGAGGTGCCGCAGGTTTTTGGTCCGTAGGCGCAGCCTCGAGCGATAGCCACGATCGCACTCGCTGCAGCAGTGACGTTGTGCCTGCCGCGGGAGCCACAGACGATTCGGCTGCCTTGGGGGCGGCCGTAGTATCGGGAGTGGGCGCCGTGATGTCCGGCATTTTCATTCCGGCTGGCATTGCTTCGCCATTTGAGTCTGGCCTTGCCGCCACTGAGGTTTCCACCGACGCCACCGGTGTCTGCGGGACTGCGGACGCAGGCACCTGTGCAGGCGCGGAAGCGGGCGACGCGCCGGTTGCAGTGTGGCCTTCATGAGCCTTACCCGTTGAAGTTTCGCCGGGCGTGGTGGACCCATGCGCGCGCTGGCGCACTGTCGACTTGATATCGGCGACATCAAGTCTGGTTTCGTCGTAGCGCACGGTGGCGTTTCCCGCAGCGAAATTGACGGTGACGCTTTCGACACCCGGCACCTCGCCGATCCGCTTTTCCACTTCGTCCACGCTCAACACCGACAGCATGGCGTGCACTTGGATAACGCTTGTTTTCATGGTGCTTCCTTCGTCGACTTCATGTCAATAGTCTTTGCTGGTGCCATGACGCCGTGCGAAAACGTTGTTGTCCGATTCACAGTGGATGGAACAAGTACCACATTCATTCGCTGTCGAAATGGCGCGGATTGCGTGGTGCGTGATTGAGGAAACCAATTGTCACTTCAACTTTTGCCGGGCGTCGTTTTGTCTTTTGGGTCATCACCTTCAGACACGGCGGGCGCGACGGCCGACTCGACAGGAGACGTATCCGGTGTCGTTGAAGGCGCGGCCTTCTCTGGTGATTCGTCGCCCGTGGCGGAAGGTAAAGCCGAGGTAGCTATCGGTGCAGGAGTTGCAAGCGGCGCGTCCGCTGCTGCGTGGCCTTCATGCCCCTCGCCCGCCGAAGCGGCGGTGGGCGCATCCGACTCAAACCCACGTTGGCGCACGGCGGACTTGATATCGGAGGCCTCAAGCCGGGTTTCGTCATAGCGCACCGTGGCGTTGTTGGCCGCGAAGTTCACGGTCACACTTTCCACACCCGGCACCTCGCCAATTCGCTTCTCTACTTCGTCGACGCTGAATACCGACAGCATGTCGTGAACTTCAATTGCACTAGTTTTCATGTCTGTTCCTCGGTAATTGATTTCAGCGCGCCAGCCGTTTGGCGTCGATGCAATCGGGTGTGAATTCGAATGCAATGTTCTGATCGGGCTGGACGAGCTTGGTCTTCTTGCCCGCATAGTGCAGCCTGGAGAGGACGTCACGAATCAGATTTAGGCGAGCGAGGCGTTTGTTGTCTGCCCTGACGATTCGCCACGGCGCAATCGCCGTGTGGGTTCGCAACAGCATCGCATCGCGCGCCTCGGAATAGGCTTTCCATCGCTTGACGGCGACGGCATCAATCGGGCTCGTCTTCCATTGTTTGAGTGGATCGCGCTGGCGTTCGGCGAGGCGGCGAATCTGCTCGTCCTTGCCAATGTCAAGGTAGTACTTCAATAGTTTGATACCCGAATTGACCAGCATTTCTTCGAATTTTGGCACCGAGTTCAAGAACTCTTCATGCTCATCCTTGGAACAGAACCCCATCACATGCTCCACACCGGCGCGGTTATACCAACTGCGATTGAACAAGACCAGTTCCTCAGCCACCGGCAACTGGGCAACGTAGCGCTGAAAATACCAGGCACTACGATCCCGATCACTCGGTTTGCCCAAGGCGACAACACGAGTCTCTCGTGGACTGAGGTGTTCGACGAAGCGTTTGATACTGCCGTCCTTACCCGCCGCATCGCGGCCTTCCAGCAGTACCAGGATACGGTCTCCGCAACCGATGAAGTGTCGCTGCAACTTAACCAGTTCGCCTTGCAGGACGCGAAGCTGCAACTTGTAGTCCTCTGGGGAGATTGACGCCTTGTCATGCTCGCTGTTTTCTGACTGCACGTTTGACGGCGCGCCATTGCCGTCCGGTAATATTTTGCCGCGCTTTTCCTTGTGCTTTTTATCGCTCATGACATGACCTTCGCATCTGAAGCTACCGAGCGGAACTCTGCCGCATACCCGAGCTTGGTAATCACCGATTCAATCTGCACGGGCGCTATGCGAGTCTGGTCGGCATGGATGATTGCGGTGCCAGGCAGGGTAACCTCAACATGGCTCACGCCGTCGAGTTTGGCGAGTGCCCGTTGCACACTGCCGATGCAACCACCGCAGTTCATGCCACCGACATCAAAGGTAATGGTTTGCATAGTCAGCTTTCCTTCCGTTGGAGATAGTTGAGAAATTGAGTTTGAGTGCGAAGTCGTCTTTGGTCTGTACGTCACCGCACCCGGCGATTAAGGCAGTGCGAGCAACCGGCTAATGCCAAAGTCTCGAGTGCGTTTCGTTTCATAAATCCCGCCGCTCGATTCGGTAGAGCACCAACGCGAGTGCCCAAGGCAAGACCAAAGACAGAATCAGCCATTTGAAATCCGAGGCGATGGCGAAGTTGACGACGGCCATCAGCCCAATGGAAGTTGCTCCTGAGAGCATGACAATGCCGGCGCTCCCACAAACCCGACCGCGAAACGTCGTGCATGCAACGTAGACTGTCAGCAGTCCGGTGGCGAACATATAGCCACCCATCACCCAGAAAACGCGCTGAAGCCAGTCGAACAGACCCGGAACAGTTGCCTGAACCGCTGCTAGCGTTGTCCCAATGAAGCGCGCATCTTCCGGCAGTAATGACGGACGCAGGAATACAAAGTACAGCCCCATCGCCATGTGGATAGTGCCCCCAAGCGCCAAAACGAATGCTGAGTAAGGCCAACGTCCCAGCTTCGTTTCTGTCTGCATTGGTGCTGAATTTGAATCGATACAACTGCTTGCTGACATGGTGGAGTTCATTCTTTGATAAGGAGCTGATCAGCCATTCCTTGTACAAATCACGCTGGTCGTGGCAATGGGCACGCGCTAGCTCGCATCGCTTCAAGCGACCGATCGATCCTTTTGCAATAGAGGGAAGAAACGTGGTGTGCGTGCTGCATAGCCATCGAATTCAACACCGAACTGCTTGCGCATCTCTGCCTCTTCTGTGATCGCGAGGCGTGCATACATGACGAGCAAAATCGGAAACATCACCAGCGTGAGCAGCGTTGGCCATTGCAAGAGGAAACCGAACATGATGAGTACGAAACCGACGTATTGCGGATGGCGAATTCGCGCATAGGGTCCGGCGATGGCCAAGCGTTGCCGACGTTGCGCGTGGTAAAGCACACTCCAGGCGCTGGACAGCAAGTAGAAACCGTAGCCTATAAAGAGATAGCTGGCAATGTGCAATACGCCGAAGTGCGGGTCTCCGGTCTCGCCAAGCAACGCCGACCACATGTGGCCGGTGTTGTGCGACAGCAGGTCGAGATTTGGATATTTCGTTTGCAGCCATCCAGACATCAGATAAATAGATAGCGGGAAGCCATACATCTCAGCGAACAGCGCGATAACGAAGGCGGCAAACGCGCTGAAAGTGCGCCAATCGCGCGCAGTCTGCGGCTTGAAGAAGGTAAACGCGAACATCAGAAAGATTGCCGAATTGAGAACGACCAGCGTCCACAGTCCATAGGCGGGAGTGTCTTGGCTCATGGTGATGCTCCTGTCTTGGGCGGTGACGGTATTGCCGATACGTTTGGCTCTTGCCCACCGGCGTGATGGTGACCATCGCTGCCATCTTCTCCGCCATGGCCACCATGCCCGCCATGGCCGCCATGCATGAACATATTCATCAGCGGGCAAGCCAGCAGTAGCAGGAATGGCAGCGCAGCGAAAAAATGTGCGCGATGCTCGGTGAGTAGGAAGTAGCCAGCAATGGCACCCAGGACGATAAGTCCGATCGAATATCGCGAGCCCCAGAAAGTTTTCGGCTCGACGTCGTGCTGGGAATGATCGTGGTTCATATAATCCTCCAAGGATTGAGCGTTATTCAGCGTTCAGACGGTTGTACAGCCATGCGAAGAACGCGCCCGCGATCAGCGCCCATGCGCTCAATAGGAGCAGAGCGGTCAAGAAGCCTTGCCACGCGAGCGGGCCGGGTCGGACCATGCTGCTGAAGTCCATGCCGTGGAACAGGCTGTTCATGAAGCTCAGAAATGGGCCAGGTGCCATCACCCATGCCAATGTGCAGAGGATGTAAAAGATGCCGACCGTAATGCCAAATGCGATTCCGGTGCGAAGAGGTGACATGGTCGTGCTCCTCATTTCTCCGCCCAAATGGGTAGGTGATCCAACATTACTTTCGAGGCGAGCGCAGAAGCGCTACCGTTTATGTGACGAGCGTACGACTTGCTTTGCCCGAATGGGCGCGCTTCCACGCGGTTGGCGATGACGCCAAAACGGTGTGCGACTGAGTAGCTGGGTTTCATGAAATTTCCCTTCGTTGAACGGTCAAAATGCGATGTCGTGCGCAACGTGCAAGACGTCGGTGCGAACCCGAGTTCTTAAAATCTGTGCCAAATACCGGATACAAGGCCTGCGGTAAGAGAACACGTGATGTCGATCATGGCGGACGAACCCGCCGATCAATCTTCAGTATTTGGCTATAGAGCCAGTCGCAAAAAGCGAATGCCGATAGGTTCTCGAGGTCGAGGGGGAGGAACGTCGTCCGCGCGGCTGAGAGCCGAGGCGACTGGGGCGGCTGTGGTCCATATGACCGCTATGAAGAGCGGTGCCAGGCCAGGATCGACCGGGTCACCTATGCCAGACGATAGTTTGGCGAAGGCCTGTGAACTGTCGGCGCAAACCTTGAGGCATGCAGCCTTTGAGGAACGTTCGTCAACATCGTGATCGTTGGTAGTTACCACAGGTTCGTCGGACCCTTCGGTGGCCAGGGTTGTTGCGTGCACGTGCCCCGGCGCGCCTTGATCGCCGTGCGCTGCGCCACCCTCAAGAATGCACGCGTTAACCACCCCTGAAGTCAACGCGAACAGCCAAAACAAGAGCATCACAAATGCAGTGCTGCGCTTGGCTTGAGTGGTAAAGAGGGGCTTCGGGGTGAACATAAACTTCATGAAACCAATATACGTGGGGCGCGGAGTGGGGATTTGATCCATGTCAACTGCAAGCGTACTTAGCGCATTCGCCTGCTACCTGCTCGTATTATTTCTTGCATGTTTGTAATGCTGTCAGTCCAGACGATCAAGCTGAACAAAACAGGCGACTCCGTGCGAGCCGCCGTCGCATACGTTTTCGGCGTCTTAGCTGCCCTTGCCTTCCTGCAAGTATTTATCGAGGCGCATCAACTCGTTGCCGTGCATCATGATCATCTTGCCATCCTTGGTTTCCATAACTTCGCCCTTTTTCATCGACACCGCTTTGCCAAGCTTGTCTTCCATAGCCATCTTCCCGCCCTTGAGGATATGAAGAGTCGAACCATCCTTAAGTGGAATCGATTTTTCCACCTGGTCTGTGCCAATGGCAAAAACGGATACTGCGGCGGTACTCAGTACGGTGACCATTAACAACTGTTTCAATAGCTTATTCATTATTGTTTCCTTGGAAGAGTCGTCAGGGTTTATTTCGGGATTATTGCCGTGATGGAGCTGACGATTTTCAAACGCGGCTTTCGGACAATCGCAACCAACCTTCGGTAAATCAGATTTAACGATGCCGGACTACTGCGTAATTGTTGTCCTTGTAAAGCCCTGCGTCTGTGCGCTGTCCAACATTACGGCGGTCTTTCGCAACCACGACCGGAAGCGCCACCAACATCACTACCCGGGAGACGACGAGTTTCTGTCGCGTTATCCACAAAACTGGCGATTGTCACTGATTTGATTTGCATCAATATCGTCGCTGAAAAGAATTTTAAGATGTTGTGCAGAGGGCTCCCGCAACAAGTTGAAATCGGACCCTATCGTAAACTTTACCGGGAGTCGAAAATGAATACGCGTATGAATGTCATGTTTTACCGCATCCTGACAGTCGCGTTCCTTGCGATGTCCGTGAACATGGGTGCACTTGCACAAGCCGCTTCGACCACTACCGAACCTGCCGACCAGATCATGGCCGCGAAGACAAAAGCAGATCATGAAGCAATTGCAACTGTCTTTGATAGGCAGAGCGAAAGTGATGAAGCAATGGCAGAGCGGCATCTGTCGATGGGCAAGGCATATACCAATGCCCCTTGGATCAAAGGCCGCAGCGCCGCAATGTTTACGCATTGCAAAAATTTGGCGAAAGGCTACAAGGCGTCTGCGGCTAATAACGCAGAAATGGCCAAGATGCACCGCGCCATCGGTGCCAAGTTGTCGTAGCTGACTATTTCGCGGAGCGGACAAATAAATTGCTAAGGAGCGGTGTCAGCGCTCGCGACACAATTCACCGTCACCTTCGCATTTATCTACGATGCGCTCAGCATACCGCACGCAGTGAGTCTGCTTTATTCCGTCACCGGTTAGCTGCTATCACAAATGGTTGCAGAGTTGGCGATGAGCCTGAGTTCGGCGTCGGTAGTACTCAATGAGCCGCGATTGAATCGCACAAAAGGATGCTGGCGGATGGCCCTAGTATCGGCGAGGTGTTGCAGCCGTTTTTGCTCTGGTGCTTGCCGAGTTTTCGCAGGACAATAGGCACAAATGAAAACTCCACTCAAAGACCCGCAACAGCGCTACGCAAGGCAACTGGCGTTCATTCAAGCCAGACTGTCGCCGCAGGGCTATTTCGGATTGCAGATGACGATCGGCGCAATCGTGCTGATTGCCGCCAGCTGGCTCTTTGGTACCGTCTCCGAAGACGTGCTGACGGGCGATCCGCTGACCGTCGTTGATCAGTTTCTGGCCGAATGGTTTCAGGCACACGCGGTCCCGCTAGTGACGCAAATCATGCGGGTGGTGTCAAATCTGCACGGCATCGTTGCAATCAGTATCTATGCTGTGCTGCTTGCGATTTATCTGCTCTGGAAGCGGGACTGGTTTTGGTTGGTCTGTCTGGCAACGACTGTGCCCGGCGGCATGCTGTTAAACGTACTCATGAAGCACGCCTTTCAGCGCGCCCGCCCGAATGTGGGCGATCCCCTGCTTGCACTCTCGACGTATAGCTATCCCAGCGGTCATGTTGCAGGTACCGCCTTGTTCTATGGCGTGCTCGGCGCTATGTTGATCACGCGGATCGACGTCTGGCGGTGGCGAGTGCTGATTGCATTTACGGCGATCACTCTGGTGCTTTTGGTGGCAGTGAGTCGAATGGTTTTGGGCGCTCACTTCTTGAGCGACGTGATCGCAGCATTCGCCGAGGCAGTTGCGTGGTTGTCAATTTGCCTGACGGCTACGCATACGTGGTGGAAACACCGCACCGAATTTCAACGAAAGAAAGGGGCCTGCGTTTCATGAAAATGACCTGCCTGTTTGCGGTTTGTGTGAAAAAGGCAATGCAAACACTTCTCGGGCGGATGGACGCCATGCGCTACGAAATTGGCACAGCGTCTTGCCGCCGTCGAATCGTATACTGATTTCATGCGTGCACCGCGCCGGTCAGCCATGAACAAGTGTCGGTGGCAGCCGTCGGCGCAGAACCCGATTTCACGCCGTTTACCGGCTATCGTCATGTGGCTGCTGAATGAGCGGAAATGGGTATCGTAGTTGCCCCCAATACCCGCGAGGAAATGACCGATCGCGCAGGCCCAGTTCATCCGCCTGCACCCGCCGATCCACGTCGTAAAAGGTACCGAACAGGCGGTCCCAGATGATCAGGAATTCGCCATAGTTAACCTGTGCGTCCTCGAACTCGCGCTTGTGATGCCAGCGATGCACTTCAGCGACGCCCAGCCACTAGCGCAATGACCCCAGCGTGTAATCGAGATTGGCATGCTGAAAGGCCAAGTGAACGGTGTGGATCGCGAACCAGACGGCGAGAAGGTTCTGCGGCGCGGCCAGCAACGCCAGCATCGCCAAGCCAGGTGCCGCCAGCAACAACGCGTGCAAGGGATGACGCCGCTCGCCGTCCAGCCAGTACAGGCGCTCCGGGCTGTGATGGGGCGCATGCAGACGCCAAAGCCATTCCACTCGATGGCTTGCACGATGCATCGCATACAGACTTAGGTCGAGAGTCAAGGCGACGATGAGCAGCTGTGCCGCATATGGCCAGGCAGTGGGCCAGAGCTTCCATGCGTTGGGCACCGAGGCGGTCCAGGCGAACAACACGAACGACGCGAATAGGATCAGGCTTAAGTTGACGAAGTTGTGCCACAGATCGGTGACCAGGTCGCAGTGAGACTGCAGCCACTTTTGTTGGTACGGCGCAATTCT
The DNA here is from genome assembly GCA_038321965.1 of Burkholderiales bacterium. Classification (GTDB taxonomy): domain Bacteria; phylum Pseudomonadota; class Gammaproteobacteria; order Burkholderiales; family Usitatibacteraceae; genus UKL13-2. The sequence goes on along the minus strand of JBBQFL010000015.1, from coordinate 72,394 downwards.
TTCGAGCAATCCGACTGTCATCGCCCCCGTCAGTGCCAGCACCGTCGCCCACGGCCACAGCGGTAGATTGCGAAGGTCAATCGGGATGATGCCGGCCGCACAGGTACCGAATACGAATGGATAGGCGGCGAGGCGAATGACGGCTTTGAGCATAGTTGGGCTGCGGAAGATGGCGTTCATGCCGAGCATGTTCGCAGTGCGCGCCGGATGACGCTTGAACGAAACCGCTATCGGCTATCGGCCTTCATTAACCGGTTCGACAGTTGTGTTCGGATCAAGGCGGCGCTGGGCGTGAGTCCGAAGATGTCCTTGAACGTGCGCGAGAAATGCGCTGAATCGGCAAAACCACCAGCATGCGCGGCCTGCGTCAGATCCGCACCGCGGGACACGGAGTCGAGGGTGGCAAGAAGCTTGCGCCATTTGACGAACGCACGGTAGGCGATGCCCATCTCAGCAGAGAATAGATGGGAGAACCGGCTCGGCGACAAACCGATCCGTTGCGCAGCTGCCGCGAGTGTCGGGGGTACACCGTCGAATGCGCTGGAACGCACCAGTGCCGCGAGGCGCGGATCGGGTGTATGTCCACCGGCTGGCGTCACATTACCGAAAAGTTGGCTAAGGAGCGATTCTGCTTTTTGCGAAGCGCCCTCGGCGATGGCGTTTCGCAGTTCACGAACAAGGAAGTCGTCCGGCAGCGGCGCGACAATCGAAATGCTGCCCAGTATATTTTGTACGGCCGCGCCAATCGTCGAGGTCGGTTCTAGGTAGGCAAGGATGATTTCCTCATCCGCCGGTTCGATACGATGTGTCACGCCGACGGCGCAACCCACGATGCCGCCAGCGAACCGGCTGCCGTCGGCACCGGTCATTTGCACCGGGCGCGTGCTGGAAAAGGCAATTTGTACCGCATAGTGACGATGCAACTGATTGTCACCGGCACGACCGGCAAACAGCGCCATCCCGGTCGTTAGCAACGCGCTGCCTTGCCCGGAAAATCATGGCGCTTGATTCGCGCGCGGTGTCACGGTAATTTTCTGTTCAGGTTCGGCAACATCGATGTGGTGAGAGTCGGTCCGGGTTGAGGCGGTTGCTACCTGCGCGCCATGTTCACTCCGCATAGGTGGCAACCGGCGAATCGCGCGTGCTACTCAATGGCGTTGTAACGCGACGAAGGCGCCTGCGACGCAGCTAGAGCCATGCTCCAGCTACGGCGAGCAACTGTGGGATCGGGCCTTTCTGATACATTCCGTTTGGATGTCGGCGGCTATTTAGCGGACTTTGTCTGCTTCAGGCTGATCTCGACGTCGACGGGCTGCGCCAACTGGTTACTCCACATCCAGCAGTAGTCCTGATCCAGCGGCGCGGTTAGCGTTCCGTCGGCGCTGGCAACGTCCTTGCGCTTCTCCGGGTAGCTGACATCCTTGCCGACATGGTAGTGAATATTGAAGTCGGCAGGCGCGCTGCCGTTGAACTTCCACGCCACGTTGTCCCCCATCTTCTGCTTGCCACAGACTTCGAGGAATTTTTTCGGAGCGATGCTGGCTTTGTGTGAGAACGTTCCGTCGTTCCACTTAATATCGACAATGTCGGCATGGGCCAATACTGGAATCGCCAGCGCCACCAACAGTGCGGCAATTCTCACTTAGCCACCTCGATCTCGCTGACGGCGAAACCGGCGCTGAGTTTCTCGGCCTTGAACTTGACCTTGTCACCCACCTTGACTTTATCGAGCAACGCAGCATCCTTGACCTGAAATACCATGGTCATGGCAGGCATGTCTAAGTTCTTGAGTTCACCGTGCTTCAACGTGATTTTCTTGGCGTCTTTGTCGATCTTGCGGACTTCGCCATCAGAGAGGCTTGCCGCTTTTGCCGTATTTGTCACATCGCTCGCGGATTTTGCGACGCCGGGCATGGCATGGTTTTTGTCGTTGTGGTCGCCGGACGCCCAGCTGATAGAGGGGCCCAGCGGCGACAGCAGGACGGCGGATACGACTGCAACAAGCTTCAGCGATTTCATTGGATTTCTCCTTCGGTTAATAAATGGGACTGGTTTTTAAGTGGCGCTGCGGCAAGCGCCAAGTTTAATTGAGGCCTATGTGCCGGCGTACTTCCAGCAATCGCAACTCATGAACGATCGAGCCCACGATGTAGAGGACAAGCGCAACAGCGAGCGAGATCGTCACGCATACGGCGGTGTAATCGCATTTTTCACAACACACCAGCGGCCAGAAGACGATCAGCAAAAAAAGGTAAGGCATGGCGCCCTCCTATGTACGTAGGCGATTACAGGGACGATGCGTGGATTACTTGGCGGCCACCATTATTTTCCCGACCATTCCGGCCTGATAGTGCCCGGCGATGAGGCAGGCAAAATCAAATTCCCCCGCTTTGTTAAACGTCCAGATGATCTCACCGGTCTTGCCCGGTGGAATGTGTGCCATGTATGGTTCTTCGTGCTCCATGGTGGGAAACTTCACCATCAGGGCTGCATGTTCCTCGAGTTCTTTTTTGGTACCGATCACCATTTCATGCAAAATCTTGCCGGTGTTTTTAAGCGATATCCGAATGGTCTCACCTTGCTTCACCTCGATTTTGTCGGGTGTAAATCGCATCGCATCCGACATCGCAAGCTTGATCGTGCGTTTTACATCTTTGGCCTCGCCGGCAATGCCCCATTCCTTTTGTTCTTTCTTGATGACAGCATCCTTTTTCTTGTCGTGTTTGCCCTCGTGACCGAGGGCACCAAAGGCCATGAGAGAAATCGTCGCGGAAATAAATATGGCTTGAAGTGTTTTCATGTTTAGTTTTCTTTTCAATTAAATGATGCTCTGGCTATGGCCTGCATCGTTACAAATTAATGCTTCATGTTGCCCATTGGTTTCCGTATCTGTACTTCGACTTCGTTGCCCCTGTCGGTTCGTGGCATCGATGATTTGCCTTCGGATTTGAATCGGGCCGGCTCAGTCAGTGATCCGGTCCATTCGAACGCCGTTGTGCCAGGAGGCTGTTTATACCAACCGGGATCCTTGTAGTCGCCAGGCTTCTGGTCACGTCGCACCTTCAACACTGAAAACATGCCTCCCATGGCGACCGACTCGAACGGACCTTCGCCGGTCATCATCGGCACCGTGTTGTCCGGCAGCGGCATTTCCATTTCGGTCATGTCTGCCATCCCGCGTTCGGCCATCACCATGTAATCGGGTATGAGCGAAGTAATGCTCTTCGCGATGCCACGATGGTCGACGCCAATCATCGTGGGTACGTCATGCCCCATGGCATTCATGGTGTGATGCGCCTTGTGACAATGAAACGCCCAATCGCCTTCTTCGTCGGCCAGAAAATCGATCTGGCGCATCTGACCGACGGCAACATCGGTCGTGACTTCGGGCCAGCGCGATGATTTCGAGGTCGGGCCGCCATCGGTGCCGCTGACCACGAATTCGTGTCCATGCAGATGGATCGGGTGATTGGTCATGGTCAGGTTGCCGATGCGGATACGCACCTTGTCGTTCTTCCTCACCACCAGCGGATCGATGCCGGGAAAAATGCGGCTATTCCAGGACCAGAGATTGAAATCAAGCATGGTCATGATCTTCGGTGTATAGCTGCCGGGATCAACATCGTAGGCATTGAGCAGAAAGCAGAAATCGCGGTCGACTTCATCGATCAACGGGTGCTTGTTCTTTGGATGGGTGACCCAGAATCCCATCATGCCCATCGCCATTTGTGTCATTTCGTCGGCATGCGGGTGATACATGAAGGTGCCTGGCCGACGGGCGACAAACTCATAGACGAATGTTTTGCCGGGCTGGATCGCGGGTTGGTTCAGGCCGGTGACGCCGTCCATGCCATTGGGAAGGCGCTGCCCGTGCCAGTGAACCGAGGTATGTTCGGGTAGCTTGTTGGTCACGAAAATACGCACGCGATCGCCTTCGACAACTTCGATCGTGGGGCCAGGACTCTGGCCGTTGTAGCCCCACAGGTGAGCCTTGAAGCCCGGCGCCATTTCGCGCACCACGGGTTCGGCCACGAGATGGAATTCCTTGATGCCGTTGTTCATGCGCCATGGCAGCGTCCAGCCGTTGAGGGTGGCGACGGGATTGTAGGGACGGCCATTGGGCGGCACGAGCGGCGGCATGGTGTCGGGTTTGGTCTGAATGACCGGCTCGGGCAGCGCAGCCATCGCCACACGACTGACAGCTGTTGCCGCCAGCGCTGCGCCGACGACACCAGCACCACTAACGAAATCTCTTCGGGAAACCATTTCTTATCCTTTCTTGATCAATGACCGGCGGGGGCATCGGCAGATGCCATCGATCCCGCGGTCATTGCGTTCATATTGGGTTTGCCGATCATAGCCATGTCGAGATCCGCTTTCGCCAGCCAGAAATCGCGCAGCGCATCGATGTAGCCATTAACGCTGTTGATTTGCGCGCGTGCATCGGCGAGCAGATCAAATACACCGATCAACATGCCGTTGTAGCGCAGCACGTTTTCATCAGCGATGCGTTTCCTGATAGGCACAATTTCGTCCCGGTAGTGTTTGGCCATGTCATAGGTGATGCGATAGTTCTGGTAGGCCTCGCGCACCTCAGATCGCGCGTTTACGGCGGCCTCGGCGAGGCGATTCACAGACTGCATATAAATTGCCTCCGACTTTGCCACCTTGGCCGAACCGAAGTCGAAGATCGGAATCTCCAGACTCAGCTCATAGCCCTTTCTGTACGGGTCGGACTTGCGGCCCTCCAGTATTCGCTTGGGACCGAATTCCAACGCATTGATGAATCGAGTCGCTTTGCTTAAGCCCAGACTCTTGGCCATCGCTGCTGTTTCCAGTTGCATGGCCTGAACATCAAGGCGCTGATCGAGTGCCAATTGTTCGATGTTGGCGAGTTCATCGGGCGTGCCGGGCAGGTCCGGCAAGCGCTCGGGCAGTCGGTATTGAATATCCGCGCCCCAGAGGCCAAGGAGACGAGTGAGCTTCTCACGCGTAGCAACCTGACGCTGGACGGCTCGGGCTTGATTCAACGCAGCATCGGCATAGAACCCTTGCTCGCGCGCTTGCATCAATCTGTTCCAGTTGCCAACGTTGGCCATACGCCGCGCGAGTTCTGCACTGGATTCGGCCACCGTCTTGACCTGGGCCATGTAGCGTACGTTCTCCTCGGCGGAGACGGCCATGACGTAGGCCTTGCGCGTCTCTGAAGCTAGTCGCAGTACTTCCATGGTGACGGATCGCTGTGTCATCTCGAACTGCCTTTGTTCCATGGCGTGCGCCATCGGCATGGTGATGAGAGACAGGATATTGAACGTGAGCGCCTGTTCGATGGTGTATTCGTCGCCGCTTCGAGCCCGCACCAGGGAGAGATGGGGATTGGGCAAACGACCGGCCTGCACCAAACGCGCTTCCGAAATGCCCAATTCTGCAAACGTTGCTTGTAGGCCGCGATTGTTTAACAGCGCAATTTGAACGGCGTCGTCGATCGAAAGCGTTTTCTCAAGTAGTTCGCGCACGCGACGTGCGGCAGTATCCTGATCAGCATCGGTTTTCGACCAGCGGATATCCTTGCCAATCCGTTCTTGGGTGATTTTTGCGACCGGGGTAATGCCGCCGTCCACTGAAAATGTAGCGCAACCGCCGAGGAGGAGCAAAACGAGTCCTGCGAAAAATGACTGGCCTTTATGAAAATATATCGAGCGCATATTTCTGCCTATTTTTGCTGTCCGTGCCCTGCGTGAGCAGGTGCCGCGGGAGCAGGTGGTTGAGGGGTGGCTGGTGCAGATTGGTTTTTCTCAGGAACGGACGTAGGCGCCTGCGGCTCGCGGGCCTCTTTCGCGTAGGCGCGCCAACCGCCGATTCGCGCGACGTCGTCGTTGGCGTCTTTCCACGGAATCGGCTTGTCTTCACCAAACGGGCGATAGTCGCGAAATGGCGATTCGTACTTTGACGCCGGCACGGCTGTCTTTGCATTGGCCGGGTCGGCCTCAGCGTTCGATACACGCGACTGTACAAGCGCAACCGTAAAGATTGCCGCAATGGCAATGATGATTTTCATGGTGATCCCTTTCTCGCGTTGACGGAAAAATACATGCGAGGTTCAGCGCCGTTCCGCCCAAGGGCTGAGCGGATGGAATCGTTGAACCCTCGCCTTCAGGCGAGGGCGGGACGGGGAGGCGGTGCAGTCAGCTCAGGGATAAACGAGGGATGAACAGCAAAGCGAGCCGCTTCGAATAAATTCGTTGGGGCGAGTGTGGCGATGATCGGCATTTCGGGCAACGCCAACGCGCCGGCGAGATGACACAGCACACAATGGCTGCATGACTGCCCGAAGGGGACCTTGCCGGTTGACGATTTCCCGTGACAGGGCATGACTGACGAAGCCTGCTCCGCCTGCATGTCGTCTGCAACCGCAGACCTCAGCGCGCCAGACAAAGGCATCATCGCCGCAGCCGCTCCCGCAGCCGGTAGCCAGGCAATCATCCATATCAACAGGAGCTTCTTGAAAATCTTCATGACCATAGGCAGACAAGATTAGCGCGGTTTGGTTCACGTGTCACGATGCCAATGCGGCCGTTTACGACAAAACCCACTATCCACGGGTCTCGCCAAGCGAAAATGCCTGCAAACCCGCGTCAATAGTGCACCTTTAACTATTTGATGAAATTATGCCGGTTCCCGCGCTGCCGTTATCATCTTTGCATTGACTCTTCCAGGATGCCTATGTCTGCCAACGCCGACTCACTCAAATCGATCATTTATGCGCTTGCGGCGAACTTCGCCATCGCCGTCGCCAAGACCACCGGCGCCATCTATACGGGCTCTTCATCGATGCTGGCCGAGGCTATCCACTCCTTCGCCGATTGCGGCAATCAGGCGCTGCTGCTGTGGGGCCTTAAAGAGGCTGATCAGGCACCTACGCCTGATCATCCTTTGGGTTATGGAAAGGCGATCTATTTCTGGAGCTTCATCGTCGCCTTGATGCTCTTCAGCATGGGCGGGCTGTTCTCCATTTATGAGGGCATTCACAAGATTTCCAGTACCGAACCGGTACGTCACGCGATGGTTGCGGTGGGCATCCTGACCTTTGGCATCATCGCCGAAAGCATTTCGCTTTGGGGCTGCATACGGGAAATTAACAAGATTCGCGGTAACCAGTCCCTGTGGGCGTGGTTCAAGAGCAGCCGTCAAAGCGAACTGGTGGTCATCCTCGGTGAAGATCTCGCGGCGCTTGGTGGTCTCGCGCTGGCGCTGGTGTTCATCGGCATTTCGATGCTGACCGGCAACCCGGTTTGGGACGCTCTCGGTTCGATCGCCATCGGCGTACTGTTGCTGGTTGTGGCAGCGTTAATCGGCACCGAAGTCAAAGCACTGCTGATTGGCCAAAGTGCCGAGCCCCAAATGCTCGCGCAAATGAAGAAGCACCTGTCTGAAGCACCGGAAGTTATCGAGCTCTACAACCTGCTCACCCAGCAACTTGGCAGCGAGATCATGGTCGCCGTCAAGGCTCGCATGCAGCCGCAAGGTTCCGAAGTCAAGCTGATCGAGGCCATCAACCGGGTAGAAGCGGGCTTTAAAGCCGCCTTTCCGCAGGTGCGCTGGATATTTTTCGAGCCCGACGTCGCCGATTGAGTTTGCCAACCTCGTCGCAAATATGTTCGACCAAGAGATCAAAACGCCCGGCTGATCAACTGTTCCAGCGGCAATGTCGCGGGCAGCGTGCCAAACAGTGCGCTCCGATCACCTGAGAGCCTGGATTGGCAGAAACTGTCCGCCACCAGCGTGTTGCCGGCACCCAGCAATGTTGCCGCCTGCAAGGCCAGCGCCAGCCGCTCAACCAGACGCCGCGAGCGTTTCTCAAGGTCACTCGAATCGGCAAGCTGCGCGACGAGTACATCGACTTCCGCGTCGAGCAAAGCGTTGGTGCCTTTCACCCGTGCAAACTCGGCAAATAAAGCTTCGCGCGTGGCGGGCTCGCGCGCCAACGCGCGAAGCACGTCGAGACATTGAATATTTCCACTGCCCTCCCAGATGGAATTCAACGGCGCCTGCCGGTATAGGCGCGGCAGGATCGATTCTTCTATATAGCCCGCACCGCCAAGACACTCCTGCGCTTCGTTGACGAACGCTGGACAGCGCTTACAGATCCAGTATTTGCCGACGGCGGTTGCAATACGCGCAAACGCCGCCGCTTGGGGATCGCGCGGCGATGCATCGATGGCGCGCGCCACGCGAAGCGAAAAAGCCATCGCCGCCTCCGACTCGATGGCCAAATCCGCGAGCACCATTTGCATCAGCGGCTGATCGCTCAGGAATTTGCCGAACGCCCTGCGGTGACGGCAATGATGGATCGCCTGCACCAGCGCCTGGCGCATGATGGCGGCCGAGCCGATCATGCAGTCCTCACGGGTCAGGGCAACCATTTCAAGGATGGTCGCAATGCCGCGTCCCTCCTCGCCGACCAGCCACGCCAGCGCGCCGTGAAATTCGACTTCCGAACTGGCGTTGCTCCAGTCACCGAGTTTGTTCTTGAGGCGCTGTATGCGGATCGCGTTGCGCTGGCCATTGGGTGCAAACCTGGGCAGCAGGAAACACGATATTCCGCGCTCGACCTGCGCGAGCACCAGAAAGCCATCGCACATAGGCGCCGACATGAACCATTTGTGACCAACGAGTTCGTAGAGTTGATCTGGTCCTGTCGCGCCTACCGGGTGCGCACGTGTGGTGTTGGCGCGCACGTCGGATCCGCCCTGCTTTTCGGTCATACCCATGCCGATGGTATTGCCGGCCTTCTCCCATGCCGGCACATGGCGCGAATCGTATTCGGTCGAGAGAATCCGCGGCAACCAGCTCGCCGCGAGGTCTGTAGATTGGCGCAATACCGGCACTGCCGCATGCGTCATGGTCAACGGACATGAAGTGCCCTGATCAGTTTGTGAAAACAAATACATCAGCGCCGCCCGCGCGACGTGTGCACCTTCCTTTTCGGCGTGCCGCCAGGAGAAACTAGCCACGCCATGCTGAACACCCAGTTGCATCAGACGGTGATATGCGGGATGAAACTCGACCTCGTCGATGCGATGACCAAAGCGATCAAAGGGCTTGAACACCGGCCTGTTTTCGTTGGCTTGAAAACCCAGGTTGAACATTTCACCGCCTACGACCGTGCCCAAGTCATGCAGTGCCCGATGCGCGAATGTGGCCCCTTCCCGTACAACCGCTTCGCGTAAAGGCGTGTCGGCCGCGTAAGCGTTCACGTCCAACAGAGGCGGTGACTGATTGGTCACTTCGTGTGTGGTAAAACGACTGCTCAGCGCGTCATTCATTGCATATGCCCCTGGAATATCCAAGCGAAAAAAACATTGTTGCAGAACTGCTGACAACCCGCCACAGCGTCCATGTGGACAATGGACCGCACGGCATTGCCGCCATTGAGCTGCTTGCGCCACTGGAGGTGTTCCTCGCTGAAATGGCTGCGCGCGCGGGCTGGCTGGCTGGAGAAATTTCATCTGCCTTATGTTCATGCCGAACTCAATCAGGTGATCGACATACCTGTAGGTCACCCGACCAAGGCGCGCGATTGGCGGCGTATTACTGGTGGGTGTTCCCGAAGCCGATGCTTAGTTTTTAGACTGCACAACGTGGACCCCGTTCACGCCTGTAAAGCAACGGCCGCAACTCCCCCACGCGCGAGCTGGGCACGCATCACTTTCGCCAGCTGCAGTGCGCGTTTATGCATCGAACTGGCAGCGGATTGGCCGACGGAAAATTGAAGCGCGTTGATTGGCGGGCATCTCCAAGCATAAATTGTTGGAAATGCCCGACTACATTAGTCGTTTTGCAAGAGCTGCGGCCTATTCGACGATCTTGACCGCCGTTACCACGGGAATCGTTTCCGTACGTTTGCATTTCGGGTCGCCATAACAATCACCTGCCTGAATGGTTTCCATGTTGTAAGTGAGCTCGACCTTCATACCTTTTAGTGGCGGCTTCTGCATGCAAATTGGAAACAAACCGACCTCGATAAACTCGTTGTTCTTTTCGTTACGCAGGGTGAGATAGCAACCGTTATCGCCCTTGTCGACATCGGTAACGCGACCTTTGGTCTGTTTGAGGTCATTGCCTACTTTTATGACCCCATCTTTGTACACCAACGCAGGTGCTGCGCCGGGTGCAGCGGGTGCCGCCGGGGCGGTTGGTGCTGCCGGTGCAGTGGGAAGAGAAGGCGGCGTCTGGGAATACAGTTGCGGCGATAGCAGAAGAGCGGTAATTGCGGCGGCGGCATCGATGCGAAGCATCAGACGGGTTTTCATATTTTTGCCTTTACGCGTCGTCAGTGTGACCGCATATTACCGCAACACGTCAATCTTCAACTTTTTGTCGTCGTTTGCCGCCAAGCAGTGCACCTGTCGGCCGTTTGACCTGTCGCGGGTGTTCACTGACCGGCTCCGGTGTGTTCGCCGCGCCCTCATTGACGGTCGGCTCATAGGGTTTACTGAAGTCGAAATGCGGCAGGTTGCTGGCCGGCATCCGCGATGGCGAGGGCGACTTTGCGTGGGGCTGCCTTGCGTGCGTTTCCCTTGGCGCCGGACGGTTGGTATCCCGCTCTGCGCGCGGTGGCCGACGAACCGGCCGCTCGCCGCCACGATCCGTCGGCGCCTCGCGCGACGGGCTGCGTTCACGCGGCCCTTCGCGATCCCGGCTCGAACCTTCAAATGCCGGTGTAGGCAGGCGCGGAATTTCGCGCTTGAGCAGCTTTTCGACCCGCGACAGGAACTCCATTTCTTCAGGACTCACCAGCGAAATGGCTTCACCTGGCGTGCCTGCGCGTCCGGTACGACCGATACGGTGCACGTAATCTTCCGGCGTGTGCGGCAATTCGTAATTGATCACGAATGGCAGCGAATCGATATCGAGGCCGCGAGCCGCGATGTCGGTGGCGACCAGAATCGCTGATTTGCCCTGTTTGAACTCGTCCAGCGCCTGGGTGCGCTCAGCCTGGCTGCGATCGCTGTGAATCGCGGTGGCAGGCAGGCCATCCTTTTGCAACTGGCGCGCTACGCGATCGGCATCGCGTTTCATCCGCGTGAAAATCAACACCTGCTTCATGTCCCGCGAACGGATCAAATGCGCCAACAATGCGGCTTTTTTCGCCCCGGGCACTTCGTAAACCTGATGCGTCACCAACTCGGCGGGTGCGTTGCGCCGGGCAACCTCGATCATCGTCGGGTTGCGCATGAATTGCTCAGCGAGCTTCTTAATTTCGTTGGAAAACGTCGCCGAAAACAGCAGGTTTTGACGCACCGGCGGCAACACCGCAAGGATGCGCTCAATGTCCGGCATGAACCCCATATCGAGCATACGGTCAGCCTCATCCAGCACCAGGATGCTGACCTGGGAGAGGTTAATGCTCTTTTGCATCAAATGATCGAGCAGCCGACCGGGCGTCGCGACGACGATCTCCACACCGGTATGCAATGCCTTGATCTGTGGCTTGATATCGATACCGCCATAAACAACTGCCGCGCGCAGCGGCAGGTACTTGCTATAGGTACGGACGGATTCCTCTACCTGGGCCGCGAGTTCACGCGTTGGCACCAAAACCAGCGCGCGCACAGGATGGCGGGCAGGTGAGGAGCTGGAACTGGCATGCGGGGCCAGCAATTGCAGCAGCGGCAGTGTGAAGCCGGCTGTTTTGCCGGTTCCGGTTTGGGCGCAACCCATAATGTCGCGGCCCTCCAAAATTGCCGGAATCGCCTTTGCCTGGATGGGAGTGGGCTCGGTGTAGCCCTGCGCTTCAACGGCGCGGAGTAATTCGGGGATGAGATTCAGTGACGCGAAGGACATTCAAACAACCTGACTAAAAATTGCCCTTTGGTTATTGCAGTGGCGCAGTTGAAGATCGCGGCCGGCGACAACGAGAAGCCGAAAGAGCGGGGAAGCAGACACGAAAAACCGTTTCTGGACAAGAACCTGCACCTATTGTACCGGCAGCGGGCTTCGGACGCGAGAGTGGCGCTGCCGACAACAGGGCATCGGGATCGCGCTGGCAGTTTGTCAACAATTGTCAACAACAGCTGTTTTGTGAACTGCGTCACAGATTTGCGACAGGTCTAGGACGAAAATACCCGTATTGTTTCGAACGCTGCTGACCGCATCGGGACAACAAAAAACTAGGCGCACTCCTAGGACCGCTGGCTTGGGACCATGTCTCCCGAGAGGAAAGTCGCTATCGAACCGAAGTGGACCAGGTCCACTCCTCGATGCCAGAAACGTAATGGGCACCAATTGGTGCCCTTTTTTTCGCCCCTAATGAACCCCGTCGAGCGATGCCTCGGGGTCCCAACTGATAACATCCTGGCGATATGTTAGATACCAACGCAAGAAAATACGTGCAGCCGCTGCTGGATGCAGTGGCTCGTACATGCCTGCGGCTCGGGTTCAGCGCCAATGCGCTGACCGTTGCGGGCATGCTGGTCGGCGTGGCTGCGGCTGCGCTGGTTTGGGTCAATTACGCCATTGCCGGCGCGGTGGTCCTGTGGCTCTCCGGGCTTGTCGATGCTGCCGACGGCACACTGGCGCGAATGACAAAACCGAGCCCATTAGGCGCGATTCTCGATATTACCTTCGATCGCGTGGTGGAAATTGCGGTGATTATGGCGCTGGCTTCCAGCCACCCGGACGCACGCTTGTTGCTCGTGACGTTGGCGGGCATTATCGCCATTGCCATGTCGCTGTTCCTGTCAATCGGTGCCGCAGTGTCCAACAAGTCAGTAAAAGCTTTCCATTACGCGCCGGGATTGGGCGAACGCACCGAAGCCTTTATTTGCCTGACACTGATGATCCTCGACAGCGCGAGGTTGGAATTTTGGACCTGGGTTTTCATCAGCGTGATCGTATTCACCATGGCGCAACGGCTGTATCACGCCTGGCGAATACTCTCTGCGGACGCTGAGTAAATCCGTCCTGACGATTGACCGGCCCGATTCAGGCGCTGAACGTCGCGCCGCCCGCAACCTGCTCGGCATTTCGATAAATCGCGCCGTTCCTGGTAGCCATGAACTTGTCGAACGGAATTTCTTCCTGCTTGATGAAACCCCGGCCCGGCAAGGCGCCGCCAGCCACCATTTCCACCACCGCGCACAAGCTGGCCGCAGTTGTCCAGGAAATTGCGCGCCAGCTCTCGCCCTCCAACTGCATGGCCGGATAGGCACGCACGAACTCTTCGCGTGATAGCCGTCCGTCTTTTTGTCCTTCGACGGCGGCGTGCACGAAAACCACATCCTCGGCCACGGCAGGAAGCGCATTGCGTAACAGCTTGTTGGCTAATTCCCGTTCATCGCGCAGATACAGTTCATTCAACAAAAAGCGCATCAATTCGCAGTGGCCGGGATAACGCATCGTTTTGTAATTGAGCTCCTGCACGCGTCCCAGATAGGTTTCACACATGGTGCCCAGACCGCCTGAGGTGGTGAACGATTCCAATACCAAGCCATTAACCAGAATCATCTCCAGCCCTTCCAGTGCTGGCACCATCTGCGTCATACCATTGCGGATTACTTCGCAATCGTTGATGTACTCGTTGATCACACCCTCTGGAGACCAGTTAAGCGCATAGCCCAGCTTGCCGCGCGGATGCTGCGGCAGTGCACCCACCCGCAGCTCGATTGAACGCAGGCTGTCGAAGCGTTTGGCCAGATCGGCACCGACGATACCGATGAAACCTGGCGCCAGCCCGCACTGTGGTGCCATCACACCTTTGGCGGTGTGTGACATCTCCATGATGGCCCGGGTCGTTGCCACGTCTTCGGTCAAATCGAAGTAATGCATGTCGGCCTCATGAGCGATACGGGCAATGCCGACATTCAAGTGAAACGGCAGACAGGAAATCACGGCGTCGTGACCGGCGAGCGCGGTCTTTAGCGCAGCGAAATCAGCCACGTTTTGGATCTTTACGTCAAATGGCAATTTGGCAGGTGGATGGGCATCGATGCCAGTGACTGTAAATCCCGAACGGGCCAGTAGTGTGCCGACCAGACTTCCTACCTTCCCCAATCCCAAAACAGCAACGCGTCGTAGTGTGGCGGCCATAATTTTAATCCCTGAAATCAGTATTAGTGTGGCCGCAACTTTCATCGACCCCGCAAAGAGGCGCAAATTATATGCTGGCCAACCCCGCCGCGCGCAGGTCAATCACGGCGATCCGTTACCTCCCGGTGAGGCCCATTGACCTGCTGATCACTTCCTTCATGATCTCGTTGGTGCCGCCATAAATGCGTTGTACGCGTGCATCGGCATACGCGCGCGCAATCGGGTACTCCCACATGTAGCCGTAGCCACCGTGCAGCTGCACGCACTCGTCAACCACCTTGCATTGCAGATCGGTGGTCCAGTACTTGGCCATTGATGCGGTCGCGGTATCGAGCTTATCCACCATCAGCAGCTCGGTGCATTTATCCAGAAACACCTGCGCCACTTGCACTTCCGTCTGCATTTCTGCCAGCTTGAAGCGCGTGTTCTGATAATTTCCGACCGGCTGACCAAAGACCTTGCGCTCCTTGACATAGGCGATGGTCCAGTCGATCGCGGCTTGCGCGCTGGAGATGGCGGTGATGGCGATTTGCAGGCGTTCCCAGGGCAGTTGCTCCATGAGGCAAATGAAGCCGCGATTCTCGAATGCCTCCCCGCCCAACAGGTTTTCGGGTGACAATTTAACGTCATTGAAAAAAAGCTCGGCCGTGTCCTGCGCCTTCAAGCCGATCTTCTTTAATCGCTTGCCGGTCTCGAAGCCTTGCATGCCGCGTTCGACCAGAAACAAGCTGGTTCCCTTGCCACCGGCTGCCGGATTGGTTTTGGCGACGACGATGACGAGATCAGCATGCCAGCCGTTGGTGATGAATGTTTTGGAACCGTTGAGCACATAGTGGTCGCCGTCGCGAATGGCTTTGGTTTTGACACCCTGCAGATCCGAGCCTGCTGCCGGCTCGCTCATGGCGATCGCGCTGACCATTTCACCACTGGCGAGCTTGGGCAGGTACTTCTGCTTCTGCGCTTCGGTGCCGTAGTGCAGTAGATAAGGCGCAACAATCTCGGAATGCAGGCTATAGCCAATACCGCTGAAGCCCGAGCGGCCCAACTCTTCCATCTCAATGACAGAGAACAGTTTGTCCACACCCGCCCCGCCATATTCCTCGGGCATGGAAGTACATAGAAAACCGTTTTCGCCCGCCTTGTTCCACACCTTGCGATCGACATAACCCTGTTCTTCCCAGTCTGCGTGGTGCGGGGCGACTTCCTGCTCCAGAAACTTGCGAAAGCTATCGCGAAACGATTCGTGGTCGGAAGAAAACAGGGTTCGTTCAATCATGGCTTACCTATCGGGACTGATTCGTGGATTGGGCGCTGGCAATAAAATACGAGTCTACCAGCGCGCAACGTCGATTTAACCGGCAAACGCAAACCCACGTGTGGCAATTCCGAAGGCGATGGATGTTCCGGCTGGCGACGAGCGATAATCGGTTTTCCACGAGGACGACACGGATGCCACGGAGACCGCTGTGAGCCACCCACGATTCATCGATTCCATCGAAGCCGGCGTCGATCACCTGCTCGGCACAATTCCGGGCGACATCGTAATGGGCATTCCGCTTGGTATCGGCAAGCCAAATCCGTTCGTCAATGCCCTTTACCGGCGCATCAAGGATCGTCCCGAACGCAAGCTCACCATCATCACCGCGCTATCGCTGGAAAAGCCGGTTGGCAAGAGCGAGTTGGAACGGCATTTCCTGGAACCGCTGGTGAAACGGGTATTCGCCGATTATCCCGACCTCGACTACGTAAAAGATCTTCGCGCGGAATGCCTGCCGCCGAATATCGCTATCCACGAGTTCTTCATGAAGACCGGCGACTATCTTGGCAACGCGCTGGCCCAACAGAGCTACATCTCAACCAATTACACCTTTGTCGCTCGCGACATGGCGGCGATGGGCATGAACGTGATTGCCCAAGCGATTGCAGTGCGTGGCGACGGCGATAAACGAACGTTTTCCCTGTCTGGCAATACCGACATCACACTCGAAGCGGTCGCGAATGCTCGCGCTGAAATGCGGCCGTTGATGATGGTCGGCATCGTTAACCGCAAAATGCCATTCATGCCGAATACCGCTGAAGTGCCGGCTGACTTTTTCGACACGGTGGTCACCGACCCTGCCGCCACCCACGCGGTATTCGCGCCGCCGAACGACAAGGTCAGCACCGTCGACTATGCGATCGGCCTGCACGCCTCCAGTCTGGTCAGCGACGGCGGCACACTGCAAATCGGCATCGGCGCGCTAGGTGATGCAATCGCCCGCGCGCTCATCGTTCGCCACCATCACGGCGAAGAATATCGCCAAATCGTTGATTCACTTTGCCTCGATGGCCTGCTCGGACGCGATCTGAGCAGCTTCGAGCAGGGACTCTACGGCTGCTCGGAAATGTTCGTCAATGGCTTCCTCAAGCTGATTGAGGCAGGCATTGTACGGCGTGAAGTATTTGGCGATACCGTGGTCCAGCAATTGATCAACGAAGGCGTCATCCGTGGCGGTGTAATCACACCTGATGTGTTACGTGCCTTGCTTGATCGGGGACGGATTCACGCCCACTTGCGCGTCGCCGACATTACGTTTCTAAAACACTACGGGATTTTTCAGCCGGATGTCAGGCTCGAAAAAGAAAAACTTGTGTTTCAGGATGTGCGCGTCGCCAATGATCTTTCGCAGTCGACGGTGTTCGAGTGCGTCGCCGCCAACATGCTCGGCAGCAAGCTCGCACACGGCATCATCATGACCGGTGGCTTTTTTCTAGGTCCGCGCGATTTCTACCAGCACCTGCGCGACATGCCATCGCAGGATTTGGCGAAGATCGACATGACGCGCATCGATGTCACCAACCAGCTCTACGGCGACGAAGCGCTGAAGCGCGCGCAACGGGTGAAGGCGCGCTTCATGAACACCACGATGATGGTGACCTTGCTCGGCGCCGCCGTCAGCGACGCGCTGGAATCTGGCCAGGTGGTGAGCGGTGTTGGTGGCCAATACAACTTCGTCGCCATGGCGCACGCGTTGCCGGACGCGCGCCTGCTGATGATGCTGCGCGCCACCCATCGGTCCAAAGATGATGAAGCCAACGTCACCAGCAGCATCGTCTGGAATTACGGCAATGTCACCATCCCTCGACATCTGCGCGACGTCGTTATCACCGAATACGGCATGGCTGACCTGCGCGGCCAACCCGACGGCGAAGTCATCAAGCGGCTGCTGGCGGTGGCCGATTCACGTTTCCAGGCGAAGCTAATGAATGAGGCCAAGACCAACGGCAAACTAGAAGCTTCCTACGAAATTCCCGAACGTTACCGCAACAATCTGCCGCAGATGCTGGACGACAAACTGCACCCGTGGAGCCGTGCCGGCCTGCTGCCCGATTTTCCGTTTGGCACCGACCTTACGGACGATGAGCTGCACATCGTGCGGGCGCTGAAGCGTCTAAAACACGCGACGGAACATCCCGCCGAATTGGTCGCGCTGGCTGTGAAAAGCCTCTGGGAGGGCAAGGAGGCGCCGCATGCCTATCTGGAGCGCCTTGGCCTGGCCGATGCAAAAAGTTTCCGCGATATGTTTGTACGGAAGTTGTTTGCGGGGAATCTATAGAGGGCTAGCGAGTTGAACTCCCCTAACCCTCTCGCCGCAAGCGGGGCGAGGCAACTCGCGGCCTTGAGATCACAGCATCGGAATTAGTCGCCGCCCACTCTCAAACCGCCTCTCCCCGCCCGTCACCGGATCGCGAAACGCGATCGCCTTGGCAAGCAATTGCAACGGCTTCGAATAATCACCGTCGAGTTTGTCGCTGCCCACGTGGCGTGGATAAATCTGGTCGTGCAGAATCGGCAGCCCCAGCGCGGCCATCTGCACACGCAGCTGGTGGCGCTTGCCGGTGACCGGTGAAAGTGCATAGCGGGCAAGTTGCCCATTGGTTTCAATCAGCGAAATGTGGGTTTCAGCATTCGGCTCGCCGGCCACTTCACACATGCGCATGAAATGGTCCCCACTCACCAGCCGGCTACGGTAGGTCAGCGGCAATGCCAAGTCCTCCCGCCAAGGCGCCACTGCCTCGTAATGCTTGGTGACTTCGCGGTGGCTGAACAATTCCTGATAGTCGCCGCGCGTTTGCGGCTGCTTGGTGAACAGCACCAGCCCGGCGGTTTCGCGGTCGATGCGATGCATGGGCGCCAGACTATCCAATGCCAGCTTTCGCCTGAGGCGCACCAGCAGCGTTTCCTGCAGGTAGCGCCCACGCGGCGTCACCGGCAGGAAATGCGGCTTGTCTGCCACCACAATCAATTCGTCTTCAAAAAGGATTTGCTCGTCGAAGGGAATACGCGGCTCGACCTCGATGCTGCGATAGTAGTAGAGTTTCTGATGGGCTCGATACGCGGCATCTGCGGTTACGCGATCGCCACGGTCGTCGCGCACATCGCCGCGCTGCATGCGGTCTGCGATCTCTTCGTGCGGAATGGCCGGAAAGCGGACAGCAAGAAAATCGATCACGCGCGACCAGTCGCCAGCCGGAAGTACGATGCAACTTGGTCCCACGCCATCGCGCGTCGGCAGCAGCGCACGCAGCTCAGGGCTCACTGCCGACTACCCCGCCTCGTTCAGTCGCTTGGCGCGATTGATTCGCCATTCACCATCAGGTTCGCCGCCGTAAACGTCTTCGAGTGTGGTAGCGGTTTCCTGGAGCTTGGTGTCCAACGCGATACGGTTATCAAAAACAAAGCATTCGCCTTGCCAGTCCTTTTCCGCGTCCGGCATTTGCCGGAAATAGTTGAGGATGCCGCCGTCTAGCTGGAAGACCGGGATATCCATTTCCTTCATCCAGGCGCTGGTTTTTTCACAGCGAATGCCGCCGGTGCAGTACATCGCTACGCGTTTGCCCTCCGCTTTCCATTGCGGAATATGCGCTTCAACATACTTGGGGAAATCGCGAAAATTGGTCACGTGCGGGTCGATGGCGTTCTTAAATCGGCCGAGACGGTATTCAAAACTGTTGCGATTATCTAGAAGCACGACGTCATCTTCAGTAATCAGCTTGCGCCATTCTTCCGGGCTGACGCTAGTACCGGTCTGGGTGCCATCGACGCCAGCGATACCCAGCGGGACGATCTCCGGCTTCCTATAGACTTTCATCTTGCCAAACGGTGCGGTGTTGCACGCGCTACGTTTGAAGGCGATGCCCGCAAATTTACCGGCGAAAAAGGCGTCGCCAATCAACGCATCCTGGAAAGTATCCAGCGCGGCGGGCGATCCGGCCAGCATGCCGTTAATACCTTCAGCGGCGACGAGAATGCTGCCCAGCAGGTTTTCAGTCAGCAGCCGCAAATGCACGACCACGCTCTCCGGGTCGTCCAGCGCGACGAATTTGTAGAAAGCGATGTGCGCGATCTCGCCGGTTGCCGCTGAATTTTTGTCGGGTAATGCGTCTTTTGTCATAGCCGCCATTTTCTCACGAAGTATCGGCTCAAGATTGCTTCGCAGGATGAGAACAAACTAAACTCATTGATTGGCGGGCATCTTGAAGCATTTTATGTCCGGGAGGCGCGCCAGTGCTTGAGTTTCTTGCCATCAAGCCCAGTTCAGTATGACCTTCCCCGACTGCCCGGAAAGCATCGCCGCAAAGCCTTTCTCGAAATCGGCCACGTCAAACTGGTGGGTAAGAATCGGCGATAAATCCAGTCCACTTTGCAGCATCGCTACCATTTTGTACCAAGTCTCAAACATCTCACGACCATAGACACCCTTGATTTCGAGGCCTTTGAAGATCACCTCATTCCAGTCGATGGCGGTGTTTGAAGGCGGTATGCCGAGCAGGGCCACCTTGCCACCGTGATTCATGCTTGCCAGCAGACTCTGGAAGGCGGAAGGCACACCGGACATTTCCATGCCGACGTCGAAGCCCTCCACCATGCCAAGCTCGTTCATTACTTCCTTCAAGGATGTCTGCGCCACGTTAACTGCAAGTGTTGCCCCCATTTTCATCGCCAGTCCGAGCCGATAATCGTTCACATCGGTGATCACGATGTGCCGTGCGCCGGCGTGTCGCGCAATGGCCACGGCCATAATGCCGATCGGCCCCGCTCCGGTAATGAGCACATCTTCGCCAACAAGATTGAACGACAACGCGGTGTGCGTGGCGTTACCGTAGGGATCAAAAATGGCGGCTAGATCGTCGCTGATGCTCTCGGGAATCTTGAAGGCATTGAATGCAGGTATCACCAGAAATTCGGCGAAAGATCCCTCGCGATTGACGCCGACACCTGTCGTGTTACGGCAAAGATGGCGTCGACCGGCGCGACAATTGCGGCAATGCCCGCAGGTGATGTGTCCTTCGCCTGAAACGCGGTCGCCAATTGCGAATCCTCGCACCTCCTGCCCCATCTCGACGATATGGCCGACGTACTCATGGCCGACATGCATCGGTACCGGTATGGTCTTTTGCGCCCATTCGTCCCATTTCCAGATGTGGATATCGGTACCGCAAATAGCGGTCTTCTTTATCTTGATCATGACGTCGTTGTGCCCGACCTCGGGCATTTTAACGTCGGTCATCGTCAGACCAGGGGCACGTTCGAGTTTGGCCAGTGCTTTCATGTTGATTGTCCCTTGTTCAAACTAATTTATCGCGCCGAGCTTGCGGCCGACCTTGGCAAACGCCGCCACCGCGCGCTCAATTTGCTCTGGCGTATGCGCCGCCGACATCTGTGCGCGGATGCGCGCCTTGCCTTTTGGCACGACTGGAAAACTGAAGCCGATTACGTAAATACCCTCCTCCAGCAGCCCCTCGGCCATGCGCGTCGCCAGCGCCGCATCGCCCAGCATGACCGGAACGATGGGATGCACGCCAGGTACCAGATTGAAACCAAGCGCGCCCATTTCACGACGGAAATGTGCGCCGTTGGCATTCACCTTTTGCCGCAGTATTGCGCCCTCTGCCGAATCGAGCAACGACAACACGGCGAGCGAAGCGGTAACGATCGCCGGCGCGACAGAATTGGAAAACAGGTAAGGCCTTGATCGTTGCCGCAACAAGTCCACGACCTGTTGCCGGGCGGCGATATATCCGCCGGAAGCCCCGCCTAGCGCCTTGCCCAGCGTGCCCGTATAGATATCAATGCGATCTGCCACGCCGCAATATTCCGGCGTGCCGCGTCCTTTTTCACCGATAAAACCAACAGCGTGCGAATCATCGACCATCACCAGGGCGTTGTATTTTTCTGCCAGCTCGCAAATGCCTTTGAGGTTGGCAATTATCCCATCCATCGAAAACACGCCATCGGTGGCGATCATCTTGTGGCGGGCGCCTGCCGCATCAGCCGCCTTCAGCTGTGCTTCCAGATCGGCCATGTCGTTGTTGCGATAGCGAAACCGTTTTGCCTTGCACAGGCGCACGCCGTCAATGATGCTTGCGTGGTTCAGCTCATCACTGATCACGGCATCCTCTTCACTGAGCAGTGTTTCAAACAATCCACCATTGGCGTCGAAGCATGAGCCGTAAAGGATAGTGTCCTGGGTGCCGAGGAAGCGGGAAATCGCTCCTTCGAGATCGCGATGGCTAGTTTGCGTGCCGCAGATGAATCGCACCGATGCCATGCCAAAGCCAAAGTCATCCAGACCGCGCTTGGCCGCAGCGATCAGGCGAGAGTCGTCTGCAAGCCCCAAATAATTATTGGCGCAGAAATTGATGACCTCCACGCCCGACTCCAGCCGCAACGTTGTTTGCTGCGGCGTGGCGATCAACCGCTCGCGCTTGAAGAATCCGTCATTGCGAATCTGCTCAAGCGTACTGTCGATCTGCCGGTAAAAAGACTCATTCATGCGTGTTCCTGACGATTGCGGCTAAAGTGCGTCGCATTTTATACGCAATGAGACAAGCATTCCTTGGCCATTGGTAGCGGCGTGCATCGGAGTGCAGCGCAATGGCGCGATAAACTATCGCCTTCCGCGATTCCACCGCCGTCCAAAAAAAATTCATGCGACTCTCATTTCTACTGTTACTTCTGACGTTGCTCAACGCCTGCTCAGTGCTCGACCCGCACAACATTATCGGTAGGACGCGTGCAACCGATGCATCGTCGAATACCCCGGTGCCCGATGTGAACTCAAAAGCATGGAGGCGCGATGCGTTTGAAGAGGTGTGGAATACCGTCAACGATAAATATTACGACGTCAAGATGAACGGCGTGAACTGGCTTGTGGTGCGGGCTGGGTATGAGACGCAGATCATGGACGCGGCCAGCGATGATCGCTTCTGGGAACTGCTCGACAAGATGACTGGTGAGCTGAAGGACTCCCACACGCGCGTGCATGGGCCCAAGCAGGTTGCACAGCAGCGCGATCAGGAGTCGCATTCACTGGGGCTTGGTTTCCTGGAAATGAAGGGCGAGCTCATCGTCACCAGCGTGCACCCAGAATCCGACCCTTGGTGGGCTGGCGTTCGCCCCGGCATGGCTATCAAAACCATCGACGGTGAGCCGGCATTGGTGCTCTACCAGCGCCTGATGACGGAAGTGCGTGATTCGTCAACACCGTGGGCGAGAACACGTGGCGCAATGCGCAAGATCGTCGCGGGTGACCCGGACACGGTAATCGCCATGACTTTCACCCGCATGGACGGCAGCGAAATTGCCACCACCATGAAGCGCCGGAAATTTCGCGCGCCAACCGAGCTCACCCATCGGGTGTTGCCATCTGGCTTTGCCTACATCCGCTTTTCCAATTTCGTCGGCAGCATGGAAAGCGGCATTCTGCAGGCGATCACGACGATGAAGGACACGCCCGGCATGATCGTCGACCTGCGCAACAACGGCGGCGGCTCATTAGGCATGGCCAATACGCTGGTTACCAGATTTCTTAGCGAAACACATAAAGGCGCGCGGCTTCTGACACGAACCGGCAAGCCCATCACGATCGCATTTATTCCCACCATGAAGATGGAACCAGAGCTCAAGGGCGACAAGGCCACCGCGTATAACAAGCCTTTGGTGATCCTTACCAATGAAAACAGCGCGTCAGCTTCAGAGATTTTCGCCGCCACGCTACAAGATTTCGGTCGTGCAACCGTCGTTGGTCAGCGCAGCTGCGGATGTCTGCTGGGTTATCTGGGCTACGCCGAGCTGCCCGGTGGCGGCCAACTTGCCTATAGCGAACTTGGTTTCATCACCCCCAAAGGCAAACGCATCGAAGGCTCCGGCATCATGCCGGACCAGGAAATTTCTCCTTCACGCGAGGATATTTTGTTCAACCGTGACCGCATTCTCGAGGCGGCAGAGAAGTTGTTGGGTGAAAAAATCAAAGCCCAGCCTGAACCCTCTACGACAGGAAAACTGTGATGAAAATTCTCGTACTCGGCGCTGGTGGGACCGGCGGCTATTTCGGCGGACGGCTGCATCAGGGCGGCGCAGATGTGACGTTTCTGGTTCGTGAGAAGCGCAGGCAACACATCGCACAATACGGCTTGCAGATCGAGAGCCCCAAAGACAGCGTGACTCTGCAGGTGAAAACTGTCCTGGCAGCCCACGTTTCGGCCGACTACGACATCGTCCTGCTTTCCTGCAAGGCCTATGATCTGCAATCGAGCATTGAAGCAATACGACCGGCCATGCATGCAAGCACTTGTGTCGTGCCATTGCTCAACGGCATCTCGCACATCGACACGCTCGACGCTGCATTCGGCAAATCTCGGGTGATGGGCGGCACCTGTCAGATCGCCGCGACCCTCACCAAAGAGGGCGTGGTCAAGTCGCTGATCGACGCGCACGCGATCAACTGGGGTGCGCGCGAGCCGTCACAGCAGGCGCTGGCAGATGCACTTGGAGAGGCGTTTGCAAAAACCATCGTCGACTGGAAAGTCTCCGACAACACCATGCAGGATATGTGGGAAAAGGTCGCGTTCCTCTCCACATTGGCCGGGATGACCTGTCTCATGCGAGCTTCCATCGGTGAAATTCTTGCAACGTCTGACGGACGCGCATTGATGAAACGTCATCTCGATTCCTGCGTGGCGGTCGCTGCGAAAAGTGGTTATCCGCCACGTGCGCAAGTCATTGAGCGTTATGAAAAGGTCATTAATTCGACGGGGTCGCCACTCACCGCCTCGATGTTGCGCGACTTGGAGAGCGGCGGCCCGGTGGAAGCTGATCATGTGGTTGGCTTTATGCTCGGCAAAGCACGAGAATTCGGGATCGACGACACCATGCTTTCGGTTGCCTACACGCATTTGAAGGCTTATGAGAACCGGCGCGCGGGCAATCGCCTTCCAGCATAAATTTTGTTAGAACGCCATTTGGCGAGCGTCTTCGGACAAAATACCTCGCGAAGCCGCACCAAATAAGGAGTTTGCGAACTCAATCCTCCTCTACCACCGCATGCAGATTGTGCAGTTTCATCATTTCAATCTGCACCCCAAATGGCGCCTGCTCATAGTGCGAAAGTTCTATCGAATAGCTACCCTGCCCGCCGGTCAATGATTTCAGGCGGGTCTGGTATTCCTTCAGTTCGGAGAGCGGCGCGACAGCTGTCACAGTCGATATGCCTGCCGACTGACCGCGGGTGCCGGTGATATGACCACGACGTGAGGCGAGGTCACCGGTGGTCGCACCAATCGCCGCATCCGGGACTACCACTTCCATGTTGACGATCGGTTCGAGCAACACCGGTCGCGCCTTAGAAATTGCGTCAATGAAGGCCTTGCGTCCGGCGGTGGTGAAAGCGATTTCCTTGGAATCGACCGGATGACTCTTGCCATCGTAGATGATGACGCGAATATCGTGCACTGGAAATCCTGCGCGTGGCCCACTGACCAGCACGTCCCTGACGCCCTTTTCAACAGCTGGGATGAACTGTGTCGGGATGGAGCCGCCGTGAACGTCATTGACGAATTCGAATCCTGCACCACGCGCCAGCGGCTCGATCCGCAAGAAGACTTCGCCGAATTGGCCTGCACCGCCAGACTGTTTCTTATGGCGAAAGTGCCCATCCGCCTTGGCCATGACGGTTTCACGGTAGGGGATCTTGGGCGGCTTGGTGGTGATCTCAAGATTGTATTGTTTGCTCATGCGCTCAAGGAGCGAGCGCATATGTAATTCGCCGAGTCCGTTAATGACGGTTTCATGGGTAACGGGATGTCGAACTACGACGAAACACGGATCTTCCAGCTCAAGCTTGTGCAGGACCTCGAAGATCCGCTGCTCATCGCCGCGCCGTTTGGGTTCCACTGCCAGCCCATACATCGGCTGCGGGAAGTCCAGCGGTAGCAAATGAATGCGGTCTTCGTCGTGTGAATCGTGCAATACCGCATCAAAGGCGATCTCGTCCACCTTCGCCACGGCACCGATATCGCCGGGCAGCAATTGGGAAACTTCCTGGAATTCCTTGCCCTGCAACATATAGAGATGTCCAACCTTGAACGGCTTTGTCGTCTCGCCAACATAGAGCTGTGTATTCGGTGTGATCGTGCCCTGATGAACACGAAAGACGCCGATCTTGCCCAGAAAAGGGTCCACGACCACCTTGAAGACATGTGCAATCACGTGTTTGGTTGCGTCAGGCTCCGAACGGAATTCCTCCGCTGCCTTGCCCTCACCGCGTACGAACAATGGCGGGTTGCCCTCGGACGGATTGGGCGCCAACTTCGCAAAGATATCCAGCAGCTCCATCACGCCGGCACCGGTGCGCGCGGAGGTAAAGCAGAGCGGGATCAAATGCCCATCGCGCAATGCCTTCTCGAATGGCGCGTGCAGTTGTTCCGGCTCTATCGCTTCGCCCTGCTCCAGATAGAGCGTCATCAGTGCTTCATCGACTTCAACCACCTGATCGACCAATGCACTGTGTGCTACCGCGACAGACGAAAAGTCCGCGTCACCCGCGGGATTGAAAAAACAGTCGGTGACTTTCGATCCCTTGCCAGCCGGGAGGTTTATCGGCAAGCACTCTTTGCCGAAGGCTTCCTGAATTTCATTCACCAGCGCCGGCAAATCAATATTGTCATCGTCGATCTTGTTGACCACCACCATCGCGCACAAATGGCGTTTACGTACCAGTGACATCATGCGTCTGGCGGTCAGCTCTATGCCGTTTTGCGCATTGATGACAATCACCACTGTGTCGATGGCATCCAGCGCTGAAATTGCCGGCCCCATGAAATCCGGATAGCCGGGTGTATCGATCAGGTGAATGCGGACATTCGGTTCAATCCCGTGCTGAAAGTGGACCACGGAGGAATTGAGCGAGTGCTTGTAGGTTTTTTCGATTGTGTCGAAGTCGCAGACCGTTGTGCCTTTGTCCACACTACCCATCGCGCCAATCGTATTGGTCTTCCATAACAGCGCTTCCGCAAGCGTTGTCTTGCCCGCGCCTGAATGGCCGACCAGCGCGATGGCCCTGAGATTTTCTGTCGCAAAGCCGGGCATGTCGTGCTCCTCATGGTTTGCTTGTCATTGGAAATCATCATAGGACAATTACTTCAAATTGCCAATTTCAATGTTTTCTCGACAGAATGTCGGCCGCTTGTGCTGCCCCACAAAATTATCAACAGTGCATGGAGAATTAACGTGGGTATTTCGTCGCTTCATCCAACTCCGAAGCTTGCCCGGCTATTGGCACGCAGCTATGTCCATCGTGATGGCTGAGAATGCCAATTGCACAACTAAAGGATTAAACTATCCACTAGTGACTGACTTGGCCCCCAATCAAGCTGCGACGAGACTTATTCGCACGAAAGGAATCACCATGTTCCAAAGAATGCGCGCGATATTCCTGCTCTCGATGCTCGTGATTAGCAGTTGGTCCCAGGCGGCGTTTCACATTGTGCAAATCAACGAGGTCTACTCGAATGCCAGTGGCAGTGTCCAGTTCATCGAAATTACGATGTTGGCAGGTGGGCAGAATTTCTTTAGCGGACAGACCCTGACCAGCACACAGGGGAGCAACGTGAATTCGTTCACGTTCCAGAAAAATCTTGCAAACGCCACGGCTGGTGACTCTGTCCTCATCGGCACGACAGGATACGCGGCGTTATCCGGTGTCCCCGCGCCCGATTTCATTGTACCCAATGGGTTCATCTTCACGAGTAGCGTCACGATCAATTTTGCGGGTGTTGATTTCGTTACCTTCGCCAGCATCCCGACGGACGGCACCCAGTCTGTCAACCGTAACGGCGTCACTGCGACCAATTCGCCCAGGAACAATGCCCGCGTAGCCGGTACCGTCGTGCTTGCCAGCACCGCCACCGTTCCCGCCGCACCAACTATTTCTTCGACGTTTTCAAACGGTATCAACCAGGCCTCATTCTCCTTCACGCCCGGATCAGACGGTGGCAGCGCCATTACTAGCTTCACTGTCACCTGCACGGCGTCCGGACAAACCACGCGCACCGCAACGGGACCCGCGTCGCCACTGACAGTGACCCAACTCAGTAACGGCGTCACGTATGCCTGCACTGTCACCGCAACGAACGCGATTGGCACCGGGCCGCCTTCCAACACAATAAATGTCACGACCGCCTCGAATGTGACAGTGCCCGGAGCGCCAACAATTTCGTCGGCTGCTGTCGGCAATGGTCAGGCGACGATCACTTTTGTGGCGCCTGCAAATACAGGCGGCGCCATTATCATCAGCTATACCGTTACCTGTGGCTCGTTCGTGTCCAGCGGTCCTTCGTCGCCAATTACAGTGACGGGGCTGTCGAACGGCACGACCTACTCATGCATGGTCGCTGCTGTCAATAGTGCGGGCACGGGTGCGCAGTCCGCTGCCATCGCGGTCACACCTGCGGCAAGCAGCAATACATCCGTCACATTAACCTCAAATGCCGGTGTTGCAGGATACGGCGCTGCAATCGTTCTGAGTGCTTCCGTCACCGGCAATGCACCAACGGGAACGGTGTCGTTTGGGGTTAACACCGGCCTGCCTGGTGTCGTTGGGCTAACCGGTTGCTCCGCAGTGCCGCTGGTGAACGGCGTGGCTACTTGCGCCGCGCCCGGCAGCTTCCAGACTGCCGCATCGCGCCAATACCGCGCGGTCTATTCGGGTGACACCAATAACCAGGCGAACAGCGTGTTCTTTTCGCAGTCTGTTGCTATCAACAACGCTGTGCTTACGTTGTCAGCAACGCCGTTGCCGCCGATTGTCGGCGGCCGTACCGCGGGTTTGACAGCGCTGGTAAAAATGGCGAGCCCGTCCGGTTCGGTGTCGTTCTCCGACAACGGCGTCGCCATCACAGGCTGCTCACAATTGGCCGTTTCAGTCGTGCCCGACGCGACCGATGCCGCGGTTGCCACCTGCTCGTTTGCAGCGCCAACCGGGCTTACCGGTGTCCGGCAATACCTTGCGACCTATTCATATCCTGCCGGTCACGTCTCAGGCCGTGCTTCAGAACAGACCAGTTTCGATCTGCGCCTGGTGGCGCAGGGGCCGACGGACTACACCGATATGTGGTGGACGGGTGGCACCGAAAACGGTTGGGGCATGTCGATCAGCCAGCACGGGCCGATCCAGTTCAACGTCATTTTTGCGTACGACAATGCGGGCAAGTCGCTATGGTATGTGATGCCTGGCGGCAGTTTTAATCCTGCCGGTACGGTATTTACCGGCGCACTTTACCTGCCAAGCTCTGCGCCATTCAGCGCTTACGATAAGTCGCTATTCGCTGTTGGTGCATCGGTGGGCTCTGCAACCATCACCTATACGAGCAACAGCACCGCCACATTGGTGTTCACCATCAATGGCATCACTGCGACCAAATCGATTCAGCGGCAGATATTTGCTGCCGAGACAACCGGGCCGAATCTGCGCACCAACGATCTGTGGTGGGCAACATTCACTGAGGACGGATGGGGCATGAACATCGCCCAACAAGGGCGCGTCCTTTTCCCGGTTTGGTACACCTACGATGCGACAGGCAAGGCCACATTTTTTACCGCGCAGGGCGGAAGCTGGAACGGAACCGTCTGGTCCGGTACCGTTTACGCGCATACCTCCGCCGCCTGGCTTGGGGTACCTTATAACGGGTCGCAATTTACAGCGACCAATGTGGGATCGATTGCGCTCGATTTCAGCGATGCAAGCACCGCAGTGATGACCTATACAGTAAACGGTTTTCAGCAGGTCAAGCGCATTGAGCGCCAGCCGTACTGACCTGCCTGAATTGATTTTCGTCACGGCTTCGCATGGCCAGACGAACCGCATTTAGCGGGTGTTTGTATTCGCCCTGGGGTTCATGCCCTCACGAAAACCAGCGGAAAGCGTGCCCAGAAAACTGATGAGGTCGTGGATTTCCTGCTCTGCCAGTTGCAACGGCACGAGTTCGGAATTGATGCCGAGTCGATGAACCATGCCATCCGGGCCGAGTGCTGCGTCCGGCGCCGCAACATAGTGATTTATAACGTCGCGTAGCGTCGCCAATTGCCCTGTGTGCATGTAGGGTGGCCGCAGTGCGACGTTGCGTAAACTCGGTGTCTTGAAAGCGCGTAGCAATGCCGGATCGTTTGTCACCATGAACCTGAGTTCTTCACATTGTGAAGGCTTGGCGTCACTAAATCGGCCCAGACAATTGAATTCATCCGACTGAATTCGCGATATTGCTGCAGCCCGACCCAGGTGGGGCGCCTGCGAGTCGCGCTCAGGAACACGCGTGCTGTGAAAATGATGATCCGTGAACAGCGGACCGGCATGGCAGGTGACGCATCGGCCTTTGCCAATGAAGGTGCGCAATCCATTCACCTCTTGCGATGTGAGCGACGTCGCTGCCGACTTTCTCAGCATGTCGCCGACGTATCGATCAAAGCGCGTGCCTTCGTGGGAAATCGTCCTTTCATACGCGGCGATTGCCTTTCCCAAATTCGCAAAAACACGTGAAATCGCCTCCCGTGAGCCAATATCAAGGGCGCTCCAAGCGGCCTTCTCCGATGCCGAACCGAGTGGACTCGCATCGATGACGGGACCGGAATACGCGGGAAATTTACCAAAAACGTTCTCGTATTCATTGCGATATTCACGCTGCATTACACTCGCAGCATGGCTGCGATTACCACCAAATTCTGCTTGGTCTTCGATGGGTGCTAAAGCCTGCGACCATAAGCTGTCTTTGCGGCCATCCCAAAACAGCCATGGACTGTAACCTGCAGCGACAATCGGCAGCGTCCTTCGCGTGGCCACGCCTATCCCATGAGCGAGTTTGCGTCCATCCTGGAATTGTTTGTTCGGATCGTGGCAGGTCGCGCAGGATACGGCGTTATTGCGGCTGAACCGTGGATCAAAAAACAGGCGCTTGCCCAGTGCAATGGCGGCAGGGTCTTTTTCATGTGCATTTGAGGGGTCGACCGGCATCGCTGGCAACTGATTCAATTGTAGCGATGAAAGAATGGCAATTTCCTGTGAAGTCCATTGGTCACGCGGCACCTCGGCGTTGCCGACTGTCAGGAAGGCCAAAAATATAGCCGGCGTGATGGAAACTCGCCACTTGCGAAGTGTCTTGGCAACATCCCTCATGGGCTAACTGCCGGTAACGGGACTTGCACGTTGAACGTCGCGACGTCGTATATCTCACCCGCCTGGATACCCAGTTTTATCTCCCAGCGCCCATGCATACTGAATTTCATGCCCTCAAGCAAATACTCTCCGGCAGCCATGTCTTTGGACACCGAAGGCCGGGTCGGGAAACCATGACCGTGATCCGGCATGCCACCGCCGACAAAAATGATGGCATTGTCGACCTTCGTGCCGGCGATGGTGCTGAGCTTGATACGCCATGAGTGGATGCGATTGAGCGCAAGCGGGGGCAACAACGGTTCAAATGACACGACGTATTTTTTTTCCGTGGTCTCGATCATCTGCGCATAGTCAACCTTTGCGTTGCGCTCATCAATATTATTGAGTGACACCGCGGAGCAGGCCGCCAAAATGACGACGCCTGTCAGGTAGATCATCGTGAGAATGCGAGACAACATTTCTTGAGTACCAGTTCCTTAAGTCATCCCAACGCCACCAACCGGGCATGCAATATTGCGGCATCGCCTGCGTATTTGCAATTTGCCACGCAGATGCGGCACTGACGTGGGAAATTCTTGATAACTTAGCCAATAAACTCGCGTTGCCATTACTCGTTTTGGCACAGATGCGGAAGCTTGCCGCACGTTATTCCGGGACCGCGTGGATCGCGGAATTCGTCAGCATAAGCGGTCATTCGATGAAGCTCCATGCATGTCCGCGTTACGATTTGTGAAAAACGTCACACCGGGAATGAAAAATAGCAGCCTTCAACTCGAATGCGGGATAGCATTTATGGTGCTTCGGTCGATAATATGTAGGCGATAGCTAAAATACACTGGTCGATTTAGCGCTTGGCGTAGATGGGCATGGCTAGCCGAGTAGGCATCCGGTAAAAGTGAAAAGGTTGTTGCCTCACCCGCACGGTGTTAGTCTGGATTTTGTATGAAGGCAAATGTGCGGGAACTGATCAAGGATCGACGGTCAAAGTGTCAAATAGATAGTAGATAGCGCGTAAAAGGAAAACATGAATTTGTTCAATGTCACACGATCGCTGGCAGCAATTGCGGTTGCAATGCTTGGAATTGCTTTACCGGCGCAGGCCACGGTTGTTTACAACTGGTCGGCAGGTGCCACGTGCGGAAATCCAGCGACCACCAGCTTCAGTACGAGCGGCCCCAGTTTTCAGGCTTCGCTTTGCGCATCAACCACCACGGAGCGTGGCTGCGGATTCTCGGCAATACTCCAGTCAAACAGTGCGGCAGAAAGCAACGCCTTCAGTGTGACAGCCCGTACATTTGGGTCCTCCTACACCGACGCGAATGCCGCGCCAACGCTGCCACTGCTGATTGCCAATCCTGCAACGGTGGCCGATTTCGGCGCGACCATTGCCGCCGGCGCCAGTTCTGCACTTGCAAGTGCCAACCAGTTGTTGGCAACATTCACCTTTCAGCCACAAGCTTCGGCAACCAACGCCAGTTACGTCATTAATCTGACGTCGGCCTCGGAATTTGATACGGACCAGGGCGTTACAAATTGTGGCAGCTCGGCGAATTCAACTGCTGCCCTCCCTACCCTGACGCTAAGCCTGTCGACAGGCCCGGCAATTACCAGTGCGGCCACCACCACATTTACGGTCGGGGCTGCCGGCACCTTTAACGTAACTGCAAGCGGCTCGTCGACGTCGACATTTACAGCAAGCGGCACGTTACCAGGCGGCGTCTCTTTGAGCGCCGCGGGTGTATTGTCCGGAACACCCGCATCCGGCACTGCGGGAAGCTATCCAGTGGTTATCACGGCGAACAATGGCAGTCAGCCCAATGGCACGCAGAATTTCACGTTGGCGGTTGCAAAGCGATCACAAAGCATCACGTTTAACGCCATCTCTGGTCAGGCATTCAGCGCCTTGCCATTCACGATAACAGGCGCATCTGCCTCATCCGGCCTGCCGCTTGCCTTTTCGTCAGGCACCAGTAGCGTTTGTTCGGTTTCGGCTTCCATTGTCACGTTCCTGGCGGCAGGAACCTGCACGATCACTGCCAACCAGACCGGCAATGTCGACTTCAATGCTGCGGTCGCGGTAGCGCAGAGTTTTGCCATCGGCGGTGGCGCCCCGGCGGCACCGCCCAGTGTGTCAGGGTCGGCTGGCAACCTGTCGGCAATCATTTCTTTCGCGGCTCCAGCATTTAATGGCGGCAGCGCCATCATCGATTACACGGCAACGTGCGTGGGCTCGACCGGCGGCTCGACTACCGGAGCGGGCTCCCCCTTGTCGGTGACAGGTCTGGTCAATGGAAACTCATATTCATGCACAGTCGTTGCCAGAAATTCTTTCGGCACCAGCCCCGCATCTACCGCCGTTATTGTCGTTCCGTCCGCGGCGCCTGTCGCACCTGGCGCGCCGACCATTATTGCGGTATCAGCTAGTAATGCGCAGGCGACGCTTACCTTTATCGCGCCAGCATCCAATGGGGGCAGCTCTATCACCGCCTATACGGCTTCGTGCAACCCTGGTGCAGTTTCTGCGACCTCTGCCACGTCACCTGTCACCGTTAATGGCTTGGCAAATAGCGTGACTTATTCCTGTACCGTCACAGCGACAAACAGTGTTGGTACCGGATCGCCGTCGGCGCCAGTGACGGTCACACCATCAAGCAGCTCAATCAGCTTGACATCGACCACCAATATTGCGCCTTACGGCGCATCAGTTAACCTGATCGCCAGTCTTGGCGGCATTGGCTTGACCGGAACAGTTTCGTTTAGCGTGGTAACGAATAACGGCGCCATATTGCTACCCGGTTGCGAGACAGTGAAACTGGTTTCTGGCACTGCCAACTGCACAACACCCGGTACCTATCAAAAACAGAACCCGCGCCAGTACGTGGCCGCCTACTCGGGAGACCCAAACAATGCTGCGGGCAGCGCCAGTTACTCACAGGCGGTATCGCAAAACAATGCGGTACTTTCGGTCGCCGCACTTCCACTGCCACCGATAGTGACCGGTCGGTCGGTCACGTTGACTGCACTGGTCAAAATGACCAGTCCGACAGGGTCGGTCACATTCGCCGACAATGGTATTGCCCTCGCAGGATGCGCTCAAACGGCATTGTCCCTGGTGCCCGATGCAGTGGACTCCGCCGTTGCCACCTGCACGATTACTGCGCCGGTAGCTGCCAGCGGCGTTAAGCAGTATCTAGTTACATATTTCTATCCCGCCGGACACTTGTCAGGCAAAGTATCAGAGCAAATAACATATGACCTGCGTGTGGTCGCCAGCGGCCCAGCAGACTACACCGATATGTGGTGGGCAGGCTCGTCGGAAAATGGCTGGGGAATGTCCGTCACCCAGCACGGTCCAATCCAGTTCAATGTGATCTTTGCCTATGATGCGGTCGGCAAAGCGGTCTGGTATGTAATGCCGGGCGGCAGCTTCAATTCGGCCGGTACTGTCTTCACGGGCTCACTTTATCTACCGACCTCTTCGCCGTTCAACGCCTACGACAAATCCAAGTTCGTGATTGGGTCGGCCGTAGGGTCCGCGTCTATCACCTACACCAGCAATAGCACTGCCACCCTTGCGTATACGATCAATGGGATCAGCGCGAGCAAGTCCATCCAGAGGCAGATATTTGCGCTTGAAACGACGGGGGAAAACCTGCGCATCAATGATCTCTGGTGGGCGACATTTGCCGAGGATGGTTGGGGCGTCAACATTTCCCAACAGGGGCGCGTCCTGTTCCCGATTTGGTATACCTACGACGCAACTGGAAGGGCGACCTTCTTTACCGGCCAGGGCGGCAGTTGGAGTGGCACGGTTTGGTCGGGCACAATTTACGCGCATACGTCGGCTGCCTGGCTTGGCGTTGCCTACAATGGTTCACAGTTCACCGCCACCAATGTGGGTTCAATCTCAATCGACTTCAGCGATGCCAGCACTGCGACCATGACCACCAGCGTAAGCGGTATCGTTCAGTCCAGGCGTATCGAACGGCAGCCATATTGAATGTAAGGGCTGCCACAAAAGAAAACGCCCGCTCTACGGGCGTTTTCTTTTGTGGAAACGGCAATTGCTAAGCCGCTTGTTCTTGCTGCCAGCCCTTGGGAATTGAGCCTAATAACTTCTTGGTGTACTCCTGCTGCGGATTCAGATAGATGTCATCTGAATTGGCCACCTCGATGACGTCGCCGTCTGACATCACCATCACCTGGTCCGAGATGTATTTGACGACGGCCAGATCATGCGAAATGAAGATGTAGCTCATCTTGTATTCGTCCTGCAGGTCCTGCAGCAGATTCAGTACTTGCGCCTGCACGGATACATCGAGTGCAGATACCGATTCGTCGCAAATCAGCACGTCCGGCTTCATGGTGAGGCAGCGCGCGATGGCGATGCGCTGGCGTTGACCGCCGGAGAATTCATGCGGGTATTTGTAGAACGACACCTCCGGCATGCCGACTCGCTTCAGCAACGCCATGGCCATTTGCACGCGCTCCTGCTCGTCCTTGCCGA
The DNA here is from genome assembly GCA_038321965.1 of Burkholderiales bacterium. Classification (GTDB taxonomy): domain Bacteria; phylum Pseudomonadota; class Gammaproteobacteria; order Burkholderiales; family Usitatibacteraceae; genus UKL13-2. Next base: position 37,309 of record JBBQFL010000015.1, on the reverse strand, counting down.
TCTTGTGGATGGTCATCGGCTCAAGCAGAATCTGTCCCACGGTAAAGCGTGGATTTAGCGACGCATAGGGATTCTGGAAGACGATCTGGATGCGGCGCTTGTATTTCAAGAAATCTTTTTCCGAGAGCTTGAGCAGATCGACGCCATCGAACAACACCTCGCCGCCACTGGCCGCGTGCAATCGCATCAGGGTAAGCCCGACGGTTGTTTTCCCCGAGCCCGATTCGCCTACCAGTCCTAAGGTCTTGCCGCGCGCTAATTTGAATGTCGCGCCTTTGACTGCAGGCACGTCGCGCTTCTTGAACAAACCTTCTTTCAACTGAAAATGCTTGGATAGGTTTTTCACTTCCAACACTATTTCATCATCAGCGGCGTAGCCGCGCTTACGCTGGGCGAGATGTTCCGGCTGCAGCCCGGAAGTACCCATGAAATCCTCGATCACCGGCAACCGCATCGGCCGCACGCTTACATTGGGACGACACATGAGCAGGGCTTTTGTGTATGGGTGTTGCGGCGCCTCGAAAATCTGCTTGGCTGGCCCCTTCTCTTTGATTTCGCCGTTTTGCATCACCACCACCGTATCGGCAATCTCCCCCACAACCGCCAGATCGTGCGTGATGAACAGTACCGACATGTGATGCGAAGCCTGAAGTTTGCCGATGAGGTCCAGAATCTGCTTCTGGATGGTGACGTCAAGCGCAGTGGTTGGCTCGTCCGCGATCAACAGCTTTGGCTCGCAGGCAATGGCCATGGCGATCATGACACGTTGCTGCTGGCCGCCGGACAATTCGTGCGGATATGAGTTCATCCGTAACTTCGGATGCGGGATACCGACTTCGTTAAGCAACTCCTCGGACCGCGCCCAAGCCTGTGCCTTGCTCATGCCCATGTGGAGACGCAATACTTCCGAAACCTGATTGCCCACCGAGAAAACCGGGTTCAGTGATGACATGGGCTCCTGAAAAATGACTGAAATATCCTTGCCGCGAATTTCACGCATACGCGCATCGGATGCTTTCAGGAGGTTCTCGCCATTGAACAACACTTCGCTCGCTGGAGAGATGATGGCCTGTTCGCGCGGTAACAGACGAACAATCGACATTGCAGAAACCGACTTGCCGCTGCCCGACTCACCCACGAGCGCGACCGTCGAGTTACGTGGAATATCGAATGAAGTGCCTTTGACCGCATCAAAAATGGCGCCGCCATCGAGGCGAAATTTTACATTGAGGTCTTTGACTTGAAGGATATTTTCCATTGATTGGCCTCGGGGCTTACTTGATCTTGGGGTCGAGCGCATCGCGCAGCGAATCGGTGAGCATCGAAAATGCCGTCACCAGAATCGCCATGGAAATCCCTGCTGCTGCCAACTGCCACCACTTGCCGATGACCAGCTCACTTTGCGCCTCGGCGAGCATGGTGCCCCAGGAAACGGAATCCACCGGCACACCCAAACCGAGGTATGACAGGATCACTTCGGCCTTAATGAACTGCACAACGTGCTGCGACAACTGCACCAGACACACGTGGCTGACGTTCGGCAGGATATGCACAAACATGCGACGGGAATGCGATGCACCGATCGCCTCCGCGGCTTTGACATATTCGCGGGAACCATGCTTGATGAATTCCGCACGGATCAACCGGTAAATACCGGTCCAACCAGTAAGTCCCAAGATGGCGATCACCATCGGCACACCGCGAAAATCGGCCATCGCGGGTGAACTTGCGAACACCGCCGCAAACGCAAGGATCAACAAGATATAGGGAATGGAACTGAAAACGTTGTAGAACCACTCCATGAAATCCCCAACCCGGCCGCCCAGATAGCCCGAAAGTGCGCCGAGGATAGTGCCGATCACCGTAGCGATCAGCGCCGCAATCAGGCCCACAAAAATTGAGGTCTGCGCGCCCTTGATCGCCTTCTGAACGACATCACGACCCCACTTGTCACCACCAAACAGGAGACTCTCTGCACGCGGCGTTTCGGTCACCTTAATCTTGGCCGTGCGCTCTTCCCACTCCTTGTAGCGCGGCGCGAGTGGATCGATGTCAGAAAGGTCAACATAAGGCACTTTGGCAACGGCTTCCTTGCTTTCAACCTTGGCCTCAAGATTGACGGCACCTGCAAGGAATGAAGGATTGGCATACGAAACACCAACTTCCTTGGACCAATTTTTGGCGATCAACCCCGTGTAGGCGCCGGTGATCATCAGCAGGAAAAACACGACGACAACGAGAGCAACCATACCCACTTTGTCGCGCTTAAGCCGGCGCCAGGCGAGCGTCCACAGGCCAGGTGAGGATTGATGTAGTGGTGCTGAGGTGGTATTGCTAGTCAAGACTGCGCTCATGGCGATCCCCTTATTTCAGCACAACGCGTGGATCGACAGCCTTGTACAGCACGTCGACAGCGAGATTAACCAGCATCGTCACGACCGCCAGATACACGGTGGCGGCCTTGATCACGGGAAAGTCGGAACGGTTCACAGCGGTCAGAATTTCACGGCCAAGTCCGGGAATAGAGAAAAAAGTCTCCAGCAGGAAAGAGCCGACAAAAATTCCCGGTAGCGAAATACCGACGTTGGTCAGAATCGGAATCATCGCGTTGCGCAACACATGCTTCATCATCACGGTTTTTTCGCCAAGGCCTTTGGCGCGCGCAGTACGCACGTAATCCTGGTTTACTTCATCGAGAAAAAAGCTGCGGTAAAGCCGCAATGCTGGTGCCAGCCCGACAAAAACAGCCAACATGATCGGCAACGGCGCATAGGTAACGATATTCTTGGCGAAGCTGTCGCTCCAACCCTGTACCGGGAACCACCCTAGTTGGAAGCCGAAAATATATTGCGCGACGATGATATAGACGAGAAACGAAATCGACATCGCCACGGTACAAACCATCATGATCGCCCGATCGGTAAGCGTTCCGCGAACGTAGGCGACGCCGATTGCGAGCACGACACCGATCATGGTCTCCAGCAGCAATACCGGAATCATGATGGTCAAAGTCGGGCCGACACGCGTAATCAGAATGTTGGAAACGGCTTCGTTGGTTGCCCACGAACGGCCAAAATCGAACGTCACGATTTGCTTGACGAACACCCAGAGCTGGTACCAGTACGGCTGGTCGACGCCCAGTTGTTTGCGAATATTTTCGATCTGCTCGGCGTTGGTGATCTTGCCGGCCAGGACCAACGCGGGATCGCCGCCGACCCAGTTGAAGAGGAAAAATATTAGCAGCACCACGCCCGCGAGCGTAGGAATCATCTGCCAAAGTCGTCGAACAATGTAGGCACCCATCGGGCCTCCCTCAGTTAATAAAACGCCAGACGCTGGCTATTGCTGCATGACCGCCTTTTGGGCGACCGCATCAATATCCAGATATTTGAAACTCGTAAACAGAATAGGGTGCTTTTTATAGCCGAGCACCCACGGATTGAGGATGTGATTGAAAATTCGATGGACCCCGTACCGCCATGGCGCGTACACCACCAGAATACGGTTCATTTCGCGATAGATCTTGTTGCGTTCAGGGCTGTCCGGCAGCTTGAGCGATTGGTTATACAAGCGGTCGTACTCCGGCCACTTAAAACGCGCGTCGTTGGAAATATTCGTGTTTGGCCCATAAAACAATTGCAGGAAATTTTGTGCATCCGGATAGTCAGCCGTCCAGGCGACACCGGATACCTGATATTTGCCAACCTTGCGATCTTTGAGCAAGTCCGCAAACTGTACTGCCACCGCATCCATACGAATGCCGACATCCGCAAGGCATTTGGCCCATAACTCGGCCAGTTGGCGGGCGGTATCTTCGGTCGCGCGGTATTTGTAGGTAAGCCGGAATGGCTTGCCGTCGGGGAGATCGCGCCAGCCGTCGCCGTCCTTGTCGACGTAGCCGAGCATATCGAGCATGGCCTTGGCGCGGGCAGGATTGAATTCCTGTTCGATCGCATGGAAAGTGGGATCAAAGCCGATCAGGCCCGGCGGCACGGGGCTCTGCGCCGCAATCGCCTGCCCGCGCCGAACGATGGAAATTTCCTGGCTTCGGTCGTGAGCAAGGATCAGGGCGCGCCGGAACCCCACGTTTTCCGGCTTATACCCGCCGACGACCGGGTCATCGAGGTTGAATGAGTCGTATGTGATTTCCGGGGCTTCTTCGCGAAATGCCCGAATATTGCGCTTTTGCATTTCCGGCGACAGTTTCCCGTTTGGAAGGATCTGGTCGATGAATACGGCGGGCGTTTCTTCCAGATAGTCGTGCTCATGATTCATGAACGCCAGAAATCGCGGCTGCTCCTCTTCAATCGGTGAGATTTCAATGCGGTCTATCAATGGCAAGGTTTTACCACCGAGAGACTTGATTGCAGCCTGGTCCCAAGGATCAGCAGGATTGGCATACCGCGTCTCCAGCGTATGGCCACGGTAGTCGGGATTTTTCTCGAGCACGATCTTGGACCGACGCACCCACTCCTTGAGCATGTATGGACCAGTACCCACAGGATGGGCCATCGTGTCACTGGCGTACCCTTCTACAACCTCTCGTGCAACAGGCACCACGATAGGCAAGGTGAAAAAATAAATGAAGTTGTAGTCCGGCTCCCGCAATTTGAACGAGATCGTGTATTTGTCCAGCACGTTGAGGCCTTCGATGTGCGCCTCGTAGTCATACTTGCCGCTTTTCTTGGCGGCGGCGACAAACTCATCCAGCCCCACGATACGGTCTTCAAAGAGCCATGAATACGGACTGCGATTGGCTGGATCACGGAAACGCTTGATCGCGTATTCCATGTCCTTTGCCACCAGCTCGCGCCGCTTGCCTTTGAAGATGGGATCGTTGGCAAAATAAATACCCGGTTTGATGCGAAACGTAAACCGGGTGCCGCCCTCCTCGCCAACCGGCACCGATTCGACAATCTGCGGCACCACTTTCACCGGACGGGCGAGCCAGTCGTAACTGAGCAGTGAATCAAAAATGTTTTCGCAGATGCCTACCGAATAACGGTCTTCAATTTTCTGCGGGTCGAAGCCGGTTTCGGCTGCGCGGAAAGCGATTTTCAGCGTCTTTTTTTCGACCGCGTGCGCAGGTAATTTGGGCAGCACCAACGCAACCAGGAAGGCCGCAAAAAGCGAACCTGACAATCGACGATGTCCCACTTTCAGCACCAACCAACGCACATCACTCTCCTGGAGCACAAGACATGTAGATCGCCATTCCACGGGGCTCACGGGGCAAAAATGCCCAGGAATCCGCGCCAGTACTGGAGTCTAAGAAATTGCTATACGCCTGCGCCGTGACCACCATCACGCCAGCCATATAACAAACCCATGATTTTTCGATGGAAAAAAGCTGTGCAATTATAGCTTCACCGACAAAGGCATCCCAATTCAACGCGCCGGCCTTTTGCTCTCATCAATATCCATGAATAGCCACGGTGCGTTCAGTATCGGATGCTTTAGATAGCCGACAACCCAGGGCTGCACCACGTCGCTTCGCAGCCTATGCACGTTAGGTATCCACGGTGCATAGGCCGAAACCAGTCGCGCCATTTCAACGTACAACTTATTGCGCTCAGGTGACGGCGGCATTTGCCGGGCCTGCTCGTAGAGTTTGTCGAAAGCAGGCAGCTTGAATTTGGCGCGGTTGCTCTGGCCAATATTGCCACCGTAGAGGTTTTGATAAAAATTCTCTGCATCCGGATAATCGGCACCCCAGGCTAGTTGCCACATTGCCAACTTGCCCAGTTGGGATTGCTTGTTCAGGTCGGGCCATTTTGCTTTGTTCCAGACCATTTTCAGGCCAATCGCATCCATGTTTTTGCGCCACAATTCATCGTATTGCTTTGTGGTGGTATCGGGCTCAGAGGATTTTTCGATGACCAGCGGGCTGCCGTCGGGATTTTCGCGGTAGCCATCGCCATCTCGGTCCAGATAGCCATACATATCCAGAAGCGCATTGGCTTTTGCCGGGTTGTATTCACTGTAGACATTACGAAACGCCGGGTCGTAGCCCGCGACACCAGGCGGAATCGGCGACTCAGCCTTGACAGCGCCACCGTTGCGTATCACGTTGATGTCTTCGTTGACGTTGTAGCCCAGCCACATCGCCCGGCGTAGCGCGACTTTTTCGGGAGTGTAGCCGCCGACGACGGGATGCTCCATGTTGAAATAGGTGTAAACGAGCTCAGGCTCCACAAAACGCTGGCCGCGCATGCCCTGCCGAGCGAGATTGGTAGCAAGTTTGCCTCCCGGAAATGCGAATCCGGCAAACTCGTTTGGTGCATTGGCATAGTCGGTTTCACCGCTGAGGAATGCCAGCCACCGGGGCTGCGACTCCTCGATGACCGACACTTCGACTCGCTGAATTTGTGGCAGCTTCTTGCCTTTCATCTGCCGATAAATTTCCTTGGACTCCGCGCTGTCGCCGGGCACCGCTTCGTAGACCATAGAGCGGAAGCCCGGATTGGCCTCCAGTACCATCCGGTGCGAACGTTTCCATTCGATCAGACGAAACGGTCCGGACCCGACGGGATGCGCGCCGGGGTCGGCCGCATTGGCTTCGATCACTTCTCGTGCAACGGCACCCGTCTGCACAGTGCCAAAGATATAAATGAAGTTGTAATCGGTTTCTTTAAGGCGAATTCTCAACGTGTACTTGTCGGGCGTTTCGATGCCCGCGATGCGGGCATCGTAGTCAAACTTTCCAGACCTCTTCGCCGCAGCCATCGCTTCATCGCCGCCGACAATCTTGCCCTCCACATACCAAAGCCACGGCGACGAAAGCTGCGGATCATAAAAGCGCTTTAGCGAATAGGCGTAATCAGTTGAGGTGAGTTCCCGGCGCGCCCCTTTGAACGCCGGGTCATCGGCGAAGTAGATACCTGGCCTGAATTTGAAGGTGTAAGTCTTGCCGCTATCGGTAACTTCCGGCATGCCGACCGTCGTGTTCGGGATCAGCTTGGCCGGGCGCGCGAGGAAATCGTAGGTGAGTGGCGGATCAAATATCGCCTCATTGATTATGCTGGAGTACAGGTCAGAAACCTTCGCGGGATCAAAGCCAGTCTCGGCAATTAGGAACGAAAATCGCACCGTTTTCACTTTGTCGGCCGCGAGGACATTGGCGGCGCTCAACAAATGCATAGCCATCAAACAGGCGACTATCCAGTGCAGGAATTTGAGTGTTTTCATTTCTTCATTCGGCTTTGCAGGTCAAGATCAATATCCAGGTAGCGCAGTGTCGCGCGATTCACCGGGTGACGTGTATGCCCAATCACCCAAGGTTGAGACAGATCGGTGAGCAAACGGTTTCCGCCTAACTTCCATGGCGCATAGACGAGAAAAATGCGATTCATCTCGCGATAGATGGCAGCGCGTTCCGGACCCGGTGGTGTCGCGCGCGCCTTTTCAAACAAGCGGTCGAAGTCGGCATTTTTGAAGCGCGAGTGATTCGCCTGACCGCTATTGGGGCCGTACAGCATCACGAAAAATGCCTCGGCGTCGGGATACGGACCCGACCAGCCTAATTGCCACATCATCAGTTTGCCGGCGCGTGATTCCTTGAGCAGATCCGGCCAGTTTGCTTTCTTGATACGCAATTTGATGCCGATGGCATCCATGCTCTTTTTCCAAAGCTCATCGAATTGCTTGTCGCGCTGCGTCGGTGTCGTCGCCAGTTCGAGCTCAAGTTTTGAGCCATCCGGATTTTCGCGATAGCCATCACCGTCGCGGTCGATATATCCGTACATGTCCAGAAGCGCGCGCGAACGTGCCGGGTCAAACTCGTTGGCCGTAGTACGAAACCCTTCCTCGTAACCGAATGCACCGGGGCCAATCGGACTCTGCGCTGGCACGGCTTGATTCTTGCGGATAATGCGTATTTCGTCATCGGTGTTAAAGCCAAGAACGATCGCGCGCCGCAGCGCTATTTTTTCGGCGCTGTATCCACCAACAACAGGGTTCTCCATCGCAAAATAAGCGTAGGTCACTTCCATACCCGGCTGAAGATCCATCTGCACCCCGTCTTTGCTCAAATAGCTTGCGAGCTTGTTTCCGGGAAACGCGTGATTGGCAAAGCTGTTCGGCACTCGGTCAATAAAGTCGTGTTCCTTGTTCAGGAACGCGAGCCAGCGTGGTTGCTCTTCCTCGACCGGGTAGATTTCGATGCGGCCGATCATCGGCAAGCGGCGGCCCTTTAATTTCGCCGCAATCGCCTGTTTCTCAGCGTCGTCGGCTGGCGGCTCGGCATCGAAGTAGGTTTCACGAAACGTCGGGTTCGCTTCCAGTACGATACGTGAAGACCGTTTCCAGGCGGCGAGCCGGTAAGGCCCTGTGCCCACCGGATGCGCCATGATGTCCTGCGGATATTTTTCGACGATTTCGCGGGCGAGGATCGCCGAGGCGTTGATCGACGCGAGCAGGTAGAGAAAATTGTAGTCCGCCTGAAGCAGCGTAATTTTCAGCGTGTAGCGATCAACAATTTCAAAGCCTGCACAGGCCATGTCAAAGTCAAACACCCCAGACTCCTTGGCCTTTTTCTTTAGTGGCTCCATTCCCGCGATCTTGCCGTCCAGGAAATACAGGTTGGGCGACTTCGTTTTTGGATCGTACAAACGCTTCATCGAATACGCGAGGTCGGCCGCGATCAGTTCGCGAGGTTTTCCACCGAAGGCCGGGTCATCCGCAAACAAGATGCCTTTGCGAAACCGCAGAATGTAGACCGTTCCATCAGCGCTTATTTCAGGCATTGCCTCCAATAAGTTGGGCTTCAATTTGACCGGGCGCGCCAAATAATCGTAGTGCAATGGCGTGTCGAATATCTGCTCGTTGACGATGCTGGAATACCAGTCTGAGATCTGTGCCGGGTCGAAACCGGTTTCGGCTACCTCGAAAGCGTATCGCAAAACCTTATTTGGGTCCGCATATCGCGGTTCAGCCGCGCAGATCTGTAGCGACGCAATTGTCGCGACGAACATGCCACATTTCATCCAGCGGAACACGTTAACGCTCTTCAAACTTCTTCTTGGCGTCGAGATCGATATCGACGTAGCGCCACCAGTTCTCGGTCTGTACCAATGGCCGGCGGAAGCCGATCACGTAGGGATACCACATATCGGTCATGATGCGGTGCATATTGATTTTCCACGGCGCGTAGGCCCCCATCAGCCGCGCCATTTCTTGGTACAGCTTGGTCCGCTCGGGACTGTCCGGCATGCGTTCGGCCTTCTCAAATGTCGCGTCGTATTCCTTCAATTGAAAGCACGCGCGGTTGCCCTTGAAGCCACAGTTCGGTCCATACAGAGACTGGAGCCAGGTATCGGCATCGGGCTCCGACGCGGATCCGGCGAGAAACCACATCATGAGTTTGCCTGCATTGGATTCTTTGAGAAGGTCGGGCCACTTCGCCTTACGAACTTCAATGCGGATACCGATTTCCTTCATCGAGCGCAGCCAGACTTCATCGATCGTGCGGTCCTTTTCGGTTGGCGTGGAATTGCTCTTGAGTATCAGTGGGCTGCCGTCGGGCATTTCGCGATAGCCGTCGCCATCGCGGTCCAAATAACCATGCATGTCAAGCAAGGCCCTCGCCTTTGCAGGGTTGTACTCGCTTGCGACCGTGCGGAAGTTGGGGTCATAGCCTGCGACGCCGGGGCTATATGGCGCGTTAGGAAGTATCGCCAGGCCCTTGTACACAATATCGATCTCATCCTTTGATCGATAACCGAGCGAAATGGCACGACGCAATGCAACCTTTTCAGCTGAATATCCGCCGACGATTGGGTCTTTCATATTGAAGTACATATACGCCAAATCCAGCGCGGGAACCAATTCAGCGCGTATACCCTGCTTCACCAGATTGGGTGCAAGTTGCCGGTTCGGTACCGCTAGCTGCGCGACATCTTCGGGCATGCGCCAGAGTAAATCGAATTCCTTGTTTAGAAAAGATATCCATCGAGGCTGGCGTTCTTCGATAATCGATACTTCAAAGCGCCCAACCATGGGCACGCGCCGACCCTTCAGTTTGGCGAGGATAGCTTGCCCTTCCGTATCGTCGGCTGTTGGCTCGCCACTGTAATACTCTTCGCGGAAATTTGGATTGGGTTCAAACACCATCTTCGATGATCGCTTCCACGATTTCAGCCGATATGGGCCAGTGCCGACCGGATGGGAGCCGATATCTTCCCCGTATTTCTCAACAACTTCACGCGCAACCGCGCAACTCACCCGGCAATCGGCAAAGCGATAAATCCAGTTTGGCTTGGGCTCGTTTAACTTGATTTGAAATGTGTAGCGGTCAATGACCTTCAAGCCTTCGATGGGCGAGTCGTACTCCATCTTGCCGCTAGCGCGAACCCGTTTCAGGAATTCTACCGAGCCGACGACGTATCCTTCGAGCTCGGCCAGCGACGGGGCGGAGAGTTTAGGGTCAAGGGTGCGTTTGATCGAGTAGATGTAATCCTCGGCAGTTAACTCGCGCTTCTTGCCGCCAAATACTTCGTGATTGTCGAAGTAGATGCCGGGCTTCACACGCAATATAAACGTCCTGTAATCGGAAGAAACTTCGGGCATCGCGATCAACGTGTTGGGCACCAGCTTGGCGGGACGTGCGAGGTTGTCATACCGAAGCGGCGAATCAAACATTGCCTTGTTGACGATGGTCGAGTAAACGTCGGTGACTTTTTGCGGATCGAAGCTGGTTTCAGCCACCTCAAACGCGTACCGCAAGACTTTGTTTGAGTCGGATTGTGCACTGGCTGCACACACGACCACAAGTGCAAACGCGCCGATGCCTGCAAATATAAATCGGCAAAAACCTCTCGCGACAAATTTCATTTTGATTCGTATTGTTTTAGAACTGCCAGATCAATATCAATGTAACTCCACCAGTTTTGTGACTGAACAAGTGGGCGGCGAAAACCAATCACGTAGGGGTACCAAAGGTCAGTGGCAATACGATGCAAATTTATTTTCCATGGCGCATAAGCGACCATGAGCTTGGCCATTTCTTGATACAACCTGGTGCGTTCCGGGCTATCTGGGAGAAGTGAGGCCTTCTCGTAGGCCTCATCGTAGGCTTTGAGTTTGAAATTTGCCTGGTTGCCTTTTTGCCCTTCATTCGGGCCGTAAAGCGAACTCAGCCATGTTTCAGCATCAGGTGACGTTGCCGAATTCCCCAGTTGCCACATCATCAATTTACCCGCATAGGATTCTTTCAACAGGTCGGGCCATTTGGCCTTGCGGATCTCGATCCGAATACCCACCTCATCCAGCGACCGTTTCCACATCTCATCAATCTGCTTGTCGCGCTCAATCGGCGTCGAGTTATGTTTCAAAATCAGCGGGCGCCCGTCCGGCATGGTGCGGTAACCGTCACTTCCACGGACATAGCCGTACATGTCCAATAAGGCATTGGCTTTCGACGGACTATATTCATTCGCACTGGTGCGAAAATTTGCGTCGTATCCCGCTACGCCGGGACTGTACGGCGTCTGCGCGGCAATTGCCTGGCCTTTTCGAATGATGCTAATTTCATCCTGGGTCTTGTAGGCCAACGTAATTGCGCGCCGCAACGCCACCTTGTCAGCGGTATAGCCGCCAACGGTTTCGTCGTACATGTTGAAGTACATGTAGGTCAGATCGAGCAGAGGCGTCTGTTTGAATCGCAGTCCAAGTTTCTTCAAATTTGGCGCGAGTTGGTGATCGGGCACGGCGGTATTGGCAAATTCTTCCGGCATTTTCCACATTAAGTCCTGGCCCCGGCCCAAAAATGAGATCCAGCGCGGCTGCATTTCCTCTATGACCGAGACTTCAATGCGACCCACCAGCGGCATGCGTTTGCCCTTCAAGCGCGCGAGTATCGCTTGTCCGTCCTTGTCATCCGACCCCGGCTCTGCGTCGAAATATAATTCGCGAAAATTAGGATTTGGTTCAAATACCATTCTGGAAGATCGCCGCCATTCGGCAATGCGAAATGCGCCTGTGCCCACTGGATGCGAACCAATATCAGCCCCATATTTTTCAACGACTTCGCGTGCGACCGCGCAAGAAAAGCGGCAATCGGTCAGGTTGTAAATGAAAACGGGCTTGGGATTGATGAGCTTGATCTGAAACGTGTATCTGTCCAAGGCTTTAACGCCCTCGAACGGCGCATCGTAATCCAGCCGGTTGGCTTTGCGCGCCGTGTCGAGGTATTCGACAGAACCGACCAGAAAACCGTCGACTTCCGCCAGCAGCGGCGCGGTTAGCTTTGGGTCAAATAGCCGTTTGATGGAGTACACGTAGTCTTCGGCAACCAGTTCCCGCTTCTTGCCGCCGAACGCGGCGTCATCGGCAAAGAAAATTCCAGGCTTCACCCGAAAGGTGAAAGTCTTGTAATCGGCGGATACCTCTGGCAGGGAGGCCAGCGTGTTGATTTTTAGCTTTGCCGGGTTTGCGAGATAGTCATAGACCAATGGCGTATCGAAAACCGCACTGTTGACGATGTTCGAGTACAGATCCGCAACCTTTTGGGGGTCAAGTGTGGTCTCCGCAATTTCGAATGCGTAGCGCAAGACTTTGTTGGGGTCTGGCTTGTATTCGGCCGAAGCCGAGAGTGCCGAGCCTGAAATTGCCACTAATTGGCACCCAACCAACACACGAATTAATAAACCGGCCAGCGGTCGTTTGTAACGCATATCACCTCAAAGGGGTAGCGAGTGTTCCCGATAAAAAGCGCGCTCACTATACCCGAAACGGCGCAACACATTGTGTCAGACTTTACTGCGATTGAATCGGCTAAACTTGCCGCTTCGCGCACGAGGAGGAGAACGAGTCATGGGCTTTCTTGCCAATAAAAAAATCCTGATCACCGGGCTGTTGTCACAACGCTCAATTGCCTACGGCATTGCCAAGGCAATGAAACGCGAAGGAGCGGAATTGGCGTTTACCTACGCGGGTGAAGGCATACGCGAACGCGTTGAAAAACTGGCACCGGATTTTGACGGCAAGATCATCCTGCCTTGCGATGTGTCCAAGGACGCGGATATCGATAATCTTTTCGTGGAATTGGCTAAGCATTGGGACGGCCTTGACGGGTTTGTACACGCAATTGCTTTCGCACCCAGAGAGGCGATCGGCGGCGATTTTCTAGATGGTATGACTCGCGAGAACTTTCGAATTGCCCACGATATTTCCAGCTATAGCTATGCGGCGCTGGCCAAGGCGGCACTACCGATGATGCAAGGCCGCAATGCAGCCTGCTTGACGCTCACTTATTTGGGCGCGGAGCGAGTCGTCCCGAATTACAACACCATGGGCGCCGCGAAGGCCAGTCTGGAAGCGGTCACGCGTTACTTGGCCGCCAGCCTGGGTCCAAAGGGCATACGCGCCAATGCGATTTCGGCGGGACCCATCAAAACACTCGCCGCGGCTGGTATCGGTGGCTTCGGCAAAATGCTGAAGTTCTTTGAAGAGCAAGCACCATTGCGGCGAAATGTTACGCAAGAGGAAGTCGGCAATGTGGCCGCATTCCTGATGAGTGACCTCGCGAGTGCCGTTACCGGAGAAGTTACCTACGTCGACTGCGGCTTCAATGTCATCGCCAGCGGCATGCCCGCATAAATTTAGGTAGCGTCATATTCCATGCGGCGTTCCGAGCAAAAGTGCCCTGAAATGCCCGTAAATTCTAGCCCTCGACAAATTATGGGGAAAACCTTTGAAAGATTTTGAGAATAAGATCGCCGTCATCACCGGCGGAGCGAGTGGATTGGGCCGCGCATTCGCGGACAAAGCGGCAACGCTGAAAATGAGGCTCGTGCTTGGTGACATTCGCGAGGAACCATTGCACGAAGCTGTGGCTGAATTGAAATCGGCAGGTGCGGAAGTGGTGGCGCTGGCCGGCGACGTGTCGAAGGCCCATTACATTGAATCGCTTGCCGCACTGGCGACCGATTCGTTCGGTGCGGTTCATTGTCTGTTCAATAACGCTGGTGTCGGTTCCGGCGGACTGATCTGGGAGAACACGGTAAAGGATTGGGAATGGGTGCTAAACGTCAACCTTTGGGGCGTGATCCACGGCGTGCGAACATTTACCCCGTTGATGCTGGCTGCCGCAAAAAATGACCCCAACTACGAGGGCCATATCGTGAGCGTGGCGTCGATCGCAGGTTTGATCGCGCCGGGCCTGATGGGTGCCTATAACGTCAGCAAGCATGCCGTGGTCGCGCACAGCGAGTCGTTGTACCACGATTTGGCAAAAGTCGAACCTCGCATCGCCGTATCTGTGCTGTGTCCGGGTTTTACACCCACCGGCATTTCCAAGTCGCATGTTTCCCGACCAGAGGATATGCTAAATGCCGAACGGCCGACAGACTCTATGGTCAAGGCGCAACAAATGATTGATCGGGCCGTGAGCTCAGGCCGACTCACAGCGGTCGATGTGGCAAATATTACTTTTGAAGCGATCCGTGACCGGCAGTTTTATATCCTGTCACACCCAAATTTCATGAAACTTGTCAAAGCGCGTCTGGAGGATATTGCCGAATTACGCAATCCGCGCGATATGTTCAGCCTGAAAGACTAAAGCGCCCGGCCAACAAGGCGCTTTGTCAAGGATCCGACAAGCGTCTATTGGTCGGATTTCTTGGTCAGCGCGTCTTTGGAAATGGTGACACTGGACTTGGCGCGTATTTGCGCAAGTGTGGCCAAAATTTCTTGTTGGTTTTGCGCTTGAGCGATGCGGGTCCGTGTGGTTTGCAACTTTGCCTCATCAATCACAGGCGAGTCATTCACTTTTCCTACTTGCACCAAAACGAACCCCCCACCAGGTTTTTCAGTGCCCACAAAGGCAGGTAGCACTTTAGGATCCGCTTTCATCGCCGCTTCAATGACATTCGGCGCCAGCCCGCCTGGTGCAGCACGCCCGACCGATAACATAGCCGGCCACTTGAGATCGGAAGCTTTGCCTTGTTTTAGCGCAGCAAGTTTTGCCTCTCCATCCTTGGTGGCAAGCTTGCCAGCTTCTTCACGCGTCAGGCGCGCGATGATTCCCGCTTCGACCTCAGCCAATGGCTTGACGACTGCAGGTTTTGATTCCAGTAAGCGCGCCACGACCAGCGTATTGGTGGCCACTTCTACCGTCTCGGTGTTACGTTTATTTTTCTGTACTTCCTCGGAAAACAAGGCCGTCTGCAGCTTTTGATTGCTGAATGGCGGCGGCATGCCCTGCCCCTTTGCCAACCAAGGCGACTGCTTGATCGGCAGACTCACCGCTTCAGCGGCAGCTTTAAGACTGCTTGACTGCTCGTACGCAGCATTCGTGAATTTCTCGGCGAGTTCGGCAAACTTGCGAGCCGCTCGTTGCTTTTTTAGTTCACCTTCAATTTCTGGCGCCACTTCCGCGAGCCCTTTGCCTTTTTCCGCCTGAATTTCAGTCACGAGAATAATGTGATAGCCAAAATCCGACAAGACGGGCCCAAGTAATTCGTCCTTTTTTGCGCCAAACGTCGCCTCTTCAAACGGCTTCACCATCGCGCCGCGTGCAAAAAAGCCGAGGTCACCCCCATTGACTGCAGAGCCGGCATCTTGAGAGTTTTTCTTGGCTAGTTCCGCAAATTCTTTCGGATTTTTCTTAACTTGCGCGAATAGCGCATCGGCTTTGTCCTTTGCCGCTTTTTTCTCTGCGTCCGTTGCCTTTGGCGTCACGTTGATGAGGATATGACTGGCCTTACGCTGCTCCTTCTGAATATAACGGTTGCTGTTGGCTTCGTAGAACGCTTTTACCTCTTCCGCAGCAATCTGAATGGTCGGCGTCAACGCATCCACAGACAGCTCGACGTACTCAGCACGCACTTGTTCGGGCGATGTGAACTCGACTTTCTTTTGTTCATAAAACGCCTTGGCAGCGTCAGGCGTGATTTTCACTTGTGGCAAGAATTGCTCCGGCGCGATGTTGATAATCGCCACATCGCGAGTCTGCTCCGACGCCCGCAAATACTGCTTGACGCTCGCGTTTGAAGCAAAGCTGGTCGACGCAATGCTCTCGACAAATTGTTGTCGTTCCAAATCCTGCCGCATCCGGCCTTCAAAACCCACTGCCGACAAACCCTGCGCCTTAAGGAAAAGTTCATAGCGCGTGGGAGCAAACTTGCCATCCTGCTGAAAACTGGGCTCCGTGCCGATACGCTCTCGCAAGGTCGCATCACTAACTACGAGTCCGCTGTTTTTTGTGGCTTCAACCACCAGCCGTTGGTCGATCAATTGGTCAAGGATCGACTTCCGCATCTCGGGGTTGTCCATAACGGAGGCGTCAATGCTACCGCCAAACTGTTGGCGAAATTGATCCAGCTGATTTCGCACGGCCTGCTGAAATTCCTGTGTTGTAATTTTCTCTTTTTCCACGGTCGCTGCGGTTTCTTGCCCCGGCGCCGTCCGAATATAGGATTCGACACCCCACAACGCAAACGGGAAAGTGATCAGCGCGAGAATCACTTTGGCAATCCATGTGCTTGCGGCAGTGCGAATGGTCTCTAGCATGCTTTTATTCAGTCTTTGAAAAGTGTGACTAGTTATCGATGAAGCAAATTGGGGCGCATATAAAAAGGGGCGAACTCGAAAGCTCGCCCCTGGTCTGGCGGAGTGGACGGGACTCGAACCCGCGACCCCCGGCGTGACAGGCCGGTATTCTAACCAACTGAACTACCACTCCATTAGTCGGTAGCGTCCCTGATGGGAACTTGATACTGATTTATTGCCAATACTTGCTGCGTTACTGCTGGTGGGTGCTGAGGGGCTCGAACCCCCGGCATTCGCCTTGTAAGGGCGACGCTCTACCAGCTGAGCTAAGCACCCAAGCCCGCTAGTTTAACGCATCCTTTAGCGCTTTTCCAGCACGGAATTTTGGAACTTTCGCCGCCTTGATCTTGATAGCGGCACCAGTGCGCGGATTTCGTCCCGCACGAGCCGCCCGCTTACCCACGTAAAACGTACCAAAGCCCACCAAGGTGACCATGTGCCCGCGCTTAAGTGACAACCTGACAGCGCCAACCATACTGTCCAGCGCCCTCTGTGCTGCGGCTTTTGAAATATCGGCGGACTTGGCAATGGATTCAATCAATTCGGATTTGTTCACGGGGCGTATCCTTCCTGGGATAGTTTCTTATGCAGACCCGAAGAGCGGGCCGGACGATCAAGTGAAAAACAATTCACCTGGAAATTGAAGCATCAACTCGCATAATTTGCGATACACGCTGCAAGTTGGTTTTATATCAAGTAGCGAAAGGACGTGTCAAGCAAAGTTACGCCTGTTCGCTATCTTACGTACATTTATGATCTTACTTGCCTGATTTCAGTGCTTCGTGACAACTGGCGCGATTTCCTTTACTGCCGCGCCACCTGCGGGCACATCGACCGCCTCGACAAGAGGGACAGGATTGCGCTCCAGAGCCGTCTCAAGGACTTTGTCTATCCAGCGCACTGGAATTATTTTCAGGTTCTTGGTAATTTCATGCGGGATTTCGACGAGGTCTTTTTCATTTTCCTCGGGAATCAGTACTGTCTTGATCCCACCGCGCGCCGCAGCAAGCAGCTTTTCTTTAAGCCCACCTATCGGCAGTACTTCCCCGCGCAAGGTAATTTCACCGGTCATTGCAACATCGCAGCGCACAGGAATCCCGCTTAATACCGAAACGAGCGCAGTCGTAATAGCAATGCCGGCACTTGGTCCATCCTTCGGTGTTGCACCCTCAGGAAGGTGAATATGCAGATCATTTTTTTCGTAGAAATCGTCCGCGATGCCGAGCGTTTTTGCCCGCGAGCGTACTACTGAAATCGCCGCCTTGATTGATTCTTGCATTACGTCACCAAGTTTTCCAGTCGTGTCTACTTTGCCTTTCCCAGGCAAACGTGCGGCCTCAACGGTCAACAGTTCGCCGCCGACTTCGGTCCAGGCCAATCCCGTTACCTGACCGATCTGATTCGTTTTTTCGGCTATGCCGTAGGAATAGCGACGGACACCAAGATACTTGTCCAAGTTCTTTGCCAATACCTGCGCTTTACCTTCTTTCTTTTTCGTCAGCTGTGCCTTCACCACTTTGCGGCAGATGCGCGCGATTTCGCGATCCATACCCCTTACGCCAGCTTCCCGCGTGTAATAGCGAGTGATATCGCGCAACGCAGGGTCAGCGATGTGCAACTCTTCGGCTTTGACGCCATTGGCTTTCATTTGTTTTGGTAACAAATACTGCCTGGCGATGTGTACTTTTTCGTCTTCGGTGTAGCCGGCAAGACGAATCACTTCCATGCGGTCAAGCAACGCGGGCGGAATATTGAATGAATTCGATGTGGCGACAAACATCACGTCGGACAAATCGAAATCCACTTCGACATAATGGTCCTGGAACGTGTGATTCTGTTCAGGATCGAGCACTTCCAACAACGCGCTGGCGGGATCGCCGCGGAAATCCATCCCCATTTTGTCGACTTCGTCGAGCAGAAATAGCGGATTCCGCACACCTACCTTCGTCATGTTTTGCAGGATTTTTCCAGGCATGGAGCCGATGTACGTACGACGGTGACCGCGAATTTCCGATTCGTCACGAACGCCGCCCAGCGACATGCGAATGAATTTGCGGTTGGTCGCTTTCGCAATGGATTGTCCTAGTGAGGTCTTGCCCACGCCGGGAGGTCCCACCAGACAGAGAATTGGGGCTTTCAACTTGTCGACGCGACTTTGTACGGCAAGGTACTCGACGATGCGCTCCTTCACTTTTTCCAGGCCGTAGTGATCTGCATCGAGCACTTTTTCTGCATTGAGCAAGTCGGAACTTACCTTTGTTTTCTTCTTCCATGGCAAGCCAACCAGGGTGTCGATGTAATTGCGAACAACGGTTGCTTCCGCCGACATTGGAGACATCAACTTCAGCTTCTTCAGTTCTGCGTCAGCCTTTGTACGTGCCTCCTTGGGCATGTGTGCAGCCTTGATTTTCTTTTCAAGCTCGTCGATGTCAGCGCCCTCTTCGGTCTCGCCGAGCTCCTTTTGGATCGCCTTTACCTGTTCGTTCAAATAATATTCGCGCTGGCTTTTTTCCATTTGGCGTTTGACACGACCGCGGATACGCTTTTCGACTTGTAGAATATCGATTTCGGTTTCCAGCAAGCCGAGTAACTGCTCCAAGCGCGCAGGCACATCAAAATTCTCAAGAATTTGTTGCTTCTGCTCCAATTTTAGCGGCAGGTGGGCGGCAATCGTGTCGGAAAGACGACTGGCGTTTTCAATGCCGGACAGCGAGGTCAGTACCTCAGGTGGAATTTTCTTGTTCAGCTTGACGTACTGATCAAACTGCGCAAACAAGCTGCGGCGCATGGCCTCAACTTCGTTGTTGTCGCCTTCTTCCTGAGGAATGGGCGACGCATCCGCCTCATAGTTTTCCTTTACGTTCAATACGTGATTGATGCGTGCACGATGGACACCTTCAACCAGTACTTTTACCGTGCCGTCCGGAAGCTTCAGCATCTGCAAAATGCTTGCAACGGTGCCAACCTCGTAGAGGTCCTCTGGTGTCGGCTCATCGTTGGCGGCAGATTTTTGCGCGACCAGCACCACGTTTTTTCCCTCTTCCATCGCGGCCTCAAGTGCTTTGATGGATTTTGGACGTCCGACAAAAAGCGGGATGACCATATGCGGGAACACTACAACGTCGCGTAGCGGCAGAAGTGGCAGGATGTTCGAATCGGTGTCTTTTGGCGAAGAGCTCATAGTCTCGTCCTTGGCAATGCGCGAGAAAAATTATTGGGAGTTTTATTTGGGGTCTGCAAAACCATTCTCAAGTGAATGACACCGACACAGCGTGCAGAGAAGGTCTATCCGCAGACTCCCACCAGAGAGTTGGCGCCGCTATTTTTGTGCGCCGGCCACTTTAGGCTTGTCGGCGTAGATAAGGAGAGGTTTTTGCTCTGTCGTAATTGTGCCCTCATCCACAACTGCCTTTTCAACGTTGCTTAGCGACGGGAGCTCGAACATGATATCCAACAGTGCGTGCTCTATGATCGAACGCAGGCCACGCGCACCGGTTTTTCTCTCCAACGCGCGTTTGGCGATCGCTGCCAAAGCTGGCTCTCGAAATTCAAGCACTACCCCCTCCATGGCAAAGAGTTTTTCGTATTGCTTGGTAAGCGCGTTTTTCGGTTCGGTAAGAATCCGCACCAATGCTTTGACGTCGAGCTCTTCGAGGGTCGCAACGACGGGTAGTCTGCCGACGAACTCAGGTATCAGGCCATACTTGATCAAATCTTCAGGCTCACAATCGCGCAACAATTGATTGCTGGCTTCGCGGTCATTGCCGCTGCGAACATCTGCACCAAAACCGATACCAACGCGATCAGTTCGATGCTGGATCACCTTTTCAAGCCCGCTAAATGCACCACCGCAAATGAACAGGATGTTAGTGGTGTCGACCTGGACGAACTCCTGATTTGGGTGCTTGCGCCCACCTTGCGGCGGTACCGACGCGATGGTACCTTCGATCAACTTCAACAATGCCTGTTGGACCCCCTCACCGCTAACGTCGCGGGTGATTGAAGGGTTATCTGACTTACGGGAAATCTTGTCGATCTCGTCGATATAAACAATGCCGCGCTGCGCTTTTTCTACGTCGTAATCGCACTTCTGCAACAATTTTTGAATGATGTTCTCGACGTCTTCACCGACATAACCAGCTTCCGTTAGCGTTGTTGCGTCCGCGATGACGAACGGTACATTGAGCAAACGAGCGAGCGTCTGCGCAAGTAGTGTCTTGCCGGAACCTGTGGGACCAATCAGCAAGATGTTCGACTTTGCCAGCTCTACGTCGCCATCTTTGGCACCGCTTTTTAAACGCTTGTAATGATTGTAGACCGCGACGGACAAAATCTTCTTGGCCTGAACCTGATCAATCACATACTGATCAAGAATGTCGCAAATCTCTTGCGGCGTGGGCAAATCGTTCTTGGATGCTTTCGCATTCGGATCGCTCTGCGCTTCCTCGCGAATGATGTCGTTACACAGGTCGATGCACTCGTCGCATATGAACACGGAAGGACCAGCGATCAGCTTGCGCACCTCATGCTGGCTCTTGCCGCAAAAGGAACAATAGAGCAGTTTTTCGCCTACCTTGTCAGTCATTGCCGTGCCTCATTCAACCTGTCCGACGAACAAGCAAAAAGCATGCTCATTCGCCCCTCTTACTCTACGCTTGGTGCCTGTTCTCTAGCACTTTATCGATAATACCGTATTTCAACGCATCCTCCGCAGACAGGAAATTGTCGCGGTCAGTGTCACGCTCTACAACTTCGATCGATTGTCCGGTGTGCTTTGCCATGATTTCGTTAAGGCGCTGCTTAAGAAACAAGGTCTCTTTCGCATGAATAGCGATATCAGATGCCTGACCTCGAAATCCGCCGGATACCTGATGGATCATCACGCGCGAATTCGGCAGGCACAAGCGCTTTCCCTTTGTACCAGCGGCGAGCAGGAAAGCGCCCATGCTGGCAGCAAAGCCCGTGCAGAGTGTCGATACATCAGGCTTGATAAACTGCATCGTGTCATAAATGGCGAGGCCCGCCGTGACTGAACCGCCAGGCGAATTGATGTACAACGAAATATCCTTGTCCGCATTTTCGCTTTCAAGAAACAGCATTTGCGCGACGATTACATTTGCCGTCGCGTCATTAACCTCGCCCACCAGGAAGACCACGCGCTCCTTCAGCAAACGGGAATAGATGTCAAACGCCCGTTCACCGCGTCCGGACTGCTCAATCACCATCGGGATATAACCCAGACCCCGCGTCTGGTAGTAGTCGCGGTCGGCAGGCGCCATGCCGGTCAAGTCATAGGCGTGTGATTGATAGTCCGTGAAGCTCTTCATGTTCTTTTGATCTCCATAATTTCGTCGAATGACTTCGTGACTGTCGACACATCAAGCGATTTCGCCGCCCACTCAACAACGTTGTCTTCTAAAACCATACCCTCGACTTCAGCCAGGCGTGACGGTTCGCTGTAATACCAGCGCACCATTTGTTTTGGATCTTCGAAACTCTCGGCGTGCTCTTCAACCATCGCGCGAATTTGCTCCGGCTTTGCACGAAGGTCATTTTGCTTAACGACCTCTGACAACACCAGACCAAGCTTCACACGTCGTTCCGCGCGCTCCAGAAAAAGTTCAGGCGGCAACTGCAGGTCTTTCGCCGTCATGCCTCGCGCTTCGAGATCTTTTACCGCCTGTTCCTGCAATCTCGAAATTTCCATATCAACCAGTGAGCGTGGCAGATCCAACTCGGAAACGGACAACAAAGCATCCATCACCTGATCCTTAGTTTTGGCCTGAATTCGTTTTTTCAACTCGCGTTCAAGATTGGCCTTAATTTCCGCACGCATTTTGCCAATATCGCCGTCGGTGACACCCAACGACTTGGCAAATTCGGCATCCACCGGTGGCAGCTTCGGTGCGTTCACGACTTTTGCGGACACTGCAAACTGTACCGTCTTACCGGCAAGTTCTGGCTGGTAGTCGGCCGGGAAGGTCAGCTCGAATGATTTGTCTTCGCCCCCCTTCATGCCGATCAATGCCGCCTCAAAATCCGGAAGCATGCGACCTTCACCGAGGACTACACCGAAATTCTGCGCATCGCCACCTTTGAACGGAGCACCGTCAAGTTTGCCTAGAAAATCAACGACCAGGAAATCGCCTTTTTCTGCGGCACGGTCGGTCTTGTCATACGCTGCGCGCTGCTTGCGTAGCGTTTCCAGCGTGTTGTCGACGTCAACGTCTGCCACTTCAGCAGTAGACCGCTCAAGTTTTTTGCCGACGAGCGAGCCTACCTTCACTTCGGGATAAACTTCAAACGTCGCGGTAAACTCAAACTTGTCCGCAGATTCGCCGGAATTTGCGGGGGCGAAACGAGGATAGCCGGCAACCTGCAGCTGCTGATCTTTAACCGCATTGGCGAACGACTTTTGAACAGAATCAGACATGACCTCTTGCCGCACCTGATATCCGTATTGATTCGCGACAATGTTGAACGGCACTTTGCCCGGCCGAAAGCCTGACATCTTCGCGGTGCGTGCGATTTGCCTCAGCCTGGTCGTGATCTGACTTTCAACTTCGACCGCGGCCAGTGAAACGATGAGATTGCGTTCGAGGCGGCTTGGTTGAGGGGTTTGGGTTTGCGCTTGCATAGTAAAGTCCTAACAGTCTTAGAAATTTTGATTCCTTGGCGTCTACCAATAGGTGCATCACGTCATTCCGACGTGAGAGCGACGCCATCCCAATGTTGCGATAGGCTGCTCTATTGACTTACACCTGGCCGCGAAGTCGACATTGATGATTTGGTGCGAAAGAAGGGACTCGAACCCCCACGCCGTAAGGCGCTGGAACCTAAATCCAGTGCGTCTACCAATTCCGCCACTTTCGCATAGATTCTTCGACCGCGATTTTACCGCAAACCGCAAGCGTTCGCGCGGACGTCAATGCTTTTTTATTGGTGAAGGCAACACGAAAGGCCTTGTTTTTACAAATATAATTTTGTCCTCGCGCACTTTCTGCGTGTCAAACCCTGTTTGCCTATCTCTTGTGCCAGTCGACCACTACGAAAATTTTCCAGTTGCATCATGGCTGCTACCGCAACATCTGCGCAAACCGATCGAGGTCATTTACGCATTTGCGCGGACGGCAGACGACTTTGCGGACGAAGGTACCCTTTCGATAGAAGAGCGAATCGCCTTGCTTGATAGTTACGAGCGAGAACTCGATCTCATCGAGACCGCTGGCATTTCCAAGCTTTCGCTCTTCCGAGATCTGGCCGTCACGATCAAGCAACACGAATTGCCGCTGCAGTTGTTTCGTGACCTGCTGTCCGCGTTCAGACAGGATGTAACAAAAACGCGCTACGTGGATTTCGATGAAGTCATGGACTATTGTCGCCGCTCGGCTAACCCGATCGGCAGGCTTCTGCTACTTCTGAACCGACAAGCAGAGACTGAAAATCTCGCCCGCAGTGATGCAGTCTGCTCGGCTTTGCAACTGATCAATCACTGGCAGGATGTCGCGGTCGATTGGCGCAAAAATGACGGCGGTCGAGTCTATTTGCCGCTCGACGATTTGGCCCGTTTCGGCCTAAGCGAACGCGATATCGCCAGTCAAAGTAACAGCGTCGCGTGGCGCAACATGATGGCATTCCAATGTGACCGCGCAAGAAAAATGATGCACTTTGGCGCGCCCTTGGGTAATGTTTTGCGCGGACGCATGGGCGCTGAACTTCGGGTCATCATTGCAGGCGGCATTGCCATTCTCGACAAAATTGGCGCGGTTCAGGGTGACGTATTTCGCCAGCGGCCGATACTGACAAAATGGGATTGGCTGAAGATCGGTCCCCGCGCGGTGTTTGCCGCATGACGCCTGACGAGTATTGCCAGAAAAAGGCGGCGCAAAGCGGCTCGAGCTTCTATTACAGCTTCCGTTTTCTGCCGCCTGATCGTCGTCGCGCCATAACCGCCCTATATGCTTTTTGTCGCGAAGTCGATGACGTTGCTGACGAAGTTTCCGATGTCAATATCGCTCGCGCCAAGCTCGGCTGGTGGCGGGCGGAGTTGGCCAACTTGTTTCAAGGCCACCCCCAACATCCGGTCACAAAGGCATTGGCGCCGGCAACAACCGCATTTGCGGTCGATCAAGCGCGTCTCAACGAAATTATCGATGGTATGGAGATGGATTTGACACACCATCGTTACAGTGATTTTGCGTCTTTGAAGCTTTACTGCCATCGTGTTGCCGGGGTCGTCGGTCAGCTGTCGGCCGGCATTTTCGGCTATAGCAATCCTGGAACGCTGGATTACGCCGAGAACCTGGGACTGGCCTTCCAAATGACCAATATCATTCGAGACGTCGGTGAGGACGCGCGTCGGGATCGGATTTATCTGCCGCAGGATGAAATGGCGAGATTTGGCGTTAGTGCCGCCGACATCCTCGCGGCGCGTCACACGCCTGCCTTCGTAAGCCTGATGGCTTTCCAGTGTGAACGGGCGAAGTCATTGTATGACGCGGCGTTTGAGGCACTTTCGTCTGAAGATCGGCTTCCACAGCGGCCCGGCCTGATCATGTCGGCAATTTACCGTACGCTTCTCCAAGAGATTGAGCGCGATAAATTTATGGTCTTAAAGCAAAGAACGTCACTCACGCCGATGCGCAAACTGTGGATCGCCTGGCGCACCTGGATCGCCACGTAATGCTGGCGTCAAAAAGGCAAACAAAGTCGGTAGCGGTCATCGGTGGCGGTTATGCAGGAATGGCGGCCGCCGTAACTCTGGCAGAAAACGCCGTCCGATCTGTGGTCTTCGAGGCTGGCAAGACACTGGGCGGACGAGCGCGCCAGATAGAATACCGTGGCGAAGTTCTCGACAATGGGCAGCACATTCTGGCCGGCGCGTACAGCGAGTTGTTGCGACTGATGCGTTTGGTCGACGTGCCCGAAAGGTCGCTTCGCCGGGTTTCGCTCAGACTCTCGATGCCTCCGGATTTCTTGTTGAGCGCTCCATCCAAAACGTTTTTTCCTGGCCAGCTTTATATGGCCTGGACCCTGCTGACGGCCAAAGGGTTGAGTGTCGCGGACCGCTTGGCGGCGGTACGCTTCATGTTGGCATTGAAGCGGCTGAACTATCAGGTGGACGCGCGATTGACCGTTGCTGAATTACTTGCAGCACACAGGCAGCCGCAAAACCTGATGGACCATCTGTGGCAACCATTGACAATTTCCGCACTCAATACGCCGTTGGCTAGCGCTTCAGCGCAGGTATTTGCCAACGTGCTACGTGACTCATTGGCGTCAGATCGTAACGCCAGTGATTTGTTGCTACCTTGCGTCGACCTTACTACTTTATTCCCTGCTCCTGCTGCCAGGTGGCTGATGAAGCGCGGCAGCGAGGTCAGGTTGAGACAGCGAGTAAAAAACATAGTTGTCGCGGGCGGCGGCTATCGAGTCAGCTGCGACAGTGACTCGGAGCAATTTGACGCGGTCATTCTGGCGGTCGGGCCACACCAGTTAAGCGGATTGCTCGCAGGCCTCGATTCACCGTCGTTAGACTATGAGCCGATCGTGACGGTCTATTTCAAGTTTGACCGACCGGTCCGCCTGCCGGAACCGATGCTTGGTCAGGCGAAGGGCTTGGCGCAATGGTTTTTCGATCGCACTGCACTGTCTGCGAGTAGCCGCATGTTGCCCGATGAGAGTGGCGGGCTGATAGCGGCAGTGATATCGGCATCTGGGCCGCATATGCATCTCACGCAGGAAGCGCTTGCCGATCAGGTATTGGCCGAATTGGCGAAACATGTTTTGAGACTGCCCGAACCAATCTGGAGCAAAGTCGTCTCGGAGCAATTTGCGACATTTGCCTGCAAGCCCCTGGCAGACCGGCCGCCTGTGGAAACGCCGTTTCCCGGCGTATTTCGTGCTGGCGACTACGTGGCAGGGGACTATCCGGCAACGCTGGAAGGCGCTGCCCGCAACGGCATCAAAGCTGCCGAATCATGCCTTAATTACCTTAAAACTGCTCAATCGGACTTATGAATCTCAACGTGACGTCTCTGCCCGCCAATTACCAACCGCGTGCCGATCTGTTAAAGGGTCGGGTCGCGCTGGTTACCGGCGCAGGCCAGGGCCTTGGCAGAGTCGCCGCGCTAGCCTTCGCGCAACATGGCGCCTCGGTCATTCTGCACGGGCGGCACGTGCCGCGCCTGGAAGCGGCTTACGATGAAATCGTGGCCGCAGGGTATCCCGAGCCGGCCATCCTGCCGTTGGACTACTTCAAGGCCACGCAAGCCGAACTTGATGCGTACGCACAATCCATCCACAGCACGTTTGGTCGACTCGACGTTATTTTCCATGGCGCCAGCCACTTCGTGTCGTGCATGCCGCTTGCCCTGCATGACCTCGATATGTGGTTGAAGCACAGCCGTGTCAACCTCGCAGTTCCGGCTGCGCTGACCAAGGCTTGTTTGCCACTGCTCAAGCGGGCTCCAGATGGTTCGGTCATTTTCCTGACCGAAACGCACGCGATCGAGCCAAAGGCATTCTGGGGCGCATTTTCCGCGACGAAAGGCGCGTTGCACAACCTGATAGCCATTTGGGACGATGAAATGGACGGGCCGACAAAAGTACGCTTCAATTTGTGTCTGCCGGGACCAGTCGCCAGCCCGATGAGAAGCAAGAGTCATCCAGGTGAGATCGCAACTGAGCAACGACCGGCGAGCGCTTTGACCCGGCATTTGCTGTTTTTGGCAAGTGCGGATAGTTCCAATATTTCGGCCACTTTGCTGGATTGTCAACCGGATTCTGCCGCCCTACCCGATTTAGGTCAGCGTTAGCGGCGCGATATGTTCCGAAACTGGTCGAGATTTCGGTAACATATGGAAAGTCAAAATAAGTTCGTTGCGTTTCTTCCGCTGCCGCGCACAGTCGCACCAACAGGATCAAGCCAAACAAGTGAGTAATATTCTCGATCAGGGAAATCGCACGTTTATCGGCAGCGTAGTTTTTGTCGATATCGTCGGCTATTCGAAAACGTCGGTTTCAGAGCAACTTGCCCTGAAAGACCGTTTCCAGTCGCTGCTCGCGGATTCTCTCAAGGACATCGCGCCAGAGCAACGTATCATCCTCGACACTGGCGACGGCGCCGCAATGAGTTTTCTTGGCGATCCTGAAGATGCCTTGTTCGTTAGCATGCATATGCGCGATTTTTTGCAGCGCACCTACGCCAGTCTCGGTCTGCCAGAAAACTCGGCACAGGAAGATATCGATATCGGTCCGCAAGGCGACCTTTCCGTCCGTATCGGCATCAATCTGGGGCCGGTAAAGTTGCTGCGTGATATCAACGGCCACCCAAATATCGTCGGTGACGGCATCAACGTTGCGCAGCGCATCATGAGCTTCGCGCGTCCTGGCCAGATCGTCGTTTCGCGGTCATATTTCGATGTGGTCTCCGTCATCTCCGACGAGTACGCCAAACTCTTCAAATATGAGGGCTCGCGTACTGACAAGCATGTTCGTGAACACGAGATCTACGTAGTCGGCGAGTCAGTCGCGGCGTTTGATCAGGCACGGGCAGGCATGGCTGACCGTGCTGCACAGACCAATCCAAAAGCCACGACGCCGACCGGCGTTGCAACCGGGACGCACGCAGTTGGGTCAATGGGAGAAGAAAAGTCCGGTGAAGGCGCAATCCCGTTCTTAAAGGACCGGGGGAAACTCACCATCGCTGGCAGCGTACTAGGTGCAATAGTTTTAGCGTTGGTCGTTGCGGTGATGAAGAAAGCTCCTGAACCCGCAAAGGCAGAGCCGGCGAGCGCAACAGTCGCCGCAAACCCGTCACCACAGCCGACAGCAGCAGCTACAGCGGCGCCAGTGATGGCATCGGCTGCGACGGACGCCGGCAAGCCAGGTGAACCATCCGCAGCGACAGTTGGCGCATCGGCCCCGGCAACACTGGTTCCCGCATCCGCAACTCAGCCAGTTGACCCCGCAAAAACGCCTACAGATGCGGCCAAAATCGTCAAGGCCACATCAACCAAAGACATGCCTGCCGACCCGGCCAAGCCAGCAACGCCGAAACCAGTCGAAATGGGAACCGTCAGTTTACGAATAGACCCGTGGGGCGAAGTTTTTGTAAATGGCCGTGCAATCGGCAATTCACCACCATTGAAGCAACACAAACTGTCACCAGGCAAATACAAGATAGAAGTGAAAAACGGGACATTAGCCCCGTATGTAACCAATATCGAAGTCAAGGCAAAGGATGATGTCGTCGTAAAGTATCGCTTTCAGTAGACTTTCACCCAAGAATCGATCGCGCAATTGAACCAATCTCGAGGTCACCACATGATCCGTACGTCAATTCCAAGTTGGGCTGGACCCGTTAATCATTGGGTGCGCATGGTGACCTCGGTGATATTGGTTTCTATCGCGGCAGGTTGCGCTGCACCACCGCAGAAATCATCGGGGCCGACTGCCGAAGATATCGCGAAGCAACAACGTACCGAGAGAGCACAGGCGAATCTCGCCGATGGACTGAAGAAATACGACAGCGGCAATTACGAAGAAGCGATCGGCAATTTCCTGCTGGCGCTCGATACTGGGTTGCTGACGATACCGGAACAATTGACTGCCAGAAAGCACATGGCGTTTGTGCACTGTCTCAGCGGGCGCGAAGCCAATTGCAAGGAGGAGTTTGAAAAGCTCATTACGCTGGATCCCAAGTTTGACCTGACGCCGGCTGAAGCTGGGCACCCCATTTGGGGGCCAATTTATCGGCTGACGAAGACGGAATTCGAATTGCGAAAATCCGGTCGTGCGCTGCCCACAGTTGCCGTCAAGCCATTGACTGCGGGAGAAAAATTGATTCAGGAGGGCATGAAGAACTACGACGATGCCGACTACAACAAGTCGATCAAGAGTTTTCAGGATGCATTAAAGGAAACCTTGACGGATGCCAATCAGATCACAGCCCATAAGTTCCTGGCGTTTAGTTATTGCCTGACCAATCGCACCACTCTTTGTCGAACTGAGTTTGAAGCGATCTTCAAGATCGACGAGAATTTTGACCTTGCACCAGCCGAAGCGGGACATCCTGCCTGGGGTCCGTCGTTTCGCACGGTGAAAGCCAAACGAAAACCCGTTCCGCCTAAAAAATAATGATAGAGACGCTGGGCCGCTACAAGATTCTAAGCATCATCGGGCAAGGCGCGATGGGTGTGGTGTATAAGGCTGTCGATCCCATGATCGACCGCACGGTCGCAATCAAGACCGTCAACCTCAATCTGAGCCGCGATGAAATAGAAGAATTTGAAGCGCGCTTTCAACAGGAAATCAAGGCGGCAGGCCGACTCAATCATCCCAATATCGTCACCATCCATGACGTCGGCCGTAACGAAAACATGGCCTACATGGCCATGGAGTTTCTTGACGGCAGGGAACTGAAGGACATCCTTGCTGAAAGTAGTACCGTGCAGTCTGTTGCGACCCTGGTTGACTGGATTGCGCAAATCGCACAGGGCCTAGGGTTTGCTCATGAAAATGACATCATTCACCGCGATGTGAAACCGTCAAACATCATGGTGGTACGCGGCGGATACGCCAAGATTACCGATTTTGGTATTGCACGCATGCCGTCGTCTGCCGTGAAAACCATGACCGGTCTGATACTTGGTAGCCCGCGATACATGTCGCCGGAGCAGGTCATCGGCCGCACCCTGGATCACCGCACAGACATCTTTTCCTTGGGTGTGGTGCTCTATGAGGCACTGAGCGGAACGCCGCCGTTTGATGGCGATAACGTCAATGCAATTATGTACGCGACGGTGAACGCCACACCGCCCTCACCGTCGTCAATGAATGCCAATGTACCGCCAATGCTCGACCTTGTCATCGCCAAGGCTCTGGCCAAGTCTGTCGACGAGCGGTATCAGACAATGCTCGAATTCTCAGGCGACTTGAACGAGGTAAAACGCCTCCTCATGTCGCAGCAACCTGGCAGCAAAATTGTTGCGTCCCAGACGCCGACACCTAGCAAGCAGGTTTCCCTCGACGCGCTTGGTATTGGCCGCTATCAGAAAAAAGATGAAGCGGTGGAAGAGGCAAAGCCGCTCAAGATTGCCAAGGCATTTGATTCATTTGAGGCCACCGTCAAACTCGCGGCGATGACCCATCAAACGGCGGAGTTCGACCAGTACATTTCGGATACAAAGAAGATGAAAGCTTTCAAGGGGGAGATTACCGGCGCCCTCGGTGGCAACCCGGCTGGCGCCAAAGAACGCGAACTCTCAGCCAGTTCTGCCCGCCCTTCGAGCAGCTCAAGTGAAATGCCGTATATTGCCCCGGCGCTTTCGCGTCCATCGGCTGTTTCGTCGGACACCATGACCAGAAAACTCATCGCCGCGCCCGACAGTTCTGCCAACAGCACAAAGATCCATCTCGTGATCGTGGCGTCGCTCGCTATTCTTGCGCTGGTGCTGGCAATTTACCTGCTCGCCAAGTAGCTTTACTTCGATTTTCGCTTGGCCTTGGTTTGCAGCAACGCGGGAGCTGCTCCCAGCCCGAGTAGGTAACAGTCAATAATCGGCTCAGCGTCGCGCGCTATTGAAATGAATTCACGATTAAGCAACCAATTGGCGATGATGCCGTCAATCAAGGCATGAAGTCCGCGCGCCGCGCGTCTTGGGTTCACCGCGCTGGGCAGCGAACCTTTCTTGACAGCGTTCTTGAAACCCGTTTCCACGTGATCGATACACGACATGCATGAGTCGTGATGCCTGCTTCGCAACGCTTCCATTTCGTCAACGTATTCGCATTTATGATTAACGATGTCGAACACGCGCTGCGTCTGTTCGTCATTTGCAAGCCGCAGCAAAACACCCAGCGCACTGGATTTGATAGAACCCAAAGGATTCTCCAATGTAGCGTCACCGATATCGACGGTGCCTTCCGACAATGGCGCCGTCACGCGCTCCATCATCGCGTCAAACAGGTCGACTTTGTTTTTGAAATGCCAGTAGACGGCACCACGTGTCACCCCCGCCGCTTCGGCAATTTCAGCCAGCGATGTACGTGAAACACCTCGCACACTGAAGATGTGCTCTGCCGTATCCAATAGCCGGTTACGGGTCTCTTGCGCTTCTTCCTTCGTTTTTCTCACCATGATACGAGCTACCTGACTCTTTATCTTCTCCGAGGCCTGTCATCTGACTGATCAAATTGTGACAGGATTTTTTTCTGCAAATTATTTGCGTACACACATTTACATACATACACGAATGTATGTAGTATACGGCATCCGCAGAATTAATTCATCTAACGTCATCAATCGATCCAATGTGCCGCCAACTGGCGCTGCCGCATCCGAAAGGAATTCGCATGTCGTTTCAACACGCCGTCTCGTCCGTGCCGATCACCTCTGGTTCAATTTCACCCACAAACTCCGACTCGTCAGTCGGCACCATCACACCGCAAGTTCCGCGTTTTCTGTCGGGCGCAATTTTGTTAGCGCTGCTTGCGGCCTGCGGTCCGGGTGGGCCACAGGGCCAACACGGCGGATTCCCCCCGCCATCTGTGACGTATGAAATCATCTCCGCTCGCGAGGTCGCGGTGAATCAAGAGTATGTCGGTCAGACGGCCGGTTCGCGTGAAATTGAAATTCGCGCCCGCATCAATGGCATCGTCGAAAAGCGCTTGTTTGAGGAGGGCGCCCTTATCAAAGCGGGGCAACCCCTCTTCAAGCTCGAATCTGCTCTCTATGCAGCTAGCGCAGCGCAAGCCGAAGCCGCCGTCGGCACGGCGGACGCCAATTTGAAACAGGCAGAGCGCGAATTCAACCGTTTGAAGCCGCTCATTGAGGCAAAAGCCATCAGCCAAAAGGAATGGGATACTGCCGCATCGGCATTCGATGTCGCCAAAGCGCAACAAAAGCAGGCGCAGGCGCAATACGCCAGCGCAAAAGTTGATCTCGGCTATTCCTACGTCACCGCGCCGATCAACGGCGTAATCGGACGCGCACTAAGAGTCGAAGGCGCACTTGCAACTGCCACCGGTGACAGCCTGCTCGCAACCATGGCGCAGACAGATCCCATCCACGTTTATTTTTCGGTTGCCGAACGTGATCGCAACGAACTTCAGGCGGAAATTGCAGCCGGCACACTGATCCTGCCTAAAGGCGGTTACACCGTGCGACTCAAAGCAGCGGATGGCCAGTGGTTAAAACCAGTAGGCAAGATGAACTTCCGCGACTACAAGGCCGACGCGAATACCGGTGCATATGCCGCGCGCGCCGAGTTTGCCAATGCCGACAACACGCTAAGCCCCGGGCAATTCGTACGCGTCGTACTCACCGGCGCCACACGTGCCAACGCAATCACCTTGCCGCAGCGTGCCGTGCTCGACGGTCCGATGGGCAAATTTGTCTATGTCGTTGGCAAAGGCCGTGACGACAAACCGGCAGCAGAACAGCGCCCCGTGGTGCCGGGTGAATGGGTAATGCTGGAATCAAAAGACCCGGCGGCACGAAACGGCTGGGTGATTCGTGAAGGCCTCAAAGCCGGCGACAAAGTCATCGTCGACGGAGTAGCGCGCATCTTCGCGCCCGGCCAGCCCATTGTGCCGATGACAGCCGAAGAAGCAGCCAAGGCCGCCGCCGAACAGGCCAAGGCAGCACCCGGTGCAGCATCACCCGCCGCAAAACACTAAGCGGCAGGGCAGACACTCATGTTTTCACGCTTCTTTATTGATCGACCTATCTTCGCTTTCGTGATCTCGATTTTTATCGTGATTGCGGGGTTGGCAGCGATGCGCGTCCTGCCCATCGCGCAGTATCCGGAAATTTCTCCACCCACCGTTCAAGTTATCGCTATTTATCCTGGCGCATCGGCCGAAGTCATCGAGCAGACCGTCGCAGCGCCGATTGAAAACGCGCTGACAGGCGTGGAAGGCATGATGTACATGGCCTCCACGTCTACCTCGAACGGCACCACCACCATCACCATCACCTTTGAAATCGGCACCAATCCTGATCAGGCTGCCCTCAACGTCAACAACCGCGTGAAGCAGGTCGAGGCCAAGCTGCCGCAAGAAGTTCGGCGCCAAGGTTTGACGGTCGTCAAAGGTTCGTCTGCGTTCCTGCAAGTACTGGCGTTCTACTCGCCCGACGAACGTTTTAATGATCTGTATACGTCCAACTACGTCACGCTGAATGTGCTGGACCAATTGAAGCGCATCCCCGGCACGACCAACGTGCAGATTTTCGGCGCCAAGGACTATGCGATGCGTATCTGGCTCAAGCCCGATCGCATGACGCAGCTGAAGGTGACTGTAGATGATGTCGCGCGCGCCGTGAACGAGCAAAACGCCCAGTTCGCTGCTGGCAAGATCGGCCAGACCCCAAATGGTGGCAATCAGGAGATGGTGTACACGGTCACCACCAAGGGCCGACTCGTCAGTGCTGAAGAATTCCAGAACATCATCGTGCGCTCGAATCCCGACGGCAATCAGCTACGTTTGAAGGATGTCGCACGTATCGAATTGGGTGCAAAGGACTACGACTTTAAAGGTTATTACAACGGCAAGCCTGCCACGCTCGTGGGTATTTTCCTGCAGCCCGGTGCCAACGCGCTCGACGTCGCCAAGGACGTGAAGGCCAACCTGACCACACTCACGGCAAAATTCCCCGAAGGCTTCACCTATGCGGTCCCTTATGACACGACCCGCTTCGTCGAAGTCTCCATTCGCGAAGTGCTCAAGACTCTGGCAGAAGCAATGGCGCTGGTATTTGTCGTCGTGTTTCTGTTCCTGCAGAACTGGCGAGCAACGCTCATCCCGTTTGCTGCCGTACCGGTATCGCTGATCGGCACGTTCGCCGGTCTGCACATGCTCGGCTACTCGATCAATACGCTGACATTGTTTGGCCTGGTGCTGGCCATCGGTATCGTCGTCGATGACGCCATCGTTGTGCTGGAAAACATCGAGCGCATCATGCGCGAGCAACATCTGGAGGCACGCGAAGCCGCGATCAAGGCAATGAAGGAAGTCACCGGGCCGGTGGTTGCCATCGTGCTTACCTTGTGTGCGGTGTTTGTACCGATTGCCTTCCTCGGTGGATTGACGGGTGAGCTCTATCGCCAGTTTGCCGTGACCATCTCAATCGCAGTGGTGCTGTCAGGCGTCGTCGCCCTAACCATGACCCCTGCCCTTTGCGTGCTGGTCCTGAAGAAGAGTCATCGCCCACCGGGCAAGTTTTTCACCAAGTTCAACGACTGGTTCGCGCGCGTCACCAATCGCTATACCAGTGGCGTGCTTTGGCTCATTAAGCGCGGCACCATTGGCGTGTTGCTGTTCGCCGGGATGGTGGCAATCACTGCCGGACTCGCCAAATTTACGCCCAGCTCGCTAGTGCCGGACGAAGATCAGGGCTTCTATATCGCTGCGGTTTTCTTGCCGGATGGTGCATCGCTGGATCGTACCGACGAGGTCGTGAAGAAGGTCATTGCCGCAGCCAAATCGAATCCGAACAATCAGGACGTGATCGCATTCACCGGTTTTGATTTCCTCGGCGGCGGCTACAAAAACAGCGCGGCCACTTTGTTTATCACGCAAAAACACTGGGACGAACGCAAAGTGACCAGCCAGGAAATGGTTGGCGATTTTTTCATGAAGACTGGCGGCATCAAGGAAGCACTGGTGTTGGCATTTAGCCCGCCGGCGATCTTTGGCCTCGGCAATACCGGCGGATTTGAGTTCTACCTGCAGAATCGCGGCGAAGGCGGCGCGGGCAAGCTGGCGCAGGGCATGTACGCCATGATGGGCGCGGCTAGCCAGAGTCCCAAGCTTGCCGGCGTGCAAACGCTATGGCGCGCGGCCTCGCCGCAGTTGAGCATCAACGTTGATCGCGACAAGGCCAAAGCGCTTGGCGTACCACTGGACAGCGCCTTCAATACGATGGCCGCAACGCTGGGCACGTACTACGTTAACGACTTCAACAAATATGGTCGTACCTGGCAAGTACTGATGTCGGCCGACAGCATGTATCGCAAGCGTCCAGATGATATCGGTCGCATCTTTGTTCGAAGTGATCGCGGTGCGATGGTGCCGGTTTCGGCCTTCGCCAGGATCGAATATTCCGCGGGCCCCGACAGTCTCGATCGCTTCAATAACTTGCCCGCCGTAAAACTGATCGGTGCTGGCGCGCCGGGGACCAGCTCGGGACAAGCGATTGAGGAAGTCGAGCGCATTGCCAAGCTGGCGCTGCCCGGCGACATGAGCCTGGACTGGAGCGGCGCATCGTTCCAGGAGAAACGCTCCAGCGGATCGTCGGGGCTGGCACTGGGTCTGGGCGCGATCATGGTCTTTCTGATCCTTGCCGCGCAGTATGAACGCTGGTCGCTACCGTTATCGGTGTTGCTGGCCCTGCCCTTCGGTACCTTTGGTGCGCTGGCAGCTGTCTGGATCGGCGGCTACCTGAAGACACTCTTCGGTAGTGCACCGCTGACCAATGACGTTTACTTCCAGATCGGCCTCGTCACCCTGCTGGGTCTGGCAGCGAAAAACGCCATCCTCATCGTCGAATTTGCGGTGTTGAAATCGCATGAAGGCATGAGTGCCGCTGGTGCGGCGCTGGAAGCAGCACGCTTGCGCTTTCGCCCGATTCTGATGACCTCGCTGGCCTTCATCCTCGGCGTTGCCCCACTGGCGTTTTCCAGCGGCGCAGGTGCGGGTGCGCGCCATTCCGTCGGCACTGGCGTCATGGGCGGCATGATGGCCGCCACATTTCTGGCCATCTTTTTCGTCCCGTTGTTTTACATGATCATCACCGAGCGCAAGATCAAGGAATCGCGCAGCAGCCAGGACATCCGCGATGAAGTCGAGCATTCGCGTGCCGCAGCAGTTCGAAAGGACATTCACACACCGGGACATAAAGTAGTCCTGAAAGGGGGCAATGATGAATAAGCTCACCTCGCGCAATTTCCGCGCCCTCCGCCTTTCGCTATCCATCGCCGTAGCTGCGGCCATCGCGGGATGCGCAGTCGGGCCGGAATACCAGCGCCCTGCTTTGGAACTCCCGAGCGCATATCCCGCTGTGCCTGCCAATGCCACTGCCGTCACAACATCGCCGTCCGAAGCTGTCACCGGCAAATGGTGGTCCGTGTTCAAGTATCCGATTCTGGACCGCGTGATGGATGAAGCACTGACGAATAATCTTGACCTGGTTGTAGCCGCCGCCCGCATCACGGAAGCACAAGCGCAACTCGGCCTCGCCACCTCCGATCAGGTGCCGACGGTCTATGCAAGTGCGTCACGCGAACGCAATCGCAACTCTGCGTCGAGCATTCGCTCTGCACCAGGCCAGCCGCTGGAGTCGACGACCAACCGCATCGCGCTGAATGTTTCCTATGAGATCGACTTCTGGGGCAAATACCGCCGCGCTACTGAGGCCGCGCGCGCCGACTTGCTATCGGTTGAGGCCAACCGTGACGCATTGCGTTTGACGATGACCACACAGGTCGTACAGGGCTACTTCAATCTGCTGGCGATCGACGCCCAAATTGTCGTCGCCGAGGAGGGAATCCGCCGCGGTCAGGAAGGCTTGTCGATGCAGAAAAAGCGCTTCGACGCGGGGGTGATTTCCGAATACGACTATCAACCTAAAAACGGCAGTTGGCCGATCAAATAGCGCAAATTAGATTGTCAACAAAGCGGGGGGATCAGCGGTGGTGAGCATGAACTTGGCGAACGCACGCAGGAAGATGGCGCGTAAGCGCTGAAGGTCTGTCAA
>JBBQFL010000014.1:0-84281 GCA_038321965.1 Burkholderiales bacterium | reverse complement strand
GGCGCTGCAAAAACGTGCGCAAGAATTCGGCATGACGCTCACACCAAGCGCTGTTTCCGGACCCGTTGTGAACGCTTCCCCGACATAATCACCTTGGTAACTCATTGAAATACCATGCTAAAAAAGCTGTTTCTTGAGAGCCTTTCGAAGGGTGATGATGAAAGGGTTTGATCCCGTTGAGTGAGGCTGTGGTTCGGCAAGCTCACTACGAACAAATTCGTGGTTTTGAGAATTCCCAGTTCCGAAACTCCTTTATCCACGCGCTGTACAAGCCAAAAGGCCTGAAAAACCGCGCCAGTGCTGGTGTTTCAGGATTTCACATCAAACGACTCACCGATAGTCATGAAGTTGCCGCCGGCAACGTAATGAATCGTTCGCAACGAATCGTCGTCGGTGAAGTGCCAATGTCCATCTGAAAACACGCGTGGATTGGCCCACGCTGCGACGACTTCGCCGATGAACAGATCGTAGGTTTTTTGGTTGTGCGGCTCATCAATGACCTTGCATTCCATCCAACCTACGCAGCCTTCAACCATCGGCACGTCGATTTTCGTTGCGGGAAACGTCTCAATCCTGCAGTGTGAGAATTTGTCACCTTCGGTAATGGCTCGACCGGTAATCGACCCAACCGCGAGCGTCGCCTGCGCCAGCGCACGCGAAGGCACATTCAGTACGAACACACCGGATGCCTCGACAAGCTCTCGTGTCCAGGTATTCTTATCGATCACCACCACTACTCTGGACGGGTTGAAATCGAGCCCGGTGTTCCATGCCGCCGCCATCACGTTGCGGTGCCCGGCATGCGCGCTGGTAACGAGCACCGTCGGGCCGTGGTTGATGAGGCAATAGGCTTTGGGAAGTTCGACAGGGATGCGCATGGGCGACGCCCTGATGTGATCGATCACCGGCGCTGCAACGCCTATGCCAGCAACTCATTCATATAGCGAATCCGTCCTGCAACAGCGCGCATCATCTGCATGCCGACCGCGGGATCTGATTTCACCATTACGATCAGGGTCTCACGATCCACCGCCAGCAATTCGCAATCAACGCGGGCGACGGCGGTGGCGGTGCGCGGCGAATTGTCGACTAGCGCCATTTCGCCGAAAACGCCGCCTGGTCCAAGTTTTTCCACCACCTTGCGACCGATCGCGATGGAAACTCTTCCGCTAAGCACAACATACATGGACGAGCCGGGCGCGCCTTCCTCCATGATTCTCGCCCCTTCCGCAAAATGCACAACCTTGGCGTTCGGCAACCTCTCGCGAATATGCGAAAGCGTTTCCGTGTCGAAAACCGCTTCGCTGCTATTGCTGTGATGCTCCGCCGAATCCGGCCTGGTGGTAAGGCGGGCGGCGAGGAAGCGCAGCCTGTCGAACATAACGCTCATCAACATCAAGGCGAATCCGGGCGCTCGTTGCAAGGCTTTTTCCGTCTCCTTCACATCGAGCGAGTAAGCCATCGATGCGGTACTTGCCGTTGCCGTTGCCGTGCGCGGTACATCGGTGGCACCCGGCAACTCACTGATAATTGCCATCTCGCCGAATATGCCGCCGCGGCGTATCGTATCGATCAATTTTCCATTCGCGGTCAGCTTCACCTCGCCCTCGGTGAGCAGAAACATGCGGTGAGGTCGAGATTTCAAAAACAAGCCACGCTTGTCGGCGATGTCGCCTTCTGAAAACACTTTCGATCCAGCCGCAAACTCCTCGAACTGCCCGCAGGCGTCAAAGAGCTTTCTGGCGACGTCAGGGTTGTAGAATCGGCTGGTCGGCGAGCTGAAAACGTCGATGTCGATGTTTGACTCTTCAGTATCCATCTTTCATTTCCAGGAGCGGTGGCTAAATGGTTGCCTGTGCATAGTCTGCGCGAATCTGTGGGTGCATGGCAACTGCCGTGACGGCATTCGGCCTATTCTAGATTATTGACCGGTACCGCAGTATAAATAGGGGCAGACGCGAATGGTACTTCCTTAACCTTTTACACTACTTCAACAATATTCAACAGGGGAGAAAAAATAAGCGCAGATATGCCGCAAGTAAATGCGCGTGCCGGGAACACCGGACGCCAATTTGGCAAGACTGACGAATTCCATATTTGCGTGACGAGGACGGAATTGCATTCGCTACGTCAAGAAGCAGGGCCAATCAGGCGGTCATTTTGAACGGCGATCTTTCAGCAAGGTTCTTGCTGCCATTGCGCCACGCCTCAACCTGACTTGCCGCATTGAAGCCAGGCGTGCATCTCGATGCCGCAATGGATTTATATAATTCGCTGGCTACGGTCATGAGGCAAACCCTGACGCTTTGAGAGGAATTTCTTGACGGTAGCAAAGGTGGGGAGAGTGAGGCTGAGTTGGTTGAACTCAAAGAGTCGAGCGAAGCGCTAAACAGCTTCGCGGGAGTGGCGGGGAGGATGAGGTTTTAATAAATTACGGGTTAGCGAGACAAAAAATAGTCGGGCGGACGATTTGAGGGCCGAATGCGATTATTTGTGGTCGCTGTAATTCCGAATGCCGGGTTCTTCGCAGATGAGGGACGACAGGCGAATCAAGTGATGGGACAAAACATGAAATCGAAAAGTACTCCGAATAACGAGGATGCGTCCGCGCAAATCACCAAGCGGATAGAAGATCTGGGCGATTGGAGAGGCGAAACGCTCGCTCATGTTCGCCAGCTTATCCACGATGCCGATCCCGATATTGTGGAAGAGTGGAAATGGATGGGTACGCCGATCTGGTCCCATAACGGCATCGTCTGCACAGGGGAGT
This sequence comes from Burkholderiales bacterium, assembly GCA_038321965.1. Classification (GTDB taxonomy): domain Bacteria; phylum Pseudomonadota; class Gammaproteobacteria; order Burkholderiales; family Usitatibacteraceae; genus UKL13-2. Next base: position 81,511 of record JBBQFL010000014.1, on the reverse strand, counting down.
CTTACAAAGACGTGGTAAAGCTCACATTCGCGCGCGGCGCCGCGGTCAAGGACGCGAAGAAACTCTTCAACTCCAGCCTGGAAGGAAATGTGCGGCGTGCGATTGATATCCGCGAAGGCGAAAAAATCAACGTCACTGCCTTCAAGCAACTCATCCGCAATGCAGTGACTGCTAACGCCGTAGTGCGTGCTGAACGGGCAGCCAGGAAGAAATAATCAAGGACGCCTGGCCTGAGGTTCGGTCGGCCAGTCGCATCAGTCGGCGTCAGCCTGTTGCCTGGAATGGATCACGCCCGTATCGGGTGGGTGAGAGCAGCCAGTCAAAGATGGGTTGGCGAACTCTCTGAGCGCGCCTGGCTTTGTGCGGTGCCAGTGTGGTCTTCACCGCAACAGGCGTGGCGGGGCCGCAGAATAAATACTGGCGAACATCGCTGATATTGTCGCCGACCATATCGATGGCATCTTCAATCATGCCTTCGGATTTACAGAGCTTCATCGCCCAGTAACTTATCTGCCAGTCGGTGGTAATTCGCTCCTTATCGATTGAACCCTTTTGCTCTGCGAAGTATTTCATGATCGGCTCCCGGCTGTTGATGCTGCCAATTTATCAAGCGGCAAGTTTGTTGTGTGTCGGTTCAAATCCATTTCGATTGCTCCTGCTGTCCTACAAATAGCGGCGGGTGCAGGATGTGCCGGCACGGCGGTGTAAGCGCCCTAACCGGGTGACACGAGGCTAAGTGTCAAAATGTTAGTGACCAAATGGCTGCACTGCATATTTTGCCGCCGGAGGCTGGAAATAAATTCGGCAGAACAGTATATTTCCAAGGCAAAACGTAGTGCGGTCAGTGATACGGTGTTTGTGCAAAACCCGCAGGAAACTGTCTCTTGAAGTAAAAGCAATCTCGAGGAAGCGATCATGCTCAAGCTCTACGGATTCCCCATCAGCAACTACTCGAATATGGTTCAACTGGCGCTGATGGAGAAGGGCATCGCCTACGAATACATGCTGACGTATCCCGAACCGACCGAAGCGTTCCTGGCCAAGAGTCCGCGCGGCAAAGTGCCTTGTCTGGAAACGCCACAAGGATTTATCAGCGAGACCAGCGTGATTCTTGAGTATCTGGAAGACTGCGGCGTTGGCAAAGCATTGATGCCCGTCGACCACTACGAGCGAGCGCGCGTGAGGGCCTTAATGAAGGAAATTGAGCTCTATATCGAGTTACCAGCACGGATGTGTTTTCCTGAAGCATTTTTCGGTGCCACCTTGCCCGACGCGATCAAGGCAGTGGCGAAAGAGGAACTTGTTGCCGGATTCGCCACCCTGAAACGCCACGGCTCGTTCACGCCCTATGTCGCCGGCGATCAGTTCACGCTCGCCGACATTCTGTTTCTGTTTAGTGCCGACCTTGGCGCCAAGGTAGGCGAAAGTCTTTTTGGCTTGAATTTGTTTGCTGGCATTCCGGGCGCGGAGGCATTGATGTCCCGACTGAACGAAAACCCCAATGTCCAGCAGCTTGTCGAAGAACGTGAATCCGGTATGCCAGGATTTATCGCCTCAAACAAGATCAGGCTGGCGCGACGCAAATAGGCGCTTTCATTGAAAATGTCGTGCGTGGTTAAGGCACGAGCGTTTTAGAGGCGGCTACGACATTGCCGCCTGCCGACCTTCCGCCGAGATCTGCCGCAGCGCCTGCTCGAATACTTCTGGCGGCTGGCCCCCGGAAATCAGATGCTGGTCGTTGATGATGACTGCCGGGACAGAGTTGATGCCGCTCCTGATCCAGAATTGTTCCGCTTCGCGCACTTCGACCGTGTAAGTATCAGACTCCAGCACGATTCGCGCCGCGACGCCGTCGAGGCCAACTTCCTGCGCTAACTCCACCAGAACGTCCATGGAAGATGGGTCGCGGCCATCGCCGTGGTAACTGCGGAGCAGGGCGTGCTTGAGGGCGCGCTGTTTGGCAAGGTCTTGCAAGCCGGCCCAATGCAAAAGGCGGTGCGCATCAAGCGTGTTCCAGACGCGGTTGCGATCACCAAACGAGAAGCCTACCGCTTCGCCGCGCGCACGGATTTTTGCGCGATTGGCCGCGAGTTGTACCGCGCTCAGGCCATATTTCTTGGCGAGGTACTCGCTCGCATCCACACCTTCTTTTACCATGTCAGGATTGAGTTCGAAAGGCTGCATGTACACGGTAGTGGGGATGTCATCGCCGATGCGCTTTAGTGCGATCTCCAGCGCATTGAGGCCAACCGCGCACCACGGGCAGGCAATGTCAGAAACGAAGTCGATTTTCATAGCGCCATTCTTGAATGTGATGCGGCCATAGAGTTTAATGGAAATTGCTGTTTCGTCGTTTAACAAAACCGTGAACGGGATTGCAATATTTCCTTGCGAAGGAAATGGCAACGTCTCAATAGCGCATTGCCGTTCGTTGTGCCCTTTCGGCAGGCTCCAGACGAGCGGGGGCTGCAGAGTTCCAAAATCGAACCTCCGATCACGAGCTGCTTGTAGACTTCGACCACTGCTGCAACTTTGAATCGTTGCGCCACTTCACTTTCGTACACAGGATTCATGCATGCTTGAATTTCAAAACGACAGGACCTTCATGCCTGCCGGCGGCACGAATAATCGATAGCCGCGTATGAATAAACTCGCAAGAAACTATTTGATCATTACGGGGTTGGCTGCATGCGCCGGGTCGGTACTGCACATTGCGATTCTGTTCGGCGGGCCCAAATGGTACGCATTCTTCGGTGCGCCCAAGGTGCTGGTCGAGATGGCTCGTGTGGGCAACGTTCGTGCGCCAATCAGCTGCCTGGTCATCGCGGCACTGCTGGCAGTTCTCGCCGCGTACGCGTTTTCCGGGGCGGGAGTGATTCGCCGCTTGCCACTCTTGCGTACTGGCTTGGCGCTCATGGCCAGTGTATTGATTTTGCGCGGCGTAATGTTCATTCCCATGATTCTCTGGCATCCCGGATCGCTGACACGTATTTGCGATTGCCGCAGCGTGGATACCTTTGTCATCTTGACATCGTTGCTATGTCTGACGATGGGGATTGGTTACGCAGCAGGCGCACTTGTTGTTTCGGCGCGCAACAATTGACTCTTGCAACACAAGCACGGCCGCGCCTTGCCGAACGAAAATGGCTGAGAACGCGCGTTGGTGCTAGAGTTTGCCGTGTAATTCCGTTTTCCTGGGACGCCCGCCGGAGACCACAGCATGTGCAGAAATATCAAACTACTTTTTAATTTCGCGCCACCTGTGACGGAAGAAGAGATCCGCGCAGCATCACTACAGTTCGTCCGCAAGGTGTCCGGCTTCAATAAGCCATCCAAGTCCAACGAAGTGGCGTTTCTGGCGGCGGTCGAACAGATCGCCGCGGCCTCCGTCGCGCTGCTTGGCTCCTTGCAGACGGATTCACAACCGAAGAATCGCGATGAAGAAGTGGCCAAGGCGCGGTTGCGCTATATGCAGCGCTTTCCGGCGTAGTCGCCCTGCAGTTGCCGTCTCGATGCGCAATCGGAAATAGTCTCAGCGCGGTTTGCTTGCCGCAGGGGGTTCAACCGGCTTGTCTGGCTCTTTCGGCCGACGCAGCAATAGCGACGGATTTTCCTTCACCTTTTTCGTGAACTCGCCGACATCGTTCAGGACGCCCTTGGCCTGTTCTTCTATCGCGCCAAATTTTTCAACGACGCGGGGTAACTGATCGATCGCCGTCGTGAGGCTGCTTTTTTCGGACGCGATGACCGGCGTCTGGCCTTCTGCAGTTGCCGCGAGCAACGTCTGCGATTTCGGCGTGCCGCCGGACAACTCAACGAACAAGCTGCCGGTGACTCCCTTGATCTTTAGCATGGCCTTGGTATCGATTTTGATGGGGGCTTCTTTTCTCAGGCTGACCATCACATCCACGATACGCGGGTCGCTTTCGTCCAGCGCCATCGATTTGACGGTGCCAACGTCGACGCCGCGATACTTGACGATTTCGCCACGGACCAGGCCGCTTACCGATTCTTTGAAGGGGATCCGATAGGTCACGTCGTCGCGCCGGTCGGAGCCTGCCAGCCACATGAAGGCAAATGCAGTACCGAGGACCAGCGCAATGATGAACAGTCCTGCCACGAAATAACGTTTGTCCGTTTCCATATTTATTGCCTTTCCTGCGTCTCTGTGTCGTTTGAGCGTTTGCTATTTCGGGCCGCTGGTTGGTTCCAGCGCGGCCATTGCGAAATCGACGCGCGGACCGGAGAGGTAGTCGTGCACGCCTTTGAGTTTTGAGCGCGCCAGCATCTCGGGCGTACCGATCGATATCTTGCCGTCCACCAGAATGGCCATTCGGTCGCACACGCCGAATAGCGTGTTGAGATCATGAGTCACGACGATCACCGTCACGCCGAGATTTTCATTGAGGTGTCCGATCAGCTCGTCGATTCCGTCAGCGAGCTTCGGATCAAGACCAGCTGTGGGCTCATCCAGCAGCAGCACACGCGGATCCAGCGCCAGCGCACGAGCCAGCGCGGCACGTTTGACCATGCCGCCGGACAGCATCGCCGGGTATTTGTCGGCGGCATCCGGTTCCAGGCCGACGAGCGCGAGTTTTATGTGTGCAAGTTCCGTCTGTTCGTCCGCGGCGAGTTGCGTATGTTCCCGCATTGGTAGCATGATGTTTTCGAGGGTGGTCAGAGATGAGAACAGTGCGCCGTGCTGAAACAGCATGCCAAAGAATGCAGCTCGCTCAGCAGGTGACAGGCGGTCAACCGGGCTGGACCCTGCCATCACCTTGCCTTTGGTTGGCGTATGCAGTCCGGCAAGCGTGCGTAGCAATACCGATTTGCCGGAGCCGGAGCCGCCGGCAATTCCCAGCACTTCGCCACGCATGACGTCGATATCGATGCCGTCGTGTACGGTCTGTTTGCCGAATCGATTGACGATGCCGCGCGCCGACAGAATGATGTTGTCTGGCTTGGCGGTCATATGCCGACTTTCTCAAAGAAGATTGAAAACAGGGCGTCGAGCACGATCACCAAAAAGATGGATTTCACGACAGCCAGCGTCGTTTCGGTTCCTACGCTTTCGGCCGAACCCTTGACGCGAAGGCCGTGCATGCATCCGGTGATGGCGATCACAATCGCAAATACCGGTGCTTTGACCAGGCCGACGAACAAGTCGCCGCGGTCCACCGCCTCACGCACCCGTAACACGTATTGTGCGAACGAGATATCGAGCAACGATTGTGAAATTAGCGCGCCGCCGATCAGCCCAAGCATGTCGGCAAAGAAAGTCAGCAGCGGCAGCGAGATCAACAGCGCGATGAGGCGTGGCGCCACCAGCAATTGCATGGGATCCAGCCCCATCACTTTCAGCGCATCAATTTCCTCGCTGGACTTCATCACGCCGATCTCGGCGGCGAATGCGGCGCCTGAACGCCCGGCAACCAGAATCGCCGTGATCAATACCGCCATTTCGCGAAGCACCGACACTGAAACCAGATTGATCATCAAATCCTGCCCGCCATAAGGCCGGAGCTGCGCCACACCTTGATAGGCGATGACGATGCTGATCATGACTGCAAGCAGGCCGACGATGGGCAGTGCTTTCACGCCCGTCTCGGTGATGTGATGGGCAATGGCGGAGAGTCGAATTGCACCCGGATGCAGCACCAGATATCCGACTGAAGCCGCAGCGCGCCCGGTGAAATCGATGAAGTCGGCGGTGTCGCGGAAAAGCGTTGCCGCGGCGCGGCCAACGGAAACCACAAATTCGAGTGCGCGGTTAACCTTTGGAGCAGGCACCGGCGTTTTGCGGTCAATGTTGCCGATCAATTTGATGAGACGCCTGTGTTCTGTACGCATGCCAACCAGCTTATCGCCGTTCGCCTCGCATGATTGCAGCAACAAGGCACCAGCCGTGTCGAGCTCGGTCAACGCGGCAACATCGATTCGCCGCGCAGCCTTCTTCGGGGTGCCTTTCAACGTGCGTCTGACGGCGGAGACAGAAACAGCATCCAGCGCGCCTGCAAGCGTGACGACGCCTTCATCCGCAGTGACGACGAGTCGCTGCGAAGCCGGTGGCGAGTCTCTGATAGTGGTGGGCATAATCGACACAATTGGAGGCATCAGCGCCAAGTAATTTTGACCGTATCAGACTATCAGGTGGTTGACATCGCACCTGTAGGTATCGCGGCAAGCATTTCGTAGGACAAACTAGCGTGTACGCGGGAGGCGACAAGTTCGCGTGCGGCCGGGTAATTGCGCGCCTGGCTTTGCAAGCCATTTGAGGCGGCGTCCAAACTCCGGCGGCTGAACAACCCTACTGGCCTGCAAAAGACGGATTGATTTGCAATAGAGAGGTTCTGTCGTATGCTTGCCCGTAGCAGCCTGACGACGAATGCTGCCGGCTGCCCCGTTCAATACTGGCTTAGTCGCCATGCACATAGTCTTCAAAAGGATACCTAATGACCGATGACACCAAGGCCTGCCCGGTATGTGGCGAAACCATTAAAGCAGTTGCAATCAAGTGCCGGTTCTGCAATACCGATTTGGTGGCGTTGGCTACTTCACACGAAGCTGAGGCGGAGAAAAATCTGTTTGCCGGTCATCCCGCGGTCATCTACAACGCCTGGCAGTGGTTGGCTGTGGTGTTCACGGTAGGCATCGCCTGGATTTTTTACTGGTTCATGAGTCTGGACACGACCTATGAAATAACTTCGCAACGCGTACGCCTCGAGCGTGGCATATTGTCGAAAACCAAGGACAGTCTGGAGTTGTTTCGCATCGATCATTTCGATTTACACAAGCCGCTGGGTATGCGTCTGGTCGGTCACTGCCAACTCCATTTACGATCGTCGGACGCGAGTTTTGCGACGGTGATTATTTACGGCATTCCCGATCTTGAAAAACTCGCTGACACATTGCGCGAATGTTCGCTGCGTGAGCGTACGCGGCGCCGCGTGACAACATTTGTCCAAGCTTAGTTTTGTAGGAGTTGTTACGTGGCGGGCGCTGAATGAAGTCATTTCAACAAACCGCTTTTGTCACAGCGCAATTTCGAGCCAGTAAGGATGCACGTGCTCATTAATACGCCATGTACATCATAGGCGCCGATATTCCAGGTCGACACCTGTTTATCCATCACCACAAAGCCGAACTGATTTGAGTGCGTAATGTTGTCGAGCTTGACACCTTCGGCAGGCGCGATGTCAAGCGGAAATGGATCCGGAAGCACCGTTGAAAGCTCGTCCCCACCCATGCCGGACAAAATGGTTGCCGGATGATTAGAGGAGAAGTTGATGGCTTCGAACAGATGCACGTGCCCGTGGAGCGCCAACTTAACGCTGGACGGATAGTAGACGAGCGGATGCAGGGTCTTCATTACCGAAAGTAGGGCCGCGCTGCCGCCCTGAACGCGGTTGTCATAGGTCGAGTAGGCAAGAATCGGATGGTGATTGAGAAAAATGCTGGTCACGCCGGGCTTGCCTGCGAGCACGTCCACCGCCTGAAATTGTTCGTGATATTGCTTGAAGGCGTACGCATCGCGCCGCTTGGCAGGATCCAATGCCCGGTTACCGGAGACTGCTGAGTCGAACATGATTAATTGAAGATCGTCGGCCAGTGGCACGGCATAGGGCGGAGTGAAGTTGGCGATATTGTCATTGGCCGCGTCATTGCAGCTACGTACTTCTTCAAAGGGACGCGGATCGAGAAAACGAAACCAACCCTGGCCCGCACGTCGACACTCCTCGTGATTGCCGCGCGCCACCACCCAGGGGGCGACTAACAATAATTTCGTCGCTGGCTCAAACAAATCAGCCTGCCAGGTATCCCAGCCATAGCCCCACGGGCTGGCCTGACAACCCGGAACATCCGGCGGGCAGGCGTTTTCGCGATAGTGATAGTCGCCGACATGCAACACCAGATCCGGCGCCATCGCGGCGGCGGCGTCCGCGATCGATCGAAACGGCCACTCTTTCTGTTCCAGGCACGCCTGCCAGGCGTTGTCGGCTTTCTTCATGCGGCAACCGGTGTCGCCAATCAACACAATGCGGCGCGGCTCCGCCTTGGGCAATCTCAATTGCGTGCCGCCGATAGTAGCGCGCGAAGCATTGCGCGGAAGTGCGAATTCGCAGGTCGTGATCGGGAATTCGGAAGGTTTGGAGTGTTCAGCGTCGCTTGCGGTTGAACGCTGGGCGACAGTTGCTGCGGCAACACGAACCGTCATAGGCTGTAGCTTGCCGTCAACGGCGATGAGAGGGCACATCGGCCCCGAAGGCTGCGATTTATCGACCGGCAATATCGCTCGCGCATACGCGGCACCGTTAACGCCGACCAGCACATAGGCCGCCAACAACGGCACGGGCAACGTCGCTATGCCTTGAGGGACGGAACTGCAACCGGTAAGTACGAGCGCGGCACTGCTACTGGCGAGAACGAGGAAGCGATAGGCGGAGAGCATGTTGGCGGCGCGCGTTTAGAATTTTGGGGAAGACCGTATGGTAACCAAATTCAACGCCGAATCGGCGGCGGCTAAGAATTGCCGACCGGACGCAGTGATAGAGTCTTCCTCCTCAGCCGAGATCACTCCCAATTCGCAAACAACCTCAGGAATCGTCTACTTATGCGCCCATTGAACATCGCTTTATTGCGGTCGGAATTTCCGGCACTCAACAACGAGTGCGTCTACCTCGATAATGCTGGCGGCTCGCAGGTGCTCAAACGCGTTGCCGATCGAATTCACGACTACCTGCTGACAACCAGTGTGCAGCTCGGCGCAAGCTATGCCACTTCGCAGCTTGCTTCGGAACGTGTGCTGGCCGCGCGCCGCGCCATCGCCGAGCTGATCAACGCGCCGCACGACGAAGAAGTGGTGATGGGTGCTGCGACCACGGCACTGATGTTTGTTTTCACGCAAGCGCTTCTGCCTGGTATCAAACCGGGCGACGAAATTATTGTGACCAATACCGATCACGAAGCCAATATCGGTGGCTGGATGCGATTGAGGCTGGCCGGAGCGGAAATCAGGATCTGGGAGGTGAATCACGACAGCTTGATGCTCGAGCTGGATGATCTTGATCGACTTCTGAGTGCAAATACGCGCTGGGTTGCCATGACGCATGCGTCGAATGTGCTAGGCAGCGTAAACCCGGTTACGGAAGTGGCGCGTCGGGTGCATGCGGTAGGCGGGAGACTATGCGTCGATGGTGTCGCTTACGCACCACACCGGCTCGTTGACGTACAAGTCAGCGGCGCGGACATCTACGTCTTCAGTTTTTACAAGGTGTTCGGGCCGCACTATGCGGTGCTGTGGGGGCACCGTGAATTGTTGCTTTCGCTGCCCACCCTGAATCATCACTTCATCGGTCCGGAGGTGCTGCCGTACAAACTGCAACCGGGAAATGTCAATTTCGAGCTGTCATGGGGCTGTGCGGGCATCGTAGAGTATCTGGATGCTGTCGGTTCCTCGATAGGCGCATCAGGCACCCGGCGCCAGCGGATGCAGTCGGCGTTTGATGCCTTCGCGAGTCATGAAGATGCGCTCGCAGAAAAATTGCTTGCTTTTCTTCGCAGCAAATCTGCGGTGCGAATCATCGGGCACGCCAAAGTCGAGAACGGAAATCGCATGCCGACGATCAGCTTCGTGGTCAAGGACCGACACTCTGAAACCATCGTGCGGCATGCAGATAAAGTTAACATAGGCATTCGCTTCGGCGATTTCTATGCACGTCGGCTGATTGAATCACTGGGCTTGCAAACGCAAGGTGGCGTAGTGCGAGTGTCGATGGCGCACTACAACACGGCAGAGGAGATCGATTTGCTGATCGCATGCCTTGATGAAGTAATCGGCCACGCTTAATGTATCGGTGTAGTTAAGGCGTCTTTGCAGCTATGGGATGTACCAGTGCAATGGTGACCTTAAATCAGACCAAGATCACGCGACTTTACGCCCGTAAAAATTTGTTCAATTTGCGCGTCATTGAGTCCAAACATGCGGGCAAACAGGCCACCGAACACGGCGCGATATTCATTGAGCACCGGATAGTCGCGGTTCTGGAATAGCGTCTTCTGCTCAAGCTTGATTTGCTCACCTGCAATCTGATTGCCGCGAATCCCGCCACCGAGTACCCAATACACGGTGCCGTGACCGTGATCCGTGCCGCGGTTGCCGTTTTCGCGGAAGGTGCGACCGAATTCACTGACCACGACCACCACTGTATTGCGCCACTCGCTACCCATTTCCTGGCTGAATCCGTTAAGGCCACGACCGAGCTCATCGAAGCGCCCCGCGAGATAGCCGGTCGCGCCGCCCTGGCCGACGTGTGTATCCCAGCCACCGACATCAACAAAGCCAATGTTGTGTTTGTCTTTCATCAGTTTGGCGATGCGCCGTGCTTCAAGCTCAAAGCCCTTGGCAGAAATGGCACTGCGGCTGGCCGCGTCCATTTCATTGGTGAGTTCGCGCATCACTTCATCGCGAATGCTGAAGCCTTCAGAGACGCGTTGATCGAGCAGCGTGCCACGATACATCGCCGCAATCAACGCACTTTGCCTCGCGTCTACCGCCGGCTTGGCCACTGACCGTAAAGCCGTGTTGGCGACTTGAACGCTACCCTGCATGACGACGGGTAATTGATCGGTAAAAGAAATCGCGCCTTTGCCAGTGAGCGTCGCCGCCAACCGATTGAGGAAACCGGACTGGTAATTTCGGCCTTGATTGATTGGTTGACCCAGTTCGATGCCGTCCTGCGTCTCAAAATGGCTGCGCGAGAGATCGTCGGTGCCGGCAAACGGAATGAATGCCGCTTGCCCATTGGCATAGAGCGGCAATATCGATTCGCGTAAAGTGGGATGCAGTCCCCAGTCGGCATTGAGCATCAGCGCGGTATTAGCCTCGCTGCCGGGAACCGGTACGGCGATGTTGGGACGCGTCTCGTAATAGTACTTGCTGGAAATGGGAATCAGCAGGTTTGCTGCGTCGTAGCCACCGCGCAGAAACACGACCAGCAGTCGATTGCTGGTTGCCGGCGCGGCAAACAAGCGGCCAGACACAGAAGGCATGGCCAGCGCTGACATTGCCGTCAGCGAAGTCCTGAGCATTTCACGGCGATTCATATGCGCTCCAATTTGAATTCAGCGATACATCATTTCGGGTGAGGACATGAGCAGCATGTTCCATTCCTGTGCCGAGCCTGCCTGCTCGAGCGTATTTCGTGTCGAGGCACTCAGCGTTTGTTGGAGCTGGCCGAAGTAGAGCGCGTTGGCCAACTGTGGGAACGCGGGTTTTTCAATCGGCTGGGGGCCGTCGGTCTTGAACAGACCCGCGCTCCCGGAGCCGATTGCCTTGGCAATCTCGAATCGTGTCGTCATCTGTCCAGGACTTGCCCAAGCGGCTTCACCCAATGGATAGCCATCCGGCGTCTGGCGGCCAAACATCGGCTGACCCATTCGATTGAGCCAGTTGAGCATCGGGCCGGCGTTGAGTATCGGTTTGTCATCGTAGGCGAGGCGGACGGCGGAAACGACGTAATGCAGCGGGGCTTTGAATTTCTTGCCCAGCGAAGCGCTGAATTCCGCAGAGTTGAAGAGTGTCCGCAGGGTGGCGGCGATATCACCGTCGGTACCAGTGAACGATGCCGCCATGCGCTCAATCAATTCAGCAGGTGGTACATCCGATACAAAGAACATCGCAAGTTTTTTGCTCACGTAGCGCGCTGTTGCCGGGTGGCGGCTCAGACGCTCGATCGCTTCATTGACTTCAGCGAGCCCGCGTCCTGTGAGCGCTTCACCCAGAAAAATCTTGTTGCCATAGTCGTGGCGATTTGGGTTGAACTCGAACAGGCCGGTGCGAAGGTATTGTGGCACCAGCTCCTTTTTGACCGTCGGCATCACGGTGCCAAGATTGACGCCGACACCGGTCAGGATGCGCGCCAGATCCTGCACGTCGTGCTGAGTGTAGCCGCCGCCGACACCCATCGTGTGCAGCTCCATGATTTCTCGCGCGTAATTTTCATTGATGCGGTTAGCAGCATTCTGCTCATTGTCGAGATAACGAATCATCGCCGGATGGAATACGGTGGCCGCCAGCAGGTCGCGAAATTTTCCAAGCGCGTGGGGTCGGATGGCGCTCTCTTCGAAGTCGCCAATCATCGCACGGTTGTTGCTCTTGCCCTGATGAACGCTGAAATGGTTCATCCAGAACCACACCATCTGCTCCTGCAACTGATTGGGCGAGTAGGTCGCGCGCAATAGTGTGCGCGTCGCGGCCTCACGAGCAAGCCGGTTCATTTCGGCTTGATACGCCTGCTGCGCCGTTTTTTTTGCGTCATCATCTTTGACGGCATCGGCGTCTTTGCGACGCTGTTCCATGTCCTGGACGATGTTAATGAGTGGCTGTTGCGAAATGCTCATCGCCGCGATTTGTTGGCCGATTGCTGTCGGCAACGCGCGGGAAGCTGAGAGTTGCTCATTGATATATTGTGGCAACCCTAGTTTGGCGACATGCTGCATGGTGCTCGAATTGACGCCCCAGCTGATTCGATTCACTGCCACCAGTACGCTGGTGCTATTGGCGTTGCCGCTGGGGTCGGCTGCGGACCCGCTCTGAGGAGCGCTGCCGCTGACGCATCCGCCAAGCGCCGTTATCGAAACGAGCAAAAAAACGATGTACGGTTTGCATTTGAAATTGGCGCGCAGAACATCGACCATGCAGAGCTCCAGTTACATTGCGTTACACTATTTGCGTGCCAGCATAGTCAGAAAAAGCAATGTCGATGACACACGCACGCTCGACCGACGCAGCTTTCTGAGGCTACGCCATGCTAACGCGACAGACGCGTATCGGCTGACAGGCGATAACAATGTAGTGCATTCGATTCAAGCGTTGCTGTACCTCGGGAGTACAGGCGGCTACTACTTCAAGCAGCTGCGGCCAAGCCTGCCGTTCGGACTGCGCCGACGAAGTACTTCCTCGCAAAAGCCAGCAACTGACCGTCACTGGGTCGGTCGACGGTTTCCAAGCCAATCAGATGGTCTGCCAAGTGCGCGTGGCGCATGTGCAAGTGTTTGGTGAATAGCATTTTTGCACTTGGCGGTCCGGCGACTAGCCATTGGGGTATCTCGCAAATTTTTTCGATAATCTGTTCATAGTACTCCCGGTGTTCTGCCGGATTTCCAGAGCCATTGTTGTCTGCACACTGCTCATATTGTTGTGCAGCGTGCAAAATGACAGGCGTCTCAGATGTTTCGCCAGCGAACGCAATGATGTGTGTCTCGCGATGGCCGAGCCATAAAACTACATGATTTGATTCCATCGTTAACTTTATCGTGGTTGGACAAGCGTCAATCAATCAGGGCAGGCACCGCCGCTGTTTGCCCAAGCGACGACGACACGATCAAATTCAGCCTTTGGCATAGGCACCGGTTCGCGCGGTTTCCCACCAACATAGATGCCAGGCTCCCATCCCCACGCGACGAGCTTGTCCTGCGTCAGGTGCTTCACGGTCGCTGGCAGATCACGACGGCCATTCTTGTTTCGGTCGGTCAAGGCGCGACAGAGTTCGCCTGGTGATTTGCCTTCCCATGCCATCGATGCCGGCGCCAAATGCCAACTGGGGGCGCCGGGCATGCGTGCCGGATCGAAGTTGGCTTCATTGTGACAGGCCATGCACGGCAACCCCGGTGGACCGCTATCCCCAGGCCCGCGGATAATCGGCGGCGTGTGGATGTGGGCGTCCAACCCCTGCTTGGGTGTATCGTCCTTCGGGTGACAATTGACGCTACGCGGATGGCTGAGCACGGCATGCAATTGCCTGTAGAGCTGAATGCTCTCTGCCATGCTTTTTGTCTGGGTTGAGGCATCTGAAATGGGCTGCGCCTGTGCCATGGCGGTGCCAGCCAGACTAAGTAACGCCAAGGCATGCGCGCTAACGATTAAAGCAAGCTGACGATTCTTCATGGCATTTTCTAAGATATTGAGCTGACGGCGCGGAACGAATTAGCTATTTGCTTTTCTTTGCGCCCTTACGCGCAGGCTTGCGACCGGTTTCCTCGGCCTTTTCCATTACGCGTTTTTCGGCATCAATGTTTGGCGCAGCGTCGTGCGCGTCTCTTTCGACATTGGCCGTCTCCAGATAAGCTTTCAGACTTGCCTGATTAAGCTTTCAGACTTGCCTGATAGTTGCGTGCGCCGCTATAGCTACCCTCACCGATTTCGTCGTCAGTCGCCGGGCGCGCGGGTTCCGTCGGTAGCGTCGCAGGATTGGCGGATGGTTTGATTGAGTGGGGAGTTTCATTTCCGGTATCGCGCATGTCTGGCTCCTGTTCTGTGGTGGCGGTCAAGCGTCCAGCAGTGATGATGCTGTCGCGACCAATCTCGCGTCATCAGCCGATTGCCGCATCTTGGGTAGGCGTCCGCCTACGTGCAACGCTGCGGTTTGTTTGTGAATTGATTGCGGTTCCCGGCGCGTGCTACCCTCATTTGGTGCGCAAATACACGTCACTCGCTTTGCTTCATGATGGCAAAACGAGGCGCGTAAAACAGCACGACTGCTGTTTGCGCCTTTGAAAACAAGCCGATGACACAAATGAATCAATTTCCCGCGAACTGGTTGGCGCTGCTAGGGTTTGATGCCCGCACACATCTTGCCAACGCTACTTCCGCTGCGACGCAACAAGCCGCGAGTGGCAAATCCGTTTACCCGACAAGGGAAAACTGGTTCGCTGCATTGCATTTTGTGCCACCCGAGGCGGTGAAAGTGATCGTCCTTGGTCAGGATCCGTATCCGACGGCAGGCAACGCGATGGGGCTGTCGTTTTCCGTACCTCGCGGCGTCACAGTGCCCGCTTCACTGCGCAACATTTATGTCGGCCTCAGGAATGATCTGGGTATCGCCCCAGCCCCGCATGGCGACCTGCGCCCCTGGGCGTCGCAAGGGGTGCTGCTGCTCAACAGTGTGTTGACCGTAGAGGAAGGCGCGCCCAATTCGCACGCCGGGCTGGGGTGGAGAGAAGTCACTGATGCGGTGATTGCGGCGATGGGCAAGGCTGCGTCTCCACCGAAAGTATTCCTGCTGTGGGGGGCGCATGCGCAAAAGAAATCGCCTTTGATTGCGGCGGAGAAACATCTGGTTTTGACTGCACCTCATCCATCGCCGCTATCGGCGAGACGGGGTTTTTTCGAGTGCAGGCATTTCTCAAAAGCGAATGCATTTTTGGCCGGTCATGGCTTGGCCAGGATCGATTGGCAATTGCCAGCGTGAGCAGGTCGCAGCTCGTGCCAGCGCCGCAAGAAAATTGCCAAATCCACAACGATGCTCGAAATCGACAATCCTTTCCCCGCTGAATATGGCGTCATTCGCCTGCTGGAGGCAGACGATTGTGATCGCGCTACGATTGTCAAAGCGATACTGACCGGCACCTATGACAAACCATACGTGATTGAAGAGGGTGATTCGCGGTCGCTGTACTTCACGCGCGTGCTCACGCAGAGCGGCATGCGTGTTAGCGATCCGATGGCGCTTGAATTCGCCTATACCCAGATGATGATGAGTTTTCTGCTGTTCGTTCATCAGCCGAAACATATCCTTATGCTGGGCCTTGGGGGTGGTTCGCTGGCTAAATATTGCTACCGGCATTTGCCGGCGTCGCGCATTACCGCGATCGAAATCGATCCCGGTATTCTCGCGTTCAGGGACCAGTTCATGCTGCCGCCTGACGACGCGCGCTTGCAGATATTGGTGGGGGACGCCGCCGATTACCTGCGGCGCATTGAACCAGATGCGGACGTGATCATGATCGACGCTTTTGATCGCGATGGCTTCTCTACTTCGGTTTGCACCCGGGAGTTTTATCTGGATGTGCGCGACGCACTGACGCAGCAGGGCGTGATGGTCGCCAATATGGTCGGCCCGAAGGCTGAGCGCGTTGCACATCTGGACATGGTGGCTGACGTGTTCGGCGGCAATATCATCCTGTTGCAAGTTGCGGACGATGGTAACTACTTGGTATTCGCCTTTCGCGACACTGCGTTTGAGCCGCGCTGGCGCTGGATCGAGGGCCAGGTGAAAAGCATGAAAGCACGCTATGGACTGGATTTTCCCGGATTTGCATCCAAATTGAAGGCCAGCCGTAAAGATGGGTATTTGCAGGGTGTGCTGCTTGCGGAATAATAGCGTTGCGACTATTTTCGGGATTAGCTGTCGGGGAAAATAATTCTCAAGCATCGGGTAGCGGCTCATACGCCATTGATGTAGACGGCCGTACCAGCATGGCGCAGACCGGTCTAGGCTTTGCGCTTGGCGATCCCGACGCGCTTGTCACAGGCTAAGCGGCAAGGGATTGCAACATGGAGCGCATCGAACACCGTTACCTCTGAAAGACTGCTTCAAACGAGGTTTCAAATTATTGTTCTGACCGGGAATATAATAATTCGTACACATTCGACGGGTGCCGTGTAGGCTCTGTGGGGCAACGGCGGCAGGCACGGCGATGGGTACGCTGCAAATGGATACACCGAACCATAAATATAAAGGGGAGCAATCATTTCATCCCAACAATCCATTGAAATCATCCTTGCCAGACAGCTCGCCAGCAGTCTCGCCATGCCAATCTGTATCGTCGACGCCGAAGGCACATTGATTTTTTACAACGAACATGCCGAGGCAGTACTCAATCAGCGCTTTGATGAGACTGGCGACATGAAAGTGGCCGAGTGGACCGCGCTATTCGCGGTTGACGACATGGAGCGGAATTCTGTCGCCACTGAAAACTGGCCGCTGGTGCAGTCCTATAAAAACCGCCGCGCCATGTCGCAAGTGGTCTGGCTACGCTGTCGTGACAATGCCTGGCGCAACGTTTCATTTACCTCGTTCCCGATCATTGGCCAGAACGACCATTTCCTTGGTGCATTGGCCATCTTCTGGGAAGTGTGAAATGAAAGTAAAGTTGTGGGGAACGCGTGGCTCACTGGCAACGCCGGGGCCGGATACGGCGCGATACGGCGGCAACACCTCATGTGTTGAGGTGCGCGGAGATGCCGGCACGATTCTGGTGCTGGATGCAGGCACCGGCATTCATCGGCTGGGCGCCTCGATTCCGCCTGACATCAAACGCATCGATATCTTGCTCACTCACTTGCATATGGACCACATACAGGGGCTGGGTTTTTTTGGGCCTTTGTACAACCCGAATGTGGCCGTACATATTTGGGGGCCCGCCAGTTCCACACAAAGCCTGCATGCCCGGCTACGGCGTTACTTATCGCCGCCATTGTTCCCGGTCCGGCTAAAAGAGCTGGCCAGCAAGTTGAGTTTTCATGAGGTACCCTGCGGCGAAGTCGACATTGGCGAATTCAAAGTATCTTCAGCGCTGGTCTGCCATCCGGGGCCAACCGTGGGCTACCGCATTCAGTCGGCTGAAGGGCGCGTACTGACATATATGCCCGATCACGAACCGGCGCTGGGCGTCATGCGGTTTCCGACGCTACCGCGTGAATGGACGTCCGGGGCGAAACTGGCTCTCAATGCCGACGTGCTGATCCATGACAGCCAGTACACTAGTGCCGAATATGCCTGTCATTGCGGCTGGGGACATAGCTCGCTCAACCATACCTTTGCCTTCAGCGCACTAACGGAAGCACGTTGCCTGGTTCCCTTCCATCACGATCCCAGCCACACGGATGCAGATCTGGATCGAATCATGATTGAAACGATGGAGTTAGAAAAGCCAGCCTTTCAGGTCATGCCCGGGATAGAAGGGTCGACCATAAAAATATGAATCGGCTAATTCGCGGCAAGCTTGCCATGACTGACGCAAAATACTGCGGCCGGTCGGCACCGTAAACGCGCATCGCGGAAGTGGAGTATGTTTCACGATTATGACAAATGATTTTCTCAAGCATCGTCCCAAGCTGCGACGCGTGATTCGCTATATCGAGATCATCGTTGTGCTATCTCTGCTGGGCTATGGCGCGCTAATGTATCGCGAACTGAGGGCGCTGCGGGCGTCGCCAGTGGTGTTGCCAGCGTACTGGTTCAATGTCGTGTCGAACGCTGGCCAGATTCAGAGCGTTCAGGCGCGTGGCAGCTGGTCATCCAAAGTCGCTTCGCCCGATGTTATGCACACCACTGCCATCGAGTGTTTCAAGGCCCGTATGCAGTGTATGGAGTCTTCAGCGGTGGTTGCGGTCACAGACGGAAGATATCTGGAATCGATTCAAACCATGTTTGATATCGACTCGTGGACCGATACGGAGATTCGCACAAAGGCCGATGTGCAGCCTTGCAGCAACCGAACGCTGGCACTGGATATCGCCAACAAGCAGGCCAGGAGTGTGGTGACGAATAAGGCGGGTGATGCTTCCTGCAAAGGGACAGCCGGCGAAGAGCAGACGCTCAATCTCGTTGCCGGCTTCCTGGTTAACGCGGAAGCAAGCAAGAATAGCAAGTAGACTCTTCCATTGATCATGCTGGCCGGCAACGTTTTTATAAGTGTCGCGCGGGATCACGAGGCCAAACCCGTTGACTGGCGCGACTGGCAGGCCAAAGTGACTGAAATACCCAGCCAACGTTAGAGTTTAAGTATTCAAGCGTACTGGCGGAATTTCGTTTGATCTCGCATCACCACTTCGCCGCCTGTTTGAAATCCACGTCCGCCTGCGCTGCCATCCACACCAGCACCGCCCAAGCCGCCACGTTTTGCTTCAGCTTGATCGGATCGATCTTGTCCAGCGTGTCGTTGGCAGTGTGGTGCCAGTCGAAGTAATCGGTGGCGTCCTGAGCAAGCGATGCGGCGGGCGCTGCGTGATCTTTCACCATGGGAGACATATCCGGGCCGCCGGAAGCTTCATTGTTGCCTGGCTCGATACCTAGCGGCGCCAGCATACCGGCAATTTCCTTCATCCATGGCATGCCAGCGTCGGTCACGCGGGTGTGCAATTTGTAAATGCTGCCCGCGCCCAGATCAGATTCGGCGACGAGTTGATGCGTTTCCTTGCCGTGTACAGCTGCATAAGCTTTCGCACCATCGAGCCCGTTTTCCTCGTTGGCGAACAGGACCACGCGAATGGTGCGCTTGGGCCGGACGCCGCTGTCCTTCAAGATTTTCGCCGCCGCGATGGTAATGGCGACGCCGGCGCCGTCGTCGATGGCGCCGGTACCAAGGTCCCATGAATCGAGGTGGCCACCGATGGCGACGATCTGTTCAGGCTTTTCGCTGCCGCGAATCTCCGCCAAAACGTTGTGTGATTCTGTGCCCGACGTCATGCTGTTTTTCATCGTCAACGAAATTTGTACGGGCTTGCCGCTACGCACTTGGCGCGCGATCAGGTCGGCATCCGGATTCGACACCGCCGCTGCCGGAATCGGCGCGACTTGGTCGTCGTAATGCATTGAGCCAGTGTGTGGCAGACGGTCGCGATCCGAGCCGATGGAACGGATCATCACCGCGAGTGCACCGCGCTTGCCCGCCTCGATGGCACCGGTAACGCGTGCGCCGACGTTGCGCCCGTAATGAGTCCCTTCGCGGCTGCGGATGAAGCTGCTATCTATGAATACGATACGGCCCTTGGCGCGATCCGATTTGTCATTCTTCAACTGATCAAAATTCTCAAAGTACGCCACCGCTGCCGTGATGCCTTCCGGCGGCGTGGAAATGCTGTTGCCCAGTGCGGTCGTGGCCAGATGTTGCGGGAAGGGCGCGACGATTTCGGCATGCGCGGCACCGCGCGTCCAGGCGTTGACCTTCACCGGTTCGGTCCAGACGCGTTCGAAGCCGAGCGACATGAGTTTCGCTTTGGCCCAGGCTACTGCGAGCGCATCATTCGGCGAGCCTGCAGGTCGTGGACCGACTTCGCTGGTCAGCGAAGCAACGATTTCATAGGCGAGGTCACTGGCTTGCGCGGTCGCCATCGCCTGTTTGACGAGGGCGATGTCTTCACGGGTATAGAGGGATGCGGCGGCGGAGGGAAGGGCGGTGACACTCAGGAGGGTGGGCAATGTAATGCAGGCGAGGTTTCTCAAGCATTGGGAAATTGTCATGTTGGAGTCGGTTGACGATCATTGTGGTTGAGCCATGGATGAGCCAGTTGTTCGCGACTACATCCGAAGCCAGGAGAAGGTGGGCGAGCGGTTGGAGCAAACAGAACCTTGGCTATGAGTGGCCACCGATACGGTGGCGCAAGCAACACGGCTCCGCGTTGGTGACCCCGCCAAGTCGCTTTGAGCGGCTCACAACCTAAAGACCCCAGCTTTGCCGGGGATACTTACCATTCTTTTCGCAGGCGCTATAGTGTTGGCCTCGATAATTGCGTCATGGTAGAAATAGCCGCCTGCCCCTCTCTCAGCAAGTCTCCAGCCGCAAAATATTCTACTCGGAAATGCTGTTTTGCAAGAGATTCAAGTGAATTGAAAAATCGCGCGGAAAATAGTTTCTGCGGCAATAAGTTGCTTTGTGTTCACCCGCGGGCAAAGAAATTGTGGTTCCCACGCAAAGATCTATTTCCAATCGTTTTGGAACGCGTGGTTTTAATTCTGGATAATTGGACAGCTTGACTCTGCATTGATAAAAATCGCGAAGGCCTGCACATGGCGTGTTCCGTACCAAACGTAAAATATCTGAAAATGAAAATACACTCACCCGGCGCCCAACGAAATGTCGTTCAACGCTGATCAGGGTGCCAGCGTTGTCTATGCCGAGCTAAAACAGCTTGCCGGGGCGAGATTACGTCATGAGCGGGCCAATCATACGTTGTCGGCAACCGAGCTGGTGCACGAGGCTTACCTCAAACTCGCCCGCACGACCGCTGAGTACAACGACAAGGCGCACTTCATGCGAATTGCCGCACGTGTGATGCGACAAGTGTTGGTCGATCATGCGCTGGCACGCAAGGCAGATAAGCGCGGCGGCGATTGGCAGCGGCTGACCCTCACCAGTGCAATGCCCGAGATTGAGCTTGGCAAGCCAGAGGGCGTCGATGTGTTAGGCCTCGATGAAGCGTTGACCGCGCTGGAAGCGCTCGATCCGCGTCAAGCTAATATTGTCGAGCTGCGTTATTTTGCCGGGCTCTCGATCGACGAAGCGGCAACGGTACTCAACTTTTCTGCCGCGACCGTGAAGCGCGAGTGGGCTGTGGCACGGCTGTTCTTGCGCCGCGAACTTAGTAAATAACATTCAGTTGATGAGTAACCATTTTCTTCAATCGCGCCGTTACAAATGAATCCAGAATCCGATCAGAAGCAATTATGGAATAAGGCGAAAGAAATTGTCGCCGATGCCATGGAGCTACCAATTGCTGATCGGGAACAATTGGTGATTGCGCGCTGCGGCGACGATCACGCATTGTTGCACGAGGTGCGTTCGCTACTCGCCTACGCGAGTGAAACGGCATCGTTCATCGATACACCAGGTGAATTTGCGAGTGCTGCTATGCGGGCAACTGTGTGCCGCAGTCCACAGCGTGAATGGCAAAACGAAACGTTGGGGGCATGGCAGCTCGACCACGAAATCGGTCGGGGCGGCATGGGCATGGTTTATCTCGCGCACCGGGCCGATGGCGCATACCGGCAAATTGCCGCCATCAAGTTGCTGCGCGCCGACAAAGGCGGACGCAATGATGCAAGGTCTACCGCCCGGATGCAGCGCGAGCGCCAAACGCTGGCTGAGCTATCGCACCCGAATATCGCGCGCCTGCTCGATGGCGGTAACGCCAGCGATGGTACGCCATACCTGGTGATGGAATACATCGAGGGCGAGGCGATTGATACTTACTGCAATCGGCGCAATCTCTCCATACCGGATCGAATTGAACTGATGGTGGCGGTTTGCGCGGCAGTGCAAAGTGCGCATCAGCGGCTAGTGATTCATCGTGATCTAAAACCGTCGAATGTACTGGTTTCCCGCGATGGCGTGCCGAAGCTGCTCGATTTCGGTGTCGCGCGATTGTTGGAGTCACGCGGCGATGACATAGAGCAAACACAGGGCGCGCTGCTCTTCACGCCGCGTTACGCTAGTCCGGAACAGGTGCGCGGTCTCGCGGTGAGTGTGGCAACCGATGTGTACGGACTGGGTTTACTGCTCTATGAATTGCTCGCAGGCGAAAGCCCCTACGAACGGCTATCGTCAATCTCGACCAACGCGGCCACCAATGCCGCCGCCGCGATGCAAGTGGTGATGAGCGATGTCTTGCGCAAGCCCTCTGAGGTCGCGCGGTTGCATCGACAGACGAATGTTGGCGCGCTGCGTGGTGATCTCGATACGATCTTGCTAAAGGCCTCTGCCAAAGACGCCCGCGAGCGCTATCAGACGGTGGCGGAATTGAGTGCTGATCTCACACGATATTTGCAGAATCGCCCCATTGCAGCCCGCTCACCAACGTGGGCGTATGTCGCCAAAAAATTTGCGCGTCGACATACCATTGGAGTGGGGTTTGGTGCCATTGCGGCGGTTGCTGTAGCGGCTGGTTTTGCGGGAACATTGATACAAAAAAATCACGCCGAGATTGAGCGTGCTAACGCAGACCTGCGCTACAACCAGGTGCGACAAATTGCCAACAGCTTTATTTTCAAGTACTACACTGATATTGAGACACTGCCCGGATCGGGCCCAATACTCAAAGAAATGACCAGCGATGGCCTGAAGTTTCTAGATTATCTCTATGTAGATGCCGCGACAAATCCGCAGTTGAGCGTTGAGCTCGGGGCGGGCTACGGCAGACTCGCCAATGTGCTTTACAACGGCCGGAATCTGGGCAGCCTTGGCGACAAAGCCGCGTCCGCGTCCGCGTCGGTAAAGGCGCATGCACTCCTCGACGGCGCACTGTTGCGCCTGCCAAACGATGCCAAAGCGCTTTACGAAATGGCCAGGCTCGAGAGCAACGAGGCCGCGCTGCTTGGCCAGGAAGGGAATCCCGCTGCAGCCTTGGCAAAATCGGAATCGGCGATCACGCACTTGCAAACGGCATTGGCAAGTCAGCCCGCGAGCTACGAAGCTGGGTATCAATTGCCACAAGCGTATTTGGCCGCTGCCATGGCGAAGGGCCAACTGAAACAGCCTGCGGGTGAATATCTTGACAAGGCCGACGCCGCGATCAAACGCTGGGCTGCTTTAAATGAAAACGATCCGGAAGTGGGGAACTTGCGGCTCTATTTGTTAAGAAGACGATACTTGAATGCACAGTTCACAGGCGATTACCCTGCTGCCATTCGATTCGGTGAGCAGGAAATCAAAGGCTATGACGCGCAACTAAGAGACGCACCACACGATTTTATAACCAGCACGCATTTGCAGACCGCGTTGCTCAACCGCGGAGCAATTCTGAATATTTTGAAGAAGCCGGATGAAGCGCTCGTCGCACTCAATCGCGGGATCGAAGTCAGTCGGGCGATGTTAACTGCCGACCCCAAAAGCATAGCTGCCCGAAAAAGTGAAGCGCGTATTTATTTTCATCGTGCGAAAGCCTGGTACTTGATGAGCAGGAAGCATTTGGCATTTGCTGATTTCATTCGCAGCACAGAAGACTATCGCGTCGTCGACGGCAAGGATATAGCATCGGCAGAAATTTGGCATCGCGGCGAAGCACTGTGTTGGTTGGCGAAATTGAGCCACCAAAACAATGACCGCATAAACTTGATACGAAGCGTCAGGGAGCTATCAACAATCGCCGCAAAATATCCCGATGTTTTCGCACAGCCATCTGCCGCAGGTTGCGTTGAAGAGGCGAAACGATTAGCTGGTATTTAACGAAGGTCTGAACACAACCGAGGGTGCCGAACGGAGAAATCTGTTCGGCATTTTTTTTTGCGCCCTGCTAAATTTGATCGCATTTTTTCCGGCGTTTCAGGC
This sequence comes from Burkholderiales bacterium, assembly GCA_038321965.1. Taxonomy (GTDB): domain Bacteria; phylum Pseudomonadota; class Gammaproteobacteria; order Burkholderiales; family Usitatibacteraceae; genus UKL13-2. The sequence goes on along the minus strand of JBBQFL010000014.1, from coordinate 57,685 downwards.
GCGCAACCATTGTGATCAAAATAAATATTCCAAAAATGAGCCGATTTTTTGAACAATCCCGCTTTTAAAGGTTAGGAATAGAAACTATTGCCCAATCTAGAATCTCAACGGAAGCCTGAAGTGAACCGATCCAGCGTGTCGATAAAGCCTTCACCCTGTGTGTGGGGCAACTCATAGGCGCGCGAAACGATGTCGTCGAGCAAACAGAACTCAACTACCTGGCACCTGAGTTTGCGAAGTGGCTTCCGCTAGTGGATCACGGTTTTTGGGGTTCGATTTGTTTTTACTGCATTCATACGTAGGGGCGACGCCGTCAGTCATTGCGCCGCCGCACATCCATTTATCAAGAATCGTTTATAGGGTTGACATGAAAAAATTCTGGCTCGTCGTCGGACTGGTTACACAGTTGATTATTTGCAGCGCATGGGCGCAATCAAATCCAAACTATAGCGACCTCTGGTGGAATCAGAATGAGTCAGGCTGGGGGATGATGCTCAATCATCAGGGCGATGTCATTTTTGCGCCGTGGTACACCTACGGCAGTGACGGCAAGGCGCGCTGGTACATCGTGCAAGCAACCCGTCAGGCCGATGGCACCTACAGCGGCCCAGTGGCACAGACCACGGGCACGCCATTCAGTCTCATCAATGGCGCGCCGTCTTCTAAGACCACGACCATCGTCGGCAGCGCGACGTTCCGCTTCAGCAGCAACAGCGCCGGCACGGTTGCGTACACGATAGGCACGGTTAGTCAGACAAAATCAATCACCCGTCAGCAATACACTACTACCGGCACCACCTGTACTGCGCAGCCAGCGGCAACATCGCGCACGTCAGCACAGAATTATCAGGATTTATGGTGGGTGCCGGCAGAATCAGGCTGGGGTGTCAACCTTGCACATCAGGGCGATATTCTGTTTGTGGCGTGGTTCACGTATGCGACCGACGGGACGGCGCAATGGCTGTTCGGTTCAAACGTTCCCCGGCAGGCCGACGGCAGCTATGCCGGCCCGTTATACCGGGCAACCGGCACGCCATTTTCACAGATCAATGGTCAGCAGTCGTTACTGACGGCGCCACCAGTCGGCAATGTCAGCTTTCGATTCAGCGACGGCGAACATGGCGTGATGACCTACAGCGCCGATGGCGTGACGGGTACCAAGAATATCGTTCGTCAGGTTTTTGGCAGCACTGTGAGCGTCTGTACCAATCCTTCCTCGACGACAACCAGCGCCCCCCCGGTTTCTACCGGCACCTGCCGTAGCGGCATTTCCCTCACGACCGGCAATTCCTATGACTATCGCGCGACTGACGCCGGTACTGGCAGCGTTTCAGCTTCACGTCAAACCGTCATCGGGCCAGGCACATTCGGTGGCACACCTGTAACCATTGTTGAAAACCGTAGCATCGTCAATGGCGTGCTGGCGACTAACGGCTCGTCACGTGTTTACTACGAGGATCGTGGCGCTACCGCTGGTGTGATCGCAACGCAGTCGTTCGATGCTGGCGGCAACGTCATTTCCACTACCACCTATTCGCCTGTGGACTATGCGCCAAAATTCGGCACCATCGGCCAGACTTACGCCGGCGTGTTCAAGGCGGTCGCCAATAGTTCGGCAGGCGGATTCGGTACGACCGCGACGGTGGATTACAGCTATAGCGTCACGCTCACCGCCAATGAAAGTGTGACCGTTCCAGCAGGCAGCTTCGCCGCTTGCCGCGCTGAATTGACGCGCTTCTCCAGCTCGACAACGGTAGCGGTGACTGGATTGCCAGGTGGTATTTCCGGTGGCGGGTCCAGCTTCACGTGCTCCGGCACGGGATTCAGTCACAACGCCAGCATCGGCAACGTACGCAGCTTTACCGATACCACCACCTGTTCAGGGTCAGGCACACCGCAAACATCCAAGGTGACCAACGAACTGGTGCGCGCCTTTGTCGATGGCAAATCGTATCCATAGATAACAAGAAAAATAACGCAATAAGAATAACAATTGCGCCAAGTTCGGGGCCGCCTTGCGCGGCCCCTTTTATCGCCTGCAGCACTGTTGCGAGCGTGCGTTGGTTTGGTCAGGCGTTGTTTCGCCGCGCCGGATGCGACAAGTGCGATATCTTCTTCAATCGGGGTCGCGTAAACACAGAGCTGATTGGGCAAACTCTAAACGCTATTGGGAGCAGCGATGACAATCGCTCCCTGTCAGGCGTGTCAGACGGCCTTATGAAAATCGTCCGGGTGGAAGAACGCCAATTGGCGCCGTGTTTCAGCCATTTTCTGTCTGAAATGCGCGCCAGTGCTTGTGTTTGGCGGCGCGCGATGACTGCTAAGGCGTATTCAACGCAGCACGCCTGCCCGTACCCGGTGGCATACAGGTAAAGGTCAGCGGCTGGCTGCTGCTTGCGAGCCCGCGCAACGCCGCATCGCTCAGGCGGTCACCGGTTTTCATCAGCCAGCTTCCGTCGTTCTGCATCAGGCCGGCGTAATTGGCACCATCGATACTGGCGCGTGCAATCAGATCGCAAGCCGGTCTTGGCACGGTTACCACGGCCTGGGCTTTGAGTAAGCTCAACTGCGATTCAACGGCTGCGTTGGCGTTTGGCCGCCACGTGACCTGTTGGCCGACCACGGGCGCGAGATCGCTATCCATGGCCAGTACAAACGCGGCAACCTGGGCGCGCGTGGTCGCGGCCGGTGCCGGGAAGTTGAATACCGGGTCACTTAGGAAGGAGTCAAGCGTATCGACGCTGCCATCGTGAGAGAAGCCAAAACCGCGAATCTGCTGGCCGGTAGCGGCACCCGTCGACAAACTGAAGCCAAACATGCCCGCCTTTTGATACACGTTGCGTAATTGCGGCACTTTGAAGTTTTCGGTGATGCGTCCCCCTTCAAACGACATCAACCCTGCGGTACCAAAGCGCCCTGCCGCAGGGTTCAAGGTATGGCAGGTGTTGCAACTGCCGAGCAGCGTGATGTTGTTGACGTTGAAATAAATGTCGCGCCCCGCCTGTTCGGTCGCGGTCAGCGTGTTGTTGAGTGCGCGCACCGGATTGGGCGGCATGGCCAAAGTCATCGCGAAATCAGTAAAGCTCTGCATCTGTGCGGGCGTGAGTTCGGTGTCGCGTCCGACGAGTCCGACGAAGGCGGTGCTGAACTCCTTGAAGGAAGCGTCCTCCAGAGACTCAAGTAACCCACGCACGTTTTGACGATTGGTTCCGGTACGATCGCCGCGCCAGTGCAGCGGACCGTTGCCGCGCATACCGCGCAGCGTTTGTGTGCCCATCGGGCCCTTCATGGGATGAAAGCTGAACGTCGTCTTTGGCACTACCGGTACGTAGGCATTAGGATTGTTTTTACTGACATCGTCCGGATTGCCCAGATCCCAGGAAAGATGATCCATGTCGCCAAAAATGTGGCAACTTCCGCAGGACGAGCTGCCGTTGGCTGACGACTCCGTGGCGTCGTACAAAAAGCGTCGGCCTGCGCGGACTGCTGCACTCTCGGGAGAAAACATCGGCAGATTGCCAAGCGATGCTCTCGTCGCCGTATCGATCTGTGTCACGCTGTGCGCGATGCGCGAGTACACGTAGAGCCGTGAGCCACTCGCATTCAGCGCCAACCCCGCCGGACCGGCAGGCACCGCAATGTGCTGGCTGCTGTCGGGAACAAAGCCGCTGGACGAGAGTGTCGCGGTCGGTAGCGCTGCAACTTTGGCTGAACCAAACGCGGCCGTATACAGCGTGCCGCCGTCGGCACTGAAGGCAAGCGCCGTCGGTTGCGCGAGGCTCTTGGCCTTGGTCGCTGCAGGCACGGTGGCACCTTGCGCCAGTGAGAAATCCAGATGCGAATTCAGATGTACCGGGTCGACGCGATTTGCCGCAACGTTGACTACGCTGATGCGGCTCTCGGCAATACGTCCACGCACGGTCGACGCGGCCTTCCCCGGACCTTCGAAGCGAATGTGATTTAGCGCTTGCGTATTGCTGGCATAAACCTCGCCACTCAGCGGGTGTACGGCGAGATTGAACAGCGTCGTTCCCAGCCCGCTGACTTGGGTGCTCACGGTCGGGATGGCGGCGTTGGCATCAATCGCAAAGAGATCGTAGTCGGGCAAGGTGAATTTCACTTTTGCCGTCCAGTCCGCGCCCGTCTCGTCCCGCCATGCGTTGCCGTCATAGCGAACAATCAGACCCGTTCCCGGCGCCACCACGTTGTCCGCGCTGCGATTGGGTAACGGCTTGGATGTCCCGATGGCGTCGCGGTGCAGGGTGGTGGTGCGGTTACCGGACATGAAGGGCGCGGCATAGACCTTGCTGCCGTCAACACTCACGGCCAGCGCGCGCGCCGCATCGGCAAACAGCGTAAGGATGGTCAACGGCTTGCCGTTCAACGATTCGTCCAGTGCGCTGGCATCGAATACCCACACGTCGGCGCGACCTTGCGCTGGCGTCGTCAGGCTGGCGTTGGTAAAGCCCGGCCTATTCTGCCCGCGCGCCGCCGCCGTGATGAAGGCGCGGTCGCGATTGGGTCCAGCAAACACGATATCGCGCGGCTCGTCGCCGACCAGCAAGGTACGCAATACGCGCGGCGTGCCGTCGAGCCGAACCACGCTAACGGAATCGGAGAGGTGATTGACCACCCAGACTTCGTTGGCATTTCGCTCGCTCACGGCGACCGGTTCAAGGCCGACGGCCACGGTGCTGGCCAGCCGCAGCAAGTCGCCTTCGACCGCGTAAATTTCCAGGCAATTGGCGGGAGCGTTGGTGACATAAAGTCGCTGGCCATCTGCAGATAGGGTGATCGGCCTTACCGGGCCACTTTCGAAGACGGTCACTGATCCGGGCGCGGTGTCGGCTGACACCGTATCTGTGTCGGTGCCGCACTGGAATACGGGTCGCTGCATGATTGTGCCAAGGGATACTTCGATGGCGGCGTTCTTCGGCAATTGTGCCTTGAAAAATTCCAGCACACGGCGGTTGCTGGCGGCAGAAAACTGATGTGCCGTATAGGCCACGTTTAACTGGTTCTGCATTTCCGCGCTGAATGTTCTCGACGCAGCCGGGATCAATGCGGCGGTCACGCTGATGGCGGAGGCGGTTGAGGGGTCATTGACCAGAAAGTCGTTGGCGTCCAGGATACCGCCACCTTTGAGCGCTGCGTAAATCGTGGTGGAGGTCGCCTCAGAAATGCCCGCAATCTGTGCAAAGCGAGTGGGATAGACCGCGCTGGGTGCTACGACCACAAAGTCGGCTGGCACACTGCGAGATACCAGCGCGTTGTAATTGGTCAGCGCACTGGCGTTGCGTTGTGGGTCGGCAACGACGTCATTCTGCGCCATGGTCCAGATGCCGGGCACCCGTGTTGCCTGGGCGATCTGCAGGTTCCCAGGTACGCACGCCTGATGGCTCGCTTTCCAGTTGAGCAGGAAGGCAAATCGCAATGCTGCTGCCGCGCCGTCGGACATGCCGGACGCAAATATTGGCGTGCTCGACGTCATCAATCCTTGCGAGGTGAACGACGCAATCAGTTGCTGGACATTACGTACGTCGACATTGGCGACGGGATTGGCCGAGTTGGTCGTGACATCCCAGACCTTGTTGACACGGTCCTGACTGTCGAGCGAGACGACCGCAAACCCATCGGCCACCGCGTCGCGCGCGAATTTCAATTCTTCGGTCTTTGAAAACTGCAGGTCCCCGCTACCGCCGGTGCCGTGAAAGCGAAAAATGACGCCGACCGGATTTGCTTTTGGGAAGAACCAATAGGCATTGACCGCAGCAGTTCCCGTGCCATTGAGCACCGTACTTTGCGGTGTCCACGGTGCAGACACTTTGTAGGTCGCCGTCACTTGCGCGGGCGCCAGCAATGACAGCACGCCTGATCGACGTTCGCGTGGCTGTTGCAGTGTCGCGACATTGCCGACCCACTGATCGAACACTTGTCCTGCTGGATCGGCGGCGGCGAACACATCGAGCGCCGCATCCACAGTTTGCGACACGGCGCTGGCGCCATTTTGAGCGCTGATGCCGAACGCCTGTGGCGCGTTTCCAAACGGTTGTGGCGTGATTGCTTTGCTTTGTGTGAATCCCTTCAGCGTGGATGTAAAGATGCCATTGGCGCCATTGATGGAGACGGTGGCACTGCCGACGGGCGTGACGACGACCTGCGCAGGATCGAACTTCGGATTTCCATAGTAGGGACCGGTAACGGTATACATATTTCCATTGAATGCATTGGCTGCCGTAAAGGTCACCCCCGGTATCGGCAACCACAGCGGCTTGCCATCCAGCCCATAGGTAAACCAGACGCCGAACACGTTGTTGCCGTGCTGCGCAAGGGTCAGCCCCCAGCCAGATTCGGCCGCATTCCACCACAGGTCGCTGTAGTCATAGCCCCAGTTCGGCGGCGCGTTGCCAAACGGCTGACGCTCGATCACCTTGGTCAGACTGACCGCCCCGATGTTGTAGGTAAATGTGGCCTTTCCGGCTGGCTGACCAGCCGGGGCAAAATCGAGACTCGCTGTTCCAACTCTGGTCACGGTCACCTGATCGGCACGGAACGGTTGCGTGTAGGCCGGGCCGGTGGTGCGAATCAGGTCGCCGGTGAAGTTCTTACGGTTGTTGGTAAATGTGCCGGTGAGCGAGAACCAGACTGGCTGGTTATCCACGTCATAGGTGTACCAGACGACGAACGCGACCGGGCCATGGTCGGCAATCGTCAGGCCCCAGCCGGATTCGTTCGGATTCCACCAGATATCTGAATAGTTTTGGGCCTGCGCAGTATTCGAGGTCACCAAAAAAAGTGCGACTGCCAGCCCGGAAAACTGGCGTATTGCGAAGCGGAATATGTGGTGGATTCTTTTCATTTGTTTTGCCTGTATTGCGTCGTGCCTCGATTAGGCATTTTCCTGTTTGTTAGCGCAAACCGCAATGCGTAACAGGATGTAATGGGGGTGTAATGAGCGTCAGGGCAACGTCGGCAGGCACAGCGTCATTCCGGCACGTCATTTGTACGCATGACAGGATAGAGGTTGAAGCGATCATCCCATGATGCATGGCGCCGGGCAAAAAACGTCAGTCGCGCGGCGGGGCTCTTGCTGAACTCGGCGTCGCTCGCCAGCCGCTTGTTGAATTCGGCGGCAAGCGCGGGGTCGGCGGCCAATTGTTCGCGGGCGACATCCTCGGCGACATAGTCCTCCATGTACTCCTTGCGCTCAAACGCGTTGTTGAAAAAGCCCCATGCGAGAAATGCATCTGGTGCACGTGGCTCGAACAACGACATCACCAGCAAGGATTTTGCCTGTGCGATTGGCACGAACAGACTACCTGCCTCAATCTGGCGGGTTTCGGCTTTCCATTCACCGGTGACGCTCAGCATCTGGTGTCCTTCGATGGACTGAGCGCTCAAGGTTGTTTTTTCTGCTCGGAATAACTCCAGCGGAGCATTCGCCATAGGTTTGGTGAGTCTCCGAAACATAATGCCGTGCTGGGAGAGCTTTTCAGCCGCCCAGATTGCGTGGGTGGCTGGCACCAGGTAGCCGCCCCGTGGCGCAACCACGGTGAGAGCGGGTTGCACATCGTCTCGCAGGTTGAGTTTCCAGATCTGCGGTTTCGTATCGTCATAGCGCGTCATCAATGCGCCCGAAACATCCGACATCGTCCGCGTGTATTCGTAACCGCGGAAATCGATAGGGCGGCTTTTGTCGCTAGCCTTCCAGGTGAGTGCAACGGATTTTCCCGCAACATTAGCCGAACGTGCATCGGCTTCATGCGCTTTTTTCAGCCATTCGTGCCCATGTGCCGCCGCTTGGTTGAGCACCGAGATGACGGTATTCCGGGTGATGCGCACGCGAGTCGGATAATCCTTCCACGAATGGGTTTCCACCAGCATGCCAAAGCGATTGCGCGTGAGGAAGTAGCCGGTCGAAAAACGCGGTGGCGAAACGCCATCGACAAACCCAGAGGTTGGCTCGTCGGCAACGTTGAACGAGGGATAGAAGGCTAACGGCAGTGAGCCGGTGTTTGCTAGATCAGCCACAACGGTGTCGCGAAATGACTTGCCGGCGTTGGCCAGCGCCGCGTCACCGCCGTAAACCGGCTCAACCATGATAGCGATATCGTGTTCGAATTTGGCGCCGTCAGTGACGTGCAGGTCAATCGTGGCAATTGGGTCCCAGTCGTTGACCAGTCGCAGCATCGACTGCATCTCGGGCGAATCGGCCTTGGCATAGTCGCGGTTAAGGTTGTAGTTTTGTGCGGTGGTACGCCAGCCCATTTCTTCAGGGCCACGCTGATTGGGTCGATTCCATTTGCCGAAGCGCTCGTGGCCGTCGATATTGAAAACGGGTACAAAGATCAGTACCTGCTTGTCCAGCGCGCCGTTGGCTGCACGGTTCTCCAGCGCCTCGTGCAGCGCCAGAAATCCCGCATCCTTACCGTCGATCTCACCGGCATGAATACCACCCTGCACGAGTAATACGGGAATACCGCGCTTTTTGGCTTCGGCTCCCGTAAAAACGCCTGTTCGCGTCGCGATCAATGCCATCATCGGGCGACCCTCTGGTGTGCGGCCGAATGTTAGGCAGCGCACGGCTTTCGGGTAGGTCTTTTCGTACGCTGCGCACAGCCTGATCACTTCGTCATAGCGGCCAGTAGTTTGGAAGCCTGAGCGTTCTGCAGCAGTGCTTAAGGGGTTGCCAGCGGCGGGAACGGAGGATGGATAGGCGAGAACGAAGGCAAAGACAAGAGCAATACGACAGATCATTTTGGGACTCCGAAGACCAGTGGGCGGCAGACGCGTGTTGTCGAGTATTTCGGCACCGCCCTGATGATTGGCCTTATTGCCCACGCCAGTTTAAAGGAGCGGATGGCCGATCGTTCGGGAGAGGGCGAGCACGACCCGCTGGCGACGAAACTCTCGATAGTGCAGACAAATATAGTGCCTTTGACCCCTTCAGCGCCACCAATAGTAACGGCATCAATTGATTCGGTTGGAGGACACGCCAACTTGCCTACTCAGCCAAATTGGGACGCGCCGCTCGCGCCAGTCGTTTACCGTTGGCGAATCGTATCTTCCACTCGTCGCACAGCCGCACGGACGATCCCCGTTCGAGGCCAAAGTGCTGACATCGCATCACCAACCAACCACCAGGAGCCAACATGAAAACCCACCGTCACGCCAAAATCGCCACTGCTGTAGTCTTCGCATTCGGCTTTTCTACCATCGTCGCATCACCAGTTTTTGCGGCCAATCTCACAATTGAAGTGAAAGGCGACGTTGGCGACAAGGGTGCCGTCATGGTCGCGCTCTATAAAGCGAGTGACAAATGGATGGGCAAAGCCACCGATATTCGCACGACGGCTGCGGTCAAAGCCGGTGTTTCGGTCACATTCAACGATCTTGCCGAAGGCGAATACGCGATCTCGCTATTCATCGATGAAAACAGCAACAACAAGCTTGACACCAACGCTGTCGGTATGCCCATCGAACCATACGCGTTCTCCAACGATGCCAGCGGCAGCTTTGGGCCGCCGTCGTTCGACAAGGCCAAATTTGCCCTCGGCAAGGACGACAAGAAGCACGTCATCACCATCAGATAGGGTGCCAACATGAATCGCCGTTCATTTTTAAAATCGACAGGCACGGCGCTGGCCGTGACCGCACTGCCAATGGCTATGCTAAACACGGCAGCTGCCAGTGCACAAGGTATTGCGTCAACTCAGCTCGAGTTTCATCCCAGCCTGACGCCCATGCGCGGCTTTAACGGCCAGGATGTTTCCTGCGAACGCGCCATGATCGAGGGCCGCATTCCGGCAGATTTGCGCGGCACCTTTTTTCGCAACGGACCCGGCCTGTTCGAGCGTGGTGGCCAGCGCTACTCGCACTGGTTTGATGGTGATGGGCTGGTGAATGCCTGGCGATTCAGCGACAAAGGCGTTTCGCATCAGGCGCGCTTCGTGCAAACGAAGAAATTCGTCGCCGAGCAGCAGGCCAATGAATTCCTGGTGCCGGCGTTTGGCAGCAGTATCAAGGCGAAAATGCCGATTCGCACTAGCGACGACATGAACACCGCAAACACAAATGTCGTCCGGCTGGGCGACCGGCTGCTCGCGATGTGGGAAGGCGGCTCGGCAACGGCATTAGACCCGGAAACACTTGAGACGCGCGGTCTGGTGACGTGGGCGCCAGAGTTGAAAGCGATGCCCTTCTCGGCACACCCGAAAATTGAAGCCGATGGCACATTCTGGAATTTCGGCACATTGATGGGCAAGATGGTCATCTACCACATCAGTGCCAAGGGTGAGTTGCTGCGCCATGCCGTATTTGATATGCCCGCGGCAGGCATGGTGCACGACTTCACGGTATCTCAGCAGCACATCATCTTCGTTCTGCCGCCGATCGGCATTGATTATCAGGCCGTGCGCGACGGCAAAGGCATCGGCCAGGCGATGAGCTGGGACGCGAACGCACCAACGAAAGTGCTGATCATCGATAAATCGGATTTCAGCAAGCGGCGCATCATCGACATGCCCGCACATATGGTGTTTCACTTTGGCAATGCCTGGGAGGAGAGCAACATCATCCGTGTCGACTATGTGAAGAGCAAGAATCTGTCGATCATAAATGAGTGGATGCCAAAACTGATGCGTGGAGAGCGTGCGCCAGCCGATGGCGCGCACCCGGCGTTTCTGCGTATCGATCTGAACAGGGGTAGGGTCGATCTGAGCGGCCTCAACGACGATGTGGAGTTTCCGCGTATCGATCCGCGCATGGTGGCCAGGCGCAATCGCAGCATCTATTACCCGTATGCCAGCAACCAGCAGTCAGGCGGTCTGAATGGCATCATGCGGCTGGATGTTGAGAGCGGCAAGACGGATCGCTATTCATTTGGTGACGCAGCGACCGTCGAAGAGCATGTGTTTGTGCCAAAACCCGGCAGCGACCGGGAAGGCGAAGGCTATCTAGTCGGCGTCGGTTTTGACGTCAAGCGCCAGCAGACCTTCGGCAGCGTTTTTGAGGCCGGCAATCTGGCGGCTGGACCGATGGCAATGGTTCGGTTGCCATACTGGGTGCCTGCCTGCTTTCATGGGCATTTCTACGCGGCTTAGCGATCGCTGTCTGTAGCGTTGGCCGCATCGGTCGAACGCAACCTAAGTCACGGCGAACAACTTCACATTGTCATTTCTCACCCTATTTAGTGCCAGACCGAAAACCCCTATTTTAAGAATAGTTTCTGGCTCGCTTTTCTACCGCAAGGTGGTTGTCGTCAGCAATCTGGCACCGAAATTCGCTGAGGCCTGGTGTTTTGACCTCGTCACGCGAAATTCGCCTGTTTTTGAACGAGCCAATCTCTGGACAGCTCATCCGCAACTCATTAAGCGTCACGTCTTTCGTCATCACTAAATCGCCAGCTTGAGCATCGTTTGTCGCTCTGCGTATTTTGTCGCCCGCTGTAGCCGGGTCAGCTCGCGCTGCGCCAGGATCGCACCGATGCGGTGAATGTTTCTCGCCACCACCGCCAACGCCACATAGCGCTTGAAGCCAGCAATGCCATGATCAGGGCACCTATCGAGTCCGTGTACCTCCAGCCCGTTGATCGTTGACTCCACGGCCGAGTGTGCACGGCGGGCTGCGACGAACGCCTTCGATTGCTCAATCGCGCGCGCTGGCGCCGATAGCTTGCCCTTGCGGGGTAGCACGACCAGCGCCAACTGCGCTTTCAACACCGTCTGGTTCTCCGGGGAGTGGAAACCCTTGTCGAAGCTGCACACGTTCAGTGTCGGGAAACGCGCCTTCGCCTCGACCACCATCGACACCGTTACCTGGTCATCGGCTTTTTGTTCCATGACCTGGTGATGCAGAATGAACTGGTGCTGGTCTTCGAGAATGCATACCTTGACCCCCAACTCCACCGGCACGCCCGCTTTGCCCTTGCTGATCCATTCGGTGTGCGGCTCAAAGATCGAGAATACCTTCTCGGCATGCCCGATCGTTTGCCCGTCGATGACCCGACGCTTGATCTGGTCGATCTGGCGATCAGCATGACGCATGAAGCCGTCAATCTCGATCTTCCTGGTCAGCCCAAGCATCGTGGTGTCGCCAAGCCCGGCAAGCTTGGTGACGGTTTCCGTGGCGCTTTGCAGATACTGCCGGGCGACATCGAGATAGTCGTGATGCGCGGCTTTGATGAGTACTGCATTCTTTAGCTGTTGCTCCTCAGAACTGGCTTTACTGCGCTTCTTGTTCTGGGCCGTGCGCATGAAACGTTTGACATGGCCGATGTTGTAAGCCGATTGCCGCCAGTCACTCAGGTCATGGGCATCGCACCACTGCGCGGTGAGGGTGATGACTTTGCGCATCGCATCAAAGAGTAGATTGATGTCAGTCGGATAGTGAACGTTGGTTTCAACCACAAATGAATCGCAGCGCCCACGCAGCGCTTCGTTTTCTTTTTTTTTGAGTAGTGCGTGCCCGGCGGAGACGACGATCTGGTTGATCTGGTCGAGCAGCTCAGGGGTCAGCAGCATGACATTGTCTTTGAGCGTTTGGAATGCGTAAGGCGCTTTATCAAACTCGCCGTGGCCCAACATCTGGCGCAGGGTGTCATGGTGATTGACGAGTTCCTGCAGGCGGTCGTAGTCGATATTCAAGTCGAGCCTGACAACACCGCAGACCAGAATCGCCCAGAGGGTCATGCCGGGACGACCGTTGTCTTTGTTGACCTTGGGGGCAATTTGGCTGGTGAGCAATTCAAACACGGCTGCGCGTAGCGCGAGGTCGGTGTAGAGATGTTGCAGACCGCGCAGTATCTTGGGGATGTCGTCGCGGGAGCGGGGATCGAAGGTGATCCTGGAGACGTCGACTTCACCGATGCTCATTTGCGGATGTTGGACGACGCGCATGGTCTTATTTCCCTCCCAAAACATGACGTTTTATTGCACCACTTTTAGTGTGTTTCAGAGTGAAATCGTTCACGCGTTTTGGTACCGGGCGCAACTATTATTGTCGGCACGAATGACCGACAAAGTTGGTCGAAGATTTTTGCTTGAATGCTTGCCTAGCCCTTGCTGTCGGCGGAAAACCGTCTCAAAATTGATGTCAATGGAAATTCTTTGTGGTGCCAGATATGCTGAAGTGGCGCGTCGTTGCTGGTGCCGTGGGGTTTTCGGTCAGGCACTATTTAGTGAGGTTGGAAATGACATGTAATGGTGAAGACCGCCAATTGGCGGGCGGTTCGGGCCAAAAAGCATTGAAACATCGCGCCAATGCTGGAGCTTATGCAATTGGCCCTCAGCGCTAGACGTTCAACTCGACTGGCCGCAATCGACCCATACTCGCCATAGCCGACGTTGGTCCAATTCGCTCGTAAGCAGTCATTGCCTGCTTAGGCTACGGCTTAAAGCGCTGGATGTTTCTCACAGTAGTCGGGCCACCGGTGAAGGTGTACGTCAACTTGCCCGCATCGAATGTTGTCTGTCCCGTTGCGCTGGGTATGCTTCTGAAATCAAGGCTGGCCGTGCCGACGGTCGTGTAACTCGTTGGGTTGGGCGGCGGTACCGTCGGGCCGGGCATGCGGCTAGTCTGTGATATTGCGACAGACGTAGTCGTCGCAAAATCTTCCCACGCAGGCTGGAAGGTATACCAAATGGGTTTGCCATCGGTGCCGTAAGTGAACCAAGCGGCCAACACGCGATCACGCGCATCGTGCCAGATGAATAGTCCCCAGCCCGCATCGTTCGGGTCCCACCAGTGGCCAGAATAGTCGAGGCGCACCCAAGGAAAAGTCTTTTGGAGGCGGGCATCGGTGACGGTGAAAGGGCGATTCGAAAAAAAGACTCTCTCCGGAAAACCGCTTTGCGAAGGTTGAGTCATGGAAAGCGTGTAATCACCAGCGGGCAATTTCCCAAGTTCGATTTCTACAGGGGCCAACCCTGCTTGACATAGTCCCGGAAATACCACGTCCGATCTCGAATCGCCGAGTGTGATCGTAATATTGTTTTGCACCATTTTCACGTTGTATGCATTCGCCTTGAAGGCGATACTAAGACTGCAACTGCTACGCGAACTGAATATGACCGTATCTGCAGACGTCGGATTGGCCGGGAGCAACACATCTTGCGCGCGCGCTTGCCCTAAGTAGACGCTCGCCATCAACGTAAGAGCAAATAAGAGTGTTTGTTGTTTCATGGTTGATTCTTTCCGCTTATTTCGTTGCACGCGTCAATAAATGCTGGGTGAAGCGTTCTAGACGTTCAAGTTGACCGGCGGCATGCGACCCAAAGGCGTCTTTCGAGGGGAACTCCCAATTCACTCCAAATATACAGTCGTCGCATGCGGAAGCAGCAAAGACATATGAACCTTACCTTTGAAGCCGGCCTCCGTTCGAATTGCCTGGGGTTCCGTGCCCCAGACGGCGAATCCCTTTGAGGAGTAGAGGCGTATGGCAGGTTCATTGCCTCTAGTGACTGTGACTTAGGCTTTCGTACTTGTCCATCGTGAGACTCCTTTTCGTGTGCTTAGCGGCTCACGTCTTGCAGTTTCCTCCGATGGACTCCCGTACCTGTCAAACTTCTGATGCCTCCCCGTCAGAGCCGGGGGGTCTCCCGCTGACGCTAGTTCCAAAAGAGTTATTTTCTATCAAGCGCCATCAACGGGCTCTAATCAGCCGCGCTCGTCCAACAAACGGTTCAGATCGAGGCTTCACACAATCTAACGTTATTCGTTATTCGCTATAGCTACTATTGTTCTTGATTCGACTTCGACCACCATTTGGCGGGAATCGGAGTACAGTAGTCGCCAAGCCACTCTGAAGGCTCCCACAGCTACGGAAATCGTGTGCAATGGGCGCGCGGCGCAACATCCGCGACCTTGAGCATTCCTGTGTCCTGTCGCGCACTTCATGCATGATGTTCAATGCTCAAAGCGCGCCAGCAGAGCATTTTGTTCCTGGTCAAATTCCGTGCCCGGTCGTGAAAGGATTGCAATGATGTATGCAATCCATCGTGCAATTACTACCGTTAACCCAAAGGAGTCGATGATGAAATTTCTTAGACATTTCGGCAGCCACGCGTTAGTTGCTGCGTTGATTGCAACCATCACATGCGCCACCTCACCTGCCTTCTCACAACCAGTGGATACTCTTCCAAAGCCGCTGTCAGCCGTGCTCGATAGTTCGGTGAAGCCAGCACAACGCGACGCCATGACACTTGCTGCAAGGCGCTTTTACGCTTTTTGGAATACTGGCGACGCGAAATACGCAACGCTCGCGCTCGCCCCCGATTTTATGGACCGCAATCTACCTCCAGGACGTCCACAAGGCCCCGAAGGCCCAGTGTTCGCTTCAAAGAATTTCCGCGCGGCAGTGCCTGATCTACAAGTTGAGGTGATGGAGATGCTGCTGGTGGGCGATCGCGTGATCAGCCGACTGCGCTTTACAGGCCATTACAGCGGCACCTGATCCTGTAAGCTTTTTGTTGAGTACTTAACGGAAGCGAAGATCATGAAATCAGGCAAGCAGAATAGCGTGCTCGATGGCATCAAGAAAGAACAACTTAAGCGACGTGCTTTTACGCTCGAATACAAAGCCGAGGTTGTGCGGCACAAGAAAGCAGAGAGCCTTTCAGCAACCGAATGCGGACGTAAATTCGATGTGTTGCCAAAGCTGATCCAGCATTGGGAAAAACAATACGAAGCGGGCAAATTGACGCAACACCGATGGAAAGTTTCTGGCATTCGATGAAAGTCGAGGAGACACACGGCCAAGACTATGCCACTCGGGCCGAGGCAAAGCACTGCGTGTTTAGCTATATCGAAGGCTGGTACAACACTACGCGAATGCATTCCAGCCTAGGCTACAAATCTCCGAGCCAGTTTGAGCGCGCGTGCAATGCCAAAATGACCGAAGCTGCCAGCGACGACTTATCCACAGTTTCAAACCAAAACAGCCAATCCGCTCGGCTGAATAAAATAGAGGCTTAAACCCTCAATGAAAAGTGGACAGGATCAGCGGTGCCACTAGACGACGAGGCGGTCTATAAAATGCATTTGCATGCTACCCTTGCCCTTTACGTCGAAGTAACCGCGAGGCGTAGTTCTGAAATCGTCCTTGATCAAAGCCCAAGTCCTATCTGATACGTTGATTCGCATAGGTTCCGAGTTGCTTTCCATGCGACTGGCGATATTTACGGTATCACCGAACACGTCATACAAATATTTTTGAACCCCGACAATTCCTGCTACGACAGGGCCACTGTTGATGCCTACGCGAATTTGCCATTTCAACACTGAGTTCCTGTTACGGACATGCAGGTAGTCGATGATATCTAGGGCAGCATTTACCAGTTTGTGGGCGTGCAATGGATCTGTCACGGGCATACCGCTGACGCACAGATAAGCATCGCCGATCGTTTTGATACGCTGGCAGCTGTGCCTTTCAATTATGCGGTCAAAGTTTGTGAAAATATCGCTCAACTCTTCAATGAGGTGTTTGGCCTCCAGTCCAGACGAGAGTGTAGTAAAGCCCACGACGTCGCTAAAAAACACAGACACATTTTCGAATGCCTCAGGTTGAGAAAAACCCTTTTCTTTCAATTCTTCGGCTACCTTCGGCGGCAAGATATTGAGCAGCAGCATGTCGCTTTTGGCTTTTTCTCGCGCGATTTCGCGGGTCCGTTCTTCCACTTCACGTTCGAGTTTGTCGTTGTAATCCTTCAGGTTTGCGAGCGCACGACGGTTGAGAACAAAAATCATGACGAACGTTACCTGCACCAGTGCGACGATAGACCCCAGCAGGATGATGAGCGACCATAAGCACATTGGTACCAGTTTTTTAAGAAGCTTGTCGCGGTCCAACACCATCGTCAGCGTGGCTTCAGTGTTGGAGCGGTCCGGCTTGAGCGCGAGTACGATCAGGGTGGACGGGTTTGACCCTGCGCCCACTGCGAGTCCTGGTGCAGACGAATAACTGGTCTTACCGTTGCCGATCGTCACCACCGCCCCTTTGATATCTGGCGCCGAGGATACGACAGACGCCATCCATGGCTGAATATCATCCAGCTCGTCGAAGGCCAACTTCTTCGAAATGACCGTTGCGATATTCTTCTTGATTATTTCCCCAACGAATCTTGAGTTTTCGGTTGCATTGCTTTCGAGCATGTTCCGATAGGTCCACAAGTTGAAGACGATGAAAATCAACTGGCAAACGGTGATGTTGATGATCATGATGGTCATCAACATGGTGCGTCGGACTTCCCCCTTTTCATTCGTGGTCGGCACGCGGGCGAGCGTTATCACAAGCACCACCGTGCCAAGAATGGTCAACACCAGAACAGCGAGCCCAGACGATTGCGTGAAACTCGACGTCTTCGAACGCAGCACCGCATCGTCAAACGTGACCTCCAGATAGGCGCTTACTTTGCCATCCATGCCTCGAATTGGCATCAACTCGTGGTGAATACCGCCAACGAGAATGGTTTGCGCCCCTGTCTTCAGCAAAACGTCCTTGTCGAGCTTCTCTAGCAACGCTTTGAATTCCGTCGGCGAGAGAACCTTCTTGGGGAAGACCGAGAATTGGACGGTTCCGTCCAAGTCAATGATGCTGACGTTTTCACTGGAGCTGATGTAGTCATGGATTTCAGTGATAATGGGCAGCGCAGTGTAGAAACTCGCGATGGTTTTGCCGTACTTGAGTCCATACTCGATCGTTTGCAGGCTACCCTTGGAGACTGCCTGAGAACTCTCAAAAAACGACTTCCGGTAGTCTTCTTCCAAGTTCCGGATGTTGAGGAAGCCCACGACCAACATCAGGGTCAATATGATGACCGAGGAGGCCAGGAGATATGACCACTGAATAGGGCTGCGCTTGACGGCAACTGGGCTAGTAATGGATTCGCTCATGCAGATTCCTTTGCCTCAAACATAGTGAACCGTTGGTGTCCCCTGGGTTCGGTCTAGTCGAATGCCCACCATGCTGCGCGTCAACAGATCTGCTTGACGCTCGTAGTCGTGCAAGGGTACTGCTGTCGATTGAGCGCCGCCGCCGCCAAAGCCATTGCGCTCACGGATCAGGAGATAGCGCAGGTACCCCAAATACTTTGGCTTGAGACCAGCGATGCGAAACCCACAACTCAAGAATGTATTGAGGCTGGCCGGATTGAGGGGTGACACCGTTGAACATTGCCATTGAAACGACGGCAAGGGGGCAGGTGCGTGGGTGGAAAAAAAATTCCGCAGTATTCTGCTGCCCGCGTCGCCGACACAATTCTGAGGGGCAATCCCCATGACGCCAAACAATGCGTGCGTCAGAATCTGTTGCAACCCCCTCCCCCGATAGCTGGGCAGGACGTTGACAGCCATGAAGTAGGCGACCAATGGAAGCTCCTCGGCCGGCAATCCCAAATCCAACCCAACGTTACCTGGCCGATCCCCCATGAACAAAACGCCGAAGAATGCCACCAGTCGCCCGTGATGTTCAATGCCAAGACACAATCCCTCTGGCCCGACTAGGTCGGCCATTTCAGCCGCTGTGACTGGGAAGTACAACTCCGGCCGCTCAAGATGTTCACACACGACGCGCTGCAGCTCAAGCAGCTCACTGACCCGCCCCTGATCAAGTTGGGTAATGAATAGATCTTGAAGCTGAGCGGGCCGGGGCGTCATGCTTGAACGGCCCCCTTGGCGGCACGCGAGGTGACCATGAAGGTGAGTAGCGCTAGCGCCATAACGACGGCCATCCAACCAATACCTAAGGTCACCAGCGTAAGCCAAGCCAAGACCAGTGGACCTAGAGTTTGCCCCACCTTCCGCACGATACTGAAAATACCCATGGACTTGCCGACCCCGAATTGTTTGACCGAAGGTAGCGAGAGAAAGTAGTTGTTTTGAGCTACCAGGCCCATGCCATCGGAAAGACCGAGCATCAACACCGCAAAGGTGCAGGTGAGCAGACTTGGGAAAAAGCCGAAAGCGAGCAAGCCGACAATTACGAGCGCAAAGCTAGCACCCGTTGACAATTTGAACGAGTATTTCTGGATGACAGTGCGACTTAACACGGGCCCCAGATAAACAACACAAAGTCCGTACAGAAGGAACAGTCTTCCGACGTCCCCGGCGCTGAGCCCGATTGTGCGAGCGTATACGGGAACGTAATAGTTCAGGAACATCAAGCAGATCGCCGTTGGGATCGCCACTGCCGCAAAGAAGATCAGCACTCTGGAGTCACCGAACAAAGTGGACTCTGTGCCGGCCGTTGGCAAAGCATCTTTAAGGTGGTCAGGGGGAGCTCGATTCGACGTGAACGCCAAGGCGAATCCAGTGGCCACCACAAAGAGCGCCAAGGACATCCAAAATATGCCTGAGTAAGCCAGCCGGTCAATGAGCAGAGCGCCAAGGATCACGCCGCAATTGATGCCGGCGTAGATGCCGGAATTCAATGACGCAAACCCCATTGTTTGTCCTTCTTCGGTCTTGGCGTAGGCAACAAAACCTCGCAGCGCCATCCAGGAGAATCCATAGCCCACACCGACGACCAACCGAGACAGCAGCAACATTGCGGTGGTTGAAGAAATTGCGGACAACAAGGTGCCTAGTGAAATTACCAGCAGGCCAACCATGAACGGCGGGCGCCAGCCCTTCTTATCCAAGATTACCCCGGTGGCCATTGTTGAGGCAATGCTGGCCAATAGCTCTACTGTCAGCGGTAGTCCGAGGAAGATATTTTCCGGTAGACCAAAGATTGGATCGACGCCTTTCAAGATGATTGGCAAAAATGAGGCGGACATGCTGGCCGCCAAAAAGAACATAAAGGCGAGCGGGCGCACGATGGCGGTTTCGTCCGCCGATGTCGCTGTGGCGTCTGCGACGTGCGCCTTGGCAGAGGCGGCCAAAGCCTGCTGGTGGAAGAAAATACCCAAAAACAGGACGATCTCTACGCTAAACAGTATGGTCGTCACAAGGAGGGTTATCGCATCGATAATGATCGCCCGGCTTCGAGATTGAATGTACGCCTGCGATAGAGCAACCACGGCCTGCGCACTCATGCCACTGGAATCTTTGGCCAGTTTGGTCTTGCTGACATTCGCTGCATTCAGCTGCGCCAGGTAGCTAGCGTTGTCCCGGCCATCGGATCGAGACGTGCTGTACAGCGGCACACCGGTCTCGTCAGTCAACACAATACTCTCAACCTCCGGCAGGGCGATGGGGATTGAGTTCATCCAGCTATCGACACCAGACAGGCCGCCATAAGGGACGCCCTTCGCGACAACTTTGTTGATGTTGTCTTGCACGAGCTGACCCACGAGCTGGTGGTTTCGCGCGACCGTCGTTAGATACACCGGTTGAGACTCGCGGATGGCCAGAACGGTCAGCACGATTTGCGCGCCGCCGATCACCAACAGCACCGCCGTGAGGAGCTGCCTTGTGCGAAGTTTGCCGGTCTGGGCGTCTACAATTTGCGTACGCAGCAGGATCAACAGCAAGACGGCCGCAGCGATACCCCCTACGATCAGCGTTTGTTTAAGTGTTTTTTGCTCGAAAGCATCTGCGTAGGGTGCAACCACGGATTCCTCGAACTGGATATCCATTGCACCAATCGGCGTCCCGGCCTGGTCATGGATCGCAATGAGCGTGTGGTACTCATGGTCGACAAGTTTCCAGCCAGTGGGGTTGGCGCCGGTCCGCATCATCTCCTTCAACTGGACCAGCAACGCCCCCGTGAAGCGCGAGCGACTATTGGGCACAGTGCCGTACACGACGCGACCGTCCGCCAGAACGACCGTCACGTCTCGCACTGCCGCAGCCTTGTCTTTGACCTCACGTAGGATACTTTGTATTCCGAAGAAATTATCCAGTTGCTTGCCGTATTTGAGCGCGTACTCAATGCGGCGGACGGTCTCGCCGCCGTTGAGAACGTAGCTGGAAACGTAGGACTCCGTCAAACTCTTCTTAAAGGCACCCGTGCTGAGGGCCGCACCAAAGCCGAGTGCGAGCACAAGGATCATCAGCGCCGAAACGATGAAGAGAAACCGGATTTTGCTCAACGACATTTGATGCTCCTTACTTCGCTGCGCTGGCGGGAGGGAGCGGCTTTTCGACGCTCAAGAAAATTTTGTCGGAGACGAGCAAGATCTCGAACGGCGGTTTGTAACCAATGCGCTTGGTGACTTCAAGATTGAGCGCGATGGTGGGCGTATCCGAATAAACCTGTGGCAGCGAGTCGGCGCTTGCACCATTGAGCAATTTGACCAATTGTTCCGCCCCAAACTGACCCATGCCCGCAAAGTCGGCGCGGGCAATGCTCATCATGGCCCCGCGGCTGACATCTTCGTCGCCTAACTGGCTGAAGACGGGTATTTTCTTGTCGTAGAACGGCTGGAGAACGGGATACAGGTGCTCCGGCTTAAGGCCGGGCGCAGGAGAAATGGCATAGTAAAAGCCGTCCACCTGGCCCGCCAACTCTTGATGTGCGATCAAGAGGTCGTTGTAATAACGGTCTTGGTCCTCAGCGTTCTTGGCCCCCTGCACCAATTTGCGGACGATCTCAAACTTTTTTTCTTTTGCGACCGCCTCTATATCGTCCAACGCCGCAAACGCTTTGCCGTTGGGAGAGTCTTCGTAGGTCACGCCCATTTTTTTGAAATGGAAGATGTCGGAGAAAACCTGCAGTTGCTGCTTGTAGCGGAAGGGATCCATATGCGCCCAGATCATTCGACGTCCGGACAATTCTGCCGTATTGACGATGCCGCTTTTGAATGCGTTACTGGTTGAAAAAACCATGGTTTTCGACTGATTCTGGTCTACCGCCATCAACTTACCAGCCACCGTGCCCATAACAATCAGCAAATCGGCGTCTTGCTTGTCGCTGAAACGACGCAAGACTTCCGCCTCCTTGCCCGGCATGGACTTCAACGAATAATAGGCATCGGGGACAAACTCTATGAATTGGCTTACGTCTTTTGTGGTGCTCAGGAAGACCCACATGGCTTTGGTATCCAATTGCCCCCAAATGAAGGGAACCCTGTCGACACCCTTCACCCACCCCCGCGATTCAAGCCCACGTAGCAAGTAGTAAAACGTGCCGGCGTAATTGGCATAGGGCCCGGTCTCGATGTAGCCAACCCGCCACTTCTTCCCATTATTGAGACTGGGCGTGGTCGCTGTGTCCGGACCCCCCGCAGAAAATGCCGAGAGCGATGTCCAGGCGAGCACGCAAGCAAGCGAAAAAGAAATCAAGAGTTTTTTCATCAAGCGCTCCAAATAGAATACGCGACCGCTGTTGCTAGTAGAAATTGCATGTTGTGCACCAAATCGTCTTAGCCGTCTAGGACTCGAACGCGCCGCGTCAAGCCACACATCAGTTCGCAGGCGATGGTGCCGGCGGCTGTTGCGACTTCCTCAATCGGCAAGCCTTGCCCCCAAAGCGTGACCTTGCTCCCAATCCTGGCATGTGCGATCGGCGACAAATCGACGGTGATGGAGTCCATCGAAACGCGGCCAATGAGGCGTGTCTTGATTCCATCGACCAATACCGGTGTTCCGTCTTGCGCTGAGCGAGGATAACCGTCAATGTAACCGCATGCGACCACGCCAATCCGAGTTGGCCGATCGGCGACATAGCGGCTCCCATACCCAACGGAATCCCCAACGTTAATATCCTGAATGCCAATGATTTCGCTGCTAAGTGTCATCGTTGGGAGCAGTTCCAAGTCCGCTGCGCATTGGTTAGGAAAGACCGTCGCGCCATAAAGCATGACGCCTGGCCTGACCCAGTCAGCGTGCGTCTCAGGCTTGGTGAGCAGCATAGCGGAGTCCGCCAAACTCAGTGCTCCGCCAAGCGCCTGAGCCAGCGCGTTGAACCGCGTAATTTGTGTATCCACCGAGATCCCGCGCTCCGGCGGAACCCTAGCGTAGGAATTGGCAAAATGTGTCATCAGAGAGATGGTCCCCACTCTTACAATGGCCCGCATACGGGCATGCGCCCCCGCCGTAGCCTCAGGGGGAAATCCGAGGCGGTTCATCCCAGAGTTGACTTTGAGATACACATCAATGGCAGGACCCTTTGGTAAATGCTCCAGCATTTCTATTTGCGCGTTTGAATGAACGACGATGTGAAGCCTATGCGCTGCCACGGGCAACAGGTCCGCTTGTTCATAAACCCCCTGCAGAAGCAGAATCGGTTTCGTCCATCCCATCTCACGCAATCGAATGGCCGCTTCAATCTCGATCAATGCGATGCCGTCTGCGTCAGAAAATCCTCGCATGGCGCGCTCGAGCCCATGACCATAGGCGTTTGCTTTGGCAACGGCCCATATTTTTGATGTTGGGGCTTGCCGACGCGCAACATCAAGGTTGTGCTGCAGGGCTGCTAGGTGAATGGTGGCGAAAATTGGTCTTGGCATTCTCGTTTTGCTTTCGGGCTGACATGACTCAGCCTACGGCGCCATAGCGTTAAGTGGTGCTGTTGTGCTGATCCGCGGTAATTGATCAAGCTCCCTTGTCCGCAGCTACAGAGCACGCGATGAAGATCTGAACTCAGCGGATTGGCTGAGAACAACTGATTGGACCTTCTTGACCGCAACTGATGACGCCCCCCGGCAATAGCTGCATATTGGATTATTCTAAACGAGTTTTCGAAGCTAAACCCCCTTTGACGCAAGAAGAAGAAAAGTATCCTTTTGGCGCCGTCGCAAACTACCTCTCACCTTGGTCAATGGCTATTGCGCAATTGTTCGCTTGTGGTGCGCAGGCGAGACGCCAATGTTTTCGCCAAGCCGTCAAGGATCGCGAACGCTATTTCGGGATGCTGCACCCTCAGCCGCGTAACATCAGCGGCGCTTAGCGAATACACAATTGAATCTTGTATCACCTGTGCTTCTGCAGACCTCGGTTTTCCTTCAATCAACGCCATTTCACCAAAAAACATCCCCGGCCCAAAGGTCGCCAGTCGTTGATAACGAGAGGTACCCGGCAACTTAAGCTTGATGCTGACCAAACCCTTCGTAATAACAAACAATTTGTCTCCAACGTCCCCCTCCTTAAATACGAGGTCACCGCCTTCCAGCGTTTCCCGTTTTAGCAGTTCGCTTAGCATCCCCAGTTGGCAGCTGTCGAACTCAGCAAAGAGTTCAGCATTGCCGATGGAAATCTCGCGGGACGACTCCACTTGCTTGCCGCAACGCTTTAGCACCATGTCTTCAGCCCACTCTAGCGCTTGATCCAAATCGGCGAACCAATGTTGCTCATCGATAGAATGTTGGGCGCCTGAATACCGAAGGCAAAGTTCCAAAGGTTCGTTGAGTTGCATATGACTAAGTGCCACCGCAATTCCCTGCTCCTTCAACTTCTTTCCCAAGGCCTCCAATTCGCGAGCACCACTCGCTTCGACGTCGTATACGCGACGGAAATCAAGTAGCAGGGCAGTGCGCCCACGCGCAAACGCCTCTATTTCAAGTCGCATGCGGTTAGCCGTACCGAAAAACACAAACCCACTGAGCTCCACGACGCCTATTTTTCCGCCCTGCGCACGTAGACATGCAGCCTGTTCTATCCCGCGCGCTTTGAGTGATGAGCGTGACACCCCATCGGACAGGCGATGGATGATGGAGGTGCTCAGGCGAACGGCCAAAAGGATAGTCGCAGCGAGTACGCCGATGATGACAGCGGCCACGATATTTACAAAAGCGGTCGTGGCGCCAACAAGGACGACGATACCCAAATTTGCGACACGCAGACCGTCCAATCGCCGCCCCTGCTGCCCCCTAGGCAACGTGTCACGCATCAAATTGTCCACGACGCCGATAGCCAACCCGATCATGATGCCCGCAAGCACAGACATTGGTACATACGCAAGCAGCGGCCCGCCGATAAACAGTAGCCCCAAAAAAATCGCGGCAAGTGTTGCACCAGACAAAGCGGTCCGGCCCCCAGCTTCATAATTTGTGAGTACCGTCAGTGTTGAGCCGCCGCTAAACAGCCCGCCCAGGGCCCCGGAACACATGTTGCAGATGCCCTGTGTAAGCAGAGCGCGGTCTCCATCTTGCGTCGAACCCGTTGACACATCCACCACTGCTGCGGCCAAGAGCGACGTAACGGAGCCAACAATGGCCAGCAACAATGCCGTCACGGCGACATCTACCGCGACGCCAAACCACAGGTGAGCCCAGTCAAGTTGCAACATCGCCGGCAACTGCAAATGAATCATCCCGTTTTCCGGCAGCGCCTTTAGCACCTCACCCAATCCACCTGGGCCAGAATAGCCTTGCAACAACAGATAGGCCGCAACCCCCGCCAATAGGCCGACCATTGGGGCTGGCGCGCGGGCCGACAGTCGACGCGCTAGAAGGGTCGCGATGACGGTCGTCGCGCCAACAACTAGCGCGTTCGGGAGAATCTTGTCGGCATGATTGAATAGGTCCGCTAAGGAAGTATCGGCGGGGAGCCCGAACAATGGTTTTACTTGCTGTACAACTATCTGCAAAGCGACGCCATACATAAAGCCGGCCAAAACCGGTTGCGGGATGAACTTGAGTGCTCTACCTAGCTTTAGCCCAGAAAACAGCACCTGGACCACTCCACCGAGGAACACTGCGAGAAAAACAAGCGCCGCAATTGCACCTACGTCGAGTCCTGCTGAACTTGAAAAGAGCGGGTTGGCCGCCAACGAACCCACCAAGGATGCCGAGATTACAGCGGCCGCAGTGAGTGGTCCGGATATTTGATATCGAGGACGCCCGCCTAGTGTTGCGACCAAGCCGCCGACAATTGCGGCAATAACACCCGCGACAATACCCACATTAACGTGCTCCAAACCGAGCGGCAGAAAAACGAGTGCGCCATTGCCGAGCGCCTGGGGTAGTGCCACAAGCGCGGCAGCGAGGCCGCCGAAAACGTCTCCGCGCATGCGTGTCAGATTGACGTTGCAATGGGCGAAGCGGTAGATACGCTCTATTGCATGCGGTGGACTTGGCGCCTGTTCTTGCATCGCTGATTTCCGTTGGTCGAGGCGGCGCTGGTGCTCGCGAAATCCGCCAGCCCGGCCGTTGCGTTCAAAATGTATACCGCAATGGCGAGGCAGGTTGCGGCCCGCTTACGGAACACGTTGCCGCAAAAGTTCAGCCAATATTGACGATACGCGCTTCTGATCGAGACTCTAGCACCAACGAGTTTCCCCTTTTTGAAGCTTGACATTATCAATGTCAGTCGCGATAGAACTTGGGAGCGAGAATTTTCCTTCTTTGTCAGTAACCGTCTCTTTCACGACGAGCGGGCGGTTGAACGAGGAGCCCCCAAAATTAGTTTTCTCCAGTCCCAAGCGTCCCACGACGACGACACCCTGTATTGGCATCCGAGTTTCCTTGTCGAGGACAGTGCCATTGATCTCATCAAACCGATAGGCACCGAATGGCAGCACTGCACAGCCGCTCACAGAACACATCAGTAGCACTGCGGCTCCGACCAGGCTCATCGCACGCAACAATGCGCTACCAATCACTTAATTGTCCGTTCTGTTTGTGGTAGCGGGTACATGATTCCATCGACTGTCATCTGATTGCCTTAACCTGCGCAATTTGCGATTCTGTACGTCCGCTTCCGAGAAAATCGTATGACTCCTCCTGGCCGATAGCAACCAGTCAAATTCTCGCACAATCTCCTCGATGGCACTGCCGTGAAGGCTTGGACTTGGCTCCAATCGGTCAACACCAGCGCGAAGAAGGAGGAGTAGTAAGCGATGACTGGTGCGACTGGTCCACGACGCCGCAATTCGCGAAAACATGTGGTTCCTTCTAGATGGTGATCTGCACTGTTGGCCAAAGACGGCCACGCTCAGTTCTTGAGGAGAGTTAAGGCACTATGTGTTCAGTTACGAGTTAATTCGTCGCGTCACTACGTCATTGTCACGATACATCCACGCCACGAAAAAGCAGAGTTCTCACCCCATATGTCGGGGTTCGAAATGAAATTTAACGATGAAGATCGCCAATTGGCGGGCAGTTCGGGCCGAAAAGTGTTGAAACACCGCGCCAGTGCTGGTGTTTAGCATTTGCTTGGCCCTCGTCGCTAAGCGTTCCACGTGTTCAATGACACTAGCGCCGCAGCGCGTACGTCGGCTGGTAGATAGCTGGCATTCGCCGCATCCCGCATCATTTGCCCCAGCCGCTCCCGCGACACACCATTTTCCGTATGAACTGCGGCGAGCTCTCCCGAAAGGGTTACCCCCGACATCAGTCTATTGTCCGTCGACACCGACACCGACAGGCCCGCCTCAACCATAGATCGCAAGGGATGGGCCGCAACCGAAGGCGCGATGCCGGTATGCACATTGCTGGTGGGGCAAACTTCGAAATGCAGTTTGAGGCGGCGCGCTTCGGCCAGCCATTGCTGCTGTAAAGAATCATCGGGCGCGTTCATGATGTGTACGCCGTGGCCGATGCGGGTGGCGCCCAGCGAGGCGGCTTCGAGCACGCGCGAACCTTCATCAGCTTCGCCAGCATGCAGCGTGATACCCAGCCCGGCATCGCGCGCGGCGTTGATGGCATCGCGGTGCGGTGTGGGCGGAAATCCACGTTCGGCGCCAGCCAGATCAAAGCCGATGACGCCTGCATTCGCATAGCGGGCAGCGAGGCGTGCACTTCGTAACGTGATTTCCGGTGCGTCTGTGCGCATGGCGCAGACGATCAGGCCGCTGGGCAGAGCGCTTTTCTTCAATCCACTCAGCAATGCTTCAATCACGGACTCACCCGACAATCCATATGCCTCCAGCAGCAGTGGTGCGATGCGAAATTCCGCGAGCACACAGCCGTCATCAAGCGCATCTTCGGCGGCCTCGAACGCGACGCGCTCGCAGGCTGCCACCGAACCCATCGCCGCGACGGTCAGTCCAAAGCCCGTGAGGTAGCGTTCAAGGCTGCCCGAGTTGGAATTGGCGAGCAGCCAGGCTGCGAGTCCATCAGCCGTGTCGGCGGGCGTAGTAACGCCGCGCTGTCGGCAAAGCTCAAGCAGCGTTTGCGGCCGCAGCCCGCCATCGAGATGTTCGTGCAGCAAAACCTTGGGCAGGGCTTTCCATTGGGCTGAGGTGAGCTTGGTCGAAGTCATTGCTTTTTTAAGCCTTTTCTTTCGTTGCCGCCGAAGCGATCATTGCATCGATGTCGGCATTGTCAAATCCTGCTTCGAGCAAAATTGCCCGGCTGTGCTCGCCTAATTGAGGCGCCAGCCTGCGAATCGACAATGGCGTTTGACTCCACTGGCCGACCGGTGCGGTGGTGCGTACTGTTCCCTCGGTCGGGTGTTCATAAAGCGGGAAAAAGCCCGACGCCTTCATGTGCGGGTCATCGAGCAGCGAATCGATAGTGTGCATCGGTGTGTAGGGAATGTCCGCCTTTTCCAGCAGAGCCTGCCATTCGGCGGTGGTGCGCGTGAGCATGATGTCGGCGACGAACTCATACACATCGCGAATGTTGGCTGCGCGCGCGGTGTGATCGCAAAAACGTGGATCCGTTTTCAGATCATTACGGTCGATGGCCTCGAAAAAATTTCGCCAGTGCTTGTCGTTATAGATCAGCACGCAGAGATAGCCGTCGCGCGTACCGTATGGGCGGCGATGCGGCGCGATCAGGCGCGTATAACCGGCGTCGCCAATCGGCGGCTCGAAGGTCTTGCCACCCATGTGGTCGCCGAGGACAAACTGCGACAGACTCTCGAACATCGTGACATCCACCGATTGGCCTTCGCCGGTGCGCTGGGCGTGAAACAGTGCGCCGATTGTCGCGATCACGGTCTGCAGCCCGACGCTGCGATCGCCAAGCGTGACCGGCGCGTAGCGGGGTACGTCGCTGCCTTGCGCCAGTGTGAGAGAAGGCACACCCGCAGCACCCTGAATCAAATCGTCGTAGGCTGGCCGCCCCGCGTAAGTGCCGCGCTCCGAAAAGCCGTACGCGCCGACGTAAACGAGTTTGGGGTTGATCGCTTTCACGACATCGTATCCCAAGCCGAGCCGCGCCATGGCTTGTGGTCTGACGTTGTAAATCAGCGCATCGGCGCTCGCGATCAGTCGCTTGAGCGCGCCCAGTGCCTCGGCTTTTTTCAGGTCGAGCACCAGAGAGCGCTTGTTGCGATTCAAGTGCATGTGAATGTGGCCCATGCCGGGATTTTTCATCGGCCCAACCCAGCGCATATTGTCCCCAGCGGGTGCCTCGACCTTGATGATCTCGGCACCCATATCACCCAGAATTTGCGTGGCGAAAGGGCCCATCACCACGGTCGTGAGGTCGAGGATTTTGATGCCAGCGAGTGGTCCTCTGTTTTCGGTGGAGAGGGTTGTCATGGATTTTATTTGCAGCTAGGTTTGGTGATTTTGCAGCTCTCCCCCTATTGTCCGACGAGAGAGGGAGGAGATGAGCAGAACAATTTGTTATTCCGGCTGAATCCCGGCGTCCCTTACCATCGCGGCCCACTTGGCGATTTCCGCTTTCTGGAACGTGCCCAACTGCTCAGGTGTCGAAGTCTGCACGCTCAATCCCGCCGCAGCGAGTTTGTCACGAATCTCCTGACGTGCGAGTGCCTTCACGACTTCGGTATTGAGTGTCTTGACGATGTCGACCGGTGTATTGGCCGGTGCAAACAGGGCAAACCATGCGACGAGTTCAAATCCTTTCACCGCACCAGCCATCGGCGGCACGTTCGGCAGCATGGGCGATGTATCTGCCGATGTGACGGCCAATGCACGCACCTTGCCCGCTTTGATCTGCGGCAATCCAGTGACGAGATCGGCAAAGATCATCGATACCTGACCGCCGATGACGTCGGTCAGTCCTGGCGGGATACTCTTGTAGGGCACATGCAGCAAGTCGATCTTTGCGCCACTCGCGAGCGCAGCGCCAGAGATGATGCTGCCCGATGAACCTGACGCATAGGAATACTTGCCCGGGTTTTTCCTTACCAGTTCAATAAGCTCAGGCAACGTCTTGGCCGGTATATCGTTGTTGAGAACGAGCACGAAAGGAATGTTGGCGATTCTCGCAATCGGTGCAAAATCCCTTACCGGATCGTAGTTGATTTTTTTCATCAGGCTGGGGTTAGCCGCATGCGGGGTGTTGGTGCTCATGATGAGTGTGTAGCCATCAGGCGCAGCTTTGGCAACAAACTCCGCGCCGATGGAACCATTCGCACCGGCCTTGTTGTCGACGATGAATGGCTGGCCAAGCGCTTCAGACAGGATCTGCCCGACCTGGCGAGCCACGGTGTCGGTGGCGCTGCCTGCGCCGAAGGGCACCACCACCTTGACCGGTTTGTTCGGGTAGGATTGCGCGCCCACGCTGGTGGCGGCGCAAACAAACAATGTGAGCATCATTCTGATCATTGTCGAGTTCTCCTCGTCTTCCGGATTTGTCGTTCAGACCTATGTTGTTGGCCGCAATTTTCACACTGTAACGGAGAACGCATCAAACTCGCCAACTGGCGCAGTAATGCGCTAAAGTTTCGGCAGAACTCAACGAGGATCAGGAAAGCAAAAAATCATGTTCTTTGGGATCAGAAGGTTGCGTTCTGAGTCGTGAAACACAGGAATTGATTGCGTTTTCTTTCCAATAAACCCACCGATAAATTACACTGGCAAACTGACTGTCACGATGATCAAACGTCATATTTGCAGTCACAAACCAGCCATGGAGCAAGTCATGTCACATCAGCGTCTCATTTCCGCAATACTCTTCGCCAGCACCATGTTTCTGGGAAGCGCCCACGCCCAGCAGAATTTCGACAAGGTTGAAATCAAGACCGAGAAACTTTCACCCACAACCTATGTGCTCTTTGGTGCGGGCGGCAATATCGGCGTCTCCGTCGGTGAGGACGCGCTGTTTATTATCGATGACCAGTACGCACCCGTCGGCCCGAAGATTTTGGCCGCGCTCAAACTACTTACCGATAAGCCGATCAAGTTTGTTCTGAATACCCATTGGCACGGCGACCATACAGGCGGAAACGAAAGAATTGGCGAAGCCGGCGCGCTCATCGTCGCACACGACAATGTTCGAAAACGCATGTCCAGTGAACAGTTCATCGCCTTATTCAAGTCAAAGGTCGCCGCCTCGCCCAAGGCCGCACTGCCGGTGGTGACATTTTCCAAGGATGTGACTTTCCATCTCAACGGCGAAGAGGTATTCGGCTTTCACGTGCCTAACGCCCATACCGACGGCGACACCATCGTGCAGTTCAAGAAAAGCAATGTGTTCCACATGGGTGACACTTACTTTAACGGCTCTTATCCGTTTATCGATGCCTCCAGCGGCGGCACGCCCGAAGGCGTGGTCGCGGCGGCAGATAGGGTACTCGCGCTGGCGGACGATAGCAGCAAGATCATTCCCGGCCATGGTCCGATGTCGACCAAAGCCGATTTGAAGACCTACCGCGATATGCTTTCCACGGTGAGCACACGCGTCAAGGCAATGGTGAAAGAAGGCAAAAAGCTGGACGAAATCAAAGCGGCGAAGCCGTCGGCTGAATTCGATGAGAAATGGGGTACCTCGTTCATTTCGCCGAAGGCGCTCATTGAAATGCTGGTTGCGCTTTACTCCTGACCGGATCGTCCCGGCGAATGTCGGAATGCGTAGATTGACATTTGGCGCGCTTTTCGGGGTGAAAA
Source organism: Burkholderiales bacterium (assembly GCA_038321965.1). Taxonomy (GTDB): domain Bacteria; phylum Pseudomonadota; class Gammaproteobacteria; order Burkholderiales; family Usitatibacteraceae; genus UKL13-2. The sequence goes on along the minus strand of JBBQFL010000014.1, from coordinate 26,061 downwards.
TGTCCAGAACAGCGCGTCTTTGCTCGTGTTTGTGAATTCCCTGTCATTTCGAACAACGGGCGATATGACAATGCCTCGCGAGGCAACATGGCATCGCAATTACTCCGCCGTCAACTTCCGCAGCTTGATTAGCGGGTGCCAAAAAGCCGTTTCCGCCTTGACGAATGCGGATAGCGCGGCGGGGCCGGTGGGTGCGACTTCCAATCCATAGGCTTCCATTCGGGCACGCACTTCGGGCGTGGTGATGGCCTTGTTCATTTCGATGCTCAGGGTGGTAACAATGTCGTCGGCGGTGCCGTGGGGGACGAACAGCCCCTGCCACGCGGACACCTCGAAATCCTTCAATCCGATATCGCGGCCAATTTCATCGAGCGTCGGCACATCCGGCAAAGCGGCGATCCGTCTCTTTGACATCACCGCGAGCGCTCTGACCTTGCCACCGCGTATCTGCGGCACGGCTGCAGCGGTATCGAGCACCATCATCGGCACCTGGCCGCCAATGAGGTCTTGTAGCGCCAGCGACGTGCCACGGTAAGGAATGTGTAACGCTGACGAATTGGACCGGCTGAGCAGTAGTTCCATTGCCAAATGGTGAGGGCTGCCCACACCGGGCGAAGCGTAGCTGTATTTATCCGGATGTTTTTTCAGTTCCTCAATCAGTTGCCGCGCTGTTGTGAAGCTTGACGATGTATTCACCGTGAGGAGCAGCGGGAAACGCGCCATGAATCCAACGGGGGCGAGGTCACGCGGATCGTATGGCAGTTTTTTGTACATTGCGGTGTGGAACACCATGGCGCCATTGTCGCCAGTGAGCAGGGTATAGCCATCAGCGGGCGATTTGGCCGCATTCTCGGTGCCGATGATGCCGGCCGCGCCCGGTCGATTGTCGATGGTGATGGGCTGCCCGAGTTGCTTGCTCAGTTGCGGGGCTAGCTGGCGCGCAAGGAAATCGGAGCCGCCGCCGGGCGGGTAGGCAACCACCCATCGCAATGGCTTGGCCGGCCAACCTTGCGCGAAAATAGCTGTGGACGAGAGCGCGAGGAGAAGCGCAATCGCCAACGCGCGCAGGTTTGCGTTCATCAGAGCTTGTACGACGGATCGAGCCGATGCAGCTTGCGCAACAGCGCCGGCCACTCCATCAGCCCATATGACCTGCGTGTTTGCGGCTGGTAGTTCACGTAGGTTGCTTCCAGTGCACGGTCGGGGGCGGCACTGAATTTGCTGTTGCACGCCTTCCATTCTCGTTCTTCTAGCGTACGCTGGTCTTGCATGGATTTAAGCGGGAGATAGGTGCCGTTGCTCATGGCTGTTCCGATGATTTGGCTACAAATTGGATTCGATGGATGTTGAATTGAGACCAGTTCGCTTATTCAATGATTATAGGATTCGATTTTTGGCTGCAACATAACATTCATCAAGTTGGCAGCTTGTCGCAGGCAAGTATCGATCGTTGCACAAAACAGTATTTGTGAATTCAGTGAATCCCCCGTTAAAGTACGCTTACTGTTGAGATTGCCACGGCTGCACGCAGATGGCGCACGCTATTGAGGAGACTGCATGTTGAACATCCGCTTTCGCATCGCCACGATGCTGGCATTCGCGTTGGCAGCATCAACTGCCGTCGCACAGCCGTGTCTCAACAAACCCGTCAAGCTGGTGGTACCGCCGTCACGGAACGTCAACGCCGTGCAGGAACTGGTCGCCTACGCCAAGGCAAATCCAGCAATGGCCAATTATGTATCGATAGGGTCGGGCACGAATGGCACTTACTTAAGCGTCCGATCAACAGTTTTTCGACAGCGATGACACTAATCGGGAGGCGGTCTGGCTCCTTCCCCCGCAGTTGTGGGGGGGGGATGGGATGGGGGTGTCTTCGCAGCAGACATCGCCCCCATCCCGCCCTTCCCCCGTTGCCGGGGGAAGGAGTCGATTATCAAACCGGCCCACAGTATCGAAACACCTTCGTTAGGCACGCGGACGCTTATGTAATTGTCATTCGGGTCGGGCACAACTTCTCATCTGGCAGGTTTCATGCTCGCGAAAAAGGCGGCGTTCTCCGCTACCAACGTGCCGTACAAAGTTGTAGTCAAGGCGTCGAGTGCGGTTGCCGAATGAGGAAGTCGAGTGTCCATCATGATTGATGTGCTGGTGATCGGCGGTGGCAACGCGGGCCTGTGCGCGGCGCTGATGGCGCGGGAGGCCGGCGCCTCAGTGCTGCTGCTCGAATCCGCACCCAAGGTTTGGCGGGGCGGCAATTCGCAACACACGCGCAATCTGCGCTGCATGCACGATGCGCCGCAGGATGTGTTGATCGACGCCTACCCGGAGGAAGAATTCTGGCAGGACCTGCTCAAGGTGACCGGCGGGCTGACCGACGAGAAACTGGCCCGATTGACGATTCGCGCTTCCGCAACTTGCCGCGACTGGATGCGCCAGCATGGCGTGCATTTTCAGCCGCCGTTGTCGGGCGCGTTGCACGTGGCGCGCACCAATGCATTTTTCATGGGTGGCGGCAAGGCGCTGGTCAATGCGTTTTACCGTAGCGCGGAAAGACTAGGCGTGCAGATCCGTTACGAAGCGCCGGTGGATGCGATTGAAATGGACGGTAGCGCGTTCGTGGCGGCGCATATCGGCGGTGAGCGCATTGCCGCGCGCACTTGCGTGCTTGCCGCCGGTGGTTTCGAATCCAACCGTGAATGGCTGCGCGAAGCCTGGGGCCAGAATGAGGCGGGAGAATGGCCAGCGGATAATTTCCTGATTCGCGGCACCCGCTTCAATATGGGCGTGCTGCTCAAGAACATGATGGACGCCGGTGCCGATGTCATTGGTGATCCTGCACAGTCGCATTGCGTTGCCATCGATGCCCGCGCGCCGCTGTATGACGGCGGCATCTGCACCCGCATCGATTGCGTGTCGCTTGGCGTGGTCGTCAATCGGGATGCGGTCCGTTTCTACGATGAGGGCGAAGATTTCTGGCCCAAGCGATATGCCATCTGGGGCCGCCTGGTCGCGCAGCAGCCGGGGCAAATAGCCTATTCAATTATCGATGCCAAGGCCATCGGCCGTTTCATGCCGCCGGTATTTCCGGGTACCAAGGCAGACTCATTACCGGCGCTGGCAACGGAACTGGGATTGGACGTGGCACCATTTGTGAAAACCATCGAGGCCTACAACCACGCCTGCCGCGCCGGCAGCTTTGATCACGCCGCGCTCGACAATTGCTTTACAGAGAATCTCAGCCCCGCCAAGACGCATTGGGCCAGACCCATCGATACGCCGCCGTTTTACGGCTACGCGCTGCGGCCCGGGGTCACTTTTACCTACCTTGGGTTAAAAACAAATGCACAAGCTGCGGTACATTTTGACGGCACGCCCAGCGCCAACCTGTTTGTCGCCGGTGAAATGATGGCGGGCAATGTGCTGGGCAAGGGCTATACCGCCGGCGTGGGCATGTCGATTGGCACCGCGTTTGGCCGCATTGCGGGAACGCAGGCGGCCGCGGCTGCTAAAAGTGGAGTGAGACGTGCAGCTTGAGGCGTTGGTGCGCGAGGCCAGCGAGTTGGCCATGGGACCGGCAGCAGCCATTGCGCATGAGGCCGAAGTCGGTCGCGTCATGCAAATCTGCAATGCCTGCCGCTACTGCGAGGGTTTTTGTGCGGTGTTCCCGGCAATGACCAGACGGCTGGAATTCGGCAAGGCCGATATTCACTATCTGGCCAACCTCTGCCACAACTGCGGCGCATGCCTGCATGCCTGTCAATACGCGCTACCTCATGAATTCGCCGTCAATGTGCCGCAGGCAATGGCTAAAGTCCGCGCAGATACCTATTCAGAATTCGCCTGGCCGAGCGCGATGGGGGCGCTCTACCGTCGCAATGGCCTGACGCTGTCGCTGGCGACCGCAGCGGGATTAGCGCTGTTTTTGGTGCTGGCCGTGGCGAGAAACAGTTCATTGTTTCATGCGCCGATGGCGGGAAACTTCTACGCTGTCTTTCCTCACAATTTGATGGTGACGATGTTCGGCGCTGTGTTCGCATTCGCCATGCTCGCGCTAGCCATCGGCACGACACGGTTTTACTTCGGTATTGGCGCGGGGAAAGCAAGCGGCGGTGCTATGGCTGAGGCAGCCCACGATGCCCTGCGGCTAAAGTATCTGGGCGGCGGTCACGGTGAAGGCTGTAACGAAGCCGACGACGCCTTCTCGCTTTGGCGCAGGCGCTTCCACCATGCCACTTTCTATGGCTTCATGCTGTGTTTTGCCTCCACCTGCGTGGCGACGTTTTATCACTATGTGTTCAAGTTACCCGCGCCCTATGCGTTGACGAGCGTGCCAGTGCTACTGGGTATCGCGGGCGGCATCGGCTTGCTGATTGGCCCCGTAGGGCTGCTGTGGCTGAATCTGCATCGTCATCCGGAGCATGGCGATGCATTTCAGAAGCCCATGGACCGGGGGTTTATTGCCCTGCTGTTTTTTGTCAGCCTGACCGGGCTGGCGTTGATGATTTGGCGTGACAGTGGCGCGATGGCACTGCTGCTGGCCATTCATCTCGGTGTTGTTATGGCGCTGTTTTTGACGCTGCCCTACGGAAAGTTTGCGCACGGATTTTATCGTTGTGTGGCGCTGCTCAAATTCGCCATCGAAAAGCGCCAGCCAAACAAGCTGCAGCTCGGGTCGGAATAAGAACGATCCGAATATTTGATATTCACTTTTTTGCCGTACCGGAGACAACCATGAAAAAACGCATGATGAATTTCACTTTGCCCAGCATCGCAGTCACTGCTTTGTTTTCGACAGCGCTAACCGCGCAAGAATTCCCCAACAAACCCATCACCATGGTTGTGGGCTTCGCGGCAGGCGGCGCCACCGATACGGCCGCGCGCATCATCGCCAAGAAGTTGGGTGAAAATCTCGGCCTGTCGGTCATCGTCGATAACCGCGCGGGTGCCGGTGGCAATATCGCGCATCAGCAGGTCGCCAATGCCACACCGGACGGCAGTGTAATCCTGCTGGGCTCAGTAGGCCCGCTGTGTATCGCGCCGCATCTGGTATCAAAGCTTGGGTACGACCCACAGAAGGATTTGGCGCCGCTTACTATGGGCGTGAGTTTCCCGAACGTGTTGGTGGTCCACGCGAGTGTGCCAGCCAAGAATTTTGCCGAATTTTTGGCGTTGGCAAAAGCCAAACCGGGTACGCTGGATTACGCCTCCACCGGCGTCGGGTCAGCCTCGCATCTCGCGGGTGAAATGTTCAAACAGCGGGCGGGTGTCGATATCGTCCATGTACCCTACAAAGGTGGCGGTCCGGCGATGATCGATCTGCTGGCCGGCCGCATCACTGGCTACTATTCCACGCAATCGACTGCCGCCCCACATATCGAAGCGGGCAAACTGCGAGCGCTTGCCGTAACCGGCCTCACGCGCCTTCCCTCGATGCCGAATATTCCAACGATTGCCGAATCGGGCTTTCCGGGATTTGACGCGACCAACTGGTACGCCTTCGTTGCACCCGGAAAAACGCCAAAGGCAATCCTGGAGCGCTGGAATAGGGAACTCGTCAAAGTGCTGAGCGCTGCGGATGTGCAGGAGCAGCTAAACAAGCACGGCTTGACACCAATGCCCGGCACCCGCGAGGAACTCGCGGCGACGATCAGGCGCGAATCGGCTACTTGGGCGAAGGTGATCAAGGACGGCAAGATTTCGGCCGATTGAATACGTGGCGACTCTCCGTAGCAAAAATATGACCTCCGTTATTGGTGAAGCGGCGCTCCACGATCTGGCAGCACGCGCGCTCGTAGGCTTTGGGCTGACCGAGTCTGACGCAAAGGAAACAGCCACAATTCTCGTGCTGGGCGATCTCTTTGGTGTGCACACGCATGGGGTGAGTCGCATCGAAACCTACGGCGAGCGGCTGAAAATCGGTGGCATTAAGGCGCGCCCAGATATTCATATCGAGCGTGTAGCGGCGACGGTCGCGCGTGTTGATGGCGACAACGGCGTCGGCCCGCTGGTCGGCATGCACGCGTTGCGTTGCGCGATGGAAATGGCGCGTGAGCTTGGCACCGGCATCGCCTTTGCGCGCGGTAGCAACCATTTTGGTCCGGTGGGGCCCTATTCGTATCTCGCAGCCGAACAGGGATTTGCCAGCATCATCGGCAGCAATTCAACGACGACCATTGCCCCCACCGGGGGGCGCGATGCAAGATTGGGCAACAGCCCGGTCGGCTTCGGTGTGCCGAATCCGGGTGGCCGTCCCATCATTCTGGACATGGCCATCAGCGTCGTGGCACGCGCCAAAATCCGTGCGGCCTTGAATCGCGGTGAAACCATTCCAGACACCTGGGCCACTGACAAGGATGGCGCGCCCACCACCGACCCGAAGGCAGCGCTGGACGGATTTCTGCAGCCTATCGGCGGCTACAAGGGCTACGGCATGGCGCTGATCGTTGATCTGTTCGCCGGCCTGTTGTCCGGCGGGGCCTACCTCACACATGTGAAGTCATGGTCGGAAGAGCCCGAGCAACCGCAAAATCTTGGCCATTTCTTTTTTTTGATCGATACCAAAGTGCTGGGGTCGCCCGCTTGGCTAGCGGAGCGGATGCGCGATTTCGCGCAGATTTTGCATTCGACGCCAGCCGCTGATCCTTTGAAGCCGGTGCTGGTGCCGGGAGAAATTGAAATGAACAATCTCGAGCGGCAGCGTCGTGATGGGATCGCCCTCGAAGATGCATTGCTCGCGTTACTGAATCGATATGCCGCGAAAGCGTTACAGGCTAATTAAATCACCTAGATCGCCATTTGGCGGGCATCACCGGCGCAAAATGGCTGAAGACCCGCATCAATGGCTGAGTTTATATTTGCGCAATTCGCTGTTTCCACCGTCGCGCCTACCCAAACAACTGCGGAACTCAAACGTTCGGCGTAATGAAAGGTGGCCAACAAGCAATGCAATAAAGCGACTCTTTCCATGTTCCGATTAAAGAGTCTGGATCACATAGGACTCACGGTCAAGGATTTGGATCGGAGCGTTGCATTCTATGAGCGACTCGGGCTTGTTTGCCTGCGAACTGCTGGTCCGAATGCTGAAGGCGTGCGATCCGCTGTGGTTCAGGTGGGGGTTCAAGAGCTGAACATTTTTTCCCATCCACGTGTGGTAACTGGCTCGGTAGATGACGCAGCTGGAATCCATCATTTCTGTTTCGAAGTGCAAGCGGATTCCGTCGAGAGTTTGGTCGGAGATCTGCAATGGTTGGAATCACGAACATTGGCCGGGCTCACGATTTTCACCTGAGCGCCCCGCCAATGCTGGCGTCTAACTATTTTCCGCCGCGCAGCGCCTTCTCGATTTCTTCGGCTGCCAATTCTTCCTTGGACTTTACTTTTGTGTGTGCGGCTTTCACGTCGGGCTTGCCTTTGTCGACTTTCGCGTCCGGCTTCACATCGGGTTTGGGCGGCGCATCGGTCTTGCCGCCAAAAGCTTTCATGATGTCGTCGGCGACGGCATCTTCTTTCGCAGTTGCCTCTGCTTTGGTTTCGCTGCTTTGTCCACCCAAGGCTTTCATGAGGTCGGTGTTGCCCGCCGAGTCGTCTGCTTTCTTGTCGATTTCAGCAGGGGCGCTCGGGTCGGTGGATGGCAGATTGATTTCAAACTTGTTCTGCCCGGGTTTTGGCGCGTCGTCCTTATACACCATCACCATTTGCGGGAAAGCAATCACGAGGCCGACCATGATGAGCTGGATGATGACAAACGGCACCGCGCCCCAGTAAATTTGCCCAGTCGTTACCGGCGCAGTCACCTTTTTGGTCACGCGGTCGATATATTCCTTAGCCGGCGCCACGCTGCGCAAATAAAACAGTGCGAAGCCGAACGGCGGGTGCATGAACGAAGTCTGCATATTGACCGCAAGCAATACGCCGAACCAGATGAGGTCGATGCCGAGTTTGTCTGCGGCCGGCCCCAGCAGTGGGATGATGATGAAGGCGAGCTCGAAGTAATCCAGAAAGAAGGCCAACACGAACACGAGAATGTTCACGACGATCAGAAATCCCGTCTGCCCGCCGGGCAACTGGGTAAGCAATTCTTCGACCCACTTGTGTCCATCCACGCCGTAGAAAGTGAGGCTGAACACGCGGGCGCCGATGAGAATGAACACGACGAAGGCAGTGAGCTTGGCGGTGGAATCCATCGCCTGTTTGAGCAATTTGAGCCCAAGGCGACGGCGCATAAACGCCATGATCAGCGCGCCCGTCGCACCCATCGCGCCGCCTTCAGTGGGTGTGGCCACGCCAAGAAAAATGGTACCGAGTACTAGAAAGATAAGGGCCAGCGGCGGGATAAGAACGAAGACAACCTGCTCGGCGAGCCTGGAAAGAAAACCAAACTTGAAGCTGCGGTTGGCGACCGCGGCAACGAAGGCAAAAGCCACACCGACAGAGGCGGACACGACGATGGTTTCATCGAGCGCCTTGCCTGTATATTTTTGTGCAAAGAAAACGGAGATGGCGGTGGAGATGGTAAACAGGATCGCGAGTGAAATGACACCGCTTTTGCCGCTAGGCTCCCTGAATGTGCGGGCTTCAGCAGGCAGGGCTGGCACCCACTGTGGTTTAACGAATGAAACCAGAATGATGTAAATCGCATACAGTCCGGCCAGCGTGATGCCCGGAATGAAAGCGCCGGCATACATATCGCCCACCGATTTGCCCAACTGGTCGGCCATGATGATCAATACCAAAGACGGTGGAATAATCTGAGCAAGCGTGCCGGACGCGGCGATGACACCCGACGCCAGTCGCCGGTCATAGCCATAGCGCAACATGATCGGCAGTGAGATCAGTCCCATTGAAATGACCGAGGCGGCAACTACGCCGGTGGTGGCGGCGAGCAGAGCGCCAACAAAAATGACCGCGAATGCGAGTCCACCCCGGATGGGGCCGAACAACTGACCGATGGTATCGAGCAGATCTTCGGCCATGCCACTGCGTTCCAGAATCAGCCCCATGAAGGTGAAGAAGGGCACCGCCAGCAACGTATCGTTGGACATTACGCCCCAGATGCGCTCGGGCAGCGCCTGAAACAGCGACGGTGACAAAAGCCCCAGCTCGATACCGATCAGGCCGAAGGCGATGCCGTTGGCCGCCAACGCAAACGCGACGGGGTAACCCATCAACAGAAATGCAAACAGCCCCAGAAACATCAGGGGCGCCATGTTATGAATAATGAATTGCGTCATTGATTTTTCTCGGGCTTCTTAGTTGGTGAGCTTTGCGTTTTGTATTTCCAGCTCGCGCGCCTCGGCAATCGCCCGCGCAAGTTCTTCTTCTGCCGTGGGCCCAACATCTTCGTCAGCGAAGTCGCGCAGCTTGCCTTGCAGGATCGCGATACGTTTGATCAGCTCTGAAAAGCCCTGCAAAACGAGCAGGAAAAACCCGACAGGAACCAGTATTCGCGCCGGCCAAATCGCCAATCCGCCGGCATTGGAGGACATCTCGTGACTCAAATACGCGTTCACAAAGACGGGCCAGGAAAGAACCATGATCAAAATCGCCATCGGCAGCAGAAAAAATACCGTACCGAATACATCAATCATCAACTGAGTTCGCCGCGAGAAGCGGGTGTAGATGACGTCGATGCGCACGTGTTGGTGGTGCAAAAGCGCGTAGCCGCCGCAGAGCAGCACCACGGCGGAAAAGAGATACCACTGCAATTCCAGCCAGGCATTCGAACTGTTGTCGAAAACATATCGCACGGTGGCGTTACCCGAACTCACCAATACCGCAACCAGAGTCAGCCAGGAGGCCCAGCGCCCGACCAGATTGTTAAGCGAATCGATAAGATTCGAGACCCTCAAAAATGGCTGCACGTCAATACCCTCTTTCTCTCTGCAACCCCGCAATTTAGGGCGCATTTCTATGGCGAGTATATCGACTTTAACTTTAAAATTACCTGTCCATGCCGCCAGTTTGTGAACGCTAGTTAATGTAAAGTCTCAACTTTCTGCCATCTATTATGCGGTGGGTGTACTATTTAAACAAAATTAGCTATTGCGCTATGGCAATACCGGCGCGCGTCAATCTCAGCGTGTCGTGGTTGGCAGGGGTGAGTCTGGGGACTTTGGAAGTCTGAGTCCGATTTGATTTCGATGTCGAGTCGATGCTTCATTCGGGCAATCGAGCAGTCAACCGCAATTGAATGTAGCGTCAGCCCAAGGAGGGCAACATGGTTTTGTTTCTATGCAAGTCTTCCGGTCACGTATGTTGACTGCGCAAAGAACCGCCCCGTTGTCAGCACTGCGGGCACCACCGCGCGCGTGCTCCATGATCAATTTCGATCACATCCATCGCACGGTAACCACCGTGTGTTTGTTGCTGGTCGTCTTGGGACCCCTGTGCTCAAGTGCGAACGCGCAAAGCGTTTCAGCCGGGCAAACGTTGTTTACCTCTACCGCAAATTGCATGACGAGCGGTTGTCATCTCAACGGTGCCGAAGTCAACGGCGCGAACGCATCGGCGGTCATCAGTAACGCCAATACACTCGGCATGGGGGGCCTGGGGCCGGGCGGTGCGACATTGACCGCGCAGCAGATTACCGACATTGCGGCTTATCTGGCGACAACTATCGTGGATCCTTATGTTGCGCCGGTGAGTGCGGCTTACAACACGGCGCTGGACATTGTCATCCCGACCAGCGCGACGCTGGTTTCTGCCAATCGCGTGGTCGCCTTTGGTACCACCTATAGTGCTTTCAATCGATTTATCGCCAGCAGCGGCAGCAAAGGAACTGCCGCCTATCTGAGCGGCAGCACGATTCGCTACACGCCTTCGGCAAATCAGTGTGGCGCAGACACCTTTACCTATATCGCCAGAAACACTGCGGCACCTGCCAGCACTGTTTCATCCAGCACCAGAAGCGTATCGGTATTTATTGCTTCACCGACGCCGACCACCAGTTTGGTTACGCAAAATATTGCCTACAGCACCGCCGCGACAACGTTATCAGGTCTGGTGACAGGCGGTAACGCTTCCGGCCTCACGGTCACCGGCCAGCCAGCGGTCGGTACGGTGACGGTAGGCGCCGGACCGTCGCTGACCTATACCGCGAGTTCAACGAGTTACGCTGCGTCCGTGAGTTTTACGTATCTCGCGACGGGTCCTTGCAGCACGCAATCGTCGCCCGTTACTGTCACCATCAATCTCACCACACTGCCTCCCGCGCCAACGGTTTCTGTTCCGTCCACTACCGTTCAAACCCCGTTGAACACAGCGGTGGCGGTCGACCTGACTGCCAGTATCAGCGGCATCTCTACCAGCATCAGTGTCGTCAGTGCAACCAACGGCACCACCAGTATCAGCGGCAATTCGGTCACTTTTACGCCAACCGCAGGGTTTACCGGCACTGGCTCGTTCACCTATCGGGCGACCGGGCCCGGCGGCACTTCCGCGACATCGTCGGCGGTGAATATAACGGTGCTTCCAGCCATTCCAACAGTATCGGCGCCAGCCGGGCCGTTTAGCACCGCTTTTAATACGCCGATCAATATTGACCTGACCGGGCGCGTGACCGGCACTTACACCAGTATCGGGACAACGGCCGTGACAAACGGGTCTACGTCGGTGGTCGGAAATATCGTGACTTTTACACCCACCAGCGGTTTCACGGGGTCGGCGAGTTTTCAGTTCACGGCGACCGGGTCGGGAGGCACATCGGCACCATCGTCGGCAATCAACATTACCGTGCTGCCGGCAGCGCCCGTCGTTGCTCCCAGGTCAGTGCTGGTCAGTTTTCAACTGCCGCTACCAATAGATTTGACCGCGCAAATTACCGGCGTATCGACTTCCATCGCCGTGGTTACACCGCCGGTAAACGGAACGACTTCGGTAAGCGGCAATATTGTCACCTACACGCCCAACGCCTTGTTTACCGGAAACGACAGCTTTTCATACCGGGCGACGGGTCCAGGCGGTACTTCCTCGTCGGCGATCGTCAGCATCTCGGTCATTGCGGCGGCACCGCCAACGGCCACGTCGCCGTCGCCGGTAACGACACCTTTCAATACGCAGATCGCTATCGATTTGACGGCCCAGCTGGGTGGCGTCTACACCAGCATCGCCGTCGTCACGGCGCCGGCCAATGGGACGATTGTTTCGGTCGCGGGCAACGTCATCACATACCGCCCCACTACTGGTTTTTCTGGGGCAGACAGTTTTACCTATCGGGCGTTGGGACCAGGCGGAACGCAGTCGACACCGCCTGCATTGGTGAGCATTACGGTTGCGCCTTCGGTACCGATCGTTACGGCTCCATCGACCGTTTCGACCGCGTTCAATACACCGGTTGCGATCAACCTCGCTGCACAGATAAGTGGCGTCGCCACGTCTATCGCGATTGCCACGCCAGTCGCACACGGCACGACATCTATCTCTGGGACTACCGTTACCTACACACCCACCAGCGGCTATTTTGGGACGGACAGCTTTAAGTACACCGCTACCGGCCCGGGTGGCACTTCGCTACCCTCACCAGCGGTCACCATCAATGTTGCGTCGCCACCGCCAACGGCCTCGTCACAATCGGTGTCGGTTGCATTTGCAGGTACCGGGCGAATCGATCTCGCGCCGCAACTCACTGGCGCGGTCACCAGCATAAGTATCATCACGCCGCCGGCAAACGGGACTATCATTTCGGTAGCCGGTACCACGGTAACTTACCTGGCGAACAGTGGTTTTTCCGGGACCGACAGCTTCACCTATCGGGCGATTGGTCCCGGCGGAACGTCCGGTATTGCGACGGTGAGCATTACGATTACGACGGCGCCGCCGCCGTCTGCAGGCAATCGCGCTGTCAGTGTCGCGTTTAATACTGGCATTTCCATTGATCTCACCTCGCAAATTTCGGGATTCGTTAGCAGCATTGCAGTGGTGACGCCGCCGGCGAATGGGATTATTGTTCTCCTGGCAGGCAATGTGATTACCTACACGCCAAAAATCGGCTTCGCCGGTAATGACAGCTTCACGTACGCTGCCACGGGTCCTGGTGGCACGACGGCCCCCGCGACTGTTTCGATTACAGTTGCTGCACCGCCACCGCCCACCGCCGCTGATACGACTCTTGCGGTGGCTTTCGGTACCCTGGGATCCATCAATCTGGGCGCCAAGGTTACCGGCGCCTTCAACAGCATTTCCATCGCCGCAGCGCCAGAGCATGGCACCACCAGTTTGACCGGCAACATCGTCACCTATACGCCTGCAAAAGGATATTTTGGCGAGGACAGCTTCAGCTTCGTTGCCATCGGTCCTGGTGGCACCTCAACCCCGGGATTGGTCGCGGTCACGGTGGGTACATTGGCACCGGTCGCCAATGCATTCAAGATGATTGTTCCTTTCAATACGTCCACGACCATCGATATGGCGCCCTTTGTCACCGGCTCGGCTGTGTCAGGAATCGTGGTATTGACAGCGCCAAAGCACGGCTCGGCCACCGTGAGCGGCACGAAGCTTACGCTAACGCCCACACACGATTATTTCGGTGGCGATGCGTTTACTTATGTGGCGTTTGGAAACGCCGGCACGTCACCTGTTGCGACCGTCACGGTGACTATTGTCGGCCGGCCCGATCCGACGAAAGATGCAGCGGTTTCCGGCCTGGTGGCAGCACAAAACGATGCAGCCCAGCGTTTTTCAAAAGCGCAGATTTCGAATTTCCAGAGCAGGATGGAGTCACTTCATCGTGCCGGTTCAGTGACCACGCCACTGACGTTCGGCAAAGCGCCTGACGAGGAGCGTGCAGCCCTTGCATTGAAGGGTCAGGCCCGAGACACGCCAGTAGGCCGCGCAGAAAACAAGACAGTTACGAAAGAAAACGCCTTCCCGAACGCTTCTTATGCCGCCGCTCCTGTAGCCGCTGAAACTGCTGGTGGACCGCAGAGGGCTATTCCCTTGCTCAGTGACGCCTTATCACTGGTGAGTACCGGTTCCGTCAATATTGCCAGTGTCGCCAACGCTGTGACTAGCTCACCCGGCACTGCAACCGCAGGTGCGCCAAGCGTGTGGATGGCGGGGACTGCAAATTTTGGTACACGTGGCGCCAATGGCAGCCGTAATTCGCTCGACTTCAGTACCGCAGGCATCAGCATGGGGATTGATCACCGTTTTGGCGACCAACTGGCTTTGGGCGTTGGACTTGGTTTCGCGCGCGATCGCACCGCGATTGGCAGCGATGGCTCCAATAGCAGGGCGCGTGCCTATTCTGCGTTGGCATACGGCAGTTTCCAGCCGAGCGCACGAACGTTTGTCGATGGATTGGTCGGGGTTGGCTGGCTCGACTTCAAGTCGCAGCGCTATGTGACACCCATCGACGACATCGCGCGCGGTGATCGCAGCGGTCGCCAGGTATTTGGCTCTATTGCAAGTGGCTACGAATACCGAGACAACGGAATATTGGTCTCGCCTTACGCGAAACTCGATTACGCTTCTAACCGTCTTGACCAGACTACTGAGAATGGCGCGGGTCAATACGCGTTGACGTACTATCGGCAGACGACACCCTCCGTTCAGGGGGTGCTGGGCGTGCGTGCAGAATCGGTTCACACCACTAATTTTGGCCTCGCCACGCCACGCGTACGCGCTGAATATCGCCATGAATTTCAAGGTAGCCGTCAGACAACGATCGGCTATGCGGACAACACCGGGGGCCTGTTTGGGAATATCACCGGCGCAGTCTCTCGCAACTCGCTGTTGCTCGCCGTCGGCAGCGATTTTATCTATGGCGGTGGCTGGATGCTCGGTGTCGATTATCAGATCGAGCGCTCCAGTGCCTTCGCAAAGGATTCCAGCCAGGGCATCAAATTCACAATCACCAAAGATCTGGATGGAAAAGATTCTCCATATTCCCTGATCGCCGCCGCCATGACAACGGCCAAGCCAGTCGATATTCAGGTGGATGCGGGCTTCATGTTCGATACCAACGTGACGCGCGCCAAGTTGGCGGCTGCGAAGCGTTCTGATCGCATCTATAGCGTGAACGCCGGCAAGAGTGAGATATTCCGATTCGGCGAGAATTTTCGTGCGACCGTGACGGGGTCATTCGGTGGTGAAAAATTCGACAATTTCTATCGGCTTAGCCGCGCAATGGCTGGGGTCCAGGGAGAACTAGCGTACCGTCCTTCGGCTGAATTTGACGCCCCAACGTTCGCGTTATTCGCGCAATCCTCTGCGGAACACTACCAGTCTTCAATCCGCAATGGCTATCGTTATTCGGCAGGATTATCCGTGCGGCAGGCGCTTACGGACAGAATTTCTTTATTTGGCGCGATATTGCATGATGAACGCAACGCCAAGAGTGCGGTGTTTACCAATCGTTTCAATGCCGCTCGTGTCAACGCCGATTATGCGCTGAGCTCTTTGGAGACCATCTACCTGACGGGCGAGTACCGCAAGGGCCACATCGTTTCTACCGGGTTGCCCTCACTGGAAATCCTTGAAGTCGCCGACGTATTCGTGCAGGACGATGCGTACCTGAGCGGTCAGTTCTTCAGTTATCGATTTGAAGGCAAGACAGTACTGTCGACGCTTGGCTACAATTTGGGTCTGGGCCCACGCCACTCGCTTGACCTGTCCTGGCGGCGCGCGCAGTCGACGCCAAATTTCCGTCCGTCGTTCGCAACCTCGCCGACGAGTTATGTTGCGGACCAATATTCCATCGTTTATCTCATTCGTTTCTAGAGGATTTGATCGTGCGCAACCATCAAATATTCATCCATGTTGCCTCCCTTGGCGCCATGCTGCTGCTTGGCGGGTGTGGCGGTGGCGGGGGTAGTAATTCCACGGACGTCTCACCGGCGTCGCCTCCTCAGGTGGTCATTACTGAAAGTACGCCTAACAAATTCTTGACGTTTCCAAACCCGCAAGTGCAGCCTGACGGTTCGATGCAAACAACGTCCGTTGAATGGGCAACCGCGTATTACGTTGCCGTCGACCCCGCCAACCAGAAAGACACACTCGATAAATGGAAGGCTGCAAACGGCTTTGGTGGTACCTCAGGAACTGAGGTCAACATCGTCGTCGGCGATGTTCGCGATCTGGGCTATGGGCGTAACCTCACGGTTCGGCAAAATACCAACGGGACGGTGGCTGCCAATGTCGAAAACTATTTTGTCGAAGCCGCGGCGGGCTATACCTACAGCCGAATCAATCTGGATGCTGCGGTCGTCAAGGATTCGCGCCAGCATAAAGGAACCAACGCCATCGAATTCAGCCCTGGCCCCAATGGCGGCTCAAGTTTTGCCAAGTTCTATACATTTGATCCGACGGGTAATCGTAGACTGACGATTGATATGGATGGACGGGGCGAGAAGGCAATGCCAGGCCCGTGTATTTCCTGTCATGGCGGGCGAGGCGACGCGCTCACCGCACCAAACGCCGTCGGCAAGCGGCTATTCAATCTGGTGCAAAATTCCGTATCCCTGACGCGCGGTGACGTTCAGGCGCGACTGCATCCACTGGAGCCGGATGCGCTGGACTACTCGACGAGCGCAGGATTTACCCGCGCCGATCAGGAAGCGAAGATGAAGACCATCAACAAGATGGTGCTTTGTACCTACCCGATTGTTGCACCTTCACCGTTCGCCGAAGATGCCTGTCGGCCGGTTGCAAATCGCAACGAATGGCAGGGGACCGCCGCTGCACAGGTGAAGCAGGCTTATGGGGGCGATGGACTGCCTAACGCCGTTTTCAGCGACACGTACGTTCCAAAATCTTGGCTGGTCGCCGGACAGTCGACACTCTACAAGGAGGTCGTCGCCACGTCGTGTCGTGCCTGCCACACGTTGCGCGGGACTGGAAATCAATCTGATCTGGATTTCGAGGACTACGAGAAATTTGATGGCTATGCCGATCGCATCAAGGCGCATATTATTGATCGGGGCAATATGCCATTGGCGAAATTGGTGTCGGAAGCGTTTTACAGCTCCAGCCGCCCTGAGCTTCTCGCGACGTTCCTTGAAACCAAGGGCTACGCGGTTCGCGACAACAGTGGCAAGGCGCTCCGACCCGGTAGACCAATAAGTGATCCGGGTCCCGATCGCGTGGTGCGACCAGGTGCGACCGTCCTGTCTGCTGCGGGCAGTCTGTACGCTAATGCCTATGTGTGGAGCCTGATTTCCGGGCCGCCAGGCGCAACGCTGACCAACGCGACCAGCGTTCAGCCAACATTCAATGCGACGGCCAACGGCGTTTATGTGCTGCAATTGATCGCGAGCAACGGCTCTACGCCAGGTGCTGCGGCGCGGGTGTCGGTGGTAGTTGACAGCGCGTTGCCTATCGCGCCGTCGGCCATCCGTTTTGCAGACATCAAGGCAGTCTTGCAATCGCTGCCGGCTGGCTGTACCAATGCTGGGTGCCATCTGCCCGGCGGCAGTGGCGTAGTCCCACCCGTGTTCTACACAAACACGGATCGCAATGGCGACGGGATCGCCGGTGATGCCACCGACGACCTGTGGTTTTATACCGAGATACGCAGTCGCATTAATTTCACCGATATCGTTGCCAGTCCAATATTGCGCAAACCATCAGGGAATCACCACAACGGTTTGCTTCGACCCGGTTTCGATACCAGTGTTGCACCAGGCCAACCAGCGCGAGCGAATTACGATTTGTTCCTGAACTGGATACTGAACAGCGCTCCGCAGTAGTCACCGTGCCGCTAGTTCCGCGCGATGCATTTAACTAATAAGTGCGGCGCGGCGCCGTGTAAGCGTCTTTCGAAAAGACAAAGGCAGGCTCGCGCCCAACCAGGGTTTCGATCAGCGCCAACTCCTGGTCTGTATGATTGATGAATGGGGCATTGCGGATATTCTTGCCCTTGCCTTCATTACTCAGGATGTAAATAGGCCGATCATGCTGTTTGGCCATGATCGTCTCCTTGCTCTCCACGTCAGTATTTGACGCGACTTCGGTAATGCCATAACAGGTACAAAAATAGGTGCGATCTGGTTCCGACTCCATGTAAAAACCGGTACCGCGGATACCCACGGTAGCGTTCGGCGTGCGGACGCGCATCGGCGTGTTGCGAGACACCGAGAGCAGCGCCCCGGTGAGCAATCTGAGACCGCTTATGATCGGTGAGGGATCGGACGTCTTCTCGGTTTCGATGGTGAGTTTGCTGCTGCCGCGCAAGATCATAGAATTACTGTTGACGACAAAAATGATCTCGCCGCTTTTCCCGGTCTGGACTGTGTCGCCGGGCTTGACGGGCGTATCCAGCGTCGCCGGCTGATCGTTGACCGTTACTTGGCCGGCAATGCGGTAGATCGACTGTTTGGGTGGAAGCTTCGCCGGTTTGCTGCCAAAAATGCTGAAGCCCTGCGCATTTACCTCCGGCAGTGCCGTTGCAAACGCACCTGCAGTCAGTGCCTGGATCAACACGCGACGACGCGGGTCGTCTGCTTCTTCAATACTCTTCATGGCTGCTCCTGAGCGTGTGGCCACCCCGCCAGGTTGAAAGCGAGGACGGAAAACATGGTTAGCGCAATAACGTTTCTACGAGCCGCAATAATATCTGGATGCAAATCGGCGTGCGAGAAAATGTCAGTCGCAATCGCGGGATGGTCTTAGCACACTGTCAGGAACAGGCGACTCTTGGACTGGCTAAACCATCTGCAGCCAGTTCCACCAAGTTGTATCCGGTCCGGGCTGGTTGCTGCATTGGAAATTACAATGAATTCGCCTGAAAGTGGGCCGGTTCCGAGCGGGGCAAAACCAATGTTGATCGTGCAACTTGCCAAAGGCGCTAGGCTGGTGCCGCAATTATTGGTTTGTACAAAGTCGCCCGTGACGTCAATTCGCGAAATGCTCATGACCTGTCCGCCTGGATTGGTCAGAATGACAATTTGGTTGGGTGTCGCTCCACCAAAGATCACGTTGCCGAAACCAATCACGCTCGTTGAGAGAGTAACCAACGGGCGCGGCGCGAGGATGCCGTTTCCTGTAAGTGCTGTCGTGTTAACGCTAGTCGCGTTCTCGGCGTTGCTCGCGAAAATAATCTGGGCAGTTTTCGCACCAATTGTCGTCGGTGTGAATGTAATGGCCAGCGTACAACTGGCGTCTGGTGCGATGCTCGCGCATGTGCTTTGGCCGGTGACTGAAAAATTGTCCGGATTGTTACCAGCAAGTCTGAACGCGCTGATGAGTAGTGGGGCCGCGCCGGTGTTGCTGACAATCAGATTCCGCACGGTGCTGGCGCTATTGAGGACCTGATCGCCAAATGCAAGCACATCACTGACTTTAATCACGGGAACCGGATTCGGTGTTCCGTTTCCGCTCAGGCTGATGGTCAGTGGCGTGTCGGAGGCATTGTTGGGGATGGTAATTTGCCCGCTCTGTGCACCGATTGTGGTTGGCCTGAATACGATGGCAAATTGACAGCTGCTTTGCGGCGCGACGGTGCTCGCACAGTCGGCAGGGCTGGCTGACGTACTCAATGCGAACCGGCTAAACGGTCCGACTATCACCACGTTTGATAACAACAGATTCGCAAAGCCCGTATTGGTAATTATCACGTTCTGTGCCGCACTGGTAGTGTTGATAATCTGCGCGCCAAAAGCCAGCGCATCTGTGTTGACGCTGATGGTCGCAACAGAGGTGGCGGTGCCAGTTCCGAAGAGTTGTATGCGGTGTGGTGAACCCGGCGCGTTGCTCGTGATCGTGATTGCACCCTGTATACCGGCTGCAGTAAGGGGAGTGAACGTGATGTTGACCGCGCAACTTGAAGCAGGCGCGACTGCAGCGCTGGAAATAGGGCAGGTGCTGGTGAAGCCGAAATCGCCGGAACCCTGAATACTGCTGATGATCAGGTCGACGGTTCCGCTATTGGTCAACACCACCGTGGCCGGTAGGCTGGTTGTGTTAACGGTTCGGGAACCAAAGTTGATGAACTGGGGTGACAAACTCAATGCGGGTGCCGCAACGGTCGTCGACACCGCTATTGTCGCGGAAGCGGTTTTGCCGGTGCCCACAACATTGGTACCTGCAAATGTATAGGTAGTCGTGGCAGTGGGCGTGACGGTGCAGGTGGTGGCATTGGTGCCGGCACATGTCCCACCGGTCCAGGTAAACGACGTTGCTGCGGGTGTGCAACTTGCAGTCAACGTCGAAGTGCCACCGACAAGGATCGATGTTGGCGATGCGCTCAGCGTGCAGGCTGGTGCCGCAGCGCCGACTTGACACGCTTGCCAGTTCACGCCGGTTGCGGTATTCCAGGCGGTATCAGTGGCTGCAACCCCGCTAGTGGTCAAGCTGTTGCTACACAGTTTGCTCTGCCCGGCGAGCAAAGAGGCTGGTGGAGTTGGGACGGGTCCGGTTAACTGGTTGTTGTTGACCTCAATAGCAACTAAATTCAACCCGCTCAGCGACGGGATTGACCCAGTCAACTGGTTGTTGCCGGCCAGTAAGAATAGCAATCCGGTCAACCCGCTCAGCGACGGAATTGGGCCGGTTAACTGGTTGGTGCTGACCTGAAAGGATTGCAATGCAGTCAACCCGGTCAAGGAAGGAATTGATCCGGTAAATCCGTTGCTAAAGGCGTTAAAGTCAACCAACGCTGTCAACCCGGTCAGGGAAGGAATTGGCCCAGTCAACTGGTTGATACTGACACCAAACTGCTGCAACGCAGTCAGCCCGCTCAGCGACGGAATTGATCCCGTTAACTGGTTGTTGGGAGCAGTGAACTGCTGCAACGACGTCAACCCGGTCAGCGACGGAATTGAACCGGTTAACTGGTTGTTACTGGCGACAATGGTTACCAACGCTGTCAACCCGGTCAGGGAGGGGATTGGTCCGCTTAAAAGATTGTTGTTGACGCGAAAATCCAGCAACGCTGTCAACCCACCCAGCGACGGGATTGGACCGGTTAACTGATTGATGGAGACATTAAAAGTCTGCAGCGCCGGAAGCCCGGAAAGCGCGGGCAGCGTACCTACGAGATTATTCGAACCCAAGTTAATCGCCACGACATTATTCTGCGCCGTGTCACATGTCACACCAAACCAGGTACATTCCGTTCCCACCGCACCATTCCAGTTGGTTTTGTTGGTCCACGACGCGCCGTTTGTCGAGCTATAGAGGTTTGTCAATACGGCTCGTTGAGAGGCACCAAGCCCACCGGCAGGTACCACGCTATTGGATGGCGCTGACGGTGAACTCGGCCCGACCGCGTTGGTGGCAACGACGGTGAACGTGTACGCAGTTCCATTGCTCAAGCCGGTGATGGAATGTGACAGAGCCGTAGTTCCTGCGTTGACATCTACACCGCCGGCCGGCCTTGATGTAACGGTGTAGCCAGTAATGGGCGAGCCATTTGCAGCAGGTGCTTTGAACGAAACGGTCGCGGACGCGTTGCCAGCGGTGGCAACGACCGCACTTGGAGCGCCGGGTACCGTCGGCGCAGATGGTGTGACGCTATTGGAGGCGGCCGATGCCGGGCTAGTACCAATGGCGTTGGTGGCGGTGACCGTAAAGGTGTAGGTAGAGCCGTTTATCAGGCCACTGACAAAGATCGGCGAACCCGTACCGGTAACGCTGGGGCCACCTGGGTTGGCGGTGACAGTATAGCTAGTGATGGCTGAGCCGTTGTTGGCAGGTGGCGTAAAGTTAACGCTGGCGCTAGCGTTGCCCCCCGTGGCGGTGCCAATAGTGGGGGCATTCGGTGCGCCGGCCGGTATGACGCTATTCGATGGCGCCGACGGTGAACTCGACCCGACGGCGTTGGTGGCAACAACCGTAAACGTGTACGCGGTTCCATTGGTCAAGCCGGTGATGGTATGCGACAGCCCCGTCGTTCCTGCGTTGAGATCTACGCCACCCCCAGGGCTCGACGAAACGGTGTATCCGGTCGTCGGTGAACCGTTGGAAGAGTTTCCGGTAAAAGTCACCGTTGCCTGGCCATTATTTGGTGTGGCAGTCACCCCAGAAGGTGCTACCGGGGGACCGGCTGGTACCACGGCAGCTGACACCGCTGAGGGCGGTCCGGTGCCAGCGGAATTGGTGGCAACCACCGTAAATGTATAGGACGTTCCGTTCGTCAACCCGGTTACCAGTACGGGTGATCCGGTGCCGGTCCCGATAATGTTCCCGGGGTTGGATTTCGCTGAGTAGCTGGTAATCGGCGCACCGCCGTCACTCGCTGGGGGAGTGAAGGCAACTGACACAAAACTATCGCCTGGCGTGACGGACCCGAGATTCGGTGCACTCGGAGGGAGGATGGGGCCGACCGCAAGGCCACCCGGTCCCGCGCCGACGGCTACAGAAGTAAGGAGCGTATTAGAGCCAGCGTCGATCACCGAAACGTTGTTGGCACCGCCGATGGATACATAGACTTTGGTTCCGGCGGGATTGACTCCCACGCCAACCGGACTTGCGCCCACCGGAACGGTCGCCAGCACCGTATTGCTGGTGATGTCGATGACGGAGAGGCTGCTGCCGCTTAGATTGGTCACGTAAGCGCGTGTACCTGCCGGGTTAATGGCGATACCTTGCGGCACCGACCCCACGACAATGCCTGACAGGAACGTATTGTTCGTGGCGTCAATCACCGCGACGTCATTGGTATTCTGATTGGTCACGTACACGCGCGTTCCAGCAGGGTTGATCGCAACGCCAAAAGGATTTGTCCCGACGCCGATCGTGGTGAGCACGGTGTTGGTCGTTGCGTCGATGACGGATACGTTATTGTTGGATGAGTTGGCAACAAAAACGCGCGTCCCGGCAGGGTTGACCGCAACGCCGCGCGGCGCGACTCCGACCGGCACAGTCGCGATGACGGTATTGGTCGTGGTGTCTACGACCGATACATTATTGGTGGTGCTATTGGATACATAGACACGAGTACCGGCCGGATTTACGGCAAGGGCACGCGGACCGGTGCCAACAGGTATCGTCGAGAGAACGGTGTTCGTTACCGTTTCGATCACCGAAACGGAATTGCTGGTGATATTGGCGACATAAACGCGCTTCCCCTGTGAGTCGACTGCAACCCCGCGAGGGCCGGTGCCGACCGGCACTGTCGCGACCACGGTTTCGTTCGCGGTATTGATTATCGAGACGGTATTTGCACTTTGGTTCGCTACGTAGGCGAATGGCTGCGCCTGCGCGACGCCTGCGACGGAAAGCGTTAGGACCGACGCGATGGTTGCAAACAGGGATTTCATGATCGTCCGTGCTTTTGACATTTTCTTCACCGTTCAAAAAACATGCTGTGGTATTGGGCTTATGCTACAAAACTTGAAACACTAGAATCGGTGCGGTTCTTCAGCCATTTTGTTGCTGGGAGGCTCGTGGATACTTGAGTTTGGTAAATTGCCTTGGGGGCTGAGGGCAATCCACTGTGGGGAATGTTTTGTGTCCACGCTGGCTTCGCCCCACCTCGCGCCCGTCAGGGCGCTCGGATTCGGCAGGCATTCGTCATGCCGCAGGGCATGTTTTAAGTCCACGCTCATCCACCCCGCCGAGCGAAGGCGATTGCGCCGGAAATGTTGCTCATGTTGTACATCACTCCCGCTCCTGCGCCTCTACGTCCAGTGAAAAAACCGTCCAGACTTCCGGTGACGCCAGCTGGCGTGCAATTCGGCGTGCAGGTGATATTGAATACGGCGGGCCGCGGAATGCCGGCGATGCTCGGGCCACCGGCATAGGCCGAAAAATATTGATCGCGATAAATCGGCACACCTGCGGCCGAGCCATTCCAGGTCTGGCCACCGATGGTGATATTGATCGAGGTATCGACCGTTTTCGCGCTGAAATTGGCATTGAGGCTGGCTGAATTGAATACGCCGACGCGCCCGCCAAGATCGGTTGGGCGTGTGGAACCGACGACGTCATACACGCCGGTGCCGGTGAGCGGCAGCGCAACCGGGCCGCTTTGGGTGGGGCTGAAAATATAGTGCAGACTGCTTTGCGCGAGACTTACGTTTTGACCACCGATGGTCGCCGTGCCGCCCGCCCACCGGCCCCAGACCAATCCGGTCGTCGGGTCAAACCCATTGTCGAACACGACAGCGGTGCCTTGCGCATATGGCCGGTGCCCCACAATCTCGTTGCCCGTCGGAAACGGCGCAGCGAATGCCGACACGGCGCCGCTGTTGCCAACGGTTACCTCCGCCGCTGTGTTGCTGGTGGCAAACGAGCGGATATAGCTTGCTGCGCCTAGAGAGCCGGTGGGATCGGAAACAAGGCCGTCGCGATAATTCGCTGATGCATTCTGCGATGGACCCGAGTAGACCACTACGCCATTGATGCGTTGAGAATCAGCACTGCTGCCGCTGGTCCTGTCAAAAATACTGTAGCCGAGAATCGCTCCGTTCAGCTTGCTGCCAACGAAACTGCCTTCGATACTGCCGCCGAGAAGTGTATTGTTCGTTGACCGTCCGCCGGACGCATTGGTGACCGTTACGCGTGAACCACTGGCATAGAAAGCGTTCAATGCAAACGGCACGTTCGTCGCTGCAAGGTTCCAGTTGCCCGCACTCGCGCCGCTCCCCGCGGGCATGGTGACACCAATCACGGCATTCAACGTTCTGGCCGTGAAATTCACGTCCAGCGTGGCTGTCGTCAGGGTACCCAGTGTGCCGAACTGGTTGGTCGGGGTCGTTGCTGCCTGACGCGTATAGGTCGCCGTACCGGTCAGCACATCCGAGAGGTAAGACGGATAACCCGCGCCGCCGTATGCAAAATGAACGCTGCCGCCTACCGTACCGCCAGTGCCACCATTGCCCGCGCCAAATCCGAAACTGGAGACGCCTTCCCAGCGACCGATTGCGACCGCCGTATTGTTGCCCAGCGAAATTATTTGTACGTCGCGGGCCGTTCCACCAGCGATATTTGCGCCGGTTCCACTTTGACTGGCAGCGTACGCGGTATAGGCCCGCAAACCGCCATTTTGCTCAATAGTAATCGCAGAAGGCAGCGCGATATCGGACGCTAGCGAACCACCGGCTGCGATCACGATGTTTTGCAAGCGCAGCGGGTCCGCGCCCAGGTTCCCGCTGGGATCGACGATCGTGAAGCCCAGCGCGCTTCCGCCTTGCGGCTTACTCCTGCCGAAAAAGATCTCAATCAGGTTGAATACAGACGCTAGAGTTACTGTGTCCGGTGACCCCTCGGCACTCGCCACTTTCTTCTTGCCATCTTTGGATACGGCACCCGCCGCGAGCAAACTTGGCGGCGTGGGGATGAGCTTTGGGGGCTGCCCCAGAACAACTTGTACGGTCTGGTTCGGAAAACTGATGATCGACTCAAATTTGCCATCTGCACTGGCGACTTCGTGGCTGCCTTCGATCGTGTAATGGTTGGTCGTGTCGTCCTGATGTTCCAATATGCCGCCCGACCCGCGGATGCCGATCGTCGCAATCTTGGTATTGAGCTGGTAACCGGCTCGGTTGGGGCCGGACAGTGCCGTGGTAAAAGTGCGTAGCGTACCGCGCACCAAACTCAATATCGCGCCGGGCGGATCATTGACCGACACCGGGTACTTTTGGACGAGCAGCTGGGAATTGGGACGCAAAGACAGTTTTGCGCCGTCCACCATCGCCAATTGCGCCATACCGTCCGCGCCCGTCATGATGACGTCCTGCGGCGTTACCGTTGTCCCACGAATCGGCGTAATTCGTCCGCTTGGACGCTCAACCGTGACGGCGCCAATAACAAAGGTGAACTCCCCGCTTTGTGCCCATGCAGGAGCCGCCGCAGTGCACATCAACAACGCTGCCAACGCGAAAACAAAGTTAAGGAGTTGGCCGTTCACGGTGCGGGCGGAGATAGCTGTTC
This sequence comes from Burkholderiales bacterium, assembly GCA_038321965.1. GTDB lineage: Bacteria > Pseudomonadota > Gammaproteobacteria > Burkholderiales > Usitatibacteraceae > UKL13-2. Next base: position 252 of record JBBQFL010000014.1, on the reverse strand, counting down.
TTGCGATCATTTTTTGTCCTTCAATTCTTTAAAGGCATATCTGGCGGAGCTGCTACATGTGGCTACAAGGGTGTTGGGCTACTGATATTCACAACGAATGGTCGAGGACAGTTCATGACGCTTGAATTCGTAGATGGCGATGTTGGACGCATTACGTGAGCCGGCCCACTGCGCACGCATCGCACACTTGGGCTGGAACTTCCAGGTCACCCCCAGGGTGATGTCAGACAACCGGTCACGACCGATCTCAAC
>JBBQFL010000013.1:0-84431 GCA_038321965.1 Burkholderiales bacterium | reverse complement strand
GTTTGAGCGCGCATGCAACGCCGAATTGATCGAGTCAGCCAACGACGACTTATCCACAGTTACCATTCAAAACAGCCAATCTGCTCGGCTGACAAAAAGAGCGGCTTAAACCCTCAATGAAAAGTGGACAGGATCAGTTTGATCAATTATCCGCGTGCGCCGGGTGCAGGGTCAATGCGCAATCGTTATCATGACGGCATGACGACATCCAATGCCCCCAGAATCGCGCTCGGGTGTTTTATGCTCGAGTCCAATGCACATTCACCGGTCGCGACCCGCGAAGAGTTTTTGCAGAACTATCTTGAGTTCGGTAATGCCATGATGCGCGACTGGCAATCCGAGCACCCGCGCGTGTCAAAGTGCCTGACAGGTTTTATCGATGACATGAACGCATCGACCGCTTGGACGCCATTGCCGCTGATGGGGGCAATGATCGGTGCAAGCGGGCCGATTGACCAAGAATTCTTTGATGAGGTGGTCCGCGAGATGTGCGGCCGCCTGAAGGCAGCATTGCCGGTCGACGGGGTGTTTTTATCGTTGCACGGCGCGGCAATTGGCACAGTGGGGGTTGATCCAGATGGCTTGTTGCTGGCGTCGATACGCAAAATAGTTGGGCCGGATGTACCCATTGTAGCGACGCTGGATTTGCATGCGAACGTGTCTCAGCAAATGGTGGATAACGCCGATGTGCTGGTGGTGTACCGCACCAATCCGCACGTTGACATGCATGAGCGTGGCGTGGAGTCTGCGCTGCATATGCGTGCGCTACTCCAAGGATTGGATGCCACGGCGGCGTTCGTTAAGTTGCCATTTATTCCACCATCTGTAACGCAAAATACGAAATCCGGCCCCTATGCGGACATCATTTCCTACGGGCAATCCAAAATGGACCCAAGGGTGATGAATGTTTCCGTGGTGAGCGGGTTTTCGCTGGGGGATACCATCAAGAACGGAATGTCGGTCATCGTGACCACGCGCAACGATTCCGCACTGGCGAAGTCGCTTTGCATCGACATTGCTACGAAAACCTGGAATGACCGGCATCGCTACATCCCGAGCCTGACCAGTCTTGAAGACGCGACGCGCATGGCGGTGGAGTGTGGCCGTGATTTGTCCAGACCGGCATTGCTATTCGCCGATGTTGCCGACAATCCCGGCGGTGGCGGGCGTGGCAATACGGTGTGGATATTGAAGTCGTTTGTTGAGGCGGGCGTTGAGGGTGCCCTGTTAGGTATTTTTTTCGACCCGGCGCTAGCGGCGGAAGTAAACCAACTGGGTGTCGGCACTTCGTTTCATGCGAGATTCAACGCCGACGAGAACCATCCTCTTTCCGGGAAATTCGAAGCCGATGCAACGGTTGAAGGTTTGCACCATGGCAGCATCGTAGGCTCACGCGGCATATCAGCGGGTCATGGAATCAATCTTGGCCCGATGGCGCTTTTGCGAATCGCGCGCGTTCGAGTCGTGGTCGTTAGCGTACGCCAGCAATGCAAGGACACGGCGATGTTTGAAGTTTTCGGCATCGACATCGCAAAGGAGAGGTCGGTGATCGTTAAGTCGAGAGGCCACTTTCGTGCGGCTTTCGATTTGCTGTTTTCGGACGACCACATCATTGAGGTCGATGTACCGGGCCTGACTACCCCGATACTCTCGCGTGTGCCGTATCGCAATGTGCTGCGCCCTATTTTTCCGCTGGACACGGATACAAGGTGGTTGCCGCCTTCTTAACACGCGTGGCGTTGCACCACGCGTGTTAGGGAAGTCGCTACTTCAGCGGCTTTAAGCCCGAAGCAAGCGTGTACTGATCGGTGCGGGCGATGTACTTGAAGCCTTTGGTCGTTGCCCAGGTGCTGACTTCGTAATGCAGCGGGATCAGGCCGACATCACCCATCACCATTTCTGCCGCCTGCTGGATCATCGCCTCGCGCTTTTTGTCGTCCATCGTTACCAGCGCATCCGATAACACCTTGTCGAAGGCCGCGTTTGAATAGCGGCCGCGATTGGTGACCCCCATTCCTTTTGCTTGATCGAAGGTCGCCAACAATGAACGCATGGCTGACCCCTGCTCTCCGCTCTCGGTACCCCAACCCAAAACCATGTAGCCGAATTCCAGTTTCGTGGCACGGGTGAAGTACACTGCCGATGGCATGGTCTCAACTTTGGCGTCGATGCCGATACGCGTGTACATCTGGGCGATGGCTTGAACAATGTTGGCGTCATTGATGTAGCGATTGTTTGGGCCATGCAACGTCATTGCAAACCCATTGGGATAACCTGCCTCAGCCAGGAGTTTCTTGGCGCCCTCGGGGTCGAATTTGGCGGGCTTAAGTTTTTTGCTGGTGCCGTAAAAAAAATCCGGCAGCAATTGCGCGGCGGCCACGGCTTTCTTTTCCATCACGCGATCGACAATTGCGTCGCGATTGATCGCCATCGAGAGGGCCCGGCGCACGCGAACGTCTTTGAACGGGTTTTTGTCTAGCGGTTTGCCGGCTTTGTCGAAAACAAATGGCGGTGATTTTTCAGTGCTCTGGTTGAGGTGCACATAAATTACGCGGTTGGAGACTTTGTCGACCAGGTTGTAGTTCTTGTCCTTGGAGAGCTTGGCAATATCTGCGGTGGGTACGGTCTCAATCATTTGCACGTCACCCGAGAGCAACGCAGCAACTCGCGCTGCCGGGTTGGTGAGCATCTTATAGGTGATCTTGTCCCATGGCTCTTCGCCACCCCAGTAGCCATAGCTTGCAGTAAACACGACGCGCTGATTGGGCACGTATTCAGCAAACTTGTAGGGGCCGGTACCGATTGCTGCCTTGCCCGAGTTGTAGTCGGCCGTAGTCGCCTTTTCGCCATGTAGCTTGGAGACGATCATCACCGAGGCAAGGTCCGACGGTAGCAATACGTGGGCGGTAGCGGTTTTGAAGATGATCGTATGTGGGTCGATCACTTGTACGTCGATGATCGGTTTGGTAAACGTTGCGAACGAGGAAGGGCTGTTAGGCACGTCGGGGACGCGCTTCAGGGTAAACACGACGTCTTCCGCCGTGAAGGGCGAACCATCATGAAAGCGAACGTTCTTGCGTAGCTTGAATTCCCAAGTCAAGTCGTCCAGCGCCCTCCACGAGGTTGCGAGGCCGGGAACCAGCTTCTGATTTTCGTCGCGCTGGATCAGCGGCTGGAAAATATGTAGCGACAACGCGTTATTGGGAGATAGATTGTGGAAGTGCGGGTCCATGGACGTAATCGCAGCCTGAAGGCCGATGGACACGTCGCGCGATTTTGTTTGCGCCTGGGCAACGCCGACGAATGCAAACGCGGCCAGAATTAAAGAAGCTAGAAAGCGGGCATGGTTATTAAGTCGGAACACGTTAAGCTCCTGTGAGGGTTGCGGCTGAGAATGGCGCAAAGATTTAAAAAGCGTGCGTAGGGACCAATTCGATACGTATTGTTGGCTGCATTGATAATAGCTGAAACGACCGCGTTTGGTATTGTGCGAGTGATGGAGGCGATGCGATGGGAATGATTGAAAGTTTTGAGAAAATGCTGTCTCAGGGCAGGGACAATCCCTTGCTGCGTTTTTCACTCGGCAGTGAATATTTGAAGTGTGGCGACAGTGTGCGTGCAGCTGTACATTTGCGTGCGGCCGTATTGCAGGACAGCGCGTATTCAGCGGCATGGAAGCTATTGGGCAAAGCATTGTCGCAGAACAACGATGTTGACGGCGCACGGGTTGCGTATCTGAGGGGCATTGTGGCAGCCGAGGCTAAGGGAGACAAACAGGCGGCCAGAGAGATGGGTGTGTTTTTAAAGCGCCTAGGCTGAGCTTTCACACTCGCTTCACATGAATCGGGCCAGCCGCGCTTGATTGTCAAGGCTACGGATCGCCTATTCATGCGCCTTTCAACGCGATTTCAGTCGTTAGGCCGCGCGGATGCTGGTTTTACGCTTGCCGCAATCTGGCGTCGAGAAATTGACGGAGGCGTTGGTTACTTATTGCTGGGTTGACGTTTGAGGCGCCAATTTTGTCTAACAAGATCAGTCGAATATTTCCGCCCTCATTTTTCTTGTCGCGACGCATATGCGAGAGCATTGCGTCGGTGGAGATATTCGGCATGGTTGTTGGCAATCCCGCCGCCTGAATTAGTGCTGTCGCGCGCGCCAATGAGGTAGTGTTCAATGAACCAAGCTCGTGTGAAAGCTCAGCGGCCAACACCATGCCGCATGCGACACCTTCACCGTGCAGCCACACACCGTAGCCAAGCGCCGTTTCAATGGCGTGGCCAAAAGTGTGCCCCAAATTGAGCAATGCCCGACCGCCGTCTTTCAACGTCTCTCGTTCGTCTGCGGCGACGATACCGGCTTTTATCTCACATGACCGTTTGATGGCGTAGGCCAACACTGCCGGATCTCGCTGATTGAGTGCGCCCATATTGGTCTGAAGCCATTCAAAAAAAGCGGCGTCCAAACCGAGCCCATATTTGATGATTTCTGCGAGTCCTGAACGGTACTCCCGATCCGGCAATGTCTTCAACGTATTGGTGTCAGCCAGCACGAGTTGCGGTTGATAGAACGCACCGATCATATTTTTGCCGCGCGCGTGATTGATCGCGGTTTTCCCACCGACGCTGGAGTCGACTTGCGCTAATAGCGTGGTCGGAATCTGGATGAACGGAATACCACGCTGATAGGTGGCTGCCGCAAATCCCGCAACATCCCCTATCACGCCGCCGCCAAGCGCTATCAGAGTGGTGTTGCGATCGACGGTATGTTCGAGCAACGCGTCGAAAATCTGATTCAGCGCCGGCCAGTCCTTATACTGCTCGCCATCCGGCAGACAGATTGACAGTACGTCGATGCCCTGCTGTCTCAACTTCGCAATCAGTGACTCCCCATAAAGCGGGTAAATAGTTTTGTTCGTGACCAGTGCGACCCGCCGGTTCGGCAGGTAGGAAATCAACCGTCCTATATTCGCCAGCACGGATCGACCGATCACGATCGGGTAACTTCGTTCGCCCAGCGATACGTGTAGTAATACTTCATGTTTATCAATGGAACTCATGCTCGCCGTTCAAGTCGTTGGTGCGGGTACTTCCCAAAGTTTATTCTGCACCAGTCGATCGACAATATCATTGGCTAGCCGCGCTACTTTAGGGTAACCAGCTGTTTCGACCACCAGATCCGCAATTTCGGCGTATAGCGGATCGCGAGCTTCGAGCAGAGACGTCAGTACTGACCGCGGATCATTCGTGCGCAGCAGCGGACGCTTGCTGTCGTTTTTGGTTCTCATCCAGAGGTCATCGAGCTTTGCCTTTAAGTAAACTACCACACCAGTCTGATGTAGCAGTTCGCGATTGATGGGAGAGAGGATGGTGCCTCCACCAGTCGCAACCAGGATACCTGCGCGCTCACACAGCTCAGCGATCAGCGTGACTTCACGCTGACGAAATCCCGCCTCACCCTCGAGCTCAAAAATGGTTGCGATCGCGACACCCGTGCGGGCTGCGAGCGCATGATCAGCATCGACGAAATTGAGATGCAGTATCTTTGCGAGTGATCTCCCAATCGTGCTTTTGCCCGACCCCGGCATACCGATCAGATAGATATTTCGCTTTTCTCGGACGTATGGCGGCATTGTTGCGGGCGCGAGCCGTATAGACAAAACGGGACACCTTTTGGGCGCCCCGTTTCGGTGGGAGTTTATGAGCGCTTAATGGTGCCAACAATATCAGCGCACGTTTAGCTGGTCTTTGATGATTCGGGGCGTGATGAAGACCATTAGTTCTGTTTTATTATCAATGCGCTGCGTTTTTTTGAAGAAGGTCCCTATGAATGGGATATCGCCAAGAAATGGCACCTTTGTAGTGTTCGTTGAGGTGGATTGCTCAAAAATCCCACCCAATACTGCTGTTTCCCCATTTTCTACAAGTATTTGCGTACGGACATTGCGCACATCGAGAATCGGCGTGCCACCGACCGCGCGGCCACTCTCTGAATCTTTCTTGATTTCAATGTCCATAATTACTTTGTCATCGGGTGTGATCTGTGGCGTAACGTCCAAGGACAGGACCGCCTGTTTGAACGAAACTGTCGAGCCGCCCGCCGAGGACTGCGTCAGATACGGAATTTCGGTACCCTGACTAATTGTCGCCTTACGTTTGTCGGCGGTGATGATCCTCGGGCTCGATACCACCTTGCCACGTCCATCGGATTCGAGCGCGGACAACTCCAGCTCGACAAGGTTGCCGTTTGCAATATTGAGAATATTAATGCCAATGGAGCCCGCTGCGCCTGCCACTGGCAAGTTTACGGAAATTGGCGTGTCGGCATTCAATGGTGAGATTCCCGAGGCAATCCTGTGCGCGTTGTCGATGTTAGCGGCTGCGCCAATATTTCTGCCCTGTTTGTTGGCTCCAGCCGCAAAGTTGAATTTTGCGCCTAGTTCGCGCGAAAATTTATCATCCGCAATCACGATTCTGGCTTCGATCATCACCTGACGCACCGGAACATCCAGCTGGGCGATCAATCGTCTAACTTCGTCCAGTTTGGTCGGCGTGTCGTTGACGAAAAGGGTGTTGGTTCGAGCATCAGAGGTCGCGCGTCCGCGTTTGGAAAGTATATTCTGATCCTTGTTTGTGATCAGCGTTTGCACGTCGGACGCTTTCGTGTACGACACTTGAAAGCTTTCCGTGCGCAGCGCTTCAAGCTCAGATATCTGCAGTACCGCTTCAAGCGCCAGCTTTTCTTTAGTTGCAAGTTCATCCGCCGGTGCGATCAGCAACACGTTTCCATTCTTCCGCTTGGAAAGTCCCTTCGCCTGCAGAATGATCTCGAGCGCCTGATCCCAAGGAACGTCCTTGAGGCGTAACGTGAGGCTGCCACCAACTGTGTCGCTGGTGATAATGTTGAGCCCGGTAAAGTCCGCAATCACCTGCAAAACCGCACGGACTTCAACGTTTTGGAAATTCAGTGAAAGTTTTTCACCATTGAAGCCGACGCCTTGGACCAGCTTGTTTGGGTCTTCCTTGGTCTGCTTTACTTCGACGATAAATTGTGTGTCCGTTTGATATGCGGAGTATTCCCACATTCCCTTGGGTTCGATCAACATGCGAGTGTTGGCACCCTGGCCAACGAGGTCAATCAAGCGGACAGGGGTTGCAAAATCGAGAACATCAAGTCGGCGCAAAAGATTGCGGGGTGCCGCCGTGTTGATAAAGTCGACAACTATATTCTTACCCTGAAGGCGAATGTCTATACCCGTGTTCGGTGATGACAGATCGACTATTACCCGGCCTTCACCATTCGCCCCACGACGAAAATCCACGTCGCGAATATTGAATTTCTGCTCCATTGACACGGGGGCACTTTCCGCAAACTTGGTTGTTTGGGTTGTGTCTTTTACGACGCTTGCCAGTCCTCCATCTACGGTGATAACCAATGACTTGCCATCAAGCGCAGCAGTATATGTCAGTGTACGGGTCAGGTTGACAACCATACGGGTGCGGCCAGAACTCTCCACGACGCTGACTGAACGCACGTCGCCCTCGCTAATGTCGACAGTACTTTTCCCCAAGCCATTCACGACGTTTGGCAGGTCAAGCGCGATTCGGGCTGGATTGGTGACGGTAAACCCGGGCGGAACTGCTGTCAGAGGCTCTTTGAAGTTGACGCGGAGAATGACTTTACCACCCTGTAGGGTTGATGTATTAATAGATTCAAGGAGGTTTGGCTGCGCTTGCTGGGCCAAGCCATTCAGGCTGAACAAGAGTCCCGCCAATATTGTTGCGAACCCCGCGAACAGGCGAAATACCGTCCCTGGTGCGCGAGCGCCCGGTGTGGCTAGTGTTTGATCGGTGTAGCTCACTGTTACCTCCCAGTTCCTTCGAGCAAGGGCAGCACGCTTTGGCGTTCCGTCCAGTCTCCGGCGGTGTCTTGTACGATTTCTTTAAGTTTTACTTCGTTATCGTTGATCTCGGTGATCAGCCCAAAATTCTGCCCCAGATAGTTCCCCTTCTTCACCCGGTACAGCGTCTTATCCGCCTTTACGAGCGCGTAGGTCGCGCCAAGCTGGGTAAGTGTTCCCACCATTTTCAGTTGTTCCAGTGGGTACGCCTCCAGAGGCTCCTTGCGGCGGTTCAAATCCGGAGCCAAACCGCCAGCACCTTCGTTTTGCTTGATCGCGAGTTTGCGCGGTTTGAACGGGTCCGGAAGGTCGAAGCCCTCGTACGCAAATGGCGCAAATGGTTTTACTTGGGGAAGCGCATCGATTTTTCGCGTTACGCTTTTGTCGGACTCCTTGACAAACGTGCGCAAATCCGAAAATCCCTCGCCACAACCACACAAGGTTGCCAGCGCCGCCAATAAAAAGAAAACGAACTTTCTGCTACGCATGATCATTTGGCCCCAGGTTTCGCTGGCGCATTCTTCGAAGACTTCCGCTGTGCTGCGACCTCATCAGGATCAAGATAGCGATAAGTCTTTGCCACGGCATCCATTGTCAGTGCCCCGTCCTTACCGGTAATGATGCTCAGATCATTGAGCAACACGATTCGAGGCAGTTTCGAGATATCGCTTGCGAAGGCGCCCAGGTCATGGTAGTTGCCGTTTACCTTCAGGTTGATTGGTTTCTCGGCGTAAAACTCGGTAATGTTTTCAGTCGGCGCGGGTTTAAAGAGATCAAACGTCAAGCCTCGACCTAAGCCGGCCTGATTGATGTCAATCAGTAAGGCATCCATCTCAGATCGGGTAGGTAACTGTTTTAGCAATGCACCGAATGCTTGTTCGATCTCTGATCGCTGCTGCTGATATGCCTCTAGATTGACCGCCAGCTTTTTCTTCTCAACGAAAACCGTTTTTAGGTCTGTCTCTTTCTTTTCCTCTTTGTCGAGGTCGTCTAGCTGCGCCTGATACAACAAGAAGAAACCTGCGACCAAAATAAGAATGAAAATTAATAGCATAGCCGCAATTTTGAACGGCCATGGCCAACCGCCGGGGTTTTTCGTGTCTAGTTGTTTGAGTTCCTCTAACCACTTATTCATGGTTTTTTCTCCGCTGGCTTCACGGCTTCGGAACGTTTGGCAGCGTTTTTTCCGTCGTCCGCTTTCACCCGCTTGATGAGGAAATCAAGTATGAATTCGTTTGCACGTTGCGCATTTACTGTTACTGCTTTTATTTCGATCAAGTTTGGACTGCCAAGGTATGGCGAAGCGTCGATATTACGCATAAATGCGGAAACTCTCGCGTTGGACTGGGCATATCCAGTAACACTAATCTTTGCGCCGGTTTGCTTGATCGTCTTGAGATACAACCCTTCAGGCAATTGGCGCAACAGCTGGTCCAATAAGTAAACAGGTTCCGAGCGGTTGCTTTGCAAGCCCTCTACAACTTGCTTTTTGGACAGCAATGACGCGGTCTCTTCCCGAATTCGCTTGATTTCATCTATTTGCTTGTCGAGTTTGGCGATTTCGTCATTGAGGTATTTATTTCGACTCTTCTGGTTGTCGATTTGAGCATCAAAGACGACCCAAAGTAGCCCGGCAACCGCCAACGCGACGGCCGCAGCAAATCCAGCAAGAATTGCGAACTGCTTCTGTCGCGCCTTTCGCTTTTCTTCACGGTGGGGAAGTAGATTAATGCGGATCATGCAGGGTCAAACCTTCTCATTGCCAATCCACAAGCAATCATTAGCGCCGGCGCATCAATGGTTAATTGGCGCGGCTTTACCTTTGACGAAAGCGCCATGTTGGCGAACGGGTTCGCCACGACGGTGTGCACCTGGGTACGTTGGGCAACCATTTCTTCCAGGCCGTCAAGCATCGCACAACCGCCAGAAAGCAGGATGTGGTCTACCTTGTTGAACTGTGTAGAAGTAAAGAAGAACTGTAGTGCCCGCGATATTTCCAGCACAATCTTTTCGTTGAACGGCTGCAACACATCTGGACCGTAATTGTCTGGTAAGCCGCCGGATTTTTTTGCGACTTCCGCCTCTTCCGCAGGCATGCCGAATTGACGGGAGATGTCCTGGGTCAGCTGATAACCACCTAGCTGCTGTTCTCGAGAGTAGACTTGTTGCTCTTCATGCATCACGATCACACGCGTGGACTGCGCGCCAATGTCGACGATCGCGGTTACGTCTTTGCTTTCTATTCCTGATGTGCTGCCCAATAACATGTCAAAGGCCGCTAGAGCGGCGTACGACTCAACATCCATCACGATTGTCTTTAGTCCCGCCGCCTCTGCGACGGCGACTCTGTCTTCAATTTTTTCCTTACGTGACGCCGCGATGAGAACTTCTACTTCCTCTTCGCTATTTGGCGTAGGTCCGATAACTTGAAAGTCGAGGTTGACTTCGTCCAGACTGAACGGAATGTACTGGTTAGCTTCTGACTGAACCTGGTATTCCATGTCCTCTTCACGCTGATTGCCGTTAAGGTTCACCTTTTTAGTAATGACAGCGGCAGACGGGAGCGCTAGTGCAATGTTTTTGATGCGTGTCGCCATTTGCTTGTGCGCACGACGCATCACTTCACCGGCCGCTTCGATGTTGGCTACGTTGCCGTCTGTAATGGTATCTTTCGGCAAAGGTTCAATGACGTAGCGTTCTACGCGGTACAGCCCTTTTCCTGCATCCGCCAACTCCACCATTTTAATGTAGGACGAGCTGATATCCACTCCAATCAGCGGTGGCGTTGTCGCGCGCAGAAAATCAAACTGGGACGCCAGTTTTTCTTTAAGCATGGTGGTTGAACTGCCCTTGTTGTATTGAGTACTTACGGCTTACAACGCACAAATTACATTAAATGCTAGCAACAACCTTAGGACGTGTAAAGCAATTTCTTTTAAACCTCGAAAAAGCTTTAATAACGCTTGCCTTGTTTTGTGTATGCCATGATCTTGCCATTATGTTGTTTCAATCTACTGGCCGTTGGGGTTACTCGCCGGTCGCCTCGATATAATTCGAGTTGATATTCGTCACTCTAGGCTTATATGGCGCTTCGCTGGTGGTTTTACCCTTTCATCTTACTCATGTCTCTGGCGTTGGTTGCCATTGGGATAGTCATGTTGACGGTTGTATTGCTATACCCGAATCTTCCGTCGATTGAAGCGGTAACTGACTATCGGCCAAAGCTTCCGCTTCGCGTTTATACCGTTGAGGGCGACGTCATAGGCGAGTTCGGTGAAGAAAAACGCTCTTTTGTTCGCGTGCAAGATTTTCCAATGGTAATGAAGCAGGCTGTTATTTCTGCTGAGGACGAACGTTTTTATCAGCATGGCGGCGTCGATTATCTTGGCTTGATACGTGCCGCTGCGACAAATATCGTGGCTGGGAAAATTAAGGGCGGCGCCTCAACGATTACACAGCAGGTGGCGAGAAATTTCTTCCTTAGCAACGAACAAACGCTCACACGCAAGATTTCAGAGTGGTTGCTCGCTTTCAAGATAGAGAAGAGTCTGACTAAGGATCAGATCCTTGAAATCTATTTGAATCACATTTTCCTCGGCAACCGTGCCTTTGGATTTGCCGCAGCGAGCCGAGTTTATTACAACAAAGACATTGGACAGGTTACTGCGGCGGAAGCGGCGATGCTTGCCGGGATACCCAAAGCCCCATCACTATATAACCCCTTTAACAATCTTAAGCGAGCTACGCTCCGTCAACAATACGTGCTTCGGCGCATGAATGAACTTGGCTTTTTGAATGACGAAAATATCAAATCTGCCAAAGCAGAAGTGCTGAAGTTCAATCGTGAACGCCAGATGTATCCTGTGAACGCAGAATATGTTGCAGAAATGACACGCCAATCTGTGTTTGAGCAATACGGCGAAAAAGCCTACGTAAGTGGAATTCGGGTTTATACGACGATTCGCAGGGTGGATCAAGAAGCAGCGCTATTGGCCCTGCATAAGGGTGTACTGGAATACGATCGGCGACACGGATACCGTGGCCCGGAAGGTTTAGTTGCGATCCCGGCCGGTAAAGAAGAGGCCGAAGAAGCGATCGAGGAAGCGCTTCAGGAGAAGGAAATAGTTGGTGAACTTATGCCTGCAGTCGTCGTGGCTGCCGATAGCAAGCAAGTGATCGCTCACACCAAGCGCGGAGATACCGTGACGCTGTCGGGCGATGCGCTCAAGTTTATCGGCCGTGCGTTGAGCGAAAAGGCATCTCCTTATAAGCCGGTGCGGGGCTCAGTTATTCGATTGTCGGCAGACGAAAAAGGTCAGTGGTCAATCGCGCAGCTGCCAAAGGTTGAAGCTGCCCTCGTATCGGTCGATCCTGCAGACGGTGCCGTAAGAGCGTTGGTCGGTGGATTTGATTTCACTGCCAACAAGTTCAACCATGTTACACAAGCCATGCGACAACCTGGATCCAGTTTTAAGCCTTTCGTTTATTCTGCCGCGCTTGAGAAGGGTTTTACGCCCGCTACAGTGGTTAACGACGCGCCAGTCGTTTTCGATCCAGGTAGAAATGGCGGCCAAATCTGGGAGCCCAAGAATTACGACAACAAGTACGAGGGGCCGATACGTTTACGTCAAGCGTTGGCCAAATCCAAGAATATGGTTTCGATACGGGTCCTCCAGGCAATCAGTCCGGCCTATGCGCAAGACTACATAACGCGGTTTGGTTTCGACCCAAAACAGCATCCAGCGTACTTGACTATGGCTTTGGGCGCCGGTGCAACGACGCCGCTGCAAATGGCGGGCGCATATGCAGTTTTTGCCAACGGGGGCTTCCGTGTCAAACCATACTTCATCTCGCGGATCACTGACGATAAAGGTGGAGTCCTGTTTGAATCGTCTCCCGAACGCGCTGATGCAAATAATGGCAACGCCGACCAAAGCCGAAAGGCCGCAGAACGCGTCATTGATCCCCGTAACGCATTTATTATGACGAGCCTGTTACGTGACGTAGTTCGATATGGCACCGCCGCGCGAGCAATGAGCCTTGGACGCCATGACCTTTCAGGTAAGACCGGCACGACGAACGACAGTCTTGACGCATGGTTTGCCGGCTACAACTCTGGCCTCGTGGCAGTAAGCTGGATTGGTTTCGATAACCCGGCCTCGTTGGGAGAGGCGGAGACTGGAGGCGGCGCGTCTTTACCTATCTGGATGTATTACGTGGCAAAAGTGCTAAAAGGCGTTCCTGAGCAACCATTTGAGCCGCCGCCCGGCGTAGCACTCATACCGCTCAACGGCGAGGTGGGAAAAGACGGCAAGGCGCTGATGGAGTTCGTTTATGCTGAAAATGCGGGCAATGTTGCGGATGGCCCTGCAGCGCTTCGGGAGGCCAATAAGCCTTCTGAAGAGGTGCGCAATCAGATCTTCTAGCGTCGGCCCGGCACATCCCACGCAGACGTTTTGTAGATGACTCGATGCCGACAGAAGCGGTTGAGAACACAGCCGGCCAGCGCCCGAAACGAACGAGCTGACCGCCGCAAACTCGCCTCGGAAGTTAGCTACCGAGCAGCGCGCTTGATGGCAGACGAAGGTATCGTCAATATTGCGATGGCTGTACAAAAAGCCGTTCGCCAAATGGGCGTTACAGAACGCGGAGGTTTACCGGACGAACTTGAAGTTCAATCGGCATTGAAGACGCATCAAGCTGTTTTTCAAGCCGACTCACAGCCAAAGGAATGTCTTACTTTGCGCCATACTGCGGTAGAAATCATGCGTTGGCTAGACGGTTTTTCGCCCTGGCTCGTTGGCGCAGTGCTTGACGGGTCAGCCAATCATTTCTCGCGAATCGAATTGGAAATGATTCTGGACGACCCGAAACAACTGGAAATGCACTTGCTGAAGGCGGGTATTCGATTCGAAATCCATACTCGTTGCCCGATGTCATTGCCGCACGAAAAACTACCGGCGGGTGGATTGCTCTATGAAATATCTGTCGGAGACGTAACCATTTGCATCTCCCTGTTTCCGCACCATGCGGCGTGGGCTTCACGATCAGCAAACAAACTAAAGCGTGCGCGGCTGGCAGAGGTCGAGGCGTTACTTGCGGGTTAATTCGATTTTGTTTCCAATATGGCGGCCGCTTCAAGCGCAAAGTAGGTAAGGATGCCATCCGCTCCCGCACGTTTGAACGCCAGAAGTGACTCCATCATGCAGGCTTCCCCGTCCAACCAGCCGTTTTGCGCAGCGGCCCTTAGCATCGCGTATTCGCCAGACACCTGATAGACGAAGGTCGGCGCTCCGAAGGTAGATTTAGCACGCTGCACGATGTCTAGATATGGCATTCCTGGCTTCACCATAATCATGTCGGCGCCCTCCTGCAGGTCCAAGGCAATTTCCCGCATCGCTTCGTCCGAGTTGCCCGGATCCATCTGGTAGTTTTTCTTGTCGTAGCTTCCGAGATTGGCAGCGGAACCGACAGCGTCACGAAATGGCCCGTAAAACTTGCTGGCATATTTTGCTGAATACGCCAAGATCGCAGTATGAATATGCCGATGGTCGTCGAGCGCGTGTCGAATCGCGCCAATTCGGCCGTCCATCATATCCGATGGTGCAACAATGTCTACGCCCGCCGCCGCCTGCACGATTGCCTGTGCTGCCAGAACGGCGATGGTTTCATCGTTAAGGATATAGCCATTTGCGTCAAGCACACCATCTTGACCATGACTCGTGTACGGGTCGAGCGCAACATCGCAAATCACTGCCATATCTGGAAATCGTTTCTTCAATTCACCCACTGCGGTTGGAACCAACCCCGAAGGGTTCAGCGCCTCGTCACCACCCGGAGTTTTTTTTTCCGATTCAATAACTGGAAATAGGGCGATGGCGGGAATACCGAGTCTCGCGGCGCGTTCAACGACTGGATATAGCTCGTCCAATGACTTTCGTTCAACGCCTGGCATCGATGACACTGGTTCGCGCCTCTTCGTGCCCTCAAGTATGAAAACCGGATATAGCAAATCCTTGGTCGACAGGTTGGACTCGCGAACCAGGTCGCGCAGATATGCAGTTCGCCTCAGGCGACGCATACGACGCTGTGGAAATTGGCCGATATTCATGGAATGCAGTTGTATTGGTCAGAATGCGCTCAAGTCTACAACATGGCGTGCTAAAACCATCTGATACAAGTGAGGTTGAACTTTTCACGCAGATGCATATCTGAGTTTGTGAGGCGTTCGCGCCTCCCCGCTTCTCCTCCCTGAGCGGGGGCCTTAATCTCATTTAAGGCTTTTACCAACGGCCCGGGTTACCCCTTTTTCCCGGGCCGTTTTCTATTTTGTTGCTCGCACAAAGCAAGAGTACTTCTCGCCAATTGAGCGCGGACTGTTCCCGTCGCCGGACCAAGGCCTAATTGTAGGAGGCGCCAAATAATTCGCGAATTGCGTCTTCCGCTTCTTCCAGCCCCTCTTTATTCAACGAAGAAAAGAGTTGTACGGTCGCATTATGTTCAGCCGCGTCCAACTGCTTGATTACCTTCCGAAGCGTAAGTGCCTGGTCGCTTTTTGACAACTTGTCAGCTTTTGTTAGCAGGCAATGAACGGGCTTTCCCGTTGGGAGATACCAGTCAAGAAGTTTTACATCCAGCGTTTTCAGCGGGTGGCGCGCATCCATGATCAACACCAAACCTTTAAGGGAATTTCTCGTGCTAACGTAGGCAGCCATCACATTTTGCCAGTGCGCCTTCACTCTAGCCGGCACTTCCGCGTATCCATAGCCAGGCAGATCCACCAACGTGCGATCATCGCCAAGTGCGAAGAAGTTGATTAGCTGAGTACGTCCCGGCGTTTTGGAAACGAACGCAAGCCGACGGTGATTTGCGAGTGTGTTGATTGCGCTTGATTTGCCGGCGTTTGAGCGCCCAACAAACGCCACCTCCGCGCCAATGTCGGGCGGCAGTTGTTCCAGGTCATGCGCGGATGCGATGTACATCGCACGGTCAAATAGCCCCATGGTTTCCTCTTCGTGCGCGATCAGCTAAAATCATGTTTTAGGTCCACATTCCTGCAGTATTAATTCAAGGGCTTGGCGATGAAACGCATTCTGACAACTTTGGTTTTGGCAATCTGTACGTCATTGACACATGCAAGCACAGAGCCTATGCAAGCTGAGTCGCCGAAGGCGGGGCCTAGCAAAGCCGATGTCGCAGCCCGCGGCCAACAAATCGCTGGTGCAGTCTGCGTTGCCTGCCACGGTTTGGATGGCATGAGCGCGATTCCCGCCAATCCCAATATTGCGGGAATGCCTGAACAGTATATCGCCAAGCAACTAGCACTCTTCAAATCCGGCGCCCGTAAGAACGCAACGATGCAGGGAATGGCCGCCAACTTGACGGATGCTGACATGAAGGCACTAGGTCTGCATTACTTTGCACAACGTGCCAAGGCCAACGCAGTTGCGAACAACAAAGCACTTGCCGAGGAAGGTCAAAAGATCTTTCGCGGCGGCATTCCAGAGTTGAAAATTCCCGCGTGCGCGGGATGTCACGGTGGCGCGGGTGCCGGTATCCCCGCGAATTATCCGCGGCTCGCTGGCCAGTGGCAGGAGTATACCTTGGGGGCTCTAAGGGGTTTTTCTACCGGGGAGCGCAAAAACGCGCAAATGCAAACGATAACGGGTCGTTTGCGCGATAAAGATATGCTGGCACTCGCGGAATATATCGCCGGAATGCGCGCACGTTGACTTTAGCGGATCATTTCTGGGTGTGGCCAACGGGTGATTGAGGCCTGCCTTGATTGATACCAGCGTTTTCCGGTAAATCGGCTTCAAAGAAACACAAACGATTCTTTCCGGTACGCTTGGCTGTATAGAGTGCGAGATCTGCACATTTCATCAGGGACTCCCGGTCTCGTGCGTCGCGTGGAAACATGCTAATGCCGATACTGACGGTCACCGAAGAAAAGCCGGTGCGTGACAAATAAGGCGCGCAGATCACGTCAATGAGTTTTTTTCCGACGCGTTCGGCCGTTTCGCGATCCGACACTTGTGGCACGACCACCAGAAATTCATCACCCCCGAGCCTGGCAACGAAGTCCGAATTTCTTAGCGCAGCTTCAACACGAATGGCAACCTGCTTTAACAGTTCGTCCCCCGCATCGTGTCCCGAATTGTCGTTGATGGCCTTAAAGCCATCGAGATCTAGCAGAAGGAGTGCAAATCCGCCAAGGGAGGCTTCGTGTTCACCATTGTTAATTTTTCGGTCGATATGTTCCATCACTGCGGGCCGGTTGTGCAGCCCCGTGAGTGAATCATGCATTGCCTGATGAGCAAAACGCGCTTGGGCGGCACGTTGTTCGACACTCAGCCGGTGCAACGAACCATACAGAAAACATAGAATGAATCCTGCCGAGGAGATTAACGCGAGAATTAGGCGCCGTACCTTGTCACCGTACGCGATTTGATCTGCCTCGAGCTCATCCATCTGCTTTCGCGCGCTTACCAACAGCTGATAAGTGATCTTGAGCAACTGTTCATGGATCGCGTCCCCAAAGTGTTTCTTCACCATTTCCCGGGCGATCGATTCGCCCATCGCGCGACGTGCTTCAACAATCTTGCGCTCATCAGCGACAAAATTGCGAGCTAGCGACTGTAGCTCCGCAAATCTTCTTTCCAGCTCCGGATGTTCAGATCTGCGATCAGCCAGATACGCGACTTCCGCCTCAATTTCAACCGTACCTGCCCGGTACGGCGTCAGATCTCGCTCTTGGCCGGTAATGATGTAATTTTGTTCGCTGCTGTTTACGGCGAACGAGTGAAAGCGAATCGCCTCCAGACTGGAAACGGTTCGCTGCATGCGCAACGCCTTTTCATTGGTGGTGATCAAATTTTCAGCGGAGATAAGCGCGACAGCCGACACTGTGGAAATCGCAACCACGGCGAACACCAGGGCAGCCAGCGCAACACCATCAATGGTCGCTCTCAATTTCACTCAGCTTCGTCCCTGGATTTACGTTTGGTCAGCATCCTCAAATGCTTCTTTCGCCGCCTTTATCGTCGTGTCAATATCGGCACTTGTGTGCGCCGAAGACACAAAACCCGCCTCGAACGCTGACGGCGCTAAATATATGCCGCTTCTAAGCATGGCGTGGAAGTACCGGTTGAATTTGGGTTTATCGGCTTGCAATGCCTCAGCATAGTTTGTGGGAACATCTCTTCGAAAGAAAATACCGAACATGCCGCCGAGTGACGCACCGCTAAACTCGACCCCCGTAGTTGCGGCGGCAGCATTCAACCCGGTAATCAGCCTTGTCGTTGTTTGTGTCAATGCTTCAAAAAACCCCGGCGCAGATACCAACTCCAGCGTTTTCAATCCAGCGGCAACGGCGACTGGGTTTCCGGATAGGGTTCCAGCCTGATAAACGTTACCGAGTGGGGCCAAGTGCGCCATAATATCCTTGCGGCCGCCGAAAGCCCCTACCGGCATGCCTCCCCCGATTACTTTTCCTAGCGTTGTAAGGTCCGGGACTACCCCAAAGTGGCCCTGTGCCCCAGCTAGACCTACGCGAAAGCCAGTCATGACTTCATCAAAAATGAGTATGGCACCGTACTTGGTGCACAAGCTTCGCAACGCATCCATGTACGCTTGACCAGGTAGCACAAAGTTCATGTTGCCCGCGACCGGCTCAATGATGACGCAGGCAATTTCGTCCCCGAGCTTGTCAAAGCAATCGGTGAGGCTGTCCACATTGTTATAGTCTAAAACGATAGTGTCCGCGACTACTTCAGGCGGTACGCCAGCTGAACTGGGGTTGCCAAGGGTGAGCGCGCCGGACCCCGCCTTGACCAAAAGAGCATCGCCATGACCATGGTAACAGCCTTCAAATTTGATGATCTTGTTGCGTCCGGTAAAGCCGCGCGCAAGGCGAATGGCACTCATCGTTGCCTCCGTTCCCGAGCTGGTCAATCGCACCTGCTCAATCGAGGGCAGCAGCGCACACAGGCGTTCGGCGATCTGCAGCTCGCCCTCCGTCGGTGCGCCGTAAGACATTCCATTAGCTGCACTTTCCTGGACGGCATGAACCACTTCGGGGTGGGCATGACCCAATATTGCCGGCCCCCAAGAGCCGACATAGTCGATGAACTTGTTGTCATCCACATCCCACAAATATGCGCCATTGCCCCGACGAAAAAAAATCGGCGTTCCACCTACAGCGCGGAACGCGCGTACTGGCGAATTGACGCCGCCCGGGATAACCCGTTGTGATTTTTCGAACAACACTTTGCTATTGGTAAACATGATTTCCGGGATTGAAAAGATTTGTAAATTGCCGCGCACGATAACTGATATCGGTCGCCGCAAACAGATCGGTGATTACTGCAATGGCATCGACGTTGGCCGCAACGAGTTGTGGTGCGTTTTCGAGCGTGATCCCGCCAATGGCAACAACTGGAACATCCAATACGGTTTTGGCGGCCTTAACAAGCGTGATGGCCGCCCTTACGGCGTCCGGCTTGGTTTGCGAGGGGAAAAGACTGCCGAAAGCAACGTAATCCGCACCTGCAACGACAGCGGCCTTCGCACGCTGCAAATCGTTGTAACAAGAAACGCCGATCAAGAACGGCTTACGACGCGATGAAAAAGTGCTCCGGGTAATGCGCTCGCGAATTCCGGGAAGCGCGTCTACGTCGCTGTCGCCCTTCCCAATGTGAACGCCATCGGCTTGGATCGACAAAGCAAGTTCGATGTTGTCGTTGATAATGAATAGCACACCGGTCTTGCTCAGTAGCGTCTGCAGTGCCTTCGCCTGCAATATGGCGACACTGAGCGAGAACGACTTATTTCGGTATTGCACAACAGACGCCCCACCAGCGACCGCCTGCCTCACTTGATCAACAAGCTTCGACAAATCACTTGTCTCTGGCGTGATGGCATACAGTCCACGCATTTTAAAGGCGGGTTAGCAAACCATTGGTTGCAGCCAGCGTAACTTGCGTCTTGTCGCTCGGGAAGCGCTCGTCGCCCTCATCATCGCGCGCCCAAAACATGCGATCCGGCAGGAGCTGTCCCATGCCCGGACGAAAGCCGAACTTGAGTGTCTGCCAAGTGTATTCCTGAGCCTCACGCGCTGCTTCAGCGATATCCAGGCCACGCGCAATCGTCGCCGCCAGAGCGGACGCCAACGTGCATCCCGAACCATGATAGCTGCCGGGTAGCCGCTGCCAGGTGTCGCTTCGCACGATGCCCTTTTCAAAAAAAACGGTATTAATCACGTCGGCCGTGGCCTCATGTGTACCGGTAACCAAAACGTACTCGCAACCCAACTCTATCAATCGCATGGCAAGTTTTTCCAGTGCGAGCGACTCTTCATCATCCTCAAGCGCCAAGCGCCGTAATTCAGGTGTATTTGGCGTGATGACAGTACACTGCGGAACAAGCAGCTCCCTTATCGCCGACAAGGTATCCTCGTTGGCGAACTCATCACCGCGCGCTGAGGCCAATACGGGGTCCAATATGAGTGGGATTTCAGGATAGTCCGACACAATTTCAGCCACTGCCGCTACATTTTCTGCGCTGCCCAGGACACCAATTTTGAATGCCGCGACTGGGATATCTTCTAGTATCGCCCGGGCCTGATCGGCGACCAGATCGGCGTCCAATGCGGAAATCGCTTCGACCCCTGACGTGTTCTGTACTGTGATGGCCGTGATCACTGAAAGCGGATGACAACCCATGCTCGACAACGTCAAAATGTCGGCTTGGATGCCGGCGCCGCCGGAAGGGTCAGTTGCCGCAAACGTAAGTACTGCCGGAGGGGCTTTGAAGTAGTCTGGCATGATTAAATATCTGGAATGCTGCAAAATAGCCCATGTGGCGCACGCCCGCAGGAGCCGCTATCATGCGGCTTTTTTAGCGTTGGCCGGTAGCGTCGTTGCTGCGGACATTTGAGCACTATTGTAGCCCTTGAAAGCTGAGAATGGATGTGATTGATGACGGCGTCGCCAATAAAGTATGGATGTGTCTCGTCTGTGGATTAATGTATGAAGAAGCGGTCGGCTGGCCCGAAGACGGCATCCCTCCGGGCACGCGCTGGAGCGATATACCTATTGGTTGGTGCTGTCCAGAATGTGGCGCACGCAAGGAGGATTTTGAAATGGTTGAGCTCTGAGCGGTGTCAGCATCAACGGGAAAATGTATTCCAGCTATCTGAAAAGAATATCGAAAACAGACGGTTTCTTATTGTTTCTTGTGTGAAAGCGGGATAACCTTTGCTCAAATAGCCGGAAATCCTTGGAAAAATCTATCTGGCGTTGGAGGCTGCAGCGGTCACAAATGACGCATTCAATAGCGTGGGCCGTCTGGAGATACGATACTTGTCGACTTGATAAATAGTGGTTGTCTAATTTGATGCATCCGTTCGGGAAGAGGGCCTCGTGAGCGACGCAAAACCGTTGGCTGGCGTCAGGGTCATGGTGATCGACGATTCGAATACGATTCGCCGTTCAGCAGAGATTTTTTTGATGCAGGCGGGATGTCAGGTAATTTTGGCGGAAAACGGTTTTGACTCGCTCGTCAAGATCGCGGATCACCACCCTGACCTGATTTTCGTGGACGTCATGATGCCAAGACTTGACGGCTACCAGACCTGCGCGCTGATAAAGAAGAATGCGAAATTCAAAGTTACGCCGGTGATCATGCTGTCATCTAAGGATAGCCTGTTTGATCGCGCACGGGGCCGTATGGTCGGATCAGACGAATATCTTACGAAGCCTTTTTCGAAGGATAGTTTGTTAAAGACGGTAGAGGCGCACCTGCCTGATCGCATCCGGGCAATGTAAGGTAATTCAGTTCAGTATTCCAAATTTCAACGCATTACATATCATCACTGGAGCGAATAATGCCCGTCAAAAAAATCCTCGTCGTTGACGACTCTCCCACCGAACGCGCATTTCTTGAAGGGTTGCTGGTCAAGTCCGGATATGCTGTGGTTGTTGCCAATAGTGGCGAAGAGGGCGTGGAAAAGGCAAAGGCAGAATTGCCTGACCTAATCCTCATGGACGTGGTGATGCCGGGGCTGAATGGTTTTCAGGCGACCAGGGCCATTACACGTGCCGATACGACGAAACACATCCCCGTCTTTATTTGTACCACCAAGGACCAGGAAACGGACAAGATTTGGGGAATGCGTCAGGGAGCCAAGGATTATCTGGTCAAACCCGTGAATGGCCCGGAGCTCATATCGAAAATCAAGGCGCTCGGTTGAGCACCCGTTCACTTATTCGAGTTGCTTGACCCATGGCACGAAAGACCAGTCTTCGGGAGTTTCAGCAAGGGGTTGCACTGCGCATTCGCGATGCCGCGTTGCGAAAGACCGTGCTATCGCGGCTTGGCTTCCAGGTCGGCCAGCAAAACTGGCTGGTTACGCTTTCGGACGTCTCCGAAGTAATCCCTGTGCCGAAGATAATTCAGGTGCCGATGACGCAGGCTTGGTATCGCGGCGTTGCAAACATCCGCGGCAAATTGTATTCGATCGCGGACTTCGCGGCATTTCAAGGGCAACCGGCAATCGGTGCGGCAATGGAACGTCGCGTCATTCTGATCGCCGAAAGGCTGATTGAAGGTTCTGGTTTGGTGGTAAGTCGAATGCTGGGTTTGCATAACCCCGAGCTGTTTGCACCGGTGCCGCTTGGCGCGGACGCGACAAGGCCATGGATAAAAGGCGCTTATCGCGACGCAGGAGGTACGACGTGGTATGAGCTCGATTTGGCAGGATTGACGCGAGACGCGCATTTTCTGGAAGTAGGGGTCGTGACAGCGGCGGTAGCCGCTTAGTGATATTGGCAACGAACAAATCAAGCACGTAACGGAGAAGCCCATGGCACTCAAAATACCGTCCCTGACATCCAAGGACAATAAGCAGACCGCGACATCGCCAGTGACGGCGAGCAAGCCGACGGTCGCGGGCAAAACGTCAGGCTCCTTCATGGAAAAACTTTTCGGTCGCAAGAAAAGCACGGCCACGACATCAACCATCGGCGACCGAAAAGACTCAAACGTCGATGCCGGGCCAACTACCGGGGCTGCAGGAACGACCGGTACTCAAACGAGAAAAATTAAAGCTGACGTCGCTGCTGCCAGCACTGTCAAGCCAACTAAGAAACCCGGCGGATTCAAGTTGCCGGTAATCGGCAACCGTCCGGTCGAACAGCAGCTGCCCATCTTGCTTGCCTTCGCAGGCTTGTTCGGCGCTTTGACCATTGGCGCAGTTTTGCTGGACGCGAATGGTCGCAGCAATAGCTCAACATTCGCCAACATTACCTCACAGCTCCAATATCACTCGCAGCGGCTCGCAAAATCTGCCGGGCTCGCGGCTCGCGGCGACCTGGCCTCGTTTCCCCAACTTCAGGACAGCCGGGACGAGTTTCAACGATACCTTGAAGTGTTGAACAAGGGCGGTGAGGCTTTCAATACCACCGTTCCAAGCGCTCGTGTTAGCGAAGAACTCACGTCTCGTTTGGAAGAGCTGACCAAGCGCTTTGCTGACGGCTCCAATGCTGCCACGTCCATCCTCGCGGCAAAAAACGATCTGTCTGAATTGTCCCGCAACATTGCGCAGGTTCGCGCAGGCTCCGAAGAGCTCGCCGAACTGTCGCAGGATTTGACCGGCTTGATGCAACAATCCGGAGCGCCGCCGGTTCAGGTATTGAAAGTAAACCGCCTGACATTTTTGTCCGAGCGACTCGGACGCGGCTCCGCAGAAATTCTTGGTGGTGAAATTATCGATCCAACGGTGCCTTTCCTGATGGGTAAAGATACCAATGATTTCCGCGAGCTGGTAAAGGCGTTGGAGTCTGGTTCTGACACATTGGGAATCACTGCGTTGCGCGACGGTGACGCCAAGGCCAAAGTTGCCAAGCTAAGGGAGTCGTTTAACGGCTTTGAGCAAAACATCCAGCCTATCCTAGGTAGCGTGCAAAAACTGGTTTCCGCGCGTCAGTCGGGTCGCGTCTTGCAGCAAGGCTCCGAGCAGCTGCTGTCAAACGTCGAGCAGTTACAGAACGCACTGGCGGTGGAAAAGCAAAATCTGCCACTGTTTTTGGCGTTTGGGTTTGGTTTATTGGCGTTGATCTTTCTTGGCTTGATTGCAGCCGTATTTCTTTCCGATGCACGACGACGCGCGGCCGAGTCCGAAACCGAAAATAAACGTAACCAGGAGGCCATCTTGCGCCTCCTTAACGAGATGGGCGACCTGGCTGACGGCGACTTGACTATTCGGGCAAAGGTGACGGAGGACATCACCGGCGCCATTGCGGACTCGATGAACTACACGATCGATGAATTACGCACGCTGGTAACGGGCGTAAACAATGCGTCAACCTCCGTATCGGCAAAATCCCAACAGGCGCAAGCCGTTTCTGTACAACTGCTCGACGCCGCGGAAAAGCAGTCGAAAGAAATTAAGGACACTACGCAGCAGGTGCTTGGCGTAGCGCAGACGCTGACGACGGTGTCGTCAAACGCTGAAGAATCGTCACAGGTTGCCATGCGCTCACTGGCGGCGTCCGATAAAGGACGCGTTGCTGTACAGAACTCGATTTCGGGTATGAATGATATCCGCGAGCAAATCCAGGAAACGTCCAAGCGTATCAAACGGCTAGGTGAAAGCTCCCAGGAAATTGGCGAGATTGTGGAGCTGATTTCCGACATTACAGAGCAGACGAACGTGCTGGCATTGAACGCGGCCATTCAGGCCGCCTCAGCGGGTGAAGCAGGGCGCGGCTTTTCGGTGGTTGCGGAAGAGGTGCAACGACTGGCCGAGCGCTCAGGTGAAGCAACCAAGCAGATTGGTGCCATTGTGAAAACCATTCAGGCAGATACGCAAGATGCGGTTGCTGCTATGGAAAAATCAACGACTGGTGTGGTCGAGGGGGCAAAACTGTCCGATGCAGCGGGTCAAGCGCTGAGCGAGATCGACACTGTTACCAAGAATCTGGCGAACCTTATTCAGAGAATTTCTGCTGACACGCAGGCGCAGGCCGCGTCTGCAAACAAGGTTGCCCGAAATATGCAGGACATTCTAGAAATCAATCGTCAAACAACTACTGGTACGCAGCAGACAGCGTCTTCAATTAAAGAGTTGGCGGATGTGGCATCGGATCTCAAAGCGTCGGTTTCCGGATTTAAATTGTAACTATCCGCCGAACTTTGCCAATGTTTCATTTGAAATTCGGTGCGTAATTAATGGCTTCCAATCCAAAACCAGCGTTCGATATCGGCCCCCTTTCATGGGTTAAAGCGGAGATAGAACATTCGCTAACCGAAACCCGCACGCACCTTGAGGCCCTCGCCGCCAATCCAGGCGATACGAAGGCAGCGAAGTACGCAGCCACACATCTACACCAGGTAACTGGCGCGCTGACGATGGTCGGTCTGGGCGCGGCTACCCGCTTCAATGAGGAAATTGAGAAACTGGTTGGCAGCCACGAGAGCGACCCGAACGCGCGCGCGCAAGCGGCTCAGCGCATTGCCACCGCCTTAACCGCGACAGCGAGCCTGTCTGCTTATCTCGACAGCCTGATGGCAGGCGAACCAGATCGCCCGATGTTGCTGGCGCGGGCGTACCTCGAAGTCAATAAAGCCCGCGGTGCAACGGACGCGTCCGAGACGGACCTGTTTTCGCCGGACCTTTCGCTAGCGCTGGTCATGCCGGATAACACCGTCGCCTTGCCAAAGCCAGAAATGCTGGCCGAGGCGATCAAGCAGCGGCGCGCGATGTATCAGGCGGGCCTGCTAAAGCTATTGCGCGACAAGGATATGGTTGGCGGCGCGCGGGAAATGCGCAATGCGACACTGGCTATTGAAGCGCTGCAAGTTACTTCCCCGACTGTATCGTTCTGGTATGCCGCTAGTGGGTTTTTTGACGCTGTTGCCACAAACCCCGCAGATGCCGGTGCGATGGCCGTGCAGTTGTTTGGCAAGATCGATCAACAGATCAAACTGTTGATCGATGGCGTGCAAAAAGTCCCGGAAAAACTGTTTCGCGATTTGCTGCTAGTCATTGGAAGATCGAAAGCAAATACCGAGCGCTTGCGGAAGATTCGTGAACTTTATCGCCTCGATGAATTGCTTGCCATCCCGGTCGTACACGGGGCACTTGGCGCTGATGACCAGCTAAAGGCGGTAATTCGCGGGCTTCGCGATCACGTACAGGAGCAAAAGGAAAGCTGGCTCAAGTTCGCCAGCGGGAACCGCGCCTCGCTGGAACAATTCGTCACCCAGAGCGCTCCATTTTTTGCTTCCGCACAACGTCAGCCCAATAAGGACCTTGCAACTGTCGTTGAGACCGTGGGCGTTGTTGGCGAGCATTTGCGGAAAACACAAATTCCGGTCAGTGAAACTCTTTCGCTGGAAATGGCAACTGCGCTGCTATTTCTCGAATCCTCTTTGGAAAGCTATTTTCGGCAATCCTCGGATTTCGGCGCGCAGGCCAGGAATATCGTTGAAAGATTAAAAGGAGCAATGACCGGTACGGCATTGCCGTCGGCCAGAGCGGGTACGTCGGCGCTGATGGATGATATGTCCAAGCGCGCTCAGGAACGAATGCTGATGTTTCAGGTGGGGCAGGAGGTTCAGGTAAATCTGGCTTCCATCGAAGGTTCGCTGGACACATTTTTCCGCGATTCGACCAAATCCGCTGAGCTGGCAAATTTGGCACCGTTGTTTTCACAGGTCCAGGGCGCATTGACGATACTGGAGCTCAATGAAGCTGCTGATTTAAACAGCCTCCTGCGGAAGCGGGTCGAGCAATTCGCCTCTGGCGCGATTACCAGCGTAGGTGACGATGCCGAGGCAGTCGCAGAGGGCGTATCCGCGCTCGGGCTGTACATTGCCGCGTTGCAGCAGGGTACCTCACAGCCGCGCGACGCTTTGTTGCCGGCGCTGATCCGCTTTGGTCTGGCTGTGAAACCTGCAGACCCGGATCGCACGGCAATCAAATCGCCCATATCCAAGGCCGATGTGGATGTGGCAAAGCAAAAAGTGCAAGGTCTGTACGAAGACTGGAAACAACAGCCAGAACAGACGGCGTCACGAGATCAGCTGCGTGCGGCTGTCAAGGAATTGAAACAGGACGCCACGCTCATCGCCGACGGCGAGTCCGCGCGGCAGAGTGATGAAATGTTGAAGGCGATCGATCAAAATTTCGATCCAAACAAAACCGGCGTGATGACGGCGATCGCTGAAATCGCGCCTGACAAGCCGACCGAGGCGCCGTCGGCACAAACGGTTCAACTAATCGATGCATCCGCAATGGAAATCGATTCCGAGCTGTTGGAAATTTTTCTCGAAGAGGCTGGCGAAGTGGTCGTCACGATCCGCGAAAATCTGGACGTGTTGCGCGGCAATCCGCACGACCACGAAGCGCTCACGACCATTCGACGTGGCTATCACACCCTCAAAGGCTCCGGGCGAATGGTGGGCCTGGTGGATCTGGGCGAGGTTGCCTGGAATTGTGAACAGGTTTTCAACAAGTGGCTGAAAGATGAAACGCCGGCGTCGGCTGGCTTATTGGCCTTTGTCGAACATACTTTGCATGCGTTTTCGGACTGGGTAAGCGCGCTGAAGATTACCAATACCGCGCATGTAGACGGGTCCGCCATTGCGCGCATGGCCGAGATGCTCAAAAACGGACAAGAGCCGGTCTTTGAGGCCGAGCCGGTTGCTGCTGTACCTGAAATCGCCCCAGTTGAAACCGCCGCAGAACTACCGGCCACGCCGATTTTGCTCGCGCCAGAACCATCGGTGCCTGCTGAGCCGCCTTCAGCGACTACTGCAGAGGCTTCGCCGTTCGATTTTGTAACCGATGACGCCGCAAAGGGGGCGAAAGCCGAGCTGCCGATTGAAGCAGAAGTGATCGGCGCCGAGATACCTGCCATTGAGCCAATCACGTGGGAAGGCCTCGAGACTGCCGAAAGCCAGCAACCCGCGCATGTTCCTGAACCGGCATCGACACTGGAAGCGTTCGAGCTCGAGCAAGGATTGCCATCCGATTCGGCAGACGTCGTGGTCGGGACCGTGGTGGTGCCGCACGCGCTGTTTCATATTTATCTGGGTGAGGCTGAGCAACACATCGCCACGCTCGACAACGAAATGGCGGCGCTTGAGGCCAAACCTGAGCAACCGGTATCGCACGAATTCATGCGTGCGGCCCATACCCTGAACAGTTCGTCGCGCACCACCAATTTCGACATGATCGCCGAAGTTGCCGCAGGACTGGAGAAGTGGTCGCAGGATGCGATCGAATTTACACCCGAGCTGGATGCCGGACGCCTGGGTGTGATGCGTCAAGCGGTGGATGCGCTTACCAGCATGGTGATGGGTCTGCATACCCACGAGCTACCGACACCTCGTGATGATGTCGTGAAGGAACTGCAGGGATTGCGCGAAGCGTTAAAACTGGCCAAGAGAGCAGAAAGCTCATTTGTTAAGTCCCCGGTTTCGGCGGAGGCGCCAGAAATTGTGCGTACAAACGAGATCGATTTCGGCAACTTCGATTTTATCGAGTCGCCGCCCCCAGAACCCGCAGCCGAGCCGATTACCGAACGCGGGTTTGCGGCGCCGGTGTTCGATGCCGGCCACCCCGCGATTGAAGCTAATGCAGAGCCGGCACCAGTGCCCGCCGACGTCGTCGCCTTTGAAGAGGCTTCGGTGGAAACGGCACCTGAAATTCCGATTGACCCCCCCATCCTGATCGATGAGCCGGTGGTTGAACCGCTGATCGAACAAGTGGCTGACGTTGAAGTGCCGCAGCCGCTGGTTGAGGAGGTCGCCCTCGCCGTGCCGCCGTCGGTTGACCTGATCCCCAACGCGCAAACCACTGAGCCCGCGGCTCTGGTCGATGCGCCGGAAGGCGCACTCGTGCCGGCATTACCGGCCTTGATCGACGAACCACTTGTCGAGAAGGAGCCCGCACCCGAGTTGGGTGCGCTTGCTGTCGGCGCCGCCGTCGGATTGTCGGCCACTTTGCCGAGCGACGATGAACAGCCACCGCTAGCAACCGCTCAGCCAGCGCCATCTTTTGTCCCTGTCCCCGCTCCGGTGCCTGTTCCTGTTCCTGCTCCCGCCCACACACCCTCCGCGCCCGCTCAACTGGTCGAGGCTGCGTTTGAATCAGGCAAAGAAAAGCGCCGGATCGAAGACGACATCGATGTGGACCTGCTGCCCATCTTTCTTGAAGAGGCCAAAGAGATCGTCCCGCAGGTGGGCGATGGCTTGCGGACCTGGCGTGCAAAACCTGCAGACCACGCACCCGTGAACGAGTTGGCGCGGCATTTCCACACGCTCAAGGGCAGTGCCCGCATGGCAGGACTGATGCGTCTCGGCGAGTTGGCGCACGTCATCGAATCCAAGATGGTCGCAATGGACGCCGAAGCGGCGCCCGCGATAGTGAAGTTTGACGACATCGACGAGCATTTCGACCGCTTCACCGGCGCGCTTGATCGCCTCAATGCCGGCGAGTTAACTGCCGCCATTGAAATCCCGGTCGCCGATGTATTCGAACACCAAAAAGACAAGCCGACAACAATCGCTGTGATGGCAGCCGCCGCGCAGGCCGTGCGCGATGAGAGCGCTCCGGAAGGCCGCGAGCGCCAGTCGCTGTTGCGCGTCAACGCCGACATTATCGACCGTTTCGTCAATGAGGCGGGCGAATTGTCGATCGCGCGCTCCCGTGTCGAACAGGAGATGCTGACATTCAAACAATCGTTACTCGATCTCAATGAGAACATTGCGCGGATGAAGGCGCAGTTGCGGGAAGTCGAGATTCAGTCCGAGACCCAGATACAGTCACGCATTAAAGAAGCTGAGGAACATGGCGCGGCTTTCGATCCGCTTGAGTTTGACCGCTTTTCGCGCACCCAGGAGCTAACGCGCTTCATGGCCGAAAGCCTGAACGACGTGGTGACGCTGCAATTGTCTCTGCAAAAGAATCTCGACGAAACCGAGGCTGCACTGATACAACAGTCACGCCTCAATCGTGATCTGCAACAGGGGCTGATGAGCGTTCGCCTGGTGCCCTTGGGCAACTTGCAGGATCGTTTTTATCGTCTTGTACGCCAGACGGCGAAAGAGCTTGAGAAAAAAGCCAACCTCGAATTCCGCGGTGTTCGCGTGGAGATCGACCGCTCCGTTCTGGAGAAGATCACGCCGCCGTTCGAGCACTTGCTGCGTAATGCAGTCGCACACGGCCTGGAGATGCCGGCCGATCGAGCGGCTAAGGGCAAGTCAGAAATCGGCGAAATCACCATCGACGCGCAACAGGTCGGCAACGAGGTTGTGCTCACACTCTCCGATGACGGCGCCGGGCTGAATTTTGCGCGGATTCGAGAAAAGGCAGTCGAGCAGGGTTTGCTGGCCGCCGATGCCGAAGTCAGCGAAGCCCAGCTGACGCAATATATTTTCATGGCCGGGTTTTCGACCGCCAAGGAAGTCACGCAGGTATCTGGGCGCGGCGTCGGCATGGATGTAGTGCGAAACGAGATCGTCTCGCTCGGTGGCCGCATCGATATTGCGTCCAACGAAGGCCGTGGTACCACCTTTACCATCGCGCTGCCGCTGACGCTCGCCGTAACTCAGGCGGTCATGGTGGTCGTTGACGATGTTCAGTACGCGATTCCGTCCGTGATGATTGAGCAGGTGCAGGAATACAAAGGCAAGCGGTATGAGCCTTTGCTGGAAATGAATGAGATTGAATGGAAGGGCACCAAGTACCCATTGCGATCCATGGCGGCTTTGCTTGGCGGCAAGCCAACCGTATCTGCACAACGTAAAGCGCTGGTTATTTTGGCCAAGAGCGGTCAACAGCGCTCGGCCGTGCAGGTCGACCAGATTATCGGCAACCGTGAGATCGTGGTGAAAACCATTGGCCCGCAGTTGGCGCGCCTGATCGGCGTCGCCGGTGCGACCGTGACGGGCTCGGGACAGATCATCCTGATTATCAATCCGGTGCAATTACACTTCCGTGAAACAGCGACTGTCAGTGTCGAGAGAGCGCGGGCGCTGCCGGTCGAGTTCACGTCCGATGAGCAGACGCTAGCCGCAGCCAGTCTGGAGACAGCGCAAGTCCATGAAGAAATAAAAGGCCCGTCGCTGGGCGAAGCCATCGCGGCCGCGGCACCCGCTGGTGGAGACGCCGGAGCGGTAACCCCATTGCTGACTCGCACCGTGCCCCTGGTGATGGTGGTCGACGACTCACTGACGGTGCGAAAAATTACCAGCCGGATGCTGTTGCGTGAGGGCTTTGAAGTCGCGACGGCAAAAGACGGTGTAGACGGACTACAGCAGCTACAGGATATCGAGCCGGACATCATCCTGTTGGACATCGAAATGCCGCGTATGGATGGTTTCGAGTTTGCGCGTAACGTTCGGGCCGATGCAAAAACCAAAGGCATTCCGATCATCATGATCACGTCCCGCACAGCGGACAAACATCGCAATCACGCCATGGAACTGGGCGTAAATGAGTACATGGGCAAACCGTATCAGGAAGAACAGCTACTGGTGATGATCCGCAACTTCACCAAGGCCCGCGCAACGAGTTAGCGCCAGGCGATGTTGAATGCCGCTTAAGGGGCTTGAATGGCCAATATCCGCGCGGCGTTCCGGGCACTTACGTGCCACGGACCCCGCCGATTCTGGTGTTTGAGAAAAACTGTCATCCATTATTCCGCCGCCCAGCCTACGGCACCCGTCGCCGCCAGTGCCAGCACCAATAATCCGAACACAATTCGGTACCAGGCAAAAATGGTGAAGTCGTGCGACGACACATAGCGTATCAACCAGCGCACCACGACGAATGCCGAGATGAACGCGGTGACAAAACCAACGCCGAACACGGGCAAATCGGTCGCTGACAAGACGTCGCGCGCCTTCCACAGCGAATAAATAGTGGCGCCGAACAATAGCGGCACGGCGAGAAAAAAGGAAAACTCGGTCGCGCACCTGCGTGAGAGGCCAAAAAACATACCGCCGATGATGGTCGAGCCGGAACGAGACGTACCGGGAATCAGCGCTGCGCATTGTGCCAGTCCAACTTTCAACGCCAGTAGCGGCGAAATCAAATCGACGGAATCGATCGGTTGCTCTGTGTTGGCTTGCACGCGATTTCGGTACCAGCGTTCTGCGAACAGGATGATGACACCACCGATGACGAACGCCATCGCAACGGGCGCGGGCTTGAACAAGTAGACTTCGATGTGTTTCTTGAACAGCAGTCCCAGCACCACTGCCGGCGAGGTGGCGATGATGAGATTCAATGTAAATCGCTGAGCTACGGCGTTGTCTGCGATACCCGCAAATGTTGCAGTGAATCGGTCCCGATATTCCCAGCAGACCGCCAGAATGGCACCGGGCTGAATGGCAATCTCGAAAACTGACCGGATGTGGCCGGGAAAATTAAGCCAAGTGCTGGCGAGAATCAGATGCCCGGTTGATGAAATCGGCAGGAATTCGGTCAGGCCTTCGATGACGCCGAGGATGGCCGCTTTAAGCAGCAGTATTGGATCCAAGATTATTCCAGCCTAGTAGTTTTTCAGAGGTGAAAGCAGCGAAGTGTTCGCGATTATATGCGGCCTAAGCCACGGTACCGATCACTTCACCTTCAATACAATCGCGTTTGCCCTGACCTCTATCCGCTCGGGTTGGTAGCGCGCACCATACCGGCTCAGGTCTTCAGACTTGAAGGTGTACAGCGCCTTGTCTTCCACCGAGTCTTTGGCAAAGTTCGTCGCCGCCTTTGCCAATCCAGCCGACAAGGCATCGGGCATGTTTTCCATGCGAATCTGATCCACTCTTGCGTCTCGCAGGAACAGAGATTGTGACGCTGCGACATATTCTGGCCTCCCTGAAACTTTCAAAGTGCCGGAGACGCTGCGATTGCTCAGCGCCAGCTTTACGCTCACATCGAAGCTGGCGACGATGCGCTGCTCATCCGGATTCGTCTCCACCCGGGGTCGCGACAATGTCACGTCCAGCAGGCCCCCTACACTTCTTTCGACCGGAAAACGGCGGGCCATCTTCTCAGTGAGTTCGTCGGCGGTCATGCTGATTTCGCCGGACAGCAACGGGATGGACGAGCAGGCGGCCAACGATAGCGCCGCGAGCAGCGACACGAGGAATCTGGTCATCGGCGAGCTAACTTGAGAGGTAAGTGAAAGGTGCGCCAGATCACGACAACTGACCATAGGCACGAATGCGGTCGAGCACAAATCGCCGGAATTTTTCCGGCATTTCCAGCGCGGCATTTTCAAAAATGGTGCCGATATTATTGGCGTCGAATGCGCCGTCAGCAACGAACAGTGCACTCATGGCGCGACCCGGTTTGTCTTCCGGCGCATCAACCCCTTCATGAGAATATCCGACCTCGGGAGACCAGCGCAACGCGCGTTCCTTGCCTAGCTTGGCATAACAAAGCTGAAACCCTTGTAAGGTGCCGTCGGTGGCTTCCCATGTGTAAAGATCGAAATAATCGTCGTGAAACCAGCGGCGATGTTTGCCGCTTTCGTATTGCGTGACATCCTTGATTTCGTTCAGCATATGATCCCCTGTGAGGTCATGTGAGCCTAGGTCAATTGCTGCAAAATTGCTGTGAAAAACATCACAGCGACGACACCGCGTTGAGACGGTGGATTGACTTCAAACGTTCAATTTTGCGACCAGTGCCCGCAGTTTTTCTGGCTCATCGGTTTTGAGTATCCGCGTGGCAATCGGCAGAATGTCGGGCAAGTTGGACATCATCACGCGCTGCTTTACCAGCAGCAGATTGGCCGGATGCATCGAGAAATCGCGTAATCCAAAGCCCAGCAGCAGCCGTGTTAACTGCACGTCGCCAGCCATTTCGCCGCATACGGTCACGGGGACGCCGGCGTCGTTGGCCTGACGGATGACGCTGGATATCAGCATCAGCACCGCCGGATGCAACGGGTCGTATAGATGCGCAACGGTATCGTCTGTGCGGTCAATGGCAAGCGTGTACTGGATCAGATCGTTGGTGCCGATGGAGATAAAGTCGAGATGCCTCAGGAACATCGGCAGAGCGATGGCTGCCGCCGGGATTTCGATCATGCCGCCGACCTGGATGTTGTCGTTGAACTTCTTGCCCTCGAGCCTCAACTGTTCCTTGGCGCGTGCAATGGCGGCAAACGTCTGGGTGATCTCATTGGCTGAGACCAGCATGGGAATGAGGATGCGGATATCGCCAAACTTCGAGGCTCGCAAGATTGCGCGCAGCTGCGTGTTAAAGATTAGCGGTTCGGCAAGACAATAGCGAATGGCGCGAAGTCCAAGAGCCGAATGCGCCGGGCCCTGATCGGGACCGCCCAGCGATTTATCAGCACCGATATCGAGTGTGCGGATCACCACGGGCTTACCCTTCATGCCTTCGGCAACATGCTTGTAGGCTTCAAACTGTTCTTCTTCCGAGGGCAAGTCCTTGCGATTCATGAACAGGAACTCACTACGAAACAGCCCGACGCCCGAGGCGCCTGATGTCCTGACACTATCCAGATCGCCGGGCAGCTCAATGTTGGCGTACAGCTCCACATGCGTGCCATCGAGTGTGTCGGCCGGTGCAGTTTTGATCCGTGCCAGTTTCTGCCGTTCAAGCTTCCACTGGCTTTGCTTCAAGCGGTATTCGGCAAGAACTGTTTCGTCCGGCTCGACGATCAACACGCCCTGGGTGCCATCGATGATGATCAACTCGTCCTCGCGCACCAGCTCACGCGAGGTGTGCAAGGCAACGATGGCCGGGATCGCCATGCTGCGGGCAAGAATGGCGGTATGCGAGGTTTGACCCCCCAAATCCGTCACAAACGCGGCGACATGATGATCCTTGAACAAAATCACATCGGCGGGGGAAAGATCACGCGCGACCAGAATGGTGTCTTCATTGCGCGCACGCAATTTTTCCGGCACGACGCCGCCTTGTCCGGTCAGCGCCGCCACCACGCGCTCGGCGACCTGGCGCACATCGGTCTTACGTTCGCGTAAGTATTCGTCCTGCACTTCTGCAAAGTGCGCGAGCAGCTCATCGAGCTGCAGTTTAAGCGCCCACTCGGCGTTACAGGCTTCGCGCTTGATGATTTCGCGCGGCGCATCCGAAAATGTCGAGTCGTCGAGGATCATGCGATGCACCGTCACAAAGGCGGCCATGTCGCTGGTGGCATCACCTCGCTGCGTGGTCTGCAGATCGCGTTCGAGTGCGTCGAGTTCGGCGCGCACCTGCTTGATGCCTTTGTCAAAGCGCTTGACCTCGCGCCCGATGAACTCCTCCGGGATGGAGTAGTGATCGACTTCCAGCGAGGCGCTGGTCAGCAAATGCGCATGGCCGATGGCGATGCCGCCGCTGACGCCCAGACCGTGCAGCGTAAAGCTCACGAATCACTCCGGAAACACAAGCACTGGTGCGGCTCGCGGGCGGAAAATCTCCCGAAAAGCCCGCCAATGCTTGTGTTTTGCATTTTGTCCCTCACTATTCGCCTTCACCAAACTTGCCGTTGATCAGCTCAACCACGGCGGCCATGGCCTCTACCTCGTCTGGTCCATCGGTCTCCAACTCAAGCTTTGAGCCTTTCCCAGCCGCCAGCATCATCACGCCCATGATCGATTTGGCGCTCACGCGTTTGCTGGCCTTGGACACGAAAACTGCACTTTGGAATCGTCCCGCTGTCTGGGTGAGTTTTGCCGAGGCGCGCGCATGCAGGCCCAGCTTGTTGATGATCTCGATTTCTTGTTTAAGCATGATCAGGAATCCGCCTCGACGGCCATGCGAATCACGCCCTCATGTGCTGCAGCCAGCGTTTTCTGGATCAGGATTTCCATGCTTTTCTCACGATAGGTCAGGGCTTTGATGAGCATCGGCATGCTGATTCCGGATACGCCCTGCACACGTTCCGGCACCAGCAGATTGCAGGCGATATTTGAAGGCGTCGCGCCGAAGATATCCGTCATCACCAGCACCCCCTGTCCCTGATCCAGGAAACGTATCAGGTCGCGGCCCTGTGGCAGAAGTGCCTCAGGGTCGTCGTGCACTGTTACGCCCAGTTGGCGCAAATATAGTGGTCGTTTACCCATGACGTGGCTGGCGCAATGGATCAGACTTTCGCCCAGCGTGCCGTGTGCAACGATCAAGATGCCGATCATGTTGAAAATCAGAAATGCGATGGTGCCATTCTAGCCGATGCCCACTGGCGGACTGTCAAGCCGCTACGGCATGTAGCGTCGGCGCCGCTACACACGCCCGCTCCTTCGGAAATATGGCACTAAATTTCGTCCCGTGCCCATCCACAGCCCTGGAGCTTTGGATGTCGAGACGGCCACCGTGCCGGATCAGCACGTGTTTGACGATGGCAAGGCCCAGCCCGGTGCCGCCTGTCGCTTGTGAACGACCGCGGTCCACCCGGTAAAAGCGCTCGGTGAGGCGTGGCAAATGTTCTGGCGCGATGCCCTCACCGGTATCAGCGACACAAAATCGGGGCTGGCCATCGCACAATCCCCAGGTGATGTTGATGGCGCCGCCGACCGGCGTGTAGCGTACTGCGTTGGTGACAAGATTGCTGAATGCGCTGGTGATTTCATCCCGATTTCCCAGCAGCCATAGGTCGTCCGTCGCAACCGTGATGGTATGTTGACCGTGCGACAGTTGTTCAGCGTCACGGCACAGCGACTGCACCAGTTCCGGGACATTGATCGGCGCTTCCGCCAGCCGATGACTCTCGTCTTCCAGACGCGATAGCGTGAGCAGATCTTCAACCAGCCGTTGCATGCGCACGGCTTGCGCGGTCATATGTGTCAATGCTTTTTCGAACAGCGCCGGGTTGCTGTTTCCCGAGGTCGATACGTTGGTAATGGTCTCCAGAAAGCCTGACATCACGGTGATCGGCGTGCGAAGTTCGTGGGAAACATTGGCGACAAAATCGCGCCGAACGGTTTCGAGCCGCTCGCGCTCGGAGACGTCGCGCGACAGCAGCAACATCTGCTCGTCGCCGAAGGGCACCAGTTGCACGGTGAAGACTAGTTCCTTGGTAGCACCGCTGGCTTCAACCCGCGAAAAACTCAGCGTCAGTGGCACCCCGTACTGCCGCGCATTCAGATATTCGATGAATTCCGGGTAGCGAATCAGGTAGGTGATCGTCTGCATCCGGTCGTCTTTACGCGAAATATTCCAGTGCGCTTCGGCAGTCGGGTTCAGCCAGACAATGTTGTAGGCATTGTCGAGCATCACCGCGCCGTCGGGTAGGGCGGACGCCGCTTGTTGAAAATTCGACAATGCCGCCGCCAGCGATTCGCGGCTCAGCCGTTCATCACGCAGCATCCGGTAAAGCTGGATCAATACATCGCCCCAGAGACCATCGGCGTCGGGCAGCGTCGCTGCTTTGGGGTCACGCAGCCATTCTGAAAGTTGGGCAAGCTTCCACGCGTAATGGCCAAATGCCGTAAAGACCACCAGCGCTGCGGCCGCCTCGCCGACCAGTCCGCCACCGATCCAGCCGGCGATGAAGCCGACGACAGCGGCAATTGCGCCAACACGAAGCAGCGACACCAGAAGAAATCTGCTAGCTGGCGAGAGAGCCGTAACGGCGGAAAGGCGGGAAGGTAGCGACATGGCAGCAGTATGTTACCGCTATGAGCGACAACGCGTACTCAGTCTTTAGCGAATCGGTAGCCGCTGCCCCGCACCGTCTGAATCAGCTCCTCATGCTTTGACGGTGAAAGTGCCGCGCGCAGGCGACGGATGTGCACATCGACGGTGCGCTCCTCGATGAAGACGTGATCGCCCCAGACAAAGTCGAGCAGCTGGGTGCGGGAGTAGACGCGTTCCGGATGCGTCATGAAGAAGTGCAGCAGACGAAATTCGGTCGGCCCCATGCTGAGCGTTTTGCCGAACCCCGAAACCTTGTGGGATGCCGGGTCCAGCCTGAGGCCGTGAACGTCGATCACGTCCTCCGTGAGTTCCGGGGCGCGCCGCCGAAGCACGGCTTTGATGCGTGCTTCGAGTTCGCGCAGGCTGAACGGCTTGGTAATGTAATCGTCAGCGCCCGATTCCAAGCCCTTCAGCTTGTCTTCTTCAGCGCCTTTCGCGGTCAACAGAATAATGGGCAACGACTTGGTTCGCGAATCCGCTCGCAGCTTCTTGGCTAGCTCGACGCCACTGATACCGGGCAGCATCCAGTCGAGCAGCGCCAAATCGGGCAGTTCGTGTTGGATATGTTTCAGCGCTTCCTCGCCGCTACCGTGCGTGAGGACGCGGTAGCCGCCCATTTCGAGATTAATCTGGATCAGGTCCTGGATGGCCGGCTCATCTTCGACCACCATGATTGTCGGGTTCATTTTCAGCTCACTGTGGAGGTTAGGTCGGCTTGAAGCATATTTCAGCACCGTGACAGTTTCATGACGACCGTAGACCGATAGGTGGTCAGTCTGCATGCGCGGTATCATTCCAGTCCAGCACATTAACAGCACAGGTATATGTCCGGCTTGACCCCCACCTCCCCGCGTCCCACCGATATCAAGCTTCACCAGAAGTCACGCGAACTCGAAGTCGTTTTCGACGATGGCAAAACCTTTCGCTTCAGCTGTGAATTTCTGCGCGTCTATTCCCCCTCTGCTGAAGTACGTGGCCACGGTCCCGGACAGGAGGTGTTGCAGGTAGGCAAGAAGAGCGTGGAAATCAAGGCGATCGAACCCACCGGCACGTATGCGGTCAAGCTGGTTTTTTCAGATGGTCACGATACCGGCCTGTATGCCTGGGATTATTTCTACGATCTTGGCATTCGCCAGGACGACTACTGGCAGTCCTACCTGGCCCGCATGGCGCAGGCCGGTGCAAGCCGGGAATAAGGGGTGGCCATGCCTGCCGAGATCCGCGACTTTTTCAACACCTATCGCGACGCGTTCAGCCGCCTCGACGGTCAGGCCGTGACTGCGCATTACGACGTTCCGGCCATGATCGCGCATGCGGGTGGCAACGGCGTATTTGCCGACCTGGATGCGCTGAACGCAAACAACGTAGCGCTTTGCGATCAATACGCAGCCAGCGGTTTTCAACGTGCGGATTTTCAGGAACGGTCGTACTTGCGGCAGAGCGACGATTTTTGCGTAGCCGATCTGGCCTGGGAAATTACCCGGTCCAATCAAGCAGTGCAGCCTTTCAATACCTCTTATGCACTTCGGCGCACCGGCGGCGCATGGAAAGTGTTTTGTGTCACCGCGTATAAAGAACGCAGAACCTGGACAGAAAATGAGTAACGCCACACACTTTGGTTTTCAGCAGGTGCCCGAGGGCGAGAAATCGGCCAAGGTACGCGAAGTATTCAAGTCAGTCGCGCCCTCGTACGACGTCATGAATGACCTCATGTCCGGCGGCATGCATCGCCTGTGGAAGCGCTTTACGGTGGATCTGGCCAATGTAAAGCCGGGCGAGAGGGTGCTCGATGTCGCCTCCGGTTCTGGCGATCTGGCGCTGGCGTTCGCGCAGCGCGCGGGTGCGAGTGGACAGGTTTGGCAAACAGACATCAACGAAGCGATGCTGCGGGTTGGCCGTGACCGCTTGATCAACAAGGGGCTGACGCTGCCTGGCGCATTGTGTGACGCCGAGAAGCTGCCCTTCGGCAGCGACTCGTTTGACCTGGTCAGCGTCGCCTTTGGCCTGCGCAACATGACGCATAAGGATGTCGCACTTGCAGAAATGACGCGCGTCCTGAAACCGGGTGGACGCCTGCTGGTACTTGAATTTTCTAAAATACACACCAGCTTGAACAAGATATATGACGCATACTCGTTCAACATCCTGCCGTTGCTCGGCAAGTTCATCGCGAAGGACGAGGCCAGCTATCGATATTTGGCTGAATCGATTCGCATGCACCCTGACCAGGTAACGCTCAAAGGCATGATGGAAACCGCCGGACTCAAGCGCGTTGAATTCTTCAATTTGTCTGCCGGTGTCGTTGCATTGCACCGTGGAGTAAAGCGATGAGAAATGTCGTTCTGGCTGTAATACTGGGCAGCGTCGCCGCTAGCGCCTTTTCCCAGGCGGGGCCGACTGGCAAGCCGGTGGTGATCAAGGCAGGCAAAGTCCACGAGAAATGCCTTACCCTGACGCCGCCACAAAAAATTGAATACCGCTTTGAGTCTACGGCCAAAGTGGATTTCAATCTGCATTACCACAAGGGCGATCAGGTCTACTATCCCGTCAAGCTCGACCGCACCAGTGCGGAATCGGGTCTGTATGAAGCAAAGGCCAAGGAAACCTATTGTCTGATGTGGGAAAACAAAACCGGTGCGGACGTGGAAGTCACGTACGACGCAAAAATCGGTAAATAGCACGGCAAGTTCGCCGCACAATTAAGCCAATGTTTCACGTCGCAGTTCAGGACATATCGGAGGTAATACCATGAAGAATCTGTTGATCTCGGTTGCAATGGCACTATGCGCCACGCTGTTCGCCGTCGGCGACGCCGAAGCAGGAGGGCGATTGGGTGCCGGTAAATCGACCGGCATGCAAAGGCAGAATATCCAGAAGGAAGCACCCAAGGCCCCGGCGCAAAACACGGTTGCCCCTGCTGGCGCCGTAACACCGCCCGCTGCGCCGGCGCCTTCAGGCATGAGCAGATGGCTGGGACCATTGGCCGGGCTTGCCGCTGGCGGCCTGCTGGCATCGATGTTTATGGGTGGCGGCTTTAGCGGCTTAAAGATGATGGATATCCTGCTGTTTGCCGGCCTCGCATTCGGGGCGTTTATGCTGTTCCGTATGTATATGCGCAAGAAGGCGATGGAGAGTGGTGGCGGCTCGGTCGCACCGATGCAGTACGCAGGCGGAGGTGCCGGTAGTGCACCTTACGCTCCCGCCCCGTCACCCACACACTTCCAGTCCGGCGGCCTCGCGGGCGGTGCGCCGGAGATCGGCAGCAAGCTGATGAATAATCCCGGTGTCGCGACAGAACCAGCGGCTGCGCCGCGTATCCCGGCCGATTTTGACGTCCCCGGCTTTGAACGGCAGGCACGTTTTGCCTTCATCCGGCTGCAAGCGGCCAACGACGCCCGAGACGTGAACGACATTCGCGATTTCACGACACCGGAAATGTACGCTGAACTCTCACTGCAGATTCAAGAGCGTGGCGACGCACCGCAGAAAACCGAAATCGTGTCGCTCAATGTCGCGGTGCTTGAAGTCACCACTGAAAATTCGCGCGCCATTGCCAGCGTTCGCTATACCGGCGAAATCCGTGAGGAGGTAGGTGGCCCGGCCGTACCGTTCGACGAAATCTGGCACGTCGCCAAGCGTCTGGACGACGCCAAATCGACCTGGCTACTTGCGGGCATTCAACAAACCAGTTGATGTCGCACACCACGGCGCTGCATTTTCCGGTTGTTCGCTTTGTCAACCGCGTTCTGTCGGACTATCCGGCAGCACGCGGGCGATTGCGGGCGCATCACGGGAAAGTGATCGCCGTGCAGATCGGCCCTATCAGGACGGTTATGCGGATTGCGACCGGCGGCGACTTTGAGTTGGTGGGCGACACTGACGGCGATACTGCGGAGACGACTGCGGACGTATCGATGAGCGCACCACTATCGCTGTTGCCAGGACTTGCGGCCAGGGATCCAGCAGCACTGTCAAAAATTGCCTTCAGCGGCGATTCTGAATTGGCGGCAACGCTGTCGGATATTGCGCGCAATGTTGAATGGGATGTCGAGGCGGATCTGAGCCGCCTGGTTGGTGATGTGGTGGCGCATCGGGTCGTGGACGCGGCGCAGCGGGCAAACACCTGGCGGGCCGAGGCAGGGCAACGCCTGACGGCAAACGTGGCCGAATACTTGACAGAGGAGCGGCGAGCATTCATTTCCTCGCGCGAACTCGAAGTGCTGACGCGAAAAAGTGAAACGCTGCGCGACGACATCGCGCGGCTGGATGCGCGACTTTCAAAACCCGGTTTGAACCGGTAGAAACGCGCCGGGATTGTAAGAGATCCTTGATGCAGAGAGCCAATATCGACGCGGCGAACTCGTTGCCGAAACAAAAATGAACAGCGATCTCCCCCCCACGGGCACCTGGCGCCGTATCGCGCGCAGCCTTTATACAATTCCGCTCGCGATATGGATTTTTCTGGAAGAGTGGGTATGGGACGCGATGTTGGCGTTCATGGCCTGGCTTGGCAAATTGCCGCCAGTTCACTGGGTCGAAACGCAAATATCCCGACTGCCGCCCTATGCGGCGCTGATCGCGTTCGTCATTCCCGGTGCGGTACTCCTACCATTCAAGCTAGTGGCGTTCTGGCTGATTGCCCATGGTCATGGCATGTATGGCCTATGGGTATTCATCGTCGCCAAAATCATCGGGACGGCATTTCTAGCGCGGATTTTTTCTCTGACCAAACCCGCGCTGCTTACCATCGGCTGGTTCAAACGCTCATACGTTTTCATTACTGGCTGGAAGGAAAAGATCTACGCATATGTGCGCGCCTTGCCCGCGTACCAGCGCTTGCGCGAAGCTGCACACAACCTGAAGTTGCGAATGAAGGCGGCGTGGCTGGCGCTGACGGGACGATAGCGCACTGCGTTTCGGTCTTCACATAGCGTAAAGCGGCTTGCTGACATCGCAACAGGCTAAAATCGCCGCTCATGCGCGCATTCCGTTTTTTCAAAATCATCTCCGTGGTCTATCGTTACGGGCTCGACGAGTTTCTCGCCGGCCATGAACGGTCACGCGTGCTCGCCGACGTGGTGCGCGCGATGCTGTTCTGGCGGCACTACGCCGAACCGCGCGCAGTGCGCCTGCGGCTGGCGCTTGAGGAGCTAGGGCCGATTTTTGTCAAATTCGGCCAGTTGCTCTCCACTCGTCCAGACCTGGTGCCTGCCGACATCGCCAATGGCCTCGCGGCACTGCAGGATGCCGTGCCGCCATTCGCTGCTGATGACGTCGTCAGCACACTCAATCGCGTCTACGGCGACGCGGCGGGACGCACGTTTGAAGACACCTTCAGCGCGTTCGATCTGACGCCGATCGCCAGCGCGTCGATTGCGCAGGTGCATTTCGCAACGCTGCGATCCGGCACGGAAGCGGGCCGCGATGTTGCCGTCAAAATCCTGCGGCC
Organism: Burkholderiales bacterium; assembly: GCA_038321965.1. Classification (GTDB taxonomy): domain Bacteria; phylum Pseudomonadota; class Gammaproteobacteria; order Burkholderiales; family Usitatibacteraceae; genus UKL13-2. The sequence continues at coordinate 41,402 of JBBQFL010000013.1, read as the reverse complement.
CAACATCCGCGCGACAATCCAGAAAGACATCGGCCTGCTTTATGTGGTGGCCGATCTCATCGAACACTCGTATGACGACGGCAAGCGCCTGCGGCCGCGTGAAGTGGTTGCGGAATTCGAGAAATCCATTTTCGACGAGCTCGATCTCATCCGCGAAGCATCCAACGCGTCCACGCTGCGGCGCAATTTCATCGATGGCAGGTTGCTCTATGTGCCCGAGGTGTACTTCGACTACTGCCACCGCGACGTCATGGTGATGGAGAGAATCGATGCCATTCCAGTCAACGACATCGCCCAGTTGAAAGCCGCCAATTTCGATCTCGCGCGACTGGCCAGCGACGGCGTGAAGATTTTCTTCACGCAGGTGTTTCGCGATGGGTTTTTTCATGCCGATATGCATCCCGGCAATATCTTCGTGGGCCGCAATGGCATCTACTCGGGCGTGGATTTTGGCATCATGGGTACGCTTGCCGACGAAGACAAAAACTATCTGGCACGCAATTTCGCGGCCTTTTTCCAGCGCGATTACAAGAGTGTGGCGATTGCCCACATCGAAGCCGGGTGGGTGCCCGCAGACACGCGGGTGGACGAATTTGAAAGCGCAATCCGCTCGGTGTGCGAGCCCATTTTCGACAAGCCACTCAAGGAAATCTACTTTGGCAACGTCCTGCTGCGCTTGTTTGAGGTTTCGCGCCGGTTCAAGATGGAGATCCAGCCGCAGCTGGTACTTCTGCAAAAAACCCTGCTGCAAGTAGAGGGCCTGGGCAGACAGCTTTACCCCGAGCTCGATCTGCGTCCGGTCGCGCAGCCGATTCTGGAGCATTGGATGGGTGAGCAGCTAGGTTGGCGCGGACTGATCAAGCAGCTCAAAAAGGAGGGGCCGCTGTGGACCGCAACCCTGCCGCAACTCCCCCGCTTGGTGCATCGTGCGCTTGCGAATGACCCGTCGGCGCGTCTGGAGGCCATTGAGAAAGCGATCAACCGCGTCAACCATACTCAACGCTGGCAGTCTACGGTGCTGCTGGTACTGGTGATCCTGGCGGCCATGATTGCGAGCATGTACGTGTTTATGTTGTTCGGCATGTTCGTCGGCTAGGCTGCCAGCGGCGTAAATACCCTGGCGGACGACGATGTGTGCTTTTTGCCACGTCCTGTTTGATAAAATTCCCGCATTGATTTTCGATCTATCGCCAAAGGCGAGAGGGATGGCAATATGAACGCGCTGCTAGCTTTCGTCGTAATGTATCTGCTGGGCACGCTGGCCATCGGCTTGTACGCCGGTACTCGCGTCAAGACCTCGACCGATTTCGCGCTGGCTGGAAAAAGCCTGCCGCTGGCAATGATTATCACAACAACGTTCGCAACCTGGTTCGGTGCGGAGACCGTGCTGGGCATCAGCGCCAAATTCGTACAGGGTGGATTAAATAGCGTCGTTGAAGACCCATTCGGGGCGTCGATGTGTCTGGTATTTGTCGGCCTGTTTTTTGCCGCGCGACTGTACCGCATGAACCTGATGACGATCGGCGATTTTTATCGCAAACGCTATGGAAAGACCGTCGAGATTCTTTGCTCCGTTACGATCATCCTGAGCTATCTCGGCTGGGTAGCTGCCCAGGTGACGGCTCTGGGCTTGGTGTTCAACGTCGTGAGTAACGATGTCATCAGTGTCAACACCGGCATGGTGATCGGCACACTGTCAGTGCTGGCCTACGTGATCTTCGGCGGCATGCTGGCCATTGCGTGGACCGACTTCATACAGATGATCGTGCTGGTCGTCGGCCTCACCATCATCGCCTTCATGGCGGGAGACCGCGCCGGAGGCGCCGACAAGGTGTTTGCGCTAGCGCAGACCAACGACTGGTTCAAGTTTTTCCCGGCACCGAACTTTCGTGATGTGATGTTTTTCTTCGCGGCGGCCATCACCATGATGTTGGGCTCGATTCCGCAGCAGGATGTGTTCCAGCGGGTGATGTCGGCCAAGGACGCCAAGACCGCATCGCGTGGTGCTGTCATCGGCGGGCTCTCGTATCTGCTGTTTGCGTTTGTGCCGATGTTCATTGTGGCGTGCGCGGTGCTGGCGATGCCCGAAAAGACCAAGGAGCTGCTTGCCGGCGATCCGCAGCGCGTGCTGCCGACGTTCATCCTCACGCAAATGCCGTTTATCGCGCAGGTGTTTTTCTTCGGTGCGTTGTTGTCCGCCATCAAATCCACCGCATCTGCCACGCTGCTGGCGCCCTCGACCAGTTTCGTGGAAAACATTTACAAGAATATGCGTGGTGGCCTGACCGACAAACAGGAGTTGCTTGCCTTCCGCGTCACGCTGTTCATTTTTACGGCTTGCGTACTCGCCTACGCGATTGCAACCAAGGGCACGCCGATTTACGAAATGGTGTCAGGCGCGTATCAGGTCACGCTGGTTGGCGCGTTTGTACCATTGGTCTGCGGCCTTTACTGGAAGCGGGCCACGCGTTACGGTGCGATCGCGTCAATCGTGATGGGCATCATGTCGTGGATACTGTTCCTGGCCACGCCGCTTGGTGAGCAGGTGCCAGCGCAGCTTGTCGGCATATTGATGGCGGGTCTGGGCATGGTGGTTGGCTCGTTGCTAAGCGCGCCGCACGAACATCAGGCGCATCCCCATCCGTCCCACGGCGGCGCTTCAAGCCACTAACTTCAGAGCGGAATGCCCCGGCTGTCGTGATGCGCCGGCGCTAGCCGCACCCGTTTGGATTGCCAGCAGGCCCGACTTGATACACGTCGAGGCAGGCTGCACTTCGTTCTGCATTCGGCGCATTCTGTCGCTTTCTGTTTGAGACGACGGCTTTCGCTATTTATATTGGCGACATCAGGTAGCGACACACCTCAACGCACAAGAAGCCACGAGCCGAGAATGCAAATGAACAACAAAGTCAGCAAAGACACTTTTTTGATGGGCACATTATTGGTTGCCGCATTGCTCACTATGGGCTGCGGGTCGATACGCACCAGCGAAGAGTTGCTGGCGGGTGATGCTGCGCTGATGGTCGTCAAGTCGGCCACGCTGATTGCAAACACACGGCCGATGATTCATGCGGCGGCTTTGTAAGCAAAGAATTTTGAAGCGCGTGGGCGGTTGTGACGGCGCGTAACGATGTTCCCCTAGTCGACATCCCCTCGACTATTTGGCCCGGGACGCCGAGTGGTTTCCCGGGCCTTTTTACGGCTGTGGCAGCGGGCGTCATTCGAATGCCACATTGCGGTCACATGGCCGTCACGTCGGTGCTGCATCATTTGCGTCCGGGTGTGAGGATTTTCACATCAATTGCGGGGCATTCGTGCAATCCTGACTGCTTCAGAAGTCAATCTAGGCCTTGTGTTTAGCCAGATTTCAATTTACGTCCAGAGAGAGTTGATATGTTGAAGTGGGTGCGGGAACGATTTAGCGTGCTGGCGATGCGCGGTGATCGTCGCGTTGAACCGGTCGGGCCGGAAATCGTCGATCATGAGATGGTAGATGCAATTGCATTGACGGTTAGCCGACACGTTTCGGCAATTTCATCGACTCGGTTGATCACGTCAAACACCCGCCAGTCCGATGTCGCGCGTGCGCGATTTTCAGGTGCCTCCATCGCGGCGCTGCGCCGTCCTGGGGTGCACGCGCGCTGGAAAGAAAAAAATCGGTTGCCAATGCAGGGTTCCGTCTAGCGCTGAGTTCCGTGTCGACACGCGGAAGCGTCGCCGCATGCGCCGGCTCAACCGGCGCACCCATCATGGATTGGTGAACACCGTATACGGGTTCACTGCCGTACCTGCCCACCAGCGCTTTTCCGGCCCCAGCCGGACGATGGCAAAGTGTAGATGCGGCGCATTTGGTGGTGCGTTACCGGTGGTGCCAACATAGCCAAGAACGTCGCCGCGCTTGAGTTCAGTTCCTTCCTTCACGCCATCCGCATAGCGGTCCAGGTGCGCATAGTAGTAGGCGAAATTGCCCTCCGGGTCGAACTGGTAAAGCGTGATGCCGCCGGGAACGCTACGGAATAATTTCACTATGCAGCCGTCGCCGACGGCAATCACCGGTGTGCCACGCGCAGCATGGATATCGATGGCCTCATGTTTGCGCTCGCCGCGTCCATCGCTAAAGGAGTCATATAGCGATGCTTTGTCGACGCCTGCCACCGGAATGGCAAGGTCCAGCCCTGAAAGCAAGCGGATGTCGTCCCTTGCGTCGTGGCGGATACTGGCGTTAGCACTCTTGCCGGCGGCAGGCCGCACGGCCTCGGCGCAGGCGCGCGACGGGGTGACGGGCGCAGTGGGCGCCAAAATCGCTGCCCCAGCTTTTTGTTGCCGATCCGAATTGCTGGTTTCACTGCGAAATGACGCCGTCGCGGGCGTATGCAAACGCTGCTTCATCCACAAAGCCGCGCATAACAAGCCGCCACCGACCAAGATCATGACGACAAGTAGTTCAGCGTTATGCCGCATATGCCAGCGCCTCATGTGCAATCCTTCGGCGCCGCCTAGCCCCGCACGTCGACGACAAACCCCGCAGCGCCAAGCGCTGAAAGCCGTTGTGCATCCCAATTGGTGAGGTGAATGCAGCCGTGGGTTTCCATGCGGCCGACGCGCGACGGCTGTGGCGTACCGTGAATGCCCCAGTGTTTCTTGCTCAACCCCATCCAGACGGTGCCGATGGGGCTGTTCGGGCCAGGTGCCAGCTGCGCTTTTGTGTAATGCGCCTTCGCGTCCCAAATCAGCGCGGGGTCGTAATAGAAAACCGGATCGGTCACCTCGTTGGCTATCTTCAGTTTTCCCAGTGGCAATGGGTCCCGCGAACCACCCAGACTGATGGGAAACGCCGCCAGAGTTTTGCCTTCGCGGTCCAGCACCAGAAGTTGTTTATCTCCCTTGACGACGGCGATGGACACCGCTTTAGTACGGTTTGGTGATTTTTCCGATGCTACGTTCGGCACCACGATCTCATCGCCGGATTTAAATGTGCGTTTCGGATTGAGCTCGCGCAACAACGCCGGGCTCATGTGAAATTTTTCTGCCAGCGCCTCCGTGATGTTTTCAAAACCGAGATATTTCAGCTTGGCGCGCAGCATCAGATCAGCGGGAATTTTGACGAAAGGCCCATCGGCATCCTTGTCGGTGACTGTATAGCTGATGAGGACTGGCGCATCGTCCGGCATGAGCGCCTGCCACGTAGCGGCATCGATGCGGCCGCTCACCGACAGGCCATTTGTTGTCTGGAATGCCTTGATCGCTCTAGTCATGTTGGCGCCAAAGCCGCCATCGATTTCACCGATCGAGAACCACGCCCGATCGAGCAGGATTTGCGCGCGCACCACGGCCTCGCCGCGCGCGCCTGCAGCCAGCGGTGGTGTTTTGGTGGTGTCAAGAATTCGTGAGACGTGTGGCGATGGATTTGCAGGCACTTCAGCGGGCATCGGATTCTTTGTTGCTGACGCGTCAACTGGATGCTTGGGCGGTGCGTCGACCCTGTTCTGCTCTTTTGCGACTGGGGCTGCAGCAAGAGCCATCCATGAAATTGCCGAGAAAATTGCCGCTAATAGCGTGTGGACAGTGCGCGAGCCGACCTGGCATCCGATATGCGCGGTGCGGTGCGGTGTGGGTGGCGTGATTGTGAAGGCTTGACGTAGTTGCGCCATATTGATATCCGTTAATGTAATCGTGGGTAAGTGTGGCGAAACTTGCCGCATCGCCATGCCAGCGCTTAAGTGAAAGCGTTGTAGGACGCCGTCGCGACCGCTACGGTATTTGGCAGTCTCTGGCTACTGTGCGGCCTCCCGAGTAAGAATGGACAACACTCAGAGACATCGCTGGCGTTTCATTGGCCGCGATACTGGTAGTGATTTATCCCTTAATTAAGCTTTTTGCGATCTTGCTTGGTTCCCTCATGGCTTGAGTTTTGCATCGAGACTGTACTAGCGCGTAGACTTGTGTCAGCCGAAGTGAGCGCTATGGTGGGTGATCATACGGGGAACAACGAGATGAGAAACGCGCGTCAAATCGCAATTGCAATCTGTATGGCCGCCATCGTTCTCTGCTCATGGCTCGGACCACTCGACGCCCCAGCGACCGAGCAGGTGGATGCAGGCCTTAAGCGGGCGCTGGTCAGTTTCGCGACGGCCCGAGTGCTAAATGGCGTTATTTCTGTGGTGCAGGGGACACAGATCTCGGCTCAGCCGTTTGGTGTCGGCGTGAATTTGACACCGGGACAATTACTCGCCCCACTCAGTGAGCTGCTGAAACATTTTTCCAATTTGATGCTGGCGGCCAGCGTCGCCTTCGGCATTCAGAAGGTCTTGATCAGCATTGGCAGCTATTGGCTGTTATCGGCGGCGCTGACCGCCGCAGCATTCGGCTGGACCTGGTTTTATTTTCGTCGGCTATCGCTACCCGGCTGGTTGTGCAGAGCGCTGGTTATTCTGTTGATGCTGCGCTTCGCCGTCCCGCTGGTAACCATCGGCACCGAACTGCTTTCGCAGAAGTTTCTTGCCGCTGATTTCACCTCTAGTCAACTGGCGATTGATTTGTCGTCAGTCCAAGTGTCCGCGTTCACACCTCCCTTGCCCGCTTCATCCGAGACGCAGGGGACATGGGACAAAGTGAAGGAGTGGTTGGCCAAAGGCGCGGATGTGAAGATGCATTTTGAAAATCTGAAGAAGGCGGCCGAGCAGGCTATCGACCACATCGTCAAGATCATGGTGATTTTCCTGCTTCAAACCATGATCATTCCAATCCTGCTACTTTGGGCTTTATATGGCCTGTTGCGAGGGACGTTTGAATTACCGCGTCATGCTGGCTCATCGGTAATCGCGAGTTGAATGGCGGGATATGACGCCTTTAACTTGCAGATTGCCAATCTTTAGCAACGACGCGGCTTTTCGGGCATAAATTGCTTGAAGGCCGCGTCGTTGCTAGTCATTGGCAGTCTTTTATTTCGACCGTAACTTTCTCAACGTGTCGCGCACTGCGTCGAAATCGACTGACTTGTCGAAAAAATAGTCAGCCTCGAGCTGCATGGCACGGCGCCGTATTTCTGGAAACGGCTGGTTGGTAAATACGATGATGCTTGGCCGCGGCATGGGGTTCGCCTTGCGGATTTTTTCGATGACCGCTAGGCCATTGCCTTCGCGCAGATTGAGGTCGACCACGACGACGTCCACGGGCGAAGCTAATATCGCCGCGACCGATTCGTTTTCGGTATCCGCATGACCGATGATCTCGACCTCACCGGGAATGTGAAAGAAGATGAGGAATAGGTCGCAAACGTCTGGGGAGTCTTCAATCAAGAAAACCCGTAGCGGCTGCTGCGTTGTGGTTTCAGCCATAAAGCGCCTTGCGGGCAAGGGTTTGCCACAAAAAGTTGTTTTGCATACACATGACGCCCCATAACTGTTGCTCGCGCAACAGCACGATTCGTCGAATTGGATGGCCATCACCGTTGCTTCACGGGGGTGGTCGCAGCCTTAATCACACATTAGGCAGTGCAGCGCTGTTGCGCTGTAAGCCAAACAACGAATTGGGTCCGGCAGCTACGCGCTTTTTACGTCGGCGTTTGGCTTACAACGGGTTGGTGAGCGGGCCTTCGTCAAGCGCTCCTAACTACCGAAAGCCTTACCGACGATGTTGCCCTGTTGGCATAAATGTTCACACTCTATTACACAGTACGAATGTCATACTTTTTCGCAACATATGCGTATCACCAGATTAAAACGAAACATTCTAGCTCTGTCACAGGGGCCTTCAAATTAGTCGTTTTTCACAGGCTGTTGCCCGACTGGGAATTGGGCCAGTGCGTCATATTCATATTTTGCATGCATGAGTGCCAACGCCTCGGTCATCTTGGTCAGCAACTCAATTTTGGTGGGCGCTGACTCCGTGAACGCAGGGTCATAGGTGCCCTTATCAGGTTCGCGCATATTGCAAACGCAATCTACGTGTGCCCAGGTCAGGCGGAGCCAAGACGAGGGCAATAGGTCGATAGCGATTTTGTAATGAGTGCGCTCCCAAGGGGTCATGTCATCCCCTCTGGCTTGTAGGCACTCCATAATTTTCACAGCGAGTGCCAAACGTACTTCGTCCGCTTCGGCGCCAGCATCAATACGCTCGAGAATTTCTTTCAGGTCCAACGTCGGTCCTTCAAAAGTTGCACTTACCAGCTTCTCTGGCGTACTAATTCTAAGTAGGACCAACGCCGCACTATGTAGGTGAAAACCTGATTTTTGGGCTTCGCCCATCGGGGAAATTCAGTCACACCGGGCTAGCACGACTTTTTGTAGAAAAGAGCCCGGTAACGAGGTGGCTCAAGCCGAAAACGGGCGCCCGCCACTGTTCTCGCTTAGCGGAGGACTTTTCCGTTTTCTGGGCGACCCTCAAGCCATCGACTACGTTGAAACAATTTAGTCGTGAGCTAGGCTGACCGCGGCACGCTCGTTTGCTGCGAACTGGAAGCCCCTGCCCCCGATCTTGTAAGTATCGTGACTTTCCATAGTGTTGCTGGTTGTCGGCACACGAGCCCGAGTTACCCGGGTTTGCGCGCTGACAGTTTTCACCAAAGTTAGCATCTAACTGTGGTGATTGTTGCGCTTAACTTTGGTGACACGCACCCTACATGTTTACACGTCCAGATTTCGCACCAGCAGCGCATTCGTCTCGATAAACGCGCGCCTGGGTTCAACGTCATCACCCATTAGCGTCATGAAGGTCTCATCGGCGCTGATGGCGTCTTCGATCTGCACGCGATGGAGAATGCGCACCTTCGGGTCCATGGTGGTCTCCCACAGTTGCGCTGGGTTCATCTCGCCCAGCCCTTTGTAGCGTTGTACGTACATGCCATCCTTGGCTTGACCAATGAGCCAGTCCAGTGCTTCGCCAAAACTCTTGACCGCCAGAACTTTTTCGCCGCGCTTAATATCTGCGCCCTCACGAATCAGGCCATTTAGCATGAGCGCGGTCTTAACGATCTGCTCATAATCACCGGTTTCGATGAAAGTGTTGTCGATGAGCGTTTCGCGCGTATTGCCGTGCAGCGTCTTTACGCAACGCAGCCGGTAAGCGTCGTGCACCTCATCTTGCTCGACCTTGATCGTAACGGTAGCTGCACCGACGGCATCGCTGAGCCGGACGGCGGCCTTGGATGCTGATTCCGCGGTAGTCAGATCGAGGCGTGGGCAATTCATCATCCCGCGCAAGACTTCCGGATCAAACATTCGCGATAGCCGATCAATAATGGCGTCGGTCATCAAGTAATCGTGCGCGATATTGCCGAGCGCTTCGCCGACGATCAATGCCGCGCCGCCGCCAGGGTTCAGCACTGCATCGGCCAACGCTTTTTTGAGTTGTGCTGATTTGAGTTCGTGCTCGTCTTTGATATACCGCTCTTCCTTGCCCATCTTGATTTTGTAGAGCGGTGGTTGCGCGATATAGATGTAGCCGTTTTCGACCAGCTGCGTCATCTGCCGGTAAAAGAACGTCAGCAGCAGCGTGCGAATATGCGCACCGTCTACGTCAGCATCGGTCATGATGATGATGCGGTGATAGCGCAACTTGTCGTGATTGAAATCATCCTTGCCGATGCCGGCACCCAGTGCTGTGATTAAGGTGGCGATCTGCTCGGATGAAATGACCTTATCGATGCGGGCTTTTTCAACGTTGAGCACTTTGCCGCGCAGCGGCAGAATTGCCTGGAACTTGCGATCCCGGCCTTGCTTGGCTGAGCCGCCAGCGGAGTCGCCCTCGACGATATAGATTTCACAAAGCGCGGGGTCTTTCTCCTGGCAGTCTGCCAGCTTACCGGGCAGCCCCACGCCGTCGAGCACACCTTTGCGGCGCGTAAGTTCGCGCGCCTTGCGAGCGGCTTCGCGCGCGCGCGCTGCGTCGACAATCTTGCCGCAAATGCTTTTTGCGTCGGCTGGATTTTCGAGCAAGTATTCAGAAAGTTTGCCGGCTACGACTTCCTGCACGATAGGTTGGACTTCAGACGACACCAGTTTGTCTTTGGTCTGGGAGGAAAACTTGGGGTCCGGAACCTTGACAGATAGCACGCAAGTCAGGCCTTCACGTAAGTCGTCGCCCGAGGTTTCAACTTTCGCTTTCTTGGCAAAGTCGTTCTCTTCGATGAACTTGTTGATTACGCGGGTCATCGCGGTGCGCAAACCGGTCAGGTGTGTACCGCCATCGCGCTGCGGAATATTATTGGTGAAGCACTGGACGGACTCGCTATAACTGTCGTTCCACTGCATCGAAACTTCGACGGTCATGCCGTCTTTTTCACCAATCGCATAGAAAATGCGTGGATGCAAAACCGTTTTGGAACGGTTCATATATTCTACGAAGCCTTTTACGCCCCCTACGTACGCGAAGTTCTCGCTCTTGCCGTTACGCTGATCGATCAACTCAATTTTGACGCCGCTATTAAGAAAAGAAAGTTCGCGCAAGCGCTTGGCCAGAATTTCATAGTGAAACTCAATGTGCGCAAACGTTTCTTTTGAAGCCATGAAGTGGACTTCGGTACCACGTTTTTCTGTGGTGCCGGTGACGGCTAGAGGTGCCACACGATCGCCGTGGCGAAATTCCATCTGATGGACTTTGCCGTCTCGCCAAATGCGCAACTTTAGCCACTCTGACAGCGCGTTCACGACCGAAACACCTACGCCGTGCAAACCGCCCGAAACTTTATATGAGTTGGCGTCAAACTTTCCGCCTGCATGCAACTCGGTCATGACTATTTCCGCAGCCGAACGCTTGAATTCGTCGTCTTCTTTGATGCCTGTTGGAATGCCACGCCCGTTATCAGTCACCGAAATGGAGTTGTCCGTATGGATCGTGATCTTAATGTCGTCGCAGTGCTTGGCGAGCGCTTCGTCGATTGCGTTATCGACGACTTCAAACACCATGTGATGCAGGCCAGAACCATCGGAGGTGTCGCCGATATACATGCCGGGGCGTTTGCGGACAGCCTCCAGACCTTTCAGTATTTTGATGGAATCGGAATCGTATGCGTTTGGGTCTCTTGGTAGATCAGCCATTTATTTTCAGTTGCCTTGTTTCGTTGTTAGGTGAATTGATGCGCTTGGTGTGATGTGCGTGCATCTGTCGGTTTTAACTTTGTCGCGGCTAGATTCTCATCGGCATGACAACGTATTTGAAATCCTCACCGCCCGGTTGGGTAAATAGCGCGCTGGACATATTGGCCTCTCCCAATGAGAGTAGTACATTTTCGTTGTGCAGATGATTCAACACGTCAAGCAGATAGGCGATGTTGAAAGCAATATCCATCGCCTCTTTTTCATAGGTGATCGGCAGGTTCTCTTCAGCTTCTTCGTTTTCGTTGTTGCTGCATATGATCGACAGCGAATCTTTGGTGAAGACCAATCTGACGCCGCGAATCTTGTCGTTCGACAAAATTGATGCGCGTTGCAGCGCGCTAAGTAATTCTTGGCGATTGAGTGTGAGATGGTTGGTGTATCCGCTCGGAATCACCTTGGTGTAATCCGGGAATTTCCCTTCAACTATTTTGCTTACAATTTCGATACCAGCGAAGGTGAACTTCACCTGGTTTTGATGCATCTTCAGGTGAATAGGATCATCGCTTTCATCAAGCAATTTGATCAATTCGAGTACCGTTTTACGCGGAAGTATCGCGTCGATTTTACCTACCGGTTCCGGCAGTTTGTAGCTCGCCATGGAGAGGCGGTGTCCATCTGTCGCAACCAGACGCAGGGTATTGCCGTCTGTCGAGAGCAGAACGCCGTTGAGGTAATAACGGATATCTTGCACTGCCATGGCAAATTGAACCAGGCCCAAAACGCGTTTGAATTCCTTTTGCGGGAGGTTGAATTCTGTTGCGGCGTCTTTCGCTTCGGCAATTTTAGGAAAATCGGTTGCGGCTAGTGTCTGCAGCGCGAAGCGACTCTTGCCGGCTTTAACGGTCAAGCGGCTTTCTTTGGTTTCCAGCGCGGTATCTGCGTCGGGTGGTAATGCGCGAAGAATGTCCTGGAGTTTTTTTGCGGCAACGGTGAGGCTGCCCGGTTTGTGCGCGGTTTCAAGTTTTGCGGTGGCTCTGATCTGCACTTCAAGGTCGGTCGCCAGAAAGGCAACATTATGGTCCGTAACCTCGACAAGTACGTTTGAAAGAATCGGTAGCGTGTGACGACGTTCAACGATGCCGGTGACAAACTGAAGTGGACCAAGCAAAGTGCTGTTCTTAGCTTTTATTGTAAACATGATAAATAGACCTAGTAGTAATAGATAAGGAAGCCGGATTTCGCGCCAAACATGCTTTTTACTTGTTAATTCAGTTGTTTAAGAGCTTTGAAATCCTGGTACAAATGAAATACTCACTGTGGGTTGCTGTGGGTAAAAAGGCCAGGTTTATAGAAATAAAAATATTGGTTGAGTTATCCACATTTCATTCGGTTGTTATCTTTAAACTTTACAGTTGGTTATCCTGAGCTTTGGGTTCGTGGCTACCCGCGAAGAATCTGCATCAGCAATGAATGGTCTCTGGCAATCATTTGGTCCGCTTCTACAAGTTCCCGGACCTTGCGGCAGGCGTGCAAAACGGTCGTGTGATCGCGTCCGCCAAAAGCTTCGCCAATTTCTGGCAACGACATCGGTGTCAGTTCCTTTGCCAACGCCATTGCGACTTGGCGAGGGCGGGCAAGTGAACGCACGCGCTTCTTCGAATACATTTCAGATACTTTGATCTTGTAATAGTCCGCGACGGTCTTTTGAATGTTGTCGATCGATATCTGGCGGTTTAATACTGCCAATAGATCCTTTAGTGCTTCTTTTGCAGCGGGCACGGTGATAGGGACATTGTTGAAACGGGTGTATGCCAGGACGCGCTTCAGGCCGCCCTCCAGCTCGCGAACATTGGAGCGTATGTGTTTGGCAATAAAGAAAGCCACCTCTTCGTTCAGTGCGATGCCTTCGCCCTCGGCTTTTTTGAGCAGGATCGCAACACGCATCTCCAGTTCCGGAGGCTCCACGGAGACAGTGAGGCCCCAGCCGAAGCGCGAAATGAGCCGGTCATCAATGTTAGCTATTTCTTTCGGGAATCGATCGCTGGTGATGACGACCTGCTTGCCGCCTTCGATCAGCGCATTGAAAGCATAGAAGAATTCTTCCTGTGTACGCGACTTTCCGCCAAAGAATTGAATATCATCGATCAACAATAAATCAAGCGTGTGATAGGAACGTTTGAACGCGTCAAAGGCCTTGTGCTGATACGCTTGCACAACGTCGGTGACGAAACGTTCTGCATGGATATAGCGAATGTTGGCTTTTGGATTTTGCTCCAGCAGTTGATTGCCAATAGCTTGCACCAAATGGGTTTTGCCGAGTCCGGTTGCACCATAAACAAACAAAGGGTTGTAAGCCTGCCCCGGGTTTTGTCCAACCTGAAAAGCTGCCGCGCGAGCTAATTGGTTTGCTTTGCCGCCGATAAAACTGGCAAAGGTGAATGCCGGGTTGATGCGATGTCCCGCTTGCCGGTTTGAGGCGGTTGCTGGTCCAATGCCGGCAGTTTCTTGACGATCCAGCGACGCCGAAGCCCCGGCACTCACTTTTGTATTTGTGGATGGTGACTGCGCCTCATCATTCGACATTGAATCCGCCGCAGGCGATTCTTCTCCATTGGAAAGCGCGAGTTCGATTGAGCAGGGGCGGGCAAAGTACTTTTCGCCAGCCTTTTCGATTCGCGAGAGTACCCGGTCCTTTGCCCACTGCAATACAAAACGATTGGGTGCGAGAAGCGTAAAGTTGTCGCCATCCTGCAGAAAACTCAGAGGCTTGATCCATGTATTGAACTGGTGCTGAGACAATTCATTTTTGAAGTCTTCGACACATGAAAGCCAAAACGGATGCATGAACGGAGTGGCCGATCTGAATAGAAGGTAGAAGGGGAAGTAGGAGAAAAGGTAGTGCCGGATCAAACGTGAAAAGCAGCAATTGCGGGCGAGGGGGGTGGCCGTTCGCGGCAAATTGCTAACCACGAAAGCCGACAACACTTCGCCAGAGACTGAATGAAGATTTTACCCTTTCCGGAACAACTTATCCACAAGGCGAAGAGGTGCCAGACCAACGAAATCGATGTCTAAACTGCAGATCAGGCGGAGACCAAATCGTGCATGAACGTTTGCGCGAGTTAGGCGACAAAGAGACATAACATCTTGACGGGCAACAGAAAAAACAAGACAATACTGAGTTGTGCTTGCTGGGGCCCTGCGGGTCGCAGCAACTATTTTCCTTCTAGAGATCATTAAGTCGAGAGTAATCATGAAACGCACTTACCAACCTTCTGTTGCCCGCCGAAAAAAAACCCACGGCTTTAGAGTTCGCATGAAAACCGTTGGCGGTAGAGGGGTAATTAATGCCCGCCGCGCCAAGGGCCGTGCACGTATCGCCGTATAAAGCAGTCGCACCTTGCGAAACGTCGCCGGCGACGGGCCGAATCTGCCGACGCGTGGTAGTGAGCTAGGCCAGGGTGGCGGCGCTCCTGTTAGCAGCGCCTTTCGTCGTCAACATCGGCTAGTAAAACGTGATGTTGTTGGCTTGCTCCAAGAGGGCGCCCGCCTGGGCAAGGCAAATCTGGTCGTCAGGCTTCGGGAAAATAAATCCGGCAGCGGGAGGCTAGCGATTGCCGTGCCCAAAAGAATCCTGAAGCGCGCAATAGATCGGAACCGCGTAAAGCGCGTAATTCGGGAGTCTTTTCGACTACACGCCGCGCGCGCCCTACCTGTAGATTTGCTCGTGACACTGCAAAGCCGCCCTAAAATGGTAACTGGCGTAGGCATCACAGCGAAGCCGGTGCGTCATCAACTTCGCCAGATGGCGAAGCAACTTTTTGCTGACATTTTATTGCGCTTTGCACGGCCAGCTCGTGCGGACCCCTTGTCCAATGCCTGAGGGGCCCAATATCTCCATCGCAACACGCGTGTTGTTGGCGCTTGTGCGAGCCTACCAATATGTATTAAGCCCACATTTCGGGACGCAATGCAGATTTACGCCGACCTGTTCGCACTACGCCGTCGAGGCCCTCACAACACATGGCGCTATGAATGGTGTCTACCTTACCTCGCGGCGAATACTGCGATGTCATCCGTGGTGTGCGGGCGGGTATGATCCCGTACCCTGACAGTGCGGTGCCAGTACCCTTGTTGCCAGCTTCCCCACAATTATTTTCTAGATGAGCTTATGGATACGCAACGTCTTATTGCGCTGATTGTTTTTACGTTTTCAGGATTGATGCTTTGGCAGGCATGGGACAAACATGCCCACCCACCGGTTTCACAACAGCCAACGACACCGACGCAGGCAGGTGCCGTGCCACAAAGCAGCAGCACCGACAAAAGCGCGCCTCCTGTCCCTGGCGCAACAGCGCCAATGGCTAGCAGCGTACCAACAACTGGCACAGCGGCTAGCGCATTGGCTGGAGAACCGAAGACCGCAAAACGCGTTCTGGTGAATACAGACCTCCTTGCAGTCGAGCTGGACACCCAGGGCGGCGACATTAGGTCGGTTACATTGTTGAAGCATGCGGCGCGTGGAGATGCTTCACGCAATTTCAGCTTGATGCAGGATAAAGCGGGCGCATACTTCGTTACTCAGTCAGGCTTGCTGGGCCAGGGACTACCAAACCACACCGCGTCATGGACGGCGAGCGGCGACAAATTTGAGCTTGGCAGCAGTGACAAGCTTGAGGTCAAACTAACAAACAGTGACACCATTGGGGCGTCGGTTGTGAAGACCTATACCTTCAAGCGCGGCAGCTACGTTATTGATGTTCGCTATGACATCAAGAACGATACAGGCGCGCCGGTGCTACCAAAGGCGTATTTTCAGTTTCTGCGCGACGGTAATGCCCCTGATGGTGAAAGTACCGGTAGCAACCCGTTTACAGGTGTGGTGACGTTTACTGGGCCAGCGGTCTACACTGAGCTGAAGAAATATCAGAAAATCAGCTTTTCAGAGATAGACAAGAACAAGCAGGACTTCGTCAAGGAGGCCTCTGACGGCTGGGTTGCTATGGTGCAGCACTATTTTGTTTCGGCATGGTTGCCGACGGGTGACGTAAAGCGCGAATTCTTTACCCAGAAGGTGACCGACAAACTTTACTCTGCCGGCGTCATCGTCCCGTTGGGCCCAATCAATATGGGCGCAACCGGCTCAATCTCCATGCCCCTTTATGTTGGCCCGCAGGAGCAAGGTACGCTGAAAGCGCTAGCACCAGGCCTTGATCTGGTTGTCGACTACGGTTGGCTGACGATTCTCGCCAGCCCAATGTTTGCGGTTTTGTCTTTTATCGACAAACTTGTAGGCAATTGGGGCTGGACCATTATTCTATTTACGATCCTGTTGAAACTGGTTTTCTTCCCGCTGAACCAAAAGGCAGGCAAGTCAATAGCTCACATGAAAACCATTGCGCCGAAAGTCGAGGCGATGAAGGCGCGCTATGGAGATGACAAACTAAAGATGAATCAAGCAATGATGGAGCTTTACAAGATCGAAAAGGTGAATCCACTTGGTGGTTGTTTGCCCATCGTGATCCAAATTCCATTCTTCATTGCGCTCTATTGGGTTTTGCTCGGCGCGGTGGAGTTGCGCAACACACCTTGGATTGGCTGGATCAAGGACCTGTCGACGCCAGACCCCTTCTATATTTTGCCGGTCATCATGGGCGCATCGATGTTCATTCAAACGAAGATGAACCCAGCCCCACCGGACCCGGTGCAAGCCAAGGTAATGCTTATTCTGCCGCTGGTATTCTCGGTTATGTTCTTCTTCTTCCCGTCGGGTTTGGTGCTTTACTGGACAATGCAGAATATTCTTGGGATCTGCCAACAGTGGTACATCAACAAGACGTTCAGTCCAGACAAGATCAAGGCGGCGGCGAAAAAGTAATAGCGTTCGCAGCAAGGCGAACCTTCTGACCGTACAAAAGCCGCCGACCAAGTTAGCGGCTTTTGTCATTTTGGCCATGCTACATTTGTGACCCATCATTCAAAACGTTCCACGTGGAACATTCCATGCCTATAGAAACCGCTGCAGTACGCTCTCCTAAACCGTTGATTGCTGCAATCGCGACGGCAAACGGGCGCGGGGGAATTGGGGTGGTGCGAGTTTCGGGTGAGGGCGTCGGAGTGGTCATTCAGGGCGTGGTCCACCAACAGCTTGTAGCAAGAGTAGCGACGCTCGCGCGGTTTCGTGACGCGGTTGGCAACGCAATCGACGAGGGAATTGCGTTGTATTTTCCTGGACCGCACTCATATACGGGCGAAGACGTGCTAGAGCTACAGGGGCACGGCGGTCCTGCAGTCATGCAACTTCTGCTGCGCCGTTGTCTGGAACTCGGTTGCCGGATCGCGAGACCAGGAGAGTTTACCGAGCGCGCCTACTTGAGTGGCCGACTCGATTTGGCGCAAGCAGAAGGTGTCGCGGACCTCATTGAGGCGAGTTCAGCTGAAGCCGCGAAATCGGCCGCACGCACCCTGACCGGCGAATTTTCCGCGTGTGTCTATGAGCTGACGCGCCGCCTGACCGATTTGCGCGTGCACGTTGAAGCCTGTATTGATTTTCCAGAGGAGGAGATTGACCCCGCTGATCGGGCAGCACAACAAATGAAACTCGAGGAAATACGCGCCCTCCAGACTGTTTTAACCCGGAAAGCCAAGCAGGGGGCGGTTCTTCGCGATGGTATTACAGTCGTGCTAATTGGTTGCCCGAACGTCGGCAAATCCAGTTTGCTCAATTGCCTGGCGGGCGACGAGATTGCGATTGTCACGCCGGTCGCCGGTACGACGCGTGATCACGTACGGGCCAGCATTCTGCTGGAGGGCGTCCCGATGCACTTGATCGACACCGCTGGATTGCGGGCGACAGACGACGAGGTTGAACGAATTGGCATTGCGCGGACTTGGGTCGCTATCGAGAAAGCGGGCGCAGCCGTGTACATCACAGCTCATGGTGAGCCGGAAGATCGCCCTGAAACCGAATTACTGAACCAGCTACCCGCGGGTCTCGATGTCATCCATGTACGCAACAAGATTGACCTGCTCAGTGAACCCAATGTTTCACGTGGAACAACTGTAGTGGGCCCCGGAGGGATCGACGTCTCAGCCAAAACCGGCCAGGGTATGGACGAACTGCGCCAAAGATTACTGATGCTCGCGGGCTGGCAGCCGGGAGCGGAGGGTGTCTTTCTGGCTCGAGAACGGCACCTGATCGCATTGGCGGAGGCGTCCGCTCACTTAGGCGCAGCCGCAAATACGCATGGCCACGATGAGTTGTTCGCCGAGGAGTTGCGGCTAGCGCAACAAGCACTGTCTCGCATCACGGGCGAGTTTACGGCGGACGACCTGCTGGGTGAGATTTTCGGTAGCTTCTGTATCGGCAAGTGAAATAAATGCCGATGCTGGCAGCCTAGTAACGCGTGGTTGAGCGAGTTGGGTCCCGCTGCATCCCAGCGTCATCGCCAAGTGGTTAATTCAAAGCGCTTTTCGATAGCCATTTCGGTCGCGATGGCATAAAATTCGCGTCCTGCCTCCAAAGCCAACGCTTCGTTTCAAACCATGGATTTTCCGACTAAATTCGATGTGATCGTGATTGGCGGCGGCCATGCAGGCACCGAAGCCGCTCTCGCCAGCGCTCGATCGGGATGCAAGACGCTGTTGCTCACGCACGCCATTGAAACGCTGGGCCAAATGTCCTGCAATCCATCTATCGGCGGTATTGGCAAAGGCCATCTCGTCAAAGAAATCGACGCCATGGGCGGCGCGATGGCCATCGCCACCGATGAAGCAGGAATTCAATTTCGTACGCTGAACGCGAGCAAGGGGCCAGCCGTTCGCGCTACGCGGGCCCAAGCTGACCGTGCACTTTACCGCGCCGCCATTCGCTCCCGTCTTGAAAATCAGCCAAACCTGTGGCTGTTTCAGCAGGCAGTGGACGATTTGATCCTGGATGAAAATAACGGCGTGCCGCGTGTGACCGGCGCCGTTACACAGGTCGGAATTCGCTTTAATGCGACGACAGTCGTGTTAACAGCGGGTACTTTCCTGGCCGGCAAGATCCACGTAGGTATGCAGAATTATTCTGGTGGCCGCGCGGGCGATCCACCGTCGCTCACGCTTTCCTCGCGTCTGCGTGAAATGAATCTCCCGGTAGGGCGCCTCAAAACAGGCACACCACCGAGACTCGATGGGCGCAGCATCGACCTCTCAAAGTGCACCGAGCAGGCTGGAGACAATCCCGCTCCAATTTTCTCGTACATGGGCAAGCGCGAGATGCACCCTCGGCAAGTTAGCTGCTGGATCACCCATACAAATGAAAAAACGCACGATGCCATTCGTGCTGGTCTTGACCGGTCACCAATGTTCACGGGCGTCATAGAGGGAGTTGGTCCTCGCTACTGTCCGTCGATTGAAGACAAAATTCATCGCTTTGCGGACAAATCCAGTCATCAGATATTTCTGGAGCCTGAAGGGCTAACGACCAACGAGTTTTATCCCAACGGGATTTCCACGTCGTTGCCGTTTGATGTGCAGTTGAACCTGGTCAGAACCATTCCCGGCCTTGAGGACGTGCACATCCTGCGCCCGGGTTATGCGATTGAATACGACTACTTCGATCCGCGTGGCTTGAAAGCCTCACTTGAAACAAAAGCGATCAGCGGGCTCTTTTTCGCCGGTCAGATCAACGGCACAACCGGCTATGAGGAGGCCGCAGCACAAGGCGTGCTGGCGGGTTTGAATGCAGCACTGCAAGCGCAAGGAAAAGCAGCCTGGTGCCCGCGACGTGACGAGGCGTACATCGGTGTGCTGGTCGATGATCTGATCACCAGGGGAGTAGCGGAGCCTTATCGGATGTTTACCAGCCGCGCCGAATATCGCCTGCAGTTGCGCGAGGACAATGCCGATGTGCGCTTGACCGAAATTGGTCGCGGATTTGGCTTGGTTGATGATGTTCGCTGGGAGGCGTTTTGTGAGAAACGTGAAGCCGTTGAAATTGAAACCGCGCGCCTGAAAGCGACGTGGGCCCATCCTGCCAAAGTGGCCCCAGCGGATGCGCAGCGGGTTCTTGGGCAGCAAATGGAACGCGATTATTCCTTATTCGACTTGTTGCGGCGGCCGAATATTTCGCACCAGGAATTGATGACGCTGGGGGTGGGAAATGCCCCAAGTCTGGATGCCGCCATCACCGAACAGGTTGAAATTGCCGCCAAATATCAAGGTTACATTGATCGCCAGCAACTAGAAATCGACAACAGTCGCGCCAATGAAGAAACGAGATTGCCCGACGATATCGACTATCTTCTCGTGCATGGCCTCTCCAAAGAGGTGCAGCTAAAACTCAATCAGCACAAGCCCGAAACTGTCGGGCAGGCAGCGCGCATTCAGGGCATCACACCGGCGGCTATTTCGTTGTTGCTGGTGCACGTCAAGCGCGGGTTCGCTGCCTCAAGGCTATCCGCACTTCAAGAGTCGGCCTGATCGCCCATATGACGGCAGTGGCGCTTTTGCATCTATCTTCGCCAGCCGAGTTGTTAGCGAGCGGACTATCGCAAATGGCTCTGGCGCTCGATCAGAAGACGCAAGAGAGGCTGTTGCGCTATGTCGCGTTGCTCGACAAATGGAACAAAGTCTACAACTTGACGGCAGTGCGCGATCCGCAGCGCATGATTGGCATGCATATCCTCGACAGCCTTTCGATACTTCCCGCTATGGCGAAGCATAAGCGGTTGTTGGATGTTGGCAGTGGTGGCGGATTGCCGGGCATTCCGCTGGCCATCGTAATGGCGACGGCCGCGCCAGATTTTCACGTGACGATGCTCGATACCATTGCCAAGAAAACAACCTTCGTAAGGCACGTCATCGGGGAGCTGGGTTTGACCAACGCAATGGTTGTGACCGAGCGAGTAGAAAACTACCGACCGGAAGCGACGTTTGATGCTGTAGTCTCCCGCGCATTCTCTGACTTAAAAGACTTCGTGGATGGCGCAGGCCATCTATGTGCGCTTGACGGCCGGATGTTGGCGATGAAGGGGGTGCACCCGTATGACGAGATTGCGCGTCTTTCCGCCGGTTACATGGTTGAAGAAGTAACTGTCCTGCAGGTTCCGCAAGTGGACGGCCAACGACACCTGGTTGTCATCAAGAAAAATCGATCAAAAACATAAGGCATCAATGAAGGTCTTTGCCGTAGCAAATCAAAAAGGTGGCGTCGGCAAGACGTCGGTAGCGGTCAACCTTTCGGCAACGCTTGCGCATTATGGGCAGCGGGTACTGCTGATCGACCTGGATCCTCAGGGAAACGCAACCACTGGCAGCGGAATCGACAAGAATGGCGTGACCAAAACGGTATATGGAGTGTTGCTTCGTGAGTACAGCATCGCCGACGCACGGCTACATACCGAAAGTACCTTTGATGTACTACCCGCTAATCGCGAACTAGCCGGCGCGGAAATCGAACTGATCAACATCGAACGGCGAGAGTTCTGCCTCAAGGAGGCGCTCGCCCACGTCAATGACGATTACACATTTGTGGTGATCGATTGTCCGCCCGCCCTGAACATGCTGACGGTGAATGCGCTGACTGCCGCCAATGCCGTGATCATTCCGATGCAGTGCGAATACTACGCGCTGGAGGGACTCAGCGACCTCGTGGGAACGTTGCGCAAAGTTAAGGCAAACCTTAATCCCGAAATTGAAATCGAAGCGCTGGTACGCACGATGTATGACCCTCGTTCGTCGTTAACCACGCAGGTTTCGGACGAAATCAAGAATCATTTTGGCGACAAGGTATTCGACACCGTCATTCCCCGCAATATCAGAATCGCAGAGGCGCCCTCGTACGGCAAACCGGTTATCAGCCATGATGCGGCTTCGAAGGGAGCGCAGGCCCACTTCGCCTTCGCTAGAGAGTTACTGGCACGCGAAGGTATCGCAATCAAGGAAGCGGCATGATCAAACCAAAAGGCCTCGGTCGCGGCTTGGATGCACTCCTGGGAGGTGGAAAGCAGGATAACAAAGGCGAAGGTGAACTGCGCGAAATCGCCATCGGAGATTTATTGCCAGGCAAATACCAACCGCGCGCGCATATGGATCGGGAGGCGCTGGAGGGCCTGGCACAATCGATCAAGACCCGGGGCATCGTGCAGCCGATTCTTGTCCGCGAACTATCGTCGGGCAAGTTTGAAATCGTCGCCGGAGAACGCCGCTGGCGGGCCGCGCAAATTGCGGGCTTGCCTTCTGTGCCGGCGCTGGTGCGGGAGATCGCCGATGAACACGCACTTGGCATTGGCCTGATCGAAAACATTCAGCGCGAAGACCTCAATGCCATCGAAGAGGCTACAGGCATCAAGCGACTGATAGAGGAATTTAGCCTGACACACGAAAGCGCTGCACAGGCGGTAGGACGCTCACGCGCGTCGGTAACGAATTTACTGCGTCTACTCGATTTGGCCAAGCCCGTGCAGGACATGTTGATGGAGTCGAAGCTCGACATGGGGCATGCACGCGCGATGTTGGTACTTAGTAAGTCCAAGCAGGTGGAACTAGCGCATCAGATTGTCGCCAAGTCACTTTCGGTCAGGGATACTGAGCGGCTTGTAAAGGTGGAGCTGAGTCCGCCAAAAAACGGCAAAACCATGATGACAACGCCGCCGGATACCAGACATCTTGAAAATGAGTTGGCCGAGAAGCTGGGCACTAATGTCGTCGTTAAAGCGGATAAGCGTGGCCGCGGCACGCTGACAGTACATTTTCATAGTCTTGAACAGCTCGATGGAATTCTGGAGCGGGCGCAGCTGAAATAAAATACACGTCTTTGTGCATCGCACCATCGCGTGGGTCGACCCGCAATGACCAAAGTCGCGGAGCAGGTCGCAGCTTGACCAGTGGAGCGAAAATCGATTAAAATCCAGCGGATTGCTTGCGTCCGGACGGATAAAAATGTTGCAGCTGCGGGGCTTCTGAATGGGCTGGCAAATAAGCAAGCAAATATGCACAATTCTTAAGTATCAGGCAATCGCCACGCTTTCGTTAGCGGCAATTGCGGTGGGCATGGGAGGCATGCACTGGGGTTTATCGGCTTTGCTCGGCGGGCTTGTCAGCTTGCTGGGTGGGTTGACGTACGGTGTGATGCTTTCTCGAGTGGGGAAAGGCTCGGGGGAACAAGCGCTGGTTGGCATGATGCGCGCAGAGTCTGCAAAGATTATGGTTATTGTTTTACTGCTCTGGCTGGTCTTCTCAAGCTATAGCCAAGTTTTCGGTGCCGGGTTTATTGGTACTTTCATCGTTACCACACTGATTTTCTCTCTCGCAATTTTTATCCGCCAGAAATAACCGCAAATCACCATGGCTTCCGCAACAGAAACCACAGCAACGACCTATATCACCCATCATCTTTCTTATAACAAGGTGCAGGTTGGTAGCCTCGGTACGATCCATATCGATACTCTGGTCACCTCGATAGTTTTAGGGTTAATTGCTTTTGGCTTCATGTGGTGGGTTGTCCGTGGTGCAACGTCGGGTGTGCCCAATAAACGTCAGGCGTTTGTGGAAATGGCACTCGATTTCATTGCCGATCAGGCGCGCAATACTTTCGCTCATGGCGACGTCAATAAATTTGTGGCACCACTAGCGCTTAGCGTTTTTGTTTTTGTGATCATGATGAATGCGATGGCATTCATGCCCATCGACATCTTTGCATGGGTCATGGAACACGTATTCCATCAGCACGAGTGGCGCGGTGTTCCAACGGCAGATGTCAACACAACCTTTGCCATGGCACTATCGGTCTGGTTTCTCATGTTGTATTTCAGCGTTGCGGTCAAAGGCTTCGGCGGCTGGATGCATGAGTTGTTTTGTTCCCCTTTTGGCTCGAAATTCTGGGCCTGGCCGCTGAATTTGCTGTTCAATATCGTCGAATACGTCTCCAAGCCCCTGTCACATTCGTTACGGCTGTTCGGCAATATGTATGCGGGCGAAATTATTTTCCTGTTGCTTGGGATGTGGGCCGCCACCGGCGTGGTCGGCACCATCATGGGCGCTGGGCTGGGTGCCCTCTGGTCAATTTTTCACATCCTGATTGTCGCCCTGCAAGCCTACATTTTTATGATGCTCACCATCGTCTATATCAATATGGCGCACGAGCACCATTGATCACCGCAATAGCTTCGCATAACATTTTCTAGAAACAAACCTTAAACACAGAAAGGACTCAACATGGATAAGCTTCAATACATCGCCATGGTTCAGGCGTACACCGGCATCGGCATCGGTCTCATCATCGGCTTGGGTGCAGCGGGCGCCTGTATCGGCGTAGGCATTATGTGCTCCAAGTTTCTCGAAGGCGCCGCTCGCCAGCCGGAACTGATCCCGCAACTGCAAGGCAAAGTATTTCTGTTGCTTGGCCTAATCGACGCGTCATTCATTATCGGCGTTGGTCTCGCAATGTTGTTTGCATTCGGCAACCCGCTGCTTGCTCAGCTCAAGTAATTCCGGCCGCTAACCCCACTAGGAAACAGCTATGGACTTGAACCTGACGATGCTGGCTCAGGCGATTGCCTTCTTTATTTTCTTCTGGTTTTCGAAGAAATTCGTCTGGCCGCCGCTGATGAACGCACTTGCGGAACGGCAGCAGAAGATCGCCGAAGGACTTAACGCAGCCGAAGCTGGCAAGCGTTCGCTCATCGACGCAGAAGCAAAAACCGAGTTGGCGCTGAAAGATGCCCGTGATCGGTCGCAATCCATGTTTTCCGACGGCGAGCGCCGTGCGAACCAGATCATCGAGCAGGCGAAGCTAACGGCGAAGACTGAAGCTGATCGCATCCTCGCTGCAGCCCAGGAGCAGATTCAGCTTGAACTCAACAAAGCCAAAAGCGGACTACGCGAACAAGTAGCCCAATTGGCGGTTGCCGGCGCCGAAAAAATTCTCAAGCGCGAAATTAACGCCGCAGCCCATGCCGAAATGCTGACCGAGTTGAAGGCTCAGCTGTAATGGCAGAGCTCACCACGGTCGCTCGTCCTTACGCCGAGGCCGCGTTTCGCGCGAGCGTTGAGGCGAAGGATGTTTCCGGGTATGGCGACAAACTCCAACTACTTGGCGCAGCTGCCGCCAATGGAGCAGCGGCCTCATTGCTCGGAAACCCAAAGGTGTCTGCCAAGGAAAAGGCCGAGTTGCTGTTTTCGGTTGCGGGCGGCAACGTACCCGATACGCTCAAGAACCTCGCAAATACATTGATTGAAAATCAGCGCGCAACGTTGCTACCGTTTATCAGTGAACATTTTGCAAGGTTGCAACGCGAACATGATGGCGTCGTCAGAGCGCTTATCACCAGCGCCTTTGCACTAAGCGACGCTGATAAAGCTTCTCTCATCGACGGTCTGGCAAAAAAATACGGCAAGCGCGTGGAAGCGGAAGTGAAAGTTGATGCGTCGCTAATAGGCGGTGCCAGAATTCAGGTGGGCGACGATGTCATCCATGCGTCGGTCCGCGACACACTAGACAAAATGGCAATTGCGTTGGCCCAGTAAATTGGCCAGTTGAATTTTTGCCAAGATTTACGAAGCTGGCGCAATGAAATGGTGCCAGTCCACAAAGATTCGAAATTAAAGTATTGGAGTTGACGATGCAAATCAACCCGGCTGAAATCAGTGAGCTGATCAAGTCCAAGATTCAAAACCTCCCAGCGGCCGCCGAAAAGCGCTCCGAGGGATCCGTCATCTCGGTGACGGACGGTATTTGCCGCGTGCACGGTCTGGCTGACGTGATGCAGGGCGAGATGCTGGAGTTTCCGAACAATACGTTCGGTCTTGCATTGAACCTGGAGCGGGACTCCGTTGGCTCGGTTATTCTGGGCGACTATCAGCATATCAAGGAAGGCGACACCGTGAAATGTACCGGTCGCATACTCGAAGTGCCGGTAGGGCCAGAGTTGCTCGGTCGTGTCGTCAATTCACTTGGCGCACCGATCGATGGCAAAGGCCCAATCAACGCCAAGATGACGGACGTTATCGAAAAGGTTGCACCAGGTGTGATTGCACGTAAATCCGTCGATCAACCGGTACAGACAGGTTTGAAGGCCATCGACGCCATGGTGCCAATCGGTCGTGGTCAGCGCGAGCTGATCATCGGTGATCGCCAGACAGGCAAGACGGCGGTAGCGGTAGACACTATCATCAACCAAAAAGGCAAAGACATTTTCTGTGTCTACGTCGCAATTGGTCAGAAGGCTTCCACCGTCGCAAACGTTGTTCGTAAACTCGAAGAAACCGGTGCGCTCGCATACACCATCGTCGTCGCCTCGACTGCCTCCGAGTCAGCGGCGATGCAGTATATTTCGGCCTATTCCGGTTGCACGATGGGCGAGTACTTTCGTGATCGCGGTCAGGATGCGTTGATCATTTATGACGATCTTTCAAAGCAAGCTGTTGCTTATCGTCAGGTGTCGCTGCTGTTGCGCCGCCCGCCGGGTCGCGAAGCTTATCCAGGTGACGTGTTTTATTTGCACTCCCGCTTGCTCGAGCGCGCAGCGCGCGTGAACGCCGACTACGTTGAGAAATTTACCAACGGCGCGGTAAAAGGTAAAACCGGTTCGCTGACAGCGTTGCCGATTATCGAGACCCAGGCGGGTGACGTGTCCGCATTCGTGCCAACCAACGTGATCTCGATCACCGACGGTCAGATCTTCCTGGAGACCGACTTGTTCAACGCCGGTATCCGCCCTGCGATCAACGCCGGTATTTCGGTGTCACGCGTGGGTGGTGCAGCACAGACCAAGATCATGAAGCGCAAAGATACCGGCGCCGGTGTGCGTTTGGCGCTGGCGCAATATCGTGAGTTGGCCGCTTTCGCGCAGTTTGCGTCCGACCTCGACGAAGCGACCCGCAAACAGTTGGAGCGCGGAAAGATGGTGACCGAACTGATGAAGCAGCCGCAGTACCAGCCGATGCAGGTCTGGGAAATGGCGCTGATTCTGTTCGCGGCCAACAACAACTATATGGATGACGTGGAAATCAAGAAGGTCGCCTCGTTCGAAAAGAGCCTGCGTGACTTCATGAGCACCAAATACGCGGCATTGGTCGCGTCGTTCGAAAAAGCCAACAACCTTTCCGCCGATGACGAAAAAGCCTTGCACGCTGCAATCGCTGACTTCAAGAAAACTGGCTCGTACTAAGCTTCGGGATTAACGATGGCAGGTTCAAAAGAAATACGAAGCAAGATCAAGAGCGTAGAAAACACGCGCAAGATCACCAAGGCCATGGAAATGGTGGCCGCATCCAAAATGCGCAAAGCGCAGGAGCGGATGCGGGCTGCTCGTCCCTATGGCGAAAAGATTCGCAGTGTTGCCGCAAATCTATCGCACGCCAACCCTGACTATAAGCACGCCTTCCTGCAAAAGCGCGCAGAGATAAAAAACGTCGGCGTTATTTTGGTTACATCGGACAAAGGCTTATGCGGTGGCCTCAATACCAACGCTATGCGCTTGATGGTCAACAAGATCAAGGATTGGGAAGCTGCTGGAGCCAAAGTTCAATCCACTGCCATCGGCAACAAAGGATTTGGTTTCCTCCAGCGCTATGGCATTCCGGTTGTTTCGCACATCATCGGTCTTGGTGACAAGCCGCATCTTGAAAAGATGATTGGCCCCATCAAGATACAACTAGATCAGTTTGCTGAGGGCAAAATTGATGCCCTGCACATCTGCTATACCCGGTTCATCAATACGATGAAACAGGAAACCGTGTGCGAGCAACTGCTGCCGCTCACGGGTGAAAAGCTCGGCCCGCCGAACGCATCCTGGGACTACCTCTACGAGCCTGATGCAAAATCGGTGCTTGATGAATTACTGGTGCGCTACATCGAGGCAGTTGTCTATCAGGCCGTAGCGGAAAATATCGCTTCGGAGCAATCGGCGCGTATGGTCGCGATGAAATCTGCTTCAGATAATGCCAAGAAAGTCATTGGCGACTTGAAGCTCAGCTACAACAAGGCACGTCAGGCAGCAATCACGAAAGAGCTTTCCGAAATTGTCGGCGGCGCTGCAGCGGTCTAATCCAGTCAAACAGAATTCGAAATATTGAGTCGGAGTCAAAAATGAGTGTCGGACAAGTCGTTCAGTGTATTGGTGCGGTGGTGGATATCCAGTTTCCACGCAACGATATGCCCCGCGTATATGAAGCGCTGCTGCTGGAGGATTCCGGCGAAAAATCATTCGCCGAAAAGGGCCTGACGTTCGAAGTCGAGCAACAGCTCGGCGACGGCGTGGTGCGCTGCATCGCCATGGGTTCGTCCGATGGTCTGCGCCGCGGTATGAAGGTCAAAAGCACCGGCGCACCAATTTCGGTTCCAGTCGGCAACGGCACGCTTGGCCGCATTATGGATGTGCTGGGTCGCCCGATCGACGAGCGCGGCCCAATCCTCTCTGACGAGCGCCGCGCTATTCATCAAGCTGCGCCAAAGTTCGACGAACTCTCGCCTTCGCTGGAGTTGCTAGAAACCGGCATCAAGGTTATCGATTTGATCTGTCCGTTCGCAAAAGGCGGCAAGGTAGGTCTGTTCGGCGGCGCGGGCGTAGGCAAGACCGTAAACATGCTGGAACTCATCAATAACATCGCCAAAGAACACTCGGGTTTGTCCGTGTTCGCCGGTGTGGGTGAGCGCACTCGCGAAGGTAACGACTTCTATCACGAGATGACAGATGCTGGCGTTATCAATAAAGACGACCTCAGCCAATCCAAAGTGGCCATGGTGTTCGGTCAGATGAACGAGCCTCCGGGCAACCGCTTGCGCGTGGCACTGTCGGGCCTGACGATGGCCGAGCGTTTCCGCGACGAAGGCCGTGACATTCTGTTTTTCGTCGACAATATTTATCGCTATACCCTCGCTGGTACCGAAGTGTCCGCGCTACTTGGCCGTATGCCCTCTGCGGTGGGATATCAACCGACGCTGGCTGAAGAAATGGGTGTACTGCAAGAGCGCATCACATCTACCAAGACCGGCTCAATCACCTCGATTCAGGCCGTGTACGTACCAGCCGATGACTTGACCGATCCGTCCCCGGCAACGACGTTTGCCCACCTGGATGCCACGGTCGTGCTGTCGCGTGACATTGCCTCTCTCGGTATTTACCCTGCCGTGGATCCACTGGATTCCACCTCACGCCAGGTCGACCCGAATGTGATCGGCGAGGAACACTACGCGGTCACCCGTGGCGTGCAGGCAACCCTGCAGCGCTACAAAGAGCTGCGCGACATTATCGCCATTCTCGGGATGGACGAACTCTCTCCCGAAGACAAGCTGGCCGTATCGCGCGCACGGAAAATTCAGCGCTTTCTGTCGCAACCGTTCCACGTTGCCGAAGTGTTCACCGGTTCTCCTGGCAAATATGTGTCGCTCAAGGAAACGATTCGCGGCTTCAAGATGATTGTCGACGGCGAGTGCGACGCCTTGCCTGAGCAAGCTTTTTATATGGTTGGCGGCATCGACGAGGCGTTCGAAAAAGCCAAGACAATGCAATAAGCGGCAACACGACAATGGCCCACACACTTCAAGTAAACATAGTTTCTGCCGAGCAAGCGATTTTTTCAGGCGAGGCAGAAATGGTCATCGCACCCGGCGAGGCCGGCGAACTCGGCATTTTGCCGCAGCACGCGCCATTGCTCACGCGCATCAAGCCGGGCACGGTGAAGGTGAAGCTCGTTGGCAAGGATGAAGAGGAAGTCATCTACGTTTCAGGCGGCATTCTGGAAGTGCAGCCCAAGGCGGTGACCATCCTCGCCGACACCTCGATTCGCGCCCACGACCTCGACGAAGCCAAAGTTTTGGCCGCTAAACAAGCCGCGGAGGAAGCACTCGCTAACCGTGCAACCGGTCAGGATAGGGCGCTTGTCGTCGCTGAGCTCGCACAACTGGCAGCCCAGCTCCAATCGATACAAAAATTACGCAAAAGATAAAAAGTTAGGTATAATCAACCTACCGTAACGGTTTAGAGGCGCAACACAATACAGGCAGCGGATTACTCCCCGCTGCCTTTTTTTTCGCCCAACTCGCTCAGCGTTCATATGCATCCAGCTATTTCGTCCACACGCCAGGCACGTTCAAACACCGTCGCAAAGGTCGTATCGAAACTTGCGGGGTAATCGCCAACCGCAACACAGCCAACAGATATCAGATAATGAAGTGATGAGCGAACCTACAAGAAAGCCGCAACCAAATTTGTCCGTTGTCATCCTTGCTGCAGGTCAGGGTAAGCGCATGCGCTCTTCAATTCCCAAGGTTTTGCAGCCGATTGCTGGCAAACCGTTGCTTGCGCATGTGCTCCAGGCCGCACGAGAATTGAAGCCGCAGCAAATCTGCATCGTCTATGGCCACGGCGGCGAATTGGTGCTGGAAAAAGTTGCTGACGCTGAAGTAGACTGGGTGAGGCAGGAGTCGCAATTAGGTACCGGCCATGCCATGCTGCAGGCATTACCCAAGCTTGCCGCTAACGGCATCACACTGGTTTTGTATGGTGATGTGCCGCTGATTCGACCGGAAACGTTGCAGGCGCTCTGCTGCGCTGCTGCGACTGGCAAACTCGCCTGGCTCACAATAACGGTCGCCAACCCGCAAGGACTCGGCCGAATCATCCGCAACCGTGACGGCACAGTGCAAGCAATCGTCGAAGACAAAGATGCGTCAGACGACGAAAAATCGATCAACGAAATCAACACGGGCTTTTTCGCCTGTCCTACAGCTTCGTTAGCCAAATGGTTGCCAACGCTGACCAACAACAACGCCCAGCAGGAATACTATCTTACGGATATCCTGAAGATGGCAGTGAAAGAGGGCGTTGTTGTCGAAACATTCTCACCGTCTAGCGAAACAGAAGTCACCGGCATCAACAGCAAAGATCAACTCGCCACGCTGGAGCGCAGCTGTCAGCAAGAAATTGCGGCGCGCCTCATGAGGGACGGCGTAAGCTTGGCCGACCCCGCGCGACTCGACGTACGCGGCGACCTATCATGTGGTGACGGCACATCCAATGACGTGTCGATAGATGTGAACTGCGTTTTCGAAGGACGCGTCATGCTGGCGGCAAAAGTCAACATTGGTGCCAACTGCATCCTCCGCAACTGCACCATTGGGGAAGGCACAGAGATACTGCCATTCTCGTTTATAGATGATGCTGTCATCGGGGCGAACGCCAAAATCGGTCCTTACGCCCGCATACGTCCGGGAACAAAGCTCGCCGACGACGTGCACATCGGTAATTTCGTGGAGGTAAAGGCCAGCGAAATCGGCCGCGCATCAAAGGCCAACCACCTCAGCTACATCGGTGACACCACCGTAGGCAAAAATGTGAACATTGGCGCCGGCACCATCACCTGCAACTATGACGGCGCCAACAAGCACCGAACCGTCATCCAAGACAACGTGCATATCGGCTCCGACGTACAACTTGTTGCACCAATAGTAATAGGTGAGGGTGCAGACATCGGTGCCGGGACAACGGTGTGGAAAGATGTGCCACCAGGTGGCCTCACGCTCAACGTAAAGACGCTGGTGCGAAAAAGCGACTGGACTCGCCCAACCAAGAAGTCATAGTGGAACAGCGCATCAGTTTTATTCCACAATTCTGGCGCAAGCTTGGCAAAGTGCAACTGATTGTAGGCTGAGCAACTCAGCAACCACCCGCCTTCCAGGCGCCAACATCGTATCGCCGACGCAATCAGCAACCTGGCTTTGGTCACCTGTGCCAATCGCCGTAACTGTCCCGGAGAAATTCCATGTGTGGAATCGTAGGTGCAATATCCAATCGCAACATCGTTCCCATTCTCACTGAAGGCCTGAAGCGCCTCGAATATCGCGGCTATGATTCAGCCGGCATCGCGGTTCTCAGCAAAGACAAGCTTTCCATCGATCGTGTCCGACGCGTAGGCCGCGTGGCCGAAATGGAAGTGGGCATTGCCGCCGAAAACCTGACTGGCATCCTGGGTATCGGCCATACCCGTTGGGCAACACACGGCGGCGTCACCGAGCCGAATGCCCATCCGCACATCTCGCACAATGAAATCGCGGTAGTACATAACGGCATCGTCGAGAATCACGAAGCGCAAAACGAACGCTTAAAGCGGCTTGGCTACCACTTCGAGTCACAGACCGACACCGAAGTCATCGCGCACCTTGTGCACTTTTACTTCAAGCAGACCAACAACCTCTTCCAGGCGACTCAGCAAGCGGTGCGCGATCTGCAAGGAGCCTACGCCATTGTCGTCGTCGCAGTAGGCTCACCAGAAACCATGATTTGCGCGCGCGTAGGCTGCCCATTGCTCATCGGTCTCGGCGACCCCGGCCAACACGAAAACTTCATCGCGTCCGACGTCTCCGCAATACTCCCTGTCACCCGCCGCGTCATGTATCTCGAAGAAGGCGATGTCGCCGAGCTGACCCGTGAAGGCATCACCGTTGTTGATCGCGCAGGCAACAAAGTTGAACGCGGCGTCTTCACATCGGATGCGTCCGCGGAAGAATCCGAGCTCGGCCCCTATCGCCACTTCATGCAAAAGGAAATACACGAGCAGCCACGTGCGATTTCCGACACCCTCGAAGCGACTCTTGCTGTCGGTATCAAAGCGGCGCTATTCGGCGAGCACGCCGAAGAAATTTTCAAGCAAACCGAAGCCGTACTTATTCTTGCGTCAGGGACCAGCCATTACGCCAGCATGGTCGGAAAGCAATGGATCGAAACGATTGCCCGCATCCCCTGCAATGTGGAACTCGGCCACGAGTACCGCTACAGAGATTCCATTCCAAATCCTGACCAGCTTGTCGTCACCATTTCCCAATCCGGTGAGACGCTGGACACCATGGAAGCCTTGAAACGCGCCAAAGAGCTGGGCCATCACAACACGCTTTCCATCTGCAACGTCCGCGAGAGCGCCATTCCACGCGCCTCTTCAATGGTCTTTTACACACGAGCTGGAAAAGAAATCGGCGTCGCTTCCACCAAAGCCTTTACCACCCAGCTGGTCGCGCTATTCATCCTCGCCCTTACGCTCGCCAAAGCGCGCGGCCACCTCACACTGGAAAAGGAGGCCGACTACCTTGAGCAGTTACGCTACGTGCCCGGCAGCGTCCAGCACGCACTTAATCTTGAGCCGCAAATACAAGCGTGGGCAGAAAAGTTTTCCGAAAAGAACCATGCGCTATTCCTCGGTCGTGGTCTGCATTACCCCATCGCGCTTGAAGGCGCATTGAAACTCAAAGAGATTTCCTACATCCACGCCGAAGCCTATCCCGCCGGCGAATTGAAGCACGGACCATTGGCGCTTGTGGACGCCGAAATGCCCGTCGTCGTCATCGCACCCAACGATGCGATTCTGGAAAAAGTGAAATCAAACATGCAGGAGGTCCGTGCCCGGGGCGGCGAGCTATTCGTTTTCACCGATCTCGATAGTCACTTCACCGAAAGCGATGGCGTGCACATCATCCGCGCGCCGCGCCATGCGGGTCTGCTCTCGCCCATCGTGCATGCGATACCGGTGCAGTTGCTGGCTTATCATGCGGCGCTGATCAAGGGGACGGATGTCGACAAGCCCCGCAACCTGGCAAAAAGCGTGACTGTTGAGTGATGTTGTCTGACAAGCTGGTCCATGGGAATAAAGTAACGAACAGCGGAATAAAGTACCGAACTACGAAATGGGCGGTGGAACAAGTTGCGAACTTGTTTTGCGAGATTAAATCCGTAAATGAAGGAATAAAAGCGTAAAAATTCGAATAAGCCCCCCGAAATAAATCCGTAAATGCGATCCCGATATTTCTGTTTCGCGATAATTAAGCTTGGAACAAAGGCAAACGAGCATTTAAAAACGCTCAAATTTACTAAAGTTACGGATATTCGATGCTGGTGCTGGGGCCGATTTACGAAGCCGATCTACCACCAGAGCAGTACGCTTACCGTCCTGGCCGTAATGCAACACAGGCGGTCGTCGAGGTGAACGATATGCTGTTTCGAGGTCATTCGGATGTCGTAGACGCCGATCTCGCGGACTACTTCGGAAGTATTCCACATGCCGAATTGATCAAGTCAGTGGCCCGTCGGGTTGTTGACCGACGTGTCTTGCACTTGATCAAGCAGTGGCTGGATTGCACCGTGGAAGAAACCGACAAGCGAGGCAGGACGACACGCACAACGGGCGCCAAAGACACCGGTCGTGGCATCCCCCAAGGCTCACCGCTTTCACCACTGCTGGCCAATGTGTACATGCGCCGGTTCGTGTTGGCATGGAAGAAACTTGGGTTGGAACGGCGTCTAGGCAGTCGGATCGTAACCTATGCCGATGATCTCGTGATTCTGTGCAAGAAGGGCAAGGCCGAAGAGGCTCTGCTCAAATTGCGCGAGATCATGGGAAAACTGAAGCTGACGGTCAACGAAGAGAAAACACAAATCTGCAAGGTGCCGAAAGGCGAGTTTAACTTTCTGGGATACACGTTTGGGCGGATGTATTCGCCGCGCACGGGGCAAGCAAGATTGGGCTACCGGCCGTCGAAGAAAAGCATCAGGACCATGGTCGAAAAGATCCATGCAATGACCGCTGAGAAAACGGCATGGCAGGATGCCACGCTGCTGGTAGCCAAGTTGAACCGCTCGCTACGCGGATGGGCGAACTACTTCCAAGTAGGGACCGTCAGCAAAGCGTATCGGGCAATCGACAACTACACGGTAGCGCGGCTGAGTCGGTGGTTGCGCAACAAGCACAAAGTTAGACGACGCGGGTATGGGGACTATCCTCCCTCCTACCTTTACGGGACCATGGGTCTTGTACGTCTGACGCGTTTGGGGCACGACGTGTCGTGGGTGAAGGCGTGAAGTTTTGTCCGAGAGCTGGATGCGGGAAATCTGCATGTCCAGTTCGATGAGAGGGATGTGAAAACGGGGTCACGGTTCGGCTACTCAGGCACCGCCAGACGAAAGAGGCGGCAAACAGCTTGGCCTGACCTACAATTACCGCGTCACATCCCGACTCTACCGAGGGCTGCCTGATGAAGAGCCTCTGAAAACCGGCTAGAAGCGGACGTTCGCGACACTGGGAAATTTAGAAGCTCTTCTGGAAAAGCATTGAAGTTCTGCTCGGCGTAAATCCTAGTGACGAATAGAACATGTGGGCTTCGTCGGCTCGTTGCATTCCAGACCGTAGCCGTAAATGCGAGTATCCGCCAGTTCGACTCCAACTCTCCGCTTCGGCGACCAGTCGTCTTCCTACGCCTTGACGTCTATGCTTGGCCGTGACGACAAGCGACATGATTTCTGCAAAGGCGGGCGACGTTAAAGTTCGTGTTCCGTCGACGTGCACCCATCCGACAATTGTTGACAGAGTATCGAGCGCCACAAACATCGCGGTATCAGGGTACCTCGCAAGATAGTTGAACCGCGCCTTGATCAATTCCACTGTATTTTGATAGCCAAGTTCGCCACTCAAATCGGCGATACTAGTGCAGTCATGTTCAAACATTTGTCTAACCGAAAACATCAACGCCTCCGACGTGAAGGCCAAATTTTATCGCTGTATTTCCTATATAGGGTCGAGAGGCACCATATGAATTTCCGGTGAAACCCGGCCAGCTGCGGTCATAGAATCTTCTCAGAAGCAGCCATTCACTGCCAAACTTTTGATCGATTAGCCCGATGGAGTGTCATGACGCGACCTGGATTACGCACGGTCCGCGGATGCGTCCTATTAGTGGACGTTGGCACTGAAATGGATACTGCATGTTTTGCGGACCGTGCAACTCGACTTGCACCAACAGGCAGATGCTCTTGACTTTACTCAATAAAATTACGGCCTACCGCGCACGTAAGCCAAGCTAGAATTTAATTGCGTGGTATGACGCATAGAAAATTCAAACTCAACGTAGGAATTGGGCGGACGCAAAGCAACAGGCGCTGGCTGGTGGGATTTTGATATCGCCGCGTTGGGAACGCTGCTGGCGGACGTCGACCTAGCCGCAAGAGCCCTGAGTGGTTGTTCGAATTTGATAGAAGACATGCTTCCGATTAACCGCATTGAGCAACCAGTCACAGCGGCAACCGTAGGCGCCAAGAAGGAACATGGAGATGCTAACGTGATACACCGAAATAATGACATTCACGGACTTTGTGCAGCCATTCTGGTGTCACTTCTGCTAATCGCCGCGACGTCGTGTTCACTGGCTCAAGCAGCGCCGCTGTTGGTAACGCCACAATTGCCACCTGGGATTCAGGGCCAGACTTACAAGGCAAATCTGCTGATCGGTTCCGTCCTGCCGGTCACCGCCGCAAGCGCGACGGGTTTGCCTACCGGATTGACCGCCACCCACAACGGCAGCGGCAGCATTGCGATCAACGGAACACCGACGGCATCGGGGGGCTTTACGGTCAACGTGACAGCAACCGACAATGCGGCGGGAACGCTCAATACCAGTGTCAGCTTGGCCATCAATACAGTTGCGCAAGCTACGGGAAGCGTCGCCGTAGTGGCGGCGGGTACCGGCCATAGTTGCGCGGTGGTTAGCGGCGGGGTGCAGTGCTGGGGTGACAACAGCAGCGGACAACTCGGCAACAATAGCACTACGTCAAGCTTGTTGCCGGTCCAGGCGATTGCCGCGGGAAGCAATGTAACCGCTGTGTCGGCGGGCTACGACCAGAGCTGTGCCGTGATCAACGGTGGCGTACAGTGCTGGGGTAACAACTTTGCCGGCCAACTCGGCAACGGTACCAATGCTGGAAGCCTAGTGCCATTGCAGACGATTGCGGGCGGCAATAATGTCACGTCGGTGTCGGCTGGCAAATATGTCAGTTGTGCAGTGGTTAGCGGCGGGGTGCGGTGTTGGGGCGCAAACGGCTTTGGCCAACTCGGCAACAATAGCAACACGGATAGTCTGGTGCCGGTGCAGACGATTGTGTCCGGTAGCAACGTCACGGCCATATCCGTGGGTACCGGACACAGCTGCGCAGTAGTCAACGGTGGTGTGCAGTGTTGGGGCGTCGGCAATAGCGGCCAACTTGGCGACGGCGGCCTCACGAATCGCCGGGCGCCAGTGCAGACGATTGCCGCTGGCAGCGGTGTTACAGCGGTGTCGGCGGGCAATAGTCACAGCTGCGCGTTGGGCAACGGCGGGGTGCAGTGCTGGGGCTACAACTTCGATGGCGAGCTCGGCAATAACAGCCAAGCGCAAAGCCTTGTGCCAGTGCAGACAATTGCCGCCGGCGGTAATGTGACTGCATTGTCGGTGGGCTACACTCACAGCTGCGCGGTGGTCAGCGGTGGAGTGCAGTGCTGGGGCGTCAACTTCAACGGCCAGCTCGGCAACAACAGCAGCGCGGCGACACTGGTACCGGTGCAGGCGATTGTCGCCGGCAGCAATGTGACGGCGGTGGCGGCAGGCGGCAGCCACAGTTGCGCATTAGTCAGCGGCGGCGTGCAGTGCTGGGGCGCAAACGGCAACGGCCAACTTGGCATCGGCAGGCCCGTGGACAGCGTAGTGCCGGCGCAGGCAATTGCTGCCGGTAGCACTGTCACGGCGACCTCGGCGGGCGGCAACCACAGCTGCGCGGTGGTCAGCAGCGGGGTGCAGTGCTGGGGTTATAACGGTAACGGCCAGCTCGGCAACAACAGCACCACGCAAAGCCTGTTGCCGGTGTTGGCGATTGCTGCGGGTAGTAGTGTCACAGCGCTGTCCACAGGCTTCGCCCATAGCTGCGCGGTGGTCAACGGAGGGGTGCAATGTTGGGGCGGCAATGACTACGTTGGCGGCCTCCTCGGCAACAACAGCACCGTTGGAAGTCTGGTGCCGGTGCAGACCATTCCCGCTGGGAGCAGTGTGACGGGCGTGTCGGCGGGCAGCCAACACAGCTGCGCGGTGGTCAACGGCGGCGCGCAGTGCTGGGGCACAAATGGCAACGGCCAGCTCGGCAACAACAGCACCACGAATAGCCCGGTGCCGGTGCAGGTGATCGCCGCTGGTGGCAATGTCACGACTGTGTCGGCGGGCGGTTTCCACAGCTGCGCGGTGGTCAACGGCGGGGTGCAGTGCTGGGGTAACAACGGTAACGGCCAACTCGGCAACAACAGCAGAACGCAAAGTCTGGTCCCTGTGCAAGCGATTGCCGCTGGCAGTAACGTCACCGCTGTAGCGACGGGCAACTCCCATAGCTGCGCGGTGGTGAGCGGCGGGGTGCAGTGCTGGGGCAACAACGGTAACGGCCAACTCGGCAACAACAGCACAACGCAAAGCCAAGCACCTGTGCAGGCGATCGCCGCCGGCAGCAATGTTACGGCGGTGTCGGCGGGCAGTAGCCACAGCTGCGCAGCGGTCAACGGCGGGGTGCAGTGCTGGGGTTCTAACAGCAACGGCCAACTTGGCAACAACAGTAAGACGCAAAGCGTGGTGCCGGTCCAGGCAATCGCGACTGGTAGCAATGTTACGGCCGTGTCGGCGGGCAATAGCCACAGTTGCGCGGCGGTTAACGGAGGGGTTGTATGCTGGGGCAGCAACAGCAGCGGCCAGCTCGCGGACGCCTATAGTGCGCCTGCATTACAACCGGTGACGACGATTCCTTTTAACCCGGCCAGCCAGACGGTCAGCTTCGCGCCTGCGGCAACGGCGGTGTTCGGCGTTGCACCGATCACGTTGACCGCTACAGCGTCCAGCGGCCTAGCGAACTTTACCTTCAGCACTAGTAGTGCCGGAACAATCTGTACCGTCTCAGGCAATCAGCTCACCATAGTCGGTGTCGGTACTTGCGCCCTAACCGCCAGCCAAGTAGGTAATGCCTACTTCGCCAGCGCTACAGCCAACGCCAATATTGTGATCAACGCTGCCAGCCAGACGGTCACCTTTGCCCCGATATCGCCGGTGACTTTTGGCGTTTCTCCCGTCACACTCACCGCAACCGCATCCAGCGGGCTCACTGCCTTTACATTCGGCACAAGCAGTGCCGCAACGATTTGCAATGTCACCGGCAATCAGCTGACCATAGTCGGTGTTGGAACCTGTGCCCTCACCGGCACGCAGGCAGGCAATGCCAACTATATGAGTGCCTCGGCCACTGCCAACATCGTGATCAGCCTGGGAGGACCGCCACCACTCCCAGACTTGGTCGTCACGGCAATGTCAGCCGACAATAGCGCGCAATCGGGAGCTCCTGTCGCCGGTTCGGCAACGGTCGTGAATCAGGGCACGGGTTCAGCGGGCGCAAGCCGCCTACAGTTTTATGCTTCAGCGAACAACGTCATCACCACGTCCAGCATCAATACTGGCTTCGGCTGCAATTTACCGGTCTTAGCGCCGGGCGCTTCCTACGTTTGCGCCGGCACCATTTCGGTTCTGGGTCTCGCGGCAGGTTCTTATTACTTTGGCGCCATCGCTGATGTTGACTCAGCCGTCACCGAGACCAACAAAACTAACAACACGCTCGCCGCCAGCGCACCCACGCAAATCACCGGGACGCCGCCATTCGCAAACGGCGTATGCGGCTCGGCCAACAGTAGTACGACGCCAACGATTCCCACGAACATGCTCTGTACAGCGGGTATTCCAACACCAGTCTTGGGAACAGGTCCATGGAATTGGACATGTGCGGGCAGCAGCGGCGGAACGACCGCATCTTGTTCTGCAGATAAGGGCCCGGCGTCCTCGAGGTCCTTTCCACTTGTTCCAATTATTATCTTACTGTTGTGACGTCGAGGGTTTTGGGGCTAATTGGACCTGTGGCTGGAGTGTCCCCTTTGGGTCGGGTGCGGCCAGAGGTGGATAGTCGCGATTTTCATAAAATGACGCGTATTGATGCGATTTGAAAGGCTTGCTTGAATG
Source organism: Burkholderiales bacterium (assembly GCA_038321965.1). GTDB lineage: Bacteria > Pseudomonadota > Gammaproteobacteria > Burkholderiales > Usitatibacteraceae > UKL13-2. The sequence continues at coordinate 1,553 of JBBQFL010000013.1, read as the reverse complement.
ACAGAGTCAGAAGCTGACGACCAATTGATATCCGCCATTAGTTCCGTATGGCAAAAAGTTGCAATGGTGATTGGGAAGGTCTTGTCCGTGTCGCCAGATGCGGAAGGTGCCAATCTTGCTGCAAGAATCGAGAAATTGGTTGCTGCTGGACGGGTTGAATTACGTGGTGATTTGGGAAATTGGCGAACGAGTGAGCTTCGCGCGCCACGCTCAGAAGATTCCGCCGTGACACGAGGGCATTTGAGACTTGTCGAGACAATCGCAAATCAACAGTCATCACAAGCAACCGTCGCCACATCAGGCATCAAACTGCGGCAACGGGAAATTGCTAGTCCGCGGTCTGTGGAAGAACAGAGAAGAAGGCTGAAAATCCTGATCCTGCTTGGAAAGGAGCGGGGTTTCCTGACGTACGCGGAAATCAACGACCACCTGCCTGATATGGTCGACGCCGAGCAAATCGAGGCGATCACCACCACGTTCAACGAAATGGGCATTGATGTGCGCGAAGCAGAGTCGGCCACCTCAAACCTAAATGGCGAGCCATTTTGAGTAGGAGCGTGTCCCAATTTCAGGACCAAATAGACAGTTTTGCCAAAAGCGCGGAAAGATTTGTCAGTTGGTGCGATACGCCTCATGGACACGAACTTGCAGCGGCCTTTAAACGTAATGCGCTCAAAGAGCTCTCGACCATCTATGTCGCTGGGTTTTCAATCCCCGATGTTGAATTTGTAGATTCGCCAGAATTTCCGCACGTTGATAACAAAGCGCGGAAAGCGATTGCAATCAATCTGCAATCTTTACCATTTCAATACTACTGGGTCGTGTTTAACCCATCAGATTTGGAAGGTGATCACAGCCCAAATTGCGGTGATTTATTCGACGACTTCCAAGATATTTATGCAGACCTGCACAATGGACTTGCCACATATAACGAAGGCTATGCAGACGCTGCCGCATTCTATTGGCGACAAATGTTTGTTCATTGGGGACGACATGCAGTTGAGGCTATGTATGCCCTGCAGACGCATCAAGACGAGGGGTGATCGGCTATGACTGCTTTCAAGCGAATTGGACCAGCGACGGCTATGGCAGGTCTGGGTCGCTTTCGACGTTCTGCCGTCGCGCGCCGCGCGGACGCGCTGACGCATCCGTGTGAGTTATGACGGGCGCCGCAATGAAATTTGCGCGCATTGCATACTGGCTTAACCCTGGCAGCCCCTTGCGGCGAGCCATTACATGGAAGGCTATGCCAAAGCACGATTTGAAGGCACTCATTCAACGTTTCGCCACAAGAGAGGCGAAAGCTTCCCACTACGGGGAGCCAAGGTTCATCTGGAGAGGAAAACGCTTGGCGGCGGTAAAGATCTATGAAGCACGCTTCGACGCCGTTCCTGAATTGTTCAAGCGCCGCGCGCGTAACCGGTAACCCACCGACGTTATTGCGTTACCGGCCGACGCCGTATAGATCGGAGCGCAGCGGATTCGCCGCAAACAGCTGCTTCCACCGCCGTGGTGTCAGTTCATCGACCTTCGACGCAGGATGTTGACCAACA
>JBBQFL010000012.1:0-89010 GCA_038321965.1 Burkholderiales bacterium | reverse complement strand
CGTTTTGCTCGAAGACAACGATTGAAACAAGGTCGTCGTCACGCATACCAGCATCCCAAGCCCGCTTCGGGTCATTGAGGGAATGAGACATTGATATTTCAAGCTTTGTCTTGCCACGGGATTCAAACCGTAAACCGGTGTTCAAGCATAGAACGTCAGGAACCCGGACACGTTTTATTTTTATTTTCTTCCAGATTTTGAACCCCGTGGAACCACGCTCAAGTTCGATGGGATTGAACCCCATCGCCTTCAGCCGGACAATGGTTGTATTCGTGCCTGCGGCACCGACGGCGAGCTTTCTTAGGAAACTGTCGTCACTTTTGAAGTTATTGGCCACTATGCCACCAGCGTAAATTCTGATTGACGATCATTATATTCGCGGATGCCTTTCTGACGCCCAACGTTCGCGTTGAACGGCGCGAGCAACGGAGCGAAGCGACGCTTGCGAGCGTCCGTTTTCGAACGCGCTGTTAGGCTTCACCGTCAATTCTTGAGCTCCCATCCGCGGCCCCAGTTACGGCTGAGAACTGAGACTTCGAATCCAGCCGTTCGAAGATGTTCCCCAAAGGCCTCGATGTGATCGTCACCGCACACCATGAGGGGTCGCTGCGCTCCGGCGCGCTGAATACGAGCCAGCCATTCTTGCTCTCTCTGATCGTCGTTTGAAATCTGCGCCGTTTTACGTTCGGCGAGATCTGGATCACAGAAGATGTGCGGTTTCTGTGCGCGACTTGCGGCGTCGCGAACAGTACACCCCGAGGCGCAGTTGCGACGAACGAGTTCCTCGCTGAACTCTTCAGCAAGGAGGTCGACTTTGAGTCGGGTCGCCTCGCTAACGAGATAATCTTGAAACTTACGAATCTCCGTAGTCCACTCGGGACCGCATGATGGGTTCGTGTATTGGATTCGGTGGTCAACACCTACGAGATGCGCAATCTTGCCTTCGAAGCTCATAGTGAAGCCTAACGCTCCGGTTCAGGCGCGCGCGGCTTCATGCGCGTCGCCTGCAACCGGCGGTTAGACAGCATGTTCACAGAATTCGCCGCCAGCGCTTGAACGCGCGCACGTCTTCGGCCGACAAGGCAAACCATTCTCCCTTGAGGCGCTTCGCCTCAAAGCGACGGTGCCAATAATTTTCTATCCCTGACGCATCGTCGGTCTTTATGACATGGACTGGCTGGGCACCATGCGGTAACTCGATACCCAGTTCGCCCTCCCGCCGAATGACGTTGTTGGTTCTGCCGATCTTGTATTCACGTTTAGACCCATGCTGCATCAAGTAGACAAAGCCGATAGATCCCGGCTTTGGGTCACCTTCGTCTTGCGTGTCGGTGACCGGTGGATGAGTGCCGCACATTTCAACAACGTCTGCGAGGGACTCTCTGGTTCTGCAGAACGAGGCAACAGACCTGACGAGACCGGCCTTGCCTCCAAAGCGGCGATACGACTTTTCACCAGGGAAGCTCGGATTTGCTTTCGCTTCTCGGATGAGTTCGCCTTGAATAGGCAGACGCCCGAGCCGTTGAGCCAGTAACGCATACTGTTCCAACAAGATGTCGTTGCTTACCACTTCGACCATCTTGTTTCGATCGTAGCCTGCCTCCTGCAATGCGTCTCCCCAACGAAGCCACAGCGCCGGGAACCAATCAGCCTCTCTGATGCCTGTCTCGCGCTCAAATAGCCGCTTGCCCGGAGGGCCACCGTTGGCGCTAGCCAGACGCTTGATCTCAGCGAGAACGTGGCGTTTCGTCGTAGGCATGCTGTCTAACTTTTATGTAGCAATCCGAAATGACGGTTTACAAACCGTCAAAAGACTGTATATTAATACAGCACTGTAAATGTAACCCATATAAATCACTGCCTTGTCTGAAATTAGCACCTCCCAATTAAAACATGACAACACCTGATTCATCTGCACCCCGTTTGTTGAATCAAGTACGGGAACGTATTCGGCGGAAGCACTACAGCATCAGGACTGAGGAGGCCTATTTGCATTGGGTGAAGGCGTTTGTGCGTTTTCATGGAATGAAGCATCCGGCTAATATGGGGGCGGCTGAGGTCGAGGCCTTCCTGACCCAATTGGCGGTCGAACGCAATGTGTCATCGTCGACGCAGAATCAGGCGCTGTCGGGGCTGCTGTTTCTGTATCGCGAAGTCCTGGAAATTGAGCTGCCCTGGCTCGACGGGATTCAGCGGTCGAAGCGACCGAAACGTATGCCGGTGGTGCTGACAAGGGAGGAAGTCACCGCCGTACTGAATCGGCTTGACGGCACCACGGCGCTCATCCTGAAGCTCGCCTATGGCACAGGAATGCGCATCATGGAGGTGGTCCGACTGCGAGTGAAGGATGTCGAATTCGCGCGAGGGGAAATCCTCATCCGCGAGGGCAAGGGCTTCAAGGACCGCATCACGATGTTGCCGGCCTCGTTGGTGCTACCACTGCGTGATCATCTCGCACGTGTGCGTTCGTTGCACGAGCACGATTGCAAGGATGGACGCGGAGAAGTATTTCTGCCGTTTGCGTTGGCGCGCAAATATCCCAAGGCCGCGCGCGACTGGGGGTGGCAATACGTGTTTCCGTCGCAGAAGTTGAGCATTGATCCACGTTCCGGGCGCGAAGGACGCCATCATGCCGATCCGCAAAATTTGCAGCGGCGCATGCGCCAGGCCGTGCAGGCGGCTGGTGTCACCAAGCCGGCAACGCCGCACACGTTACGGCATTCATTCGCGACGCATTTGCTCGAATCGGGTTACGACATTCGCACGGTGCAGGAACTGCTGGGGCACAAGGATGTACAGACGACGATGATTTATACACATGTGCTCAATCGTGGTGGGCGCGGGGTGAAGAGTCCGCTCGATCATGTGTAATCGATTTTGGCGCCCGCAAGAATCAAAGTGGCCAGCTTCGAATTTTCCAGCCCTCCGGCAAATCAGCCATATTCACAATATCAACCCGCATCGGCAAATCGCTTTCACTGAATGCTTCGCGCAGGGTAAACATCTGGTCCAGTGGCAACGGTTTACCGGTGAGTGCCAGGTCAAGATCGGAATGCGGCTTAACTCGTGCCCGGTCTTGCGCGCTACTGACGACACGCGAGCCAAACGCGAATGCGGTGTGATGCGGCGCATGCCGATGCAATAGCTCTTGCACGACCGCCAGCGCGTGTGCTGGCAACATCAATTCGATCTGTTCGCCGCCTGCATTCATCCGCCTGCAGCCATCAATCGCGTGAGCAATGATCGCGCGTTTTCCAGGAATGCCGGAAGCATGGCGAAGACGCGGCTTGCCTTCACCGGATACATGTCATCCGAAAGCGTTTTGGCCGCATCCAAAGCCTCGGCTAACGAAGCGGTGGCCAGTTGCAATGAACGAAAATCCAGCATGGTCGGCAATGTCTCTGGCGGAGATGAAGGGGCTTTGCCAAATGATAACGCAACAAGGGTGAGCCCTGTCAGGGCGATAGCTTGCAGGCATACAAGAAATGGAACTGCAGGAGATATCCTTTCCCAGCAGAACTAAACGTAGTTCGCCATTTGACGGGTCCCTTCAAGCATTTTGGCCTGAACGCCGCGTGGAATGGCGATCTACAAGTCGCAGCGTGATTCTTTCAAACCAGACAGAAATGCGTCCAAAAGTTACGCCGTTGGCATAGCCGCAATAATTGTGGAAGCACCAGGGAATATAATCTCGACTCTATAAAAAACCTCGGGAACTCAACATGTCCACCTTGGCCGAAAATCACAAATCCGCCCTGCTTGCTGAAATTGAAAAACTGATCACCGCCAAAGTGCCAGCAGCGCAGCGCGCGCAAGCCAAGATGTTCGCGGCCAAGTACTGCAACGAAGTCGACGCCGAAGATTTTGTCGCGCGCGGCGCGGCCGATTGGGCGGCACTTTCATTGTCACATCTTGCATTCGGCAATGAGTTCCAGCGCGGTGCGCCGAAGATGCGCATTTTCAATCCGCGCCTGGCCGAAAACGGCTGGGAGTCAACTTCTACCATCATCGAATTCGTCAACGACGACATGCCTTTTCTGGTCGATTCGATTGCAATGGAAATCAACCGTCAAGGCATCGCCATCGAGTTGGTGTTGCATCCATTGTTTGACGCCGCCCGTGATAAACATGGCGCGCTCACCAAGCTCGACGACACCAAGGGTGGCATGCATGTCGAATCATGGATTCACGTTGAGATTGAGCGCATCACCGACCCCGCGAGAATAAAGGCGCTCGGCGATGGATTGGTATCTGTATTGAGCGATGTGCGCGCCACGGTTGAAGACTTTCCGGCGATGAAGGGCATGATCAGCGAAATGCTGGCGAACATGGGGGGGGCTGCCAAGGTTGTTCCTCTTGAGGAGCTCGATGAGGCACGGGCGTTTCTGTCGTGGATCGCGGATAACCACTTCACTTTTCTCGGCTACCGCGACTACGAACTTTCGCAGTCCAAGGGTGAAGACATCCTTAAAATCGTCGCAAAATCCGGGCTCGGCATTTTGCGCGAACCCAAACTTGGCGGCGTCTCACAGAGCTTCAGCGAATTGCCGCAGGAGCTGAAAGCGCTTGCCCGCCAACCGCACTTGCTGGTGCTGACCAAGGCCAATTCGCGGGCGACAGTACATCGGCCGGGCTATCTCGACTACATCGGTGTAAAGCGCTTCGATGATAAGGGCAACGTCATCGGTGAGCGTCGCATGATCGGCCTCTACACGTCTTCGACTTATCACGCTGATCCGAAGAGCATTCCGCTATTGCGCCGCAAGATTTCGCTGCTGATGGCTCGCGCAGGCTTTCCGCCATCCAGCCATGCCGGCAAGAACCTTTTCTCCATCCTCGAGACCTTCCCTCGCGATGAGTTATTCCAGATCGGTGACGACGAATTGTTCGATACCGTCATGGGCATCTTGCGACTGGGTGAACGTGCCCGCACGCGCATGTTTGTGCGGCGGGACGTTTATGCCCGCTTCTATTCCTGCCTGATCTACCTGCCGCGCGAGAGTTACAACACCGAGACGCGCTTGAAACTGCAGGAAATCCTCAAGCGTGCCTTCAATGGCACCAGCGCGGAATTCAATGTGCAATTATCAGAATCCGCACTCGCCCGTGTTCACATGTTGATCCGCACGACACCCGGCGCTGTACCGCAAATCGATATAAAAGCGTTGGAAGCGGAAGTCATCTTTGCGCTGCGCAAATGGGAGGACGGCGTTTTCACGCTGGTAAGCCAGTCGCCGGACCTGGGTGAGGAAGTGGCCAATCAGGCGCGCCGTGAATTTGTATTGCCGTTCCCCGCCGCCTACCGTGAAGATGTCAGTGCGGCACAAGCGGTAGCAGATTTCATGGTTGCGAAACATCTGACCGATGAAAATCCGATCGGCATGTCGCTGTATCGCCCGGCAGATGGAAGCAACAGCGCGTCCACAGCAAACAATACGCTGCGTTTCCGGCTGATCAAACTCGGCGATGCGGTGCCGCTCTCCGGCTCGCTGCCCATGCTTGAAAACATGGGCGTGAACGTCGAAAACGAGCGCTCATACGTTATCGGCCGCAATAATCTTCCCCCTCTGCATATTCACGATTTTGGTCTCACGCACAGCTTTGCTGACCTCAATCTGGAAGGGGTCAAGACTAAGTTCGAGGCGTCGTTTGCAGCCATCTGGAAGCGCGAAGTCGAAAATGATGGCTTCAATCGTCTGACGCTCGCCGCATCACTGGCAGCCGATGAAGTATTGCTGCTGCGCGCCTACGCAAAGTATTTGAAACAGACCGGCTTCACATTCAGTCAGCAATATATCGAACAAACCCTGGCCAAACATGCCGCTATCGCGCAGCAACTGGTTCAGCTGTTTCACACCCGCTTTGATCCCGGCTATCCCGGTGAGCGCATCGATGACGAAAAAAACATCATTGCGGCAATCAAAGAAACGCTGGATGCCGTGACCAATGCCGATGAAGATCGCATCCTGCGGCGGTTCCTCGCGGTGATGCGGGCAACATTGCGCACCAACCACTACCAGCCAGACAAGCAGGGCGCGCGGAAGCCTTACGTTTCTTTCAAAATCGAGTCGGCAAAAGTGCCGGAGTTGCCAGAGCCGCGGCCGCTGTTCGAGATCTTCGTTTACTCGCCACGATTCGAGGGTATCCATTTGCGCGGCGGCAAGGTCGCTCGCGGCGGACTGCGTTGGTCCGATCGGCCAGAGGATTTCCGCACGGAAGTATTGGGACTCGTCAAAGCGCAGATGGTCAAGAACGCGGTGATCGTTCCGGTCGGCTCCAAAGGTGGTTTCGTGCTGAAAATGGCGCCGCCGTCCAGCGACCGCGAGGCCTACATGAAGGAAGGTGTGGCCTGCTACCAGAATTTTTTGCGTGGCTTGCTCGACATCACAGACAATCTCGTCAAGGGTGCAGTCGTGGCACCGCAACTGGTCGTGCGACACGATGCAGATGATCCTTATCTGGTCGTCGCTGCAGACAAAGGCACGGCAACGTTTTCCGATTACGCCAACGCAATTTCCATCGAGTATGGTCATTGGCTGGGGGATGCGTTCGCATCGGGTGGCTCGGTTGGTTACGACCACAAGAAGATGGGTATCACGGCCAAAGGTGCGTGGGAGAGCGTCAAACGTCATTTCCGCGAAATCACCGATGTGCATGCCGACGGTATCGATACCCAAACCACCGACTTCACGGTCGCAGGTGTCGGTGATATGTCGGGGGACGTGTTCGGCAACGGCATGTTGCTCTCAAAACACATTCGCCTCGTGGCCGCATTTGATCACCGCCACATCTTCCTCGACCCCAATCCGAATGCGGCCAAAAGTTTCAAAGAGCGTGAACGCATGTTCGCGTTGCCCCGATCAAGCTGGGAGGATTACAACAAGGAACTGATCTCTACGGGCGGTGGCGTTTTTTCACGTGGCGCCAAGTCGATCACGGTGACGCCGGAAGTAAAAGCGGCGCTTGGCATCGCCGGTGTCGGCGACGCCATGACGCCGATTGAACTGATGCGCGCCATCCTGAAAGCCCCTGTAGATTTGTTTTACAACGGTGGTATCGGCACCTATGTGAAAGCGAGCTACCAGTCGAACGCCGAAGTGGGCGACCGCGCCACCGATGCGCTACGCATCAATGGAAATGAATTGCGCTGCAAGGTCGTGGCCGAGGGCGGCAATCTTGGCTTCACGCAGTTGGGTCGCGTCGAATACGCGCTGGCTGGTGGCCGCATCAATACCGATGCCATCGATAACTCAGCCGGCGTCGATTGTTCGGACCATGAAGTCAACATCAAGATTCTGGTCGGTGCCATTATCGATGCGGGCAAGCTTGCTGCGCAGGACCGCAGCGCATTCCTGGCTGAAATGACCGATGAAGTCGGTCAGCTGGTATTGAAAGACAACTACTTCCAGACGCAGACCTTGTCAGTATCGGGTGTGCGGGGCGACAAGCTGATCGACGCACAGGCACGCTTCATTCGTCGACTGGAAAAAACCGGCCGCCTCAATCGTGCAGTGGAGTATCTACCCACCGATGAGGAAATGAATGAGCGCAAGGCCAAAAAGCAGGGCTTGACCTCGCCCGAGCGCGCCGTGTTGCTGGCCTATAGCAAGATGGAACTATTCGACGAGTTGATGAAATCCGATCTGGTGGATGACAAATACGTCGCCGATGCGCTCACGACATATTTTCCAACTGCGCTACAACAGAAATACGCCAGCGTGATGCAGAAGCACCCGCTGAAGCGCGAAATCATTGCCACTGAAATTGCCAATAGCACCATCAACCGTACCGGCAGCGTATTCGTGCACCGCATGCAGGAAGAAACTGGCGCCATGCCAGCTGAAGTGGTGCGCAGCTTCGTTCTTACACGGGATATTTTCCTCGTCGGCGACTTGTGGAATCGCATTGAGGCACTCGATAGCAAGGTTCCTGCCGCAGTACAGAACGATATGTTGATCGATGCCGGGCGGCTGATTCTGCGCGGCACGCTATGGTTTTTGCGTCGACGCTCAGAACGCATGCCGATCGCCAAGGTGCTGGAATTTTTCGCCGTCGGCGTTGCCACCATCTCGGATCGACTACCGGAATTCCTCTCGACCGAAGATTTGAAAGCCCTTAAGGAAAGCGAGTCAATACTGGTGACAAAAGGTGTGCCGGCGGATGTTGCCAGCGCAGCGGCGCGACTCGAGGCGATTTATGCGGTGCTCGACATCGTCGAGATTTCGCATGAGTTCAAACGCGAGGTTGCACTCTCTGCTGCCGTTTACTTTACGCTCGCTGGGAAACTGGAGTTGCGCTGGCTGGCCGGACAGATTGCCAGCCTGCCCTACCAATCACACTGGCAGGCGATGGCACGTGCCGCCATGCGCGATGACCTGGCGAATCTACAACGCCAGCTCGCCAGTGGTGTGTTAAAACTTTCGCATGAAGTCGACGACCCGGCTGCGTTGATCCAGGCATGGGAAAAGCATCACGACAAGGCGCTCTCGCGCATGCGTGAAGTGATGGCCGATCTGAAATCGGCGCGCGAAAGCGATCTGGCGATGCTGTCAGTCATGCTCCGGGAACTTAGGGTGCTAGTCTGAACTCCATGTTGTATGAATAACGCCACCTCACTCGCGGCTTCCGCTCGCTGGATCTTTGCCGCCGTCGGCGTAAGCTGTGTTGCACTGCTAGGTTTCGCCTACTACATGCAATACGGGCTGGAGCATCAGCCCTGCCCGTTGTGCATTCTGCAACGCTACGTCTACATGGCCATCGCTGCTGTTTCACTTGCGGGCGCGGCATATGGACCCAAGCGTCTTGGCGCGATGATCACAGCGGGCGTGCTCGGCGCGTTTGCCGCGACAGGCGCAGCACTGGCCGTCTGGCAGGTCACTAAAGGCGACACGATGACGACCTGCAATACCGATGTCGTTGGGCAGATTGTTTATGCCCTGCCGATGCGTGCCTGGTGGCCCGAATTCCTGGCAGCCTATGGCGGCTGCGCGGATAAATACCCGCCCATTCTCGGCCTCAGCATTCCATTGTGGTCGCTGATCTGGTTTGCCAGTTTTCTCGCCATTTGCGAGTACCTGGTCGTCAAATTGCGTAGCACCCCACCGCAACGCTAGGCTGCGCCACCCGCTTGTTGGAAAAACTCTAGATCGCCATTCCACGCGCCTTCCCCCGCGCTTTGCCGTGGAAAGGCGCGCCAGTAGGCGATCTGCACTTTCAGCGATCACGCCACTTTGGCACTACGAAGACGACGCTAATCAAATACTGCTGGATTCGCAGACCGGGGTATTCGTCGCCGGTCGGCTTCCATAAAATGTCCGGGATGATCGGCAAAAACAGTAGGGCAATGACGATGAGTATCAGGTGCGCGCCTGTCTGACGCTTTGCGGTCAGATGCCGGGTAGTCCAGTCAACAAAAAAGTAACCTGCCAGCAACATGCACTGGCGGGACCGAGACAGGTTGCCCACACCGCAACCCTGCGCTGGGCAAAGGCATGGTGAACCGCATGAATGGCAAATTGTCCAGTTCGATTATCGACTACCTAGACAGTTTCTTTGTCGGCCCCTTGCCGACATATTTATCCAGCCAGGAAAAATACTCTTTGTACCAAAGCCGTGAATTCTGCGGCTTCAATATCCAGTGGTTTTCGTCGGGGAAGAACACCAGCCGTGAAGGCACATTGAGCGCCTTGAGCGTGCTGTAGTAAGCCAGTCCCTGTGCATCCGGCACGCGATAGTCGAGTGCACCGTGGATCACCAGCGTCGGCGTTTTCATATGCTGCACAAATGCAATCGGATTCTGCGAGGCGAATTTCTGTGGGTCCGTCCAGTAGTTGGTCGAGAGCGAATGGTCGAACCAATAGCCCGCGTCACCGGCGTACATCGACACCCAGTCGAAGCAACCGGCGTGGCAAACATAGGCCTTGTAGCGGTCCCCACCACGCTTGGCACCGTTGCGGCCATTCATCCACGCCACCATTTTGCCGCCATAGCTGCCGCCACTCGCGACCAGGCGTTTGGCGTCGATGTAACCCTGTTTCAACATGAAATCGGTACCGGCCTCGACATCGGCGTGCTCCTTGCTGCCGAAGGTACCTGTGTTGGATTCGAGGAATTTGTTCCCCCAGCCCAGCGAGCCATGATAGTTGACGCACACCACCACGTAACCTTGTGCAGCGAAGACCTGATTGTTCCAGCGTTGGTGAAAGTTGTCACCCCAGTTCGCATGCGGCCCGCCGTGAATGTTGTGCAACAGCGGCCACTTTTTCTTCGCGTCAAAATTCGGCGGATAGACCACCCACATCTGCACCGGCTCGCTGTTCCAGCCTCTGATGGTGAATTCCTTCACTTCACCCATTTTGAATTTCGCCATCAAGTTGTCGTTGAACGATTCAACAGCCGCTTCGTTCTTTCCGTCCGCATCGCTCACGAATACCTTGGGCGCTGCCGACATGTTGTTGCGCACGAATACGACCTTATCCGCCTTCACATCAAAATCGGTAATCGTACCGCCTTGAGCAATCAACACTGGTTTCTTCCTGTTCACCGGCAACCGCCAAATATTCAGGCGACCGAATTCATCGGCGGTGAAGTAAATGCTCTTCGCGTCATTCGCCCACTTCAGTGGCGCGTTGATGTTGCGATCCCACTGGCTGGTCACCGCGAGCTTGCCGCTGTTACGCTCGATGGTGGCGATCTTGTAATCGTCATCCATGGAGCGGCGCATGTTCTGCACCAGTAACGCAATGGCAGCGCCATCCGGCGAATACTCTGGCGCGTAGTGTGAAAACGGCGAGTCTGCAGTGAGGATCTTTGCATTGCCAGATTTGATCTCCATTTCGGCGATGTGATGTTCCTGATCTCCGCGCGCATCTTTGTTCGGGTTAAAGCAGAACGCGATGTGTCGACCATCGGGAGCAATGTCGTAGTCCGCGGAGCCGGGGTCGGCAGTCTGCAAGGCAAATTTGCTGCCTGCAAACAGGTCCGTGCATTTTCCCGTCTTGAGATCGAGCACGTGTACATGCGCCTGGCGGCCATCCGAGAGCCAGTGATCCCAGTGCCGAAAGCAGGTGTGGTCGACAACGTGCGCCTTGACCTTATCGTCCTTCTTCTCTTTCAGTCGCTTTGCCTGCGCCTTCTCGCCTTTGCAGTCCGGCCATACCCAGGAAATGAACGCGATCTTGGTTGAATCCGGAAACCACTTTATGGCTGATGCACCGGTGGCGATGGTGGACACGCGCCGCGCTTCGCCGCCATCGGGCGGAATCGTGTAGATCTGCGGCTCCTCATCGGCATTCTTTCCCTCACCACGTTTAGCGACGAACGCAATCGACGCACCATCCGGCGACCATTGTGGCTGCCCATTTTTTTCACCACACAGCGTCAATTCACGCGGTGCGCCACCGAATGTCGACAACAGCCACAGGCTGGTACTGGCTTTGTTTTCGTCCATGTCGTACTTCGCCAGCACCACGCAAGCCTGCGTGCCATCTGGCGAGAGTGTGGGTGACGACGGTCGCTGTATTTTCCAAAGATCAACAGCGGTGATGGCTCTGGCTTTCTTGGGCATGGTGTCGGTTCGCATGTTCAGTGAGGAAGGTGAACTCTAGCACTGGTGCGGTGTTTAACGTATTCGTAATTTGACAACTGAAGTCGTAATTCGGCTCGCGGACTGATAACAGAAGCTACTTGCTTCGGAACAATGCCGTAGTTAGTTCCCATGAGTTGTTCGAACGTGCTTGCCAATACGTCTATGTGCCGGATTCAGCATGCAGGTGTTGGCGCATAGGAGCGTAGCCTATGCCATTACGACAATACCATCGAGGCAACTGTGCGACAATTTAAATGACCGCTAACGGGAAGGAAATTTGGTCGCTGTCGCCAGGAGCGGAAGTAGAATTTTCTCGGAAGCAGTCATTCACTAGCAAGACTTTGATCGATTAGCCCAATGGAGTGTCAACGCGCTACCTAGATTGCCCACGGTCCGCAAATGTGTCCTATTAGTGAACGTTGGGACTGAAATGGGTACTGCATGTTTCGCAGACTGGGCAACTCGACTCGCGCTGACAAGTGGACTCTCTTGACTGGAGTCAATAGTATGATTCTCGCCTGTGGAGATAGTGCGCGATAGAATTTGATTGCGCAGTACCGCAAATAGGAAATTCAAAGTAAATGTAGGAAATTCGCTTACGCAAAGCGACAGGCGCTGGGCAGGCAGGACTTTGTTATCGGCGTTGTGGCAACAGCTGCTGGCGGACGTATCGGCCTAGCCGCAAGAGCCCTGGGAAGTTATTCACTTGAAAGAAGACATGAGTCTGACCAACCGCAATAAACAACCCTTAACAGCGGCACCCGCAGGCGTGAAGAAGAAAACAGGGAGAGACAAACGTGCTTCTCGGAAATAATCACATTCACCGGCTCTTTAAATCCATTCTGGCGCCGTTCTTGCTCATCGCAGTGGCGCTCGCCTGTTCATTCGCTCACGCGGGCGCCGCAGTTGGTCACGCCACAATTGCCGCAGGGGCTTCAGGGGCAGGCTTACACTGCGAGTCTGCTGATTGGCTCGGTCCAGCCGCTCACCACCGCAAGCGCAAGTGGTTTGCCGGCAGGACTAACTGCCACCCACAACGGCAGCGGCAGCATTACCATCAGCGGGACGCCGACGGCATCGGGTAGCTTTTCGCTCAATGTCACGGCAACCGACAATGCGGCAGAAACGCTTGGCACGAGTGTAAGCTTGACCGTCACTCCGTTCCAGAATCCAAGCAATGTCACGGCAGTGGCGGCGGGTCAATACCACAGCTGCGCGGTGGTCAACGGCGGTGCCCAGTGTTGGGGGGGCAACGAGTCCGGCCAACTCGGCAACAATAGCAACACGAATAGCCAGGTTCCTGTGCAGGCGATTGCCGCCGGTAGCAATGTCACGGTGGTGTCGGCTGGCAGCAACCACAGCTGCGCGGTGATCAACGGCGGGGTGCAGTGCTGGGGTGTCAACTACAGCGGCCAGCTCGGCAACAACACCCTAACGGATAGCACGGTGCCTTTGCAGACGATTGCCGCCGGTAGCAATGTCACGGCGGTGTCAGCGGGTATCGGCCACAGCTGCGCGGTGGTCAACGGCGGGGTGCAGTGCTGGGGCGGCAACGGCGCCGGTCAACTCGGCAACAACAGTACGACGCGAAGCCTGGTGCCGGTGCAGACGATCGCCGCGGGCAGCAACGTCACGGCTGTGTCGGCTGGCAGTAGCCACAGCTGCGCGGTGGTCAACGGCGGGGTGCAGTGCTGGGGCAACAACGGCACCGGCCAACTCGGCAACAACAGCACCACGCAAAGTCTGGTGCCGGTACAGGCGATTGCCGCGGGCAGCAGTGTCACGACCGTGTCGGCGAGCAGTCAACACAGCTGCGCTGTGGTCAACGGCGGGGTGCAGTGCTGGGGCGACAACGGTACCGGTCAACTGGGCAACAACAGCACCACGCGAAGCCTGGTGCCGGTGCAGGTAATTACGCCCGGAAGCAGTGTGCCAGCGGTATCGGCGGGCAACCAGCACAGCTGCGCAGTGGTCAACGGCGGGGTGCAATGCTGGGGCAAAAACTTAAATGGCCAACTTGGCAACGCAAGCACCACGGATAGTCTGGTGCCGGTGCTGGCGATTGCGGCCGGTAGCAATGTCACGGCGGTCACAGCGGCCTACAGCCACAGCTGCGCGGTGGTCAACAACGGGGTGCAGTGCTGGGGCGGCAATGACAGAGGTCAACTCGGCAACGGGAGACCCGCGAGCAGCTTGGTGCCGGTGCAGGCAATTGCCGCTGGCGCTAATGTCACGGCGGTGTCCGCGGGTGACAGGCACAGCTGCACGGTGTTCAATGGCGGGGTACAGTGCTGGGGCGCTAATGGCACCGGTCAACTTGGCAACAACAGCACCGCGGATAGCCTGGTACCGGTGCAGGCGATAGCCGCCGGCAGCAGTGGCACAGCGGTGTCGGCGGGCCACGACCATAGTTGTGCGGTGGTCAACGGCGGGGTGCAGTGCTGGGGCGCCAACTTCTACGGCCAGCTCGGCAATAACAGCACCACGCAAAGCCTAGTACCGGTACAGGCGATTGCTGCGGGCAGCAGTGTCACGGCGGTGTCGACGGGCAGCATCAGCAGCACCAGCAGTAGCTGTGCGGTGGTCAACGGCGGCGTGCAGTGCTGGGGTTTCAACGGCCCCGGGCAACTCGGCAACAACAGCAGCACCAACAGTCCGGTGCCCGTGCAGGCCATTGCCGCTGGCAGTAATGCCTCTTTCGTGTCGGTGGGCTATAGCCACAGCTGCGCCGTGGTCAACGGCGGGGCACAGTGCTGGGGCGCCAATGGCAGCGGCCAACTCGGCAACAACAGCACAACACAAAGCTTGGTGCCGGTGCAGGCGATTGCCGCTGGCAGCAACGTGACGGCGGTGGCGGCGGGCGATAGCTTCAGCTGTGCCGTGGTCAACGGCGGGGTACAGTGTTGGGGTGCAAACGGCTTCGGCCAACTCGGTAGCAACAGCACCGCGCGAAGCCTGGTGCCGGTGCAGGCGATTGGCGCCGGTAGTAATGCCACGGCAGTATCGGCGGGCCAGTACCACAGCTGCGCGGCGGTCAACAGTGGAGTGCAGTGTTGGGGCGCCAACTTCTACGGCCAACTCGGCAACAACACATTAACGAATAGCCTGGTGCCCGTGCAGGCAATTGCCGCCGGTAGCAATGTCACTGCGGTGGCGGGGGGCAGCCGCCACAGCTGTGCACTGGTCAGCGGCGGGGTCGCGTGCTGGGGCAGCAACAGCAGCGGCCAGCTCGCTGACGCATTCAGTGCGCCTGCGCTGCGACCGGCGACGACACTCATTCTCGGCAGTTTGGCTAGCCAAACGGTTACCTTCGCACCGGCTTCACCAGTTGTGTCCGGCGTCGCGCCAATCACGCTCACCGCCACCGCATCCAGCGGCCTGACTACCTTCACATTCAGCACCAGCAGTGTTGCAACGATTTGCACCGTCTCCGGCAACCAGCTCACCATTGTCGGTGTTGGCACCTGTGTCCTCACAGCCACGCAGGCTGGCAATGCCAACTATATGAGTGCATCGGCTTCTGCCAACATCGTGATCAGCCAGGGAGGACCGCCACCACTCCCAGACTTGGTCATCACGGCGATGTCGGCCGACAGCAGCGCACAATCAGGGGCACCTGTTGCCGGTTCGGCAACGGTGGTGAATCAGGGAACGGGTTCAGCGGGCGCAAGCCGCCTACAGTTTTATGCGTCAACCAACAACGTCATAACCACAGCAAGCTTCAACTCCGGCTTTGGCTGCAATGTACCAGTCTTGGCGCCAAACGCCTCCTACGTTTGTGGCGGCACCATTTCGGTTCTGGGGCTCGCCGCGGGTTCTTATTACTTTGGCGCCATTGCCGATGTTGACTCAGCCGTCATCGAGAGCAACAAAACCAACAACACGCTCGCCGCCACCACACCCACGCAAATCACCGGGACGCCACCACTGGCTAACGGCGTATGCGGCGCAGCCAACGGTAGTACGACGCCAACGATCCCGACGAACATGCTCTGTACCGTGGGTATTCCGACACCGGTCATGGGAACGGGCCCGTGGAATTGGACGTGTTCGGGCAGCAGTGGCGGGACGACGGCCTCTTGCACTGCGAAACAGGGGACGGCGTCTTCGAATTCCTTTCCGTTGGTTCCACTGATTGTCTTGTTGTTAGGAAGTTGAGTTTTTCTGAAATGTCCGCTGGTCAATAGCCAACTTCCCCGGGTGAATTTTTCACTCCCCATGGCGCTTGAATCAGCTTTCCAATGATGTGTTAACGATGAGGCGCATAACATGAAGTTTTTCAAGCTCGGATTTGGCACGGTCTGCTTAATGGCCTCAACTTTGTCGTTCGCTGCGCCAACCCTTTATACGGAAACGGCGGACAAAGTCCGGTTTGAGCAATATACCGGTGGCACACTGGCGCTGTACCGATTACCCACACCGGGCGTCTCGACATTCCCGGGGGGCACTTGCATAGTCTTGACGACCCCCGGTGGAGTTGAGATCGCAAACCGGTTTATCGCGTTCTACCTGTTCGTAAAGTCCAACAATCGCACCTACTTTGTGCAGTACGAAACTTCCAACTGTCAAATTATTAGCTTCGGCATGGACGGCTGACACTAATCCTAGTGTTGGCGGCCCAGTAATGTATCGCGTGGATAGCGGCAAATAGGCCCCTGTTGCAAATGAAGAGCGAATTTTTTAGTTTTGGGCAGATCGCGCACCTTGCGCAAGCTGAGTCAGTTGCGCTGGCGACAAACACCTGACACCGTTAGACTTCAATACCAACTGGAATGTGTTCGCCGTCCATTGACGCGAACCAGTTGATAATTTTTGTGTCAAAGAGTTGGCAACAACTAGGGGTGTTTCCTTGAAGTTTTTTTCAAAACCACATATTGCCATCGTTATTCTCGTTGTTGGGATCGCAGCGGCGCTTTTGATTTGGTCCCGCATTTCAGGGCAGTCTGTCAATTCTTTGCTCAGCAAAGATTCGCAGCGTGCTAATTCTGGTATCGGAGCGGGGCGGGCCAATGGAGTTGGCGCCGATGGCGTTTACCTGCTCGCGGGCGCCAGTAATACGGACCCCGGTTTGAAGCGATTGAAACCCATTGCGGCTCTATTGGCCACGGATATTGATGGGGCAGCGTTCCTGAAGGCGCTTGACGGCCGCAATGACATTTCGAGTGCCGATCGGCAGTACTACCGCGCGGCGGTAATGACACGCTGCGCACAATACAAACAAGGCGTCTTGGCAGCGAATAAAGGCGCCGGTTCACCTCAGGCTGTACCGAGTGTCCCCACTTTTATTTCTGAAACCCGCTATGAAGGTGGGACCGGAAAGATTTTGGACCGGGATCCCAATGCGCAGATGCGCACCGCGTTGAAAGATCGTCTCGCCCAGCGTTCCATTAATATTTTTTGCAAGGATATCGAGGCCTTGTCGGTCGAGCAGGTCGACCAGCTTTGGCAATCGGCCGCTCTGCTCGGCGGCGCCCGTGCAGCAGCGATGGTGGCGGACAGGGCTTTACGCAAGGAGCTGAAGCCGCTACCCGGGGCACCAGCAATGCAGGACGGCAATTTCATGATGACTTTGGACAAACCCAGTCCAGACTACCTTGCCAAAGTGACTGCAGGGTTCGCGCAAGCGGATCCGTCGGGTGTACTTACACTAGGGCCTCTGCTTCAACAGTCGTTTCTAGAGGGCAACTTTGTCTTCGGGCCGAAAAAGGAAACAATGGCGATTGAAACTGGCAAAGCGTTGTGGGAGTTACTGGCTTGCGATGTCGGCGCGGTGACTGTTCCCCATTGGGAAGTCACCTCTTGATGCCTGCTTGCGCGCTGCAGGGTCAGTGCGCCGTGCCCGACCTGGATGCGTACTACCGTAGTTTCAAATTGTCTGAAGACGCAATGGCCCAAATCGACCGCCTTAAACCACTTTTTGAAGCAGCTATTCGTTCGGGCGACTGGTCGTTCATTCAGTACCAGACGCCACGAACCACGCAGAATAATCTGACGCTAGGCGGCAATCATCGAGTGCGCATTGGTACCTAGCGTTCGCGTTGCTTGCCTTGGTGTCGTGTAGAACTTTGTACCCAGCGAAATTGGCAGCTGGTTGATCGAACAGCTTCGCAATTGTGGTCCGAACAGCCACCTCACTGTGCTCGACCTCATCGGTAGTACGCTGGTTCTAATCGGCAATGCGATTCGATGGGCAACATCGGCTTTGTGAGAAGATTCCGCTGAGGTTGGCAAGCCCCCGCAGCCGTCTGCTATGGGTGGCGGCAGGATACAAGTGGACATCCGGTACGGCAATACACAGGCTGCGGCAGGGTCAGTCAGAATAAGCGCGGTCGGTCAAAAACCCATCAGCGCCAACTTTCCCCGCTGAAAGGCAACGGTCGCGCCGAGTAAGCAGTATCTCCAATAGCAAGGACTTCTCATGACGCGTGCAGGCAAATTTCTGATCGTTGCAGTGCTCGTGGCGGGCGCAGTGGCGGCGTTATCTATTACACGCTCGTCAATTAGTGGTACCGATAGTTCCGAGCGCGCAGGCGAGAAGAAAATCGGCGTGTCGCTACAGAAAGCGCTGGCGTTGCTCGATGCCATGCCGCCATTGCCGCCGCTGGCGCCATTGGTCGCCACGGCGCAGGTGCCGAAGCCGTCCGACGTTGTCATCGAACAGCGGGCGCGAATTCGCTTCGGTGATATTTCCGACATGCGTCACAATTTACCATTGGCGTTAGCGCGTTTTGAAGCCGGCCTTGCTTCCGAAGACGAAGTTAACAGCACGATTGCAGTCGCCTACCGATCCAATGACAAATCTTTGGATTCGCTTGACAAGTGGGTTGCCGAAGAGCCGGGGAGCTACGCCGCTCTGGTGGCGCGTGGCATCGTCAGGTCTCATCTGGGCTGGCATGCACGTGGTGGCGATTACATTCCTTACACGCCAACAGAAAACCTGGCCGAGATGACGCGTCTACACCTGCTTGCGCTCGATGACTTCGTACTGGCGCTGAACAAATCGCGCTATCCGGTGTTGGCGATTTCAGAACTTCTCGGTATCTCCAAGGCGCATGGGTGGAAAGATGAATCAAAGAAACTCTTCCTCGCAGGCGAACGCCTGTCGCCTTCCTCGGATACCCTTTTTTCCCGCTATTCCTCCATTCTCTATTTAGAGTGGGGCACCGGGTCGGTCGCCGCCGCGAAGGCATTCTTGCGTCGTGCCGAAGAGAACGGCGTGAGCCTGGAAGCGCGAAGCGCATTGACGCGCCATCTTGCCAACGCCGACAGTGGATGGCGCTACTCAATCGGAAAACCGGACGCGCTGGCCTATGCGGTCGAGTTCAGCAAGCGTAACGATACCGTGGACGCGTGGTGGTGGCGCTCACAAGTCGAGAGCAGTCTCGATCGACCTGAAGATGCACTCAAATCACTTCGACGCGTCGTCGAAAAGTACCCCGATTCGGCCGGCGCAATGGGCGACATCGCCGGGGTGTTGCGTAAATTAAACCGAATTGAGGACTTCAAACTCGCCAGGCGACGCACCGCCGATTTGGGAAACGACTGGGCGCAGGGCCAGATCATTGCCGACATGATATGGGAACGAAATGGCGAAAAGCGCGATTGGGAAAGGATCAAGAAAGAGTGTGAAACTTCCGCCGAGATGCTCAATCCATCGGGTCAACACTGCATCGGCGGACTTTATATGGAGGCGTTAGCAGGTTATCCTAGAGATGATGCAAAATCGGTCGCATATTATGAATTGGCGGCCCGGCAAGGCGATGATCGAGCGCAACACGATTATGGATGGTCGCTCATTCAAGGCTCGGGCGTGAAACAGGATCGCGAAAAAGGTTTGTTCTATCTGCGCAATTCTGCGCGGCAAAAATTCGAACCCGCGCTCAACAAGCTCAAACAGCTCGGGGAGCGCACCGACAATCTTGAGTGGCAAGCGACCAAGCTCGAAAGTGCCAAGCGGGATCTGGAGGTGCGGCTTGATCGCGGCGCAACCTGGCAAGGACGGTACTGACCTCACCCGATGAATGTTTGATTTTGCGGTGTTACGTTCGTCGTGTAGCGCCCAGTCGGTAACAAAACTCTAGCACCAGTGCGGATCAGAACCTCAAGAGTGGACTAGGGCGAAGCACAAGCGAAGAAAATCGCAGTTCTCCCGACTCGCGCGCGCAGTGTTTCTGTTTAAGTGGTGCAGCCAGCCACTTTGGGGCGAATTGGAGCTCGGCGTCAAACGGCAGCTACAGTTCAAGTGCGGCCGATCAAATTGGACGTCTGAAACGATCGGTCAATACCCGCACACTGGTCAATAGAAATCGACAAAGCGATCAATCGCAACCAGCGTCTGCAGACGAGTTATGACAGTAATTGTCCGGCGCTTTTCGACTTATTCCCGAATGGTGAGAGAGCTACGAGTTTATTTCCGCGAACGCCAAAATCGGCACATTACAAGCCAATAAATGCGTGGGTTAAAGCCAAGAGTGCATCGTCACGACACAAATAGACCTCGCACTATTGAATCGGCAATCCAAGTGAAGTTCCTTTTTACCGGAACCGTACAAATTGTGTCCCGCATCGGGTGATAATCACGCATCCTCATTCAAGGAGCGCGACATGGCAAAACTGAACGTAAACGGGAAGGTTGTCGATTACACAGCTGAAGAAGGTACACCTCTGCTTTGGGTGTTACGCGAACAGTTAGGCATGACGGGCACCAAGTACGGCTGCGGCATCGCTCAGTGCGGCGCCTGCACGGTGCATATTAACGGCGTGCCGACGCGCTCGTGCGTTCGGCCCGCTTCCACGGTCAACGCGACAGAGAAAATAGTCACCATCGAAGGTCTCTCAAAAGACGGCTCGCACCCTTTGCAAAAGGCCTGGGTCGCGCTCGATGTGCCGCAATGTGGTTTCTGCCAGTCGGGCATGATCATGGCTGCAACAGCGCTTCTCAAGGCCACGCCGAATCCGTCCGACAAACAGATCGACGATGCGATGACAAATATCTGTCGATGCGGAACCTACAACCGCGTGCGCACCGCCATCAAGGCTGCCGCGAAGGAAATGGCCGGTGCAAAGAAAGTCGCCAACGCGCTCAACATCCAACACGTCAATGGAGGTGAAGCATGAAAACCGCCAGCGTCGCCAATCCCTCCCGCCGCACATTCATCCAAGGTTCCGCCGCGACAGCTGGCAGCCTCGTCGTCGCCTTCAATATCCCATTTGTAAAAGACGCTGAGGCACAAGCCACTACAGACGAAATCAACGCATGGGTCGTCGTCAAAGCGGACGACACCGTGGTCATTCGCATCGCCCGCTCCGAAATGGGCCAGGGATCGCTCACCGGGCTCGCGCAACTGGTGGCGGAAGAACTCGAATGCGACTGGGCAAAAGTCACCACCGAATATCCGACACCCGGCCAGAGTCTTGCGCGCAAGCGCCCGTGGGGCGATTTCGGTACTGGCGGCAGTCGGGGCATTCGTGGCTCGCAGGACTATGTGCGCAAGGGCGGCGCAATCGCCCGCATGATGCTGGTGCAGGCCGCTGCCGATGAATGGAGGGTGCCAGTTGCCGAATGTACCGTCGACAAGGGGATCATTTCCCATGCGGCGTCAAAACACAGCACCAACTACGGCAAAGTCGCGGCAGCAGCGGCGAAACTCACGCCACCGACCGATGTGAAACTCAAGGATCCAAAGGACTGGAAGCTCGCCGGTAAGCGTCTGGCGCGACTTGACACAGTCGATAAAACCACTGGCAAGCAAGTCTACGGCATGGATCTCAAGCTGCCTGACATGTTGAATGCGGCAGTGATGGATTGCCCGGTGTTTGGCGGCAAGGTGAAAAGCGTCGATGACGCCGCTGCGCTCAAGATGCCAGGCGTGAAGCGCGTACTGCGCGTGGGCGAAACGGCAGTTGCCGTCGTCGCCGATACCTGGTGGCGTGCCAAGACCGCACTCGAAGCGGTGAAGATCGAATGGGATGAAGGCCCCAATGCAAAGGCCTCAAGTGCCGCCTTCGCCGAAGTATTGAAAGCCGGGCTGGACGCCAAAGACGCTGTGGTCGGCGCGTCTATTGGTGATGCACCGCTGGCGCTGGCCGGCGCGGTGCGCAAGATCGAAGCGGTATATTCGTACCCCCATCAGAATCATGCCTGCATGGAAACCATGAACGCGACGGTGCGCTACACACCCGAGCGTTGCGAGGTGTGGGTGCCAACGCAGGGTGGCGAGGCAGCGCTCGCGGCCACCGCTGAAGCATCCGGACTACCGCCGGAAAAATGCGAGGTGTACAAAATTCATCTGGGCGGTGGCTTCGGCCGTCGCGGCGCGACAGACTATGTTCGACAAGCCGTCGCCATCGCCAAGCAAATGCCCGGCATCCCGATCAAGATGATCTGGTCGCGCGAGGAGGATATGGCGCAGGGCCGATTCCATCCGGTGACCCAATGCAAGCTCGTCGCGGGGTTGGACGAGAAGGGCGAGGTCACGGCATTGCACGTGCGCATTTCCGGCCAGTCGATTCTTGCCGGTGTGGCACCGCAGAACATTCGCGACGGCAAAGACCCCGTCGTGTTTCAAGGCTTGAATACCCCCGGCCCGGAAGCGTCGCTCTGCTACACGATCCCGAATCTGCTGGTCGACCATGCGATGCGCAATCCGCATGTGCCGCCAGGATTCTGGCGCGGCGTGAACTTGAATCAGAACACGATCTATCTCGAGTCGTTCATCGACGAGATCGCTGCCGCCACCAAGCAAGACCCGCTGGCGCTGCGCCGCAAACTGATGTCGAAAAATCCAAAAAGTCTGGCCGTGCTGGAGGCGGTGGCAAACCGCGTCGGCTGGGATAAACCAGCGCCGACAGGTGTCTTTCGAGGACTCGCACAAACGATGGGATTTGGCAGCTATGTGGCCGCCTGCGCGGAGATTTCGATCAGCACCGAGGGTGTCCTTAAAATCCACCGCATCGTCGCCGCGACCGATTCAGGTCACGCCGTCAATCCGCAGCAGATTGAAGCGCAGGTCGAAGGCTCATTTGTGTACGGACTTTCTGCCGCGCTGTATCAGGAATGCACAGTAAAGGACGGTCGCATCGAGCAGACCAACTTCCATAACTACCCTTCCTTGCGACTGGCGGATATGCCTGCGGTCGAAACCATTGTGATGCCTTCAGGTGGGTTCTGGGGCGGTGTGGGAGAGCCGACCATCGCGGTCGCAGCGCCGGCGGTGTTAAACGCGATATTTGCGGCGACGGGAAAGCGCATTCGTGATTTGCCGCTGAAAAACCATAGCTTGAAAGCGTGATGCCGGTGGCGGCGTAAATACCGAAATGCATTCGCGCCGCACCTTCATCAAGTTAAGCGCTAGCGTCGCCGCAAGCGTTCTGGTACAGCCCTCGGCCGTCCTCGGACAAAGCGATTCGCTTGCAGCAGTCGTACGCGAGTACGCGGGTGCCGCCTCCCTGCGCGAAGGCCGCGTGAAACTCGATATCGCACCGCTGGTCGACAACGGCAATAGTGTGCCCATTGAGGTAACCGTCGAGAGCCCGATGACCGACGCTGACCACGTGGTCGGCATCGCAATTTTCAACGAAAAGAATCCACAGCGCGATGTCGCTCAGTTCACGCTTGGGCCGATTGCTGGCCGCGCGCACGTTGCTACCCGCATCCGCCTTGCCACCACGCAAAAGCTGGTCGCAGTCGCAAGAATGAGCGACGGATCATGTTGGACGCATACCGTCGATGTGTTGGTCACGCTCGCCGCATGCATCGAAGGCTAATAAGAGATGACTGTGGCACGTACTCTCATTACCGTCCCCACCGCCGCCAAGCGCGGCGAGATCATTGAAATTCGCGTGCTGATCCAGCACCCGATGGAAACCGGTTATCGGCGCAGCAGCGAAGGCGAGATGCAACCACGAAATCTCATTCGCCGCTTTACGTGTAAATTTCAGGAAGACGGGACGACAGGCAGTGGCGTGCACATCTTCAGCGCTTCGCTCTATGCGGCAGTTTCCGCAAATCCCTTCCTGACGTTTCATGCGCGGGCAACGGCAAGTGGCGGGTTTGTCTTCAACTGGGAGGGCGACAACGGGTTTCTGCAGAGCGATCGTGCGGCGATCAGGGTAGCGTAAGGGGCATGCCGATATTGCAGGGCAAAGACACCATAAATCGAGCGCAAAGAACCAGTATTGGCGGGCCTCTTCACGTGTTTTTGGCCCGGAAGGCGCACCGAATGGCGATCTACCGTCAATTGCGTCGCAAAACATGAAATATCATTGCTCGTTCGCGCTTGGGCTATTTGGTTGCCGCTCGGAATGCGATCTAAACCTACCATCGGCCAAAAACGAAACGAAACAACATTGATGACTGAATCCATACTCAATCAACCACTTAGCCGCCGCACCTGGCTTAAGCAGGCTGCCGCTATTGTGACGGCAAGTGCGGCCGGCGGCTGCGCGACACGGCAAAGTTGGAGCGGTGCCGACTATCGGCGGCCGCTATCGACACGTCCCTTTGCCCGTCCGGACATCGACATGGATGCGATCATTCGCACGCGTGTCGGGCTGCGTCCATTTCGCGCCGCTGGCTTTGTCGTGCGCGGCGAAAAATTTGGCGACAAGCTGATCATCCACAATTACGGTCATGGCGGTGGCGGCATCACTCTGTCGTGGGGTTCTTCTGAACTTGCGGTGCGCGAATTGCCGGACAGTGCAGATCGCCGCGCAGCGGTGCTTGGCTGCGGCGTGATGGGCCTTTCCACCGCGCGGTTGCTGCAGGCGCGCGGTTGGCAGGTCACCATTTACGCCAAAGATTTGCCGCCGAACACCACGTCGAATGTTGCTGGCGGCCAGTGGGCGCCGACGTCTGTATTTCGTTCGGGCAGCGAAAGTCCCGAATTCGCGGTGCAGTTCAATGAGGCGCTGCGTCTGTCGCACACGGCATTCAGCAAACTTGTCGGGCGCGGCGTGGGCGTGAATTGGCAGGAAAATTATTACTTGAGTCGCGAGCCAGTTAGCCCGGACGGCAACTTTTACCTGCGCGGCTGGCCCGACTTGTTTCCGGAAATCGCCATACTTGCGCCGCATGAGCACCCTTTCCCGGTGCCGTACGCGATGCGGCATTTGACGATGCTCATCGAGCCCGCCATTTATTTGCCGTACCTCATGCAGGCGTTTGTCGAATCGGGCGGCAAACTGGTTGTGCAAGAGATGCGCGAATTGCCGGAGCTGTTGGCTCTGAATGAACCGGTCATTTTCAACTGCACCGGTCTTGGCAGTCGCGAACTGTTTGGAGACGACGAGCTCACGTCCGTTCGTGGCCAGCTGGTATTTATGCCGGCCGATGAACGCGTCGACTACAGTACGCACGGCAGCGGCGATGGCCTGCTCTACATGTTTCCGCGCGCAGACGGCATTTTGCTCGGTGGCACTTTTGAGCGAGGTGCAACGCATATGGAAGCGGATGCCGACACGACAGCGCGCATCGTGCGCGAACATGCACGCATGTTCGCGTCGATGCGGCTGTGAGCCGCAAAGAGCGAAATTTCAACCCTTCGACAGTTGCCGCGTGATGTGCAACCACAAGAAAGAAATCTCCTGCTCGTTCGCAATGGTCGGCGCGCAATGACGCCGTATCTTCCGCAGGCTGATCTTTGATTGACGAGAACGACGTTGCGATGCGTTCGTATTCGCGACAATTGTTCTTGGCATTCGCCGACTCGCGCGCCTAAAATTCGTCCCATCCCAACACCGAACGAGGCTGCAATGAAAGGCGACAAGAAGGTCATCCAGCATCTGAACAAGATTCTTTACAACGAACTGACTGCCATCAACCAGTACTTCCTGCATGCACGCATGTTCAAGAACTGGGGACTCGACAAGCTTAGCGCTCACGAGTATCACGAGTCGATCGATGAGATGAAGCACGCCGACAAACTCATCGAGCGCATTCTCTTCCTCGAAGGACTGCCGAATCTGCAGAATCTCGGTAAGTTGATGATTGGTGAGGACGTGGCCGAATCCTTGCAATGCGACCTCAAGCTTGAACTTGCCGCGCGCCCCGATCTGCAAGTGGCCATCGCGCATTGTGAGACGGTGAAGGATTACGTCTCTCGCGAATTGCTCGAAGACATTCTGGAGAGCGAAGAGGAACACATCGATTTCCTCGAAACGCAACTGGAACTGATCACGCGACTTGGCATTGCCAATTACCAGCAATCGCAGGTGTCACCGCACTCTGGGTCGTGATAGCGTTTCTTAATCATCAGCAGCATTCGCCGAGGCTGGGATCCCACCCAAAGCGCTGAACGACGTACCATTTATGATGCAGACCCAAAAAATGGTTAGGCCACCCATGGACTCGCTGGTAACGTGCGTGCTGGCGCACTTTCCTGCGCTTGCGCAACTGCCCCGCGAACGCTTGGCGGATGTAATCTCGCGCAGTGACTACCGCGAGATGACTACCGGTCAGCGTTTGTTTTCTCCTAGTGAACCATGTGGCGGATTTCCCTTGTTGCTGAAGGGTAGCGTGCGGGTGGTGCGCGAAACCGGACAAGGCAAAAGCATCGCGCTGTACACGGTGCATGCAGGTGAGTTGTGCATCGTCTCCACCGAGAGCCTGTTTGCCGCTCCCAGCCTGATGGCCAGCGGCTATGCAGACAGCGACGTTGAAGTACTTTCTCTGTCAGCCGAAACCATCGACGATCTGCTCGCGTCCGAGCCCGCGTTTCGACGCTTTTTCTATGGTCTGATGAGCGCACGCCTGGCCGACCTGGTGCTGACGGTGGAAGCGGTAGCCTTTCTGAAGCTCGATCAGCGGCTCGCAGCGCTGCTGGTCGAAAAAGGGCCACGCATTGCCCTCACCCATCAGGCCATCGCCGATCAATTGGGTGTTGCAAGGGAAATGGTGTCGCGGGTGATGCGCGGATTTTCCGAACACGGCTGGATTGCGCAATCGCGCGAGGCAATTCAAGTACTGGACGTGACGGCGCTCGACCGCCTATCGCAGGGCAACGCAAGTTAGGGATGCGGAAATTGTCAATGTCGCGTTTTTGGTGGCGCTGGCGGGATGCAATGCAAGGCGTTACGGGTGCCGTGTGGCTGGCCACACAAACGCGTAACAACGACGCAATGCGCCCGCCAGTGCCGTCCAAAAATGGGATATTGGCAGTTTCCGCATTCCTTAGTCGTGTGTAACAAACGTCACCGACAATCCCGCTGGCAGCATGGAAAATGCGTACCTCAGCCACAAGGAGACTCGCATGATGCTTCAACTGTTCGACGCGCCCTCGTCAACTTACACCTACATTGTTATTGATGACGCCTCGCGGGAGGCGGCCATCATCGATCCCGTATTGGCGCATGCCGACCGGGACCTCTCCGAGCTTGCACGCCATGGCCTGAACTTACGTTGGGTCCTCGATACACATGTGCATGCCGACCACGAAACTGGTGCGAATGCACTCAAGATGGCGACGGGTGCGACCAGCGCGGTCGGCGTTTCCTGCGGCTCTGTCGGTCACGACCGGGCATTGCAGGACGGTGACGTGTTGGCGCTTGGCGACAGCGCGATTCGGGTCATCTCGACGCCTGGCCACACTCCTGGCAGCGTTTCGTATTTATGGAACGGAAATGTCTTCACCGGTGACGCCTTGCTGATCGAGGGTTGTGGCCGCACCGATTTCCAGAACGGCAGCAGCGACGAGCTTTACGACAGCATCACTGGCAAACTATTTGCGCTGCCCGATGACACCACTGTCTGGCCGGCACACGATTATCGTTACCGCGCCAGCTCCACCATCGGTCACGAAAAGCGCCATAACCCGCGATTGGCGGGTAAGGACCGCGATACCTTTCGGCAGACGATGGCGGGACTCAATCTGGCGCCACCGAGTCAGATCGAGCAGGCGGTACCGGCCAATCGTCACGGTGGCGCATTGCAGTCCGGCGAGCCGGTGCTACCGATGCTGATGGCGCGCGATCTTGCGCGTGAATTTGATCCATCTCAGGATGCGCTGGCTGATTTGCGCGATGAAGCCGACTTCTATGCGGACGCGTTGCCGGATGCCGTTCGCGTCGACCACAATCACGTCGAAACGCTGTCCGCGATCGCAGACAATCATCGCAAACTATTCCTGATCTGCCGGACCGGCCGCCGCACGCTGGCTGCAACCGAAGCACTGCTCAGAGCCGGGCATGACAATGTATGGAACGTTACCGGGGGAATGCTGGCATTGCGCGGCAATGCAGCGATTACGCAAGAGGCCAACGATCATGCTTGAAACGGCTTGGATTGCCTGGCGCAATGCCGCCATCGGTGGCGCATTGATCGGGCTCGCCAGTGGCGGGTTGATGCTGTTCAACGGCCGTATTGCCGGTATCTCAGGAATCTTTCACCGTGCGGCGGAAGGCAGTCGCGAGGCTTGGCGCTGGGCATTTTTACTCGGGCTGATAGCGAGCGGCCTGGCGATGCGCGTATTCTTCTCGCCAGACGAGACTGCGTCAAACCCAAACATCACCGCCTACCTCACCGCCATCGTCGCAGGCTTGCTAGTCGGCTTCGGCACCCGCATGGGCAGTGGCTGCACGTCTGGCCACGGCATCTGCGGATTAGCGCGACTGAGTCCGCGATCACTGTTGGCAGTACTGGTGTTCCTCGCATCCGGCATCATCGTGACCGCCGTCATGCGCCTTACCGGAGCGATGTGATGAGCGCAATGTTGTCGGCACTGGCGATGGGCTTGCTGTTCGGTGCGGGTTTGATTATTTCCGGCATGACCGATCCGGCCAACGTGAAAGGATTTCTCGACGTGTTCGGCGCGTGGCGGCCGCAATTGATGGCGGTGCTGGCCGTGGGCATGATGGCGACGTGGTTGCTGTATTTGCTCGCCAGGCGTTTTGCACATCCGCTCGCTGAACCCGTCTTTCACTGGCCGCAATCCACGATCATCGATAAGCCGCTGTTACTAGGTGCCGTCTTGTTCGGCGCTGGCTGGGCAGTAGCCGGATATTGCCCCGGTCCGGCGCTGGTGGCTGCAGGTGCGCTCAATCCCGTGGCAATCGTATTTGTGCTGGCGATGCTGGCAGGTAGTTTCGCGCAGCGCGCAATGGCAAAGTGACGATGTCCTATCTCAATGATCCCCGCGTGCTTTTTGCCGCAGAGCGCACGCTGCTTGCCTGGCAGCGTAGCGCCATTGCGCTGATGGCGTTTGGTTTTGTCGTCGAACGCTTCGGCCTGTTCCTGCGTATGGTCAGCAACCAGCCACTATCTGATGTGCAGCGCGGCTTTTCGTTGTGGTTGGGCGTGGCACTGCTGCTGGTCAGCGCGCTGATGCTGACACTCGCGTCGATACAGTACCGGCGGGTAATTCGCAGTCTGGGAGAACAGGAAATACCCGCAGCTTACTGGACCGACATGGGCGTCATTCTCAACGCCCTGCTCACGGTGATTGCACTCGCGCTGGCGATCTATTTTGTGTTGGGTGAATAGCGGGCATCGCTCGGAAGCCAATATCCACGGGCTTTCCCAAAGTATGTGCCCCCAACGCCGTACCAGCTTTGCCGGTCTGGTCATTGCCCGTCTGAAGCTTGAGTATCGTGGCAGTGAGAAATGTTCGTGCGAACGCTGCTCATTCAAGCGTGTACCGCCCGACATGCTCCTGGAAATTTCCAGAAGGCTTGACAGATCATGGCGGCAAGCTCAAGTGTGCCAGCAACTTGGTTTCAGCCTTCAGCGTAAAATACGTACTCTTCCCCGCCAATCAAACAGACACATGAAACCGAACGACATCAAGGCCCAATTCAAATGGGACGACGCCTTTCTGCTCGACGACCAGCTCTCCGATGTAGAACGCATGATTCGTGATTCCGCGCACGCCTATTGCCAAGAGAAACTGCTGCCGCGCGTATTGATGGCGAACCGCCACGAAAAATTCGATCGCGAGATCATGAACGAGATGGGCGCGCTGGGATTTCTCGGCTCGACCATCGACGGCTACGGCTGCGCGGGTGTTAACCACGTTGCGTATGGGCTGATCGCGCGTGAAGTGGAACGCGTGGACTCGGGCTATCGTTCGGCAATGAGCGTGCAATCGTCGTTGGTGATGCATCCTATTCACGCCTATGGCACTGAAACGCAGCGTGAAAAATGGCTGCCGAATCTGGCGACGGGTGAACTTGTCGGTTGCTTCGGGCTTACCGAACCGAATGCGGGCTCGGACCCGTCTTCGATGGAGACCCGCGCCAAAAAAGTGGACGGCGGCTATCAGTTGCATGGCGCAAAAATGTGGATCACCAATTCGCCGATTGCCGACGTGTTTGTGGTCTGGGCCAAAGACACTTCTGACGGCGACACCATCCGTGGCTTCGTGCTTGAAAAAGGCATGAAGGGACTGTCCGCACCGAAGATTGAGGGCAAATTTTCACTGCGCGCGTCAGTGACGGGCGAGATTGTCATGGACGATGTGTTTGTGCCGGAAGAAAACCTGTTGCCGAATGTAAAGGGCCTGAAGGGCCCGTTTGGCTGCCTCAACAAAGCGCGCTATGGCATCTCTTGGGGTGCGATGGGCGCGGCCGAATTTTGCTGGCACGCCGCACGGCAATACACGCTGGACCGCATCATGTTTGGCAAGCCGTTGGCGGCGACACAATTGGTACAAAAAAAACTGGCCGACATGCAAACCGAAATCACGCTTGGCCTGCAGGGTTCCTTGCGTGTTGGGCGATTGCTCGACGAAGGCCGCGCAACACCAGAGATGATTTCCCTAATCAAACGCAATAGTTGCGGCAAAGCGCTGGACATTGCCCGTGTGGCGCGAGACATGCACGGCGGCAACGGCATTGCGGACGAGTACCACGTGATCCGTCATGTGATGAATCTGGAAGCGGTTAACACTTACGAGGGTACGCACGATGTGCATGCGCTCATACTCGGGCGTGCGCAAACCGGACTCAATGCGTTTGGCTCCTGATTCGCGTCAAAGCCTGGACAAAGCACCCATGACGAACAGAACGACCAGCGCAAAGCGTACCGCAATGCTGCTACCGGTGGAATCTGTCCCGCTAGATATTTTTGCGCTTATCGGTAAAGCTGAGAACATTGAACAGGCCGCCGTCGCGATGCAGGCGATGTCACATCCGCTCCGCATCAAGATCCTGTGTCTCCTGTCCTCGGGGGAAATGATGGTGCAGGAAATTACCGAAGCGGTTGGCTCCACGCAAAGCAACATCTCGCAGCACCTCGGCATCCTCAAGGCTTGCCGCATGATCAATTCGCGCAAGGAGGCGACCCGGGTCTTCTACCGGATCGAAGATGAGCGCATTCTGCAAATGATTGGACTGACGCGCGAAATATTTTGTGGCGTATAGACCAATCCGCACAACAGAGTGAATAGCGATATGGATTTTCGTAGTGACACAGTGACGCGCCCAACGGCGGGCATGCGACAGGCAATGCTGAACGCTCCCGTAGGCGATGATGTTTATGGCGAGGACCCTACTGTCAACGCGCTGGAAGAAAAAGCCGCCGCGATGCTGGGATTCGAGTCTGCCTTATACGGCATTAGCGGAACGCAAACCAATCTGCTCGGACTGCTCGCCCACTGCGAACGTGGCCATGAGGTCATTGTCGGCCAGATGGCGCATACATACCGGTGGGAGGCGGGTGGCATGGCCGTTCTGGGCTCAATACAGCCGCAGCCGCTGGAGCAACGCGCCGACGGCACCATGGATCTGGCGGCGATCGAAGCGGCCATCAAGCCCGACGATGCGCACTACGCCATCACCCGCCTGATCGCACTGGAGAATACCTGGGGCGGCAAGGTTTTGCCGGCCGATTACGCGCCGAAGGTAAAGGCACTTGCCAATGCACGTGGTCTCGCGACGCATCTTGACGGCGCGCGGCTGTTCAATGCCGCCACATTCGCCGCCGGTTCAGGTGCCATTGCACCGATAGCCTCCGCATTGCAGATCTGCCGCGACTTCGACACGGTTTCGGTATGTCTGTCAAAAGGGTTGGGCGCGCCTGTGGGCTCGCTATTGTTGGGAAACAAGCCGCTAATAGCCAAAGCCAGACGCATGCGGAAAATGCTTGGCGGCGGCATGCGCCAGGCCGGTGTGATTGCGGCAGCCGGCATCTATGCGCTCGACCATCACATCGATCGCCTCAAGGACGATCACGCCAACGCCGCATTGCTGGCAAGTGGTCTGGTGAGCGCTTCGCACGGCCGATTGAAGATCGACACCCCGCAGACCAATATTCTCTGGGCCGAGGCTCCCGCACCGCTATTCGCAGGCTTTAATGCGCACCTGAAAGCCAATGGCGTTTCGGTATCCAGCGCCTACGGCAAACAGCGCTGGGTCACGCATCTTGATGTTTCACGCGCTGATATCGACCGCGCGTTGGAAATCGTGTCGGCATTCTTTGCAAAAACGGCGTAGGTCAAGCATTGACGGGGTGTTTCAGACATTTTCATGCCGAAATGCCCGTAGAATGGCGCTCTACGTTGCCAAGCTAGCCGCAATAATGATTATTTGAGACGCGTCAGTTTCGCGTCAGCTTTCGCATCGTCAACTTTTCATTCATAATCGCCGTTTAGCCGTAGCAACATTTCGTCACATCTGCCGTTCCTCACTCACGTAGTCCCGACACAACAATCAGGAGTATTACTCATGAAAACAAGCTTCAAGGTTCTCCCGCTGATCGCGTCTTTAGCCGCCGTATCTGCATTTGCGCAAACCCCTGCAGAAATTACCCCACCGGCTGGCAACAAAGCCGCATTGACGCTTTCGGCCACCGGCATGTTGTCGTACGAATGCAAAGCAGTTGCCGACAAGCCAGGCACATTTGCCTGGACCTTTGCCGGTCCTGATGCGAAATTATTCGACGCCAACAAGAAAGAAGCGGGCAAGTATTACGCCGGCCCAACATGGGAAGCAACCGATGGCTCCAAAGTGACCGGCAAGCAATTGGCCGTCTCCCCAGGTGCTGCTGGCGCAATCCCGCTGCAATTGGTTCAAGCCGCACCAACGACCGGCAAAGGTGCCATGGCTGATGTGACCTACATCCAGCGCCTCAAAACAGTTGGTGGTGTTGCTCCTGCTACACCTGCATGTGCGGCAACCAATGTCGGCACCAAGTCCACCGTTGGCTACACCGCAGACTACGTGTTCTTCAAGAAGGGCTAAGCTCACTTGAATGCCGGTCGATTCGACGGTAGCCAAGAAAAAGCCGACGCAGTGCGTCGGCTTTTTTCATTGCGCCGCCATCATCAGCGGCTTACGAACGCTACTTGCAATAATTGCCAGAAAATTCTTGGTGATCCTGCAAACTTAGGCAGGCTCTGGTGGCGCCGTATATGTTGCATCGCCAAATGCCAGAATCGGATAAAAGATAAATCCGAGCAAAATCAAACCGATGGCGAATCCAGTGCCTTTACCAAACACTTTCGCTAGATTCACCGAAATTAGAATCAGCACAACGAAGTTGAGAAACGGGATCAACATGCCAAGAACCCACCACCATGGTTTACCGACGATTTTCAACAGCACAATAATGTTGTAAATCGGCACAATTGCTGCCCAACCCGGTTGACCTGCTTTCACAAATATCTTCCATCCGACGTATACAAAAAACGCCATGATGGCGAGCCAGATTATGAAGCCCACCATTCCCATGCCCGCAGCAGCTCCGACGTCAGCGTCACTCATATTTAAAACTCCCCTTGGTTAACCATCCGAGCTTTGAGTCTAACCTGCCTTTGGGATGTTTGTGAATAAAAAATTGTCGGCTTCATTGGTCGCCGATGGAGAGACAAATTTGAATAGCTCGTCCTCGGTGGTAGCAAAATCCAGCGGCGAAGCCGGTGCGATCCAGCCTAGTTCAAATCCAGCGCGTACGCCTTAAGCTCCTCAAGCTCAACCACTTCGAGCGCACGTTCGTGTGTGGCGGTGAGTACTACGCGCGGCGCAACGCCGGCCAAAAAGGCGTCCTCCCATCGCGAAACGCAAAGGCACCATTTGTCGCCTGCCTTCAGCCCCGGAAAGCCGAATTCGGGATGCGGCGTGGAAAGGTCATTGCCGGACCGTTTGCTGAAAGTCAGAAATTCTTCAGTCACGCGTACGCAAACGGTATGCGATCCTTGGTCACTTTCATCGGTATGGCAATGGCCGTCCCGAAAATAACCAGTCATGGGAGAGGTGCAACAAGAGTCTAATTCACCGCCGAGTACGTTTTTCTGCGCCATCCTCAATGCCTCCCAAGTTCCGTCTGCCAGCGCGACGCGGCTGCATCGTCGCTCTCGCGGGCCGCCACCCAGCAATCACCATCAGCCGTGGACTCCTTCTTCCAAAAGGGTGCACGGGTCTTCAGAAAGTCCATGATGAATTCACAGGCCTGAAACGCGTCACCCCGGTGTCCGCTGGCGACGATGACGAGCACGATCTGATCGGCGGGCTTCAATTGGCCGACGCGATGAATGACGGTCGCGTCGATCACTTCCCAGCGAGCAGTTGCCTGATCGACAATGTCGGCCAGTGCTTTTTGCGTCATGGCCGGGTAGTGCTCCAATGTGAGTGTCCTGACGCCGGTCCCATTGTTGACATCGCGAACCAAACCGACGAACGCGGCGATGCCGCCGATTTTGGCGTTGCCGGCTCGTAGCGCAGTCATTTCTGCGCCCAAATCGAAGTCTTCAGTCTGCACACGTATAGTTGGCATCGAGAGAAACTTAGTCAACCGCCGGTTACGGGCGGAAATACGGCGACTTCATCGCCGGCGTTTAGCGCCGTATCCATGGACGCCAATTCCTGATTCACCGCAACGCGCCACCGTTTGTCTGATCCGAGCGCCTCAGACCAGGCGCCACCGCGCGCGCGAAGCAGGGAAATGAGCGCGCTCACACTCGCGGGCAACGGCATCGGGATAGATTCACTTGCGGTACCCAGGGCTTCGCGCAAACTCGCAAAATACAGGACGTTCAGCATCATTTCACGACATGCATTGCGGCCTGTCGAAGACCCAGATATTTGATCATGAATTTTGTCACCGACTGGGCGTCGTCGAGCGCAAATTGTGGCAGTTCAGTTGCCAGTGATTCGTCGCTGGCAACCGCGATCACGGAAGTGTCTTCCGGAAAAAGCAGCGGCTTTTCGGAAAGCTTGCGATGCACTTCGATCTTGGGTATGGCGTGATGCTTCCAGCCTTCCACGATCACCAGGTCGCATGGCGCGAGATGCTTCAACTGTTCATCCAGTGTTGGCTCCGCAGCGCCTCGAAGTTCGTGCATCAAAGCCCACCGATTGCTCGACGTGATCAGCACTTCGCTGGCGCCCGCCATGCGGTGGCGATGTGAATCCTTGCCCGGATGATCCAGGTCGAATTCGTGGTGCGCATGCTTGATTAGCGACACCCGCAATCCCGCTTTCACGAGCAGTGGAATCACTTTCTCGATCAAGGTTGTTTTGCCGCTGCCGGAGTAGCCTGCGATACCGATAATTTTCATATCACCAGCCTAGCAGAAAATGAATCTCGGCACAGCCAGCGGCGTGAGTACGAAGCACTTTTACTTCACGTCAAGTTTGAGCGCATGGGCGACAAAGGCCAACAAGTCGCCGCGCTCATCGATGGTTTTCGATGTCGGCGTACCGGCACCGTGACCGGCCTGGGTTTCGATCCGCGCCAGTATCGGACCAGTGGCACCGGCGCGCGCCAGAGTGGTGGCGGATGCGGCTTCCTGCATCTCAGCCACGTACTTGAAGCTGTGCGCGGGTACCACGCGATCATCGTGATCGGCGGTCATGACCATCGTTGGCGGATAGGGCTTGCCGCGCTTCACGTTATGCAATGGCGAGTAGGCATAAAGGGCCTTGAATTCATCGGCGTTTTCGGAAGAGCCGTAGTCCGACACCCACGCCCAGCCAATGGTGAACTTGTGAAAGCGCAACATATCCATCACGCCGACCTGTGGCACGGCGGCACCAAACAATTCGGGCCGCTGGTTCAATACGGCGCCGACAAGTAGACCACCGTTCGAGCCACCATTGATCGCAAGCTTCGCGGGCGAAGTGTATTTATTGGCAATCAGCCATTCGGCGCTTGCGATGAAATCATCGAACACATTTTGCTTCTTGAGCTTGGTACCGGCGTCATGCCACGCCGCACCGTATTCACCGCCACCGCGCAGACAGGTGGTGACATATACGCCGCCCATCTGCATCCAGACCGCTGCGGTGACACGATAGGTGGGCGTCTCGCTGACATTGAATCCGCCATAGCCGTAGAGGATTGTTGGGTTGCTGCCATCGAGCTTCAAGTCTTTTCGGTGTGCAATAAAGATCGGCACGTTGGTGCCGTCCTTGCTCATCACGAATGCCTGGTGCGTCACGAAATTGTCGGATTTGAAAGCAGTCGTCGGTCGCTTGAATAACGTGGCCTTGCCGGTCTTAATATCGTATTGGTAGATTTCACCTGGCGTCGTCAGGCTGGTAAAGCTGAAGAAGGTTTCGGTTTGATCAAAGCGGCCACCAAAGCCACTCGCCGTACCAACACCTGGGAGCTGCACGGCGCGAATGAAACTGCCATCGGCGGCGTGCTCGCGCACTTCCGCAGCAGCGTCCTTCAGGTATTGCGCAAACAAGTGCCCGCCTACCGCACTGGCGGCAGTCAGCGTCTCGTTTCGCGCCGCCACGACGGTTTTCCAGTTGGCTCTACCGGGATTACCCAGATCAATGGCGATAATGCGGCCTTTGGGGGCATCCAGATCGGTCTTCACCCACAGCGTATTACCGCTGCTGCCAATGGGCGTGAACTCGGCGTCAAACTCGAGCGTAATCGGCGACGGTGCAGAGTCAGACGCAATATAGGCGCCGTCTTTCAGCGGCATCCAAAGCAGTCCGTTCTTTCGGCCAGAGCCTTGCCAGACAAATATCAGCAATTTGCGTCCGTCATCCGATACCGTCGCACCAAAGCCCCACTCTTTCTTGTCTTTGTTTTCATACACCAGCGTATCGCTTGACTGAGCGGTCCCCAGGCGATGGTAGTAAAGCTTCTGAAAGTAATTACTGCCAGTCAACGCCGCACCTTCTTTGGGCGCGTCGTAACGCGAATAGAAAAATCCTTTGCCGTCCGACGTCCATTCCGCAGTAGAAAATTTCACCCATTTGATTACCTCAGGAAAGTCTGTGCTGTTGGCGAGGTCACGCACTTTCCACTCCTGCCAGTCGGAGCCGCCGCTGGCAATGCCATAGGCGAGATACCTACCGTCGCGGCTGACGACGGTGCCAGTGGTTGCAACCGTGCCATCCGCCGACAGTTTGTTAGGGTCGAGCGCGACGATCGGTAGATCAGTTAGCGACCTGGCGGCGTACAGAACAGACTGCTGTTGCAGGCCATCATTGCGCGTGTAGAAATAGCGGCCGCCCTCCTTGAAAGGGATGCCGAATTTCTCAAAATTAAATAACTCCTTGTAGAGTTTCTTTACCGGTGCGCGCTGCGGCAGCGAGGCGAGAAATTTATCCGTCACCGCGTTCTGCGCCTTCACCCAAGCTTTGGTTTCTTCGCTGTTGTCGTCTTCCAGCCAACGATACGGATCAGCGACGCGGGTGCCGTGATAGACGTCGACCTGATCGCCCTTCCGGGTTGGCGGCGCTGATGGGGTTTGCGCAATGATAGAAGTGGACATGAGTACCGAAAGGATGAGCAATAATTTTTTCATGGCGATGGTTTAATTGCGTGCGGTTGAAATCAGGTGTCGGGATCGGATTTGACCAGTGTGAGGTTCGGCTTGGACGCGTCGTCAGTGAGTTTTGGATGGTCAAGTTCGACCTTTTCAATCGAGGCAAACCGATCGCTAATTTTCTTGCTGGTGACGGCAACGTCTTTCACGTCCTCGTTTGCCTGGCGGATATGGTCCGCAAGTTTCTTCATGCGCTCATCGAAGCGGGAAAACTCCTTGCCTAGTTTGCCGAGTTCGTCCTTGATAATGTGAATCTGCTTGCGCGTTTCCACGTCCTTCAGCACCGCACGCACCGTATTGAGCACCGCCATCATGGTGGTCGGTGAAACGATCCAGACGCGGCGCGTCTGCGCGTATTCCACCAGGTCGCGATGGTGCGCGTGGATCTCGGCAAATACTGCTTCGGCCGGAATAAACATCACCGCGCCTTCCGATGTAACGTTGGGGATGATGTACTTGGAGGAGATTGCTTCAACGTGTTTCTTGACGTCAAGCTTGAACAGCGCCGGCGACGTACGATCGGGGCCGTCGGAAATCATGCGCTCATAGTTTTCCAGCGGGAATTTCGAATCCACCGCAATCAATCCCACCGGCTCGGGTAGTTTCAGCACGCAGTCGGCGCGCACATCGTGCCCGGCATAGGCAAAGCTGTACTGAAACTCGAACGAAGACTCGGGCAGCACGTTACGAATGATGGTCTCTAATTGCACCTCGCCGAAGGCTCCGCGAGAGCGCTTGTCACCCAGCAACTGCTGGAGACTCACGACGTTGGTGGTCAGGCCGTCCAATTTTTTTTGCGCTTCATCGATGGTGGCAAGTCGCGACATCACGCTTACGAAGGTCTCGTTGGTTTTCTTGAAACCTTCATCAAGGCGCTCATTGACCTTGCCGCCGATTTCGGACAAGCGCGCATCGGTGGATTTGGTGAGTCCGTCGATCGTCGCCGTAATCTGGCCAGTCACCAGACGCATGGTGGCTTCGATAGATTGCTGCTGCGCCAGGCCCTGCTCGCTCAATTTGGCCAGTGTGCCGCCGAGCATGGCAGCTTTGAGCGCATCCTGACGCTGCTGCAATTCGAGGTTCAGGTGCGCGAGCTGTTTGATCAACTCTTCGCGATTACCGGCGAGGTTTTTCGATTGCTCAAGCTGCAGCGTTGACAGCGACTGGCGCAGACGCTCGGTGGCGTCATTCTGGCTGCTGGAAATGCGTTCGCCCTGCTTGGCGAGGCCGTCGGCCAAATCGGTCAGCATGGCGCGGTGCCGTGCTTCCTGCGCGGCATCTGCCGCACGCGGATCGTTTCGTTTGAGCGTTATTGCCAACCAAATGACAGCAGCTGCCAGAACGGCAACAACAAACAACAGCAGTACGACCAGCGTTTGCACATCCATCAGTGATTCATACCTCTAGCATTGGCGCGGTGTTTGAAGCATTTATGCCTGAAACGCCGCGCCAGATGTCATTTTTTGCAAGACTACGCTGCCTCGCGACTAGCCTTCTTGCGCTCGTGCTCCAGCAGGAAACGCTTGCGAATACGCACATTCTTCGGCGTAATTTCGACCAATTCATCGTCATCGATAAATTCGATCGCGCTTTCCAGCGACAACTGAATCGGCGGAACCAGCGCGACGGCTTCGTCGGTACCGGAGGAACGAACGTTGGTGAGCTGCTTGCCCTTGATCGGATTGACGACCAGATCGTTGTCGCGGCTGTGAATACCGATCACCATGCCGTTGTACAGGCGCTCACCTGGCGACACAAACATGCGGCCACGATCCTGCAGCTTCCACAGTGCGTAGGCAACGGCCTCGCCCTGTTCACCGGAAATCAGCACGCCATTGCGGCGCGACGGCAGATCGCCGCGAACCGGCGCATACTCATCGAATACATGGCTCTTGATGCCGGTACCGCGCGTCATGTTCATGAAGTCGGTCTGGAAGCCGATGAGGCCACGCGCGGGAATGCGGTAATCAAGTCGAACCCGACCACGCCCATCCGGCACCATGTCGAGCATGTCGGCGCGGCGCGCGCCCAGCGCTTCCATTACCACCCCTTGGTTGGTGTCTTCGACGTCGACGGTGAGCATTTCATACGGCTCACATTGCTCGCCGTTAATTTCCTTCATCACCACACGTGGTTTGCCCACTGCCAGCTCGTAGCCCTCGCGGCGCATGTTTTCGAGCAGGATCGTTAAGTGCAACTCGCCGCGGCCAGAGACGAGGAATACGTCTGTGTCTTCCGTTTCTTCAACGCGCAGGGCGACGTTGACCAGCAACTCTTTATCCAGACGCTCGCGAATCTGCCGTGAGGTCACGAACTTACCTTCCTGACCGGCAAACGGCGAGGTGTTTACCTGAAAATTCATCGTCAAGGTCGGCTCATCCACACCCAGCAATGGCAACGCTTCGGGATTTTCCGTGCTGGCGATAGTGCATCCGATCGACAGATCGTCTATTCCATTGATCAGAACGATTTCACCGGCTTCGGCAAACTCCATCGGCACTTTGTTCAAGCCCTGAAAGCTCTGCACCTGATTGACGCGTACGCGCTTCGGTGGCTTGTCACCGGAGAGCAGCATCACCTCAGATGCAGCCTTGATCTTGCCGCGGCGGATACGACCAATGCCAATCCGACCGACATAACTCGAATAGTCGAGCGCCGAAATCTGCAGTTGCAGAGAGCCTTCGCTATCGCAGTCGGGAGCCGGCACGTTTTTCAGGATGGTGTCCAGCAATGGACGCATATCGGTCGTGGGCTGTTTCCAGTCCATTGTTGCCCAGCCGTTGAGGGCCGAGGCGTAGACAATCGGGAAATCAAGCTGTGCTTCGGTCGCACCGAGTTTGTCCATCAATTCAAACGTGTGGTTGATCACCCAATCCGGACGCGCACCTTCACGATCGATCTTATTCACAACGACGATGGGACGCAATCCCAGCGCCAATGCCTTCTTGGTCACAAAGCGTGTCTGCGGCATTGGGCCTTCGACGGCATCCACCAGCAGTAAAACGCTATCGACCATCGACAGCACGCGCTCAACTTCACCACCAAAATCAGCGTGACCGGGGGTGTCGACGATATTGATATGCACGCCTTCGTAGTCGATGGCGGTGTTCTTGGCCAAAATGGTAATGCCGCGCTCTTTTTCAAGATCGTTGGAGTCCATCACCCGCTCTGCGATGTGCTGGTGGGCGGCGAACGAGCCGGCCTGGTGCAGGAGTTTGTCGACCAGTGTGGTTTTACCGTGGTCAACGTGAGCAATGATGGCGATGTTGCGTAAGGCGCGAGGCATGAAAAACTTTCAGGATAAGGTAAGAGTTTGGCTAACCCGTAAGTTTACCATGCCGCCCATTACAGGCGTCGGATTTTTGGACTCTTGCCTCGTAATCCTCCTTGGCAATTTGCTTCTTAGCGTGATCAAAACGGCCAAACACAAGCACTGGTGCGGCGTTCGGGCAACTATTGCCCAGAACGCCGCACCAGTGCTTGTGTTGAAGTCCGTGGTTGCCTTTTGTCAGCCAACCGGCAATTTACCCACTCAAAGTGTATTCAAGAAATCCTGCAGATTGCGCTTCAGTTGCGGTGTCATGCTGATGTAACGGTCACGAGCCGCGGCACCTTCGCCGTCGTGCGCCCGAATGGCGGCGTCCAGCGTGGTTGCACGGCCGTCATGCAGGTATGGCCCGCGAGCGCGCAGCCCCCAGAGCGGCGGTGTTTTCATTTCATGCGTACCAGCACCCGCTTGCGCAATGCCGTCATTCAGCGAGCCCATGTCGTGCAATAGCAGATCAGAAAACAGGTTCACCGCTTTGCGATCCAGCGCCGCAATTGGATTTGGCCCGGTGCGCAACGTGGGGGTATGGCAGACCGTGCAACCAGCCTGACCGAACAGTGATTCGCCTACCGCCGATTGCGGGGTCGCGGCAAGGCGCGTTGGCGGCGCCAGCAACCGCATGAAATCGGCGACCATGTCGATATCGCTCTTGCCAGTGACTGCATCGATAGTGTCTTCGGGGTCGGTGGTGCGCTTGAATCTGGCCAGCAGCGCTTCATTGCCGTTTGGCGCGTTCTCATTGGGGAAGAATCGATTGGTGATGCCCATTTCATTGTTGTAGGCGTCAGCCGCGAAGGCCAGCAGTGTCGCCTGCTGTGCTTTCCAGCCGAAGCGGCCGACGCGCTTCTGCCCACTCACCACATCGGTAACCTCGGCAACTTTCCCGCGCACCCCATCCGGTTTCGGAACGAGCATGTTCTGCACAATCGCACCATCCGGAATCGCCTCAATCAGTCCCAGGCCAAACAACGGTGTCGACAAGCGTTGCGCGATGACGTTAGCTTCATGGGGAATCACCTCCTGCACTGCAGGGTTGATCGCAAAACGCTGCAACAAAGAGCCGCCTTGCGATTCCATCGCATCAAATACGCCATCAACGCTACGGCCAAATCGCGTCACACGCGTATTGCTGCCGCCGCCGAGTGCTGGTGCCGAATGACATTCAGCGCAGGAGCGGCCGTTGAATATCGGGCCCAGCCCGCTCGCTGGCGTTTCCACATTGGTGAATTCGATGTGTCCCTGATTGAATGCATTGACCTGCTCACGGGTGAGCCCCTCAAGTGAGCCACCAAAGCCCTGCAAATTTGCTGGGAGCGGTGGAGGCGTCGGGACCGCCGCCGGGGGCCGCGACGGGCCGGGTGGTGGTCCAGGCGGCGCGAATTGTGCGATTGCTGACGCGGCCGAGAGCACGCAGCAAATGGCCGCGACAGCGGTGGTCACCATTTTTCGGTCAGGCGAGAATTTCTTC
This sequence comes from Burkholderiales bacterium, assembly GCA_038321965.1. Lineage (GTDB taxonomy): Bacteria > Pseudomonadota > Gammaproteobacteria > Burkholderiales > Usitatibacteraceae > UKL13-2. The sequence continues at coordinate 46,909 of JBBQFL010000012.1, read as the reverse complement.
ATGGTTCATCTCCTCTATTGGGTTTGATTGCGACGGTTGTTCATTGGTGCTTCGGATTGCCGCTCCCGGACATCTCCCGGGCGCGGGGGGCGATTGGCGCTGCGCCAATCATCAAAGCGCTGCATTTGCGCCGATGTAAGCGCCACAGCGAGCTTCTTGCGAGTAGCTTCATGAATGGCAGCACGCTGTGGACGTAGCGCTTCGTCCAGCGCGCGCATCGCAACGCGCTCGCTGTCGATGGTGTTCTGCACCGTTGCGACCTGTTGTGGCGTCAGTTGCAATGCGGCTAGCAATTCGTCGATGGGCAGCGGACGCGGCGGTGCATTACTGTTGCCGCGTGTACCGATGGTTTGTGCGCCAACCGTGGTGATGCTGAACAGGTAGAGTCCACCAACAAACGTGATGAGCGCCAATACGACCAAGCTCTCAAGTACAATTTTCCGTAGCATTTGTTTCTCCCGGTGTGAACGCATTTTCATGACCACATGGTGGCCGGCGAATGCGCAGGCAACGAGGAGAAATTGTGGAGAAAATGCGGAGTTCAGCCAGTGGGGATGGCATCTTCATGCAAATGCGTTACTGTGACGTTTCTCACACTTCGATACTGCGTTTACAAGGTCAATGCTCAATCGCCTCTGGCAAAAACTGTTTCTCGCCTTCGCGGTGTTGAGCGTCGCGACGCTGCTCTCGCTGTATCTGCTGCAGCAGCGCGCCTTTCAACGCGACTTCCTCGACTACGTCAACCGGATCGGACTGGAGCGGCTGGAGCAGGCTTCGGCGCGACTTGGCAAACGCTATGAAGAGGTCGGCAACTGGAATTTTCTGTTGCGGCAGGCGCGCCTCTTCAACAATTTTCTGGACGGCGTAGAAACCTTGCCCGGGCGCGGCCCGCAAGGTGAGCGCGACAACCGCGGCGACTTTCGTGATCGGCCGCCGCCTGGCGAGCGCTTTGAACCACGGCGCGATGACCGCCCGCCAAGACCGGCGGACCTGCTACCCGATGAGCGCCGTCCATTCAACCGCCCTCCCAACGACACACCACCCGCTGACCGGCCGGACATCCGCGATAATCGTCGGCCGCCAAGCGGGGGCGAGCCGCCGGACTTGCGCCCGCCGCCCACGCGCAAAGTAGACCCTCTCAATTTCCAGACACGCGTATTGCTGTTGAACACTGATGGCCAACTGGTCATCGGCAATCCCGCCGTACCGCGCGATTCGCCGTCAGTCGCTGTCAAGAGCCGGGGCCAGACGGTCGGTCGCCTGCTACTGGCGCCGCTGCCGGAATTGCAGAGCGAGGCCGACGTCTCGTTCGCACGCTCGCAGACGCGACACACCCTAATCGCCGCGGCGGTCGTGCTGTCCTGCTCATTGTTGCTTGCATGGCTGCTGGCCCGCTGGCTGCTTGACCCAATCCGTGCACTTAGCGCGGGATCTCAGCGGCTGGCTGCCGGAGACTATCGGGCGCGCATCGAGGTGAAGCGCGGCGATGAATTCGGTGCGCTGGCTAACGACTTCAATCGGCTAGCTGATGCGCTCGAACGTAACCAACAGGCACGTCGCGAGTGGGGTGCCGACATCGCGCATGAACTGCGCACGCCGCTGTCGATCCTGCGTGGCGAAATCCAGGCACTGCAGGACGGGGTGCGGCCAGTGAGCGCCGAGGCGCTCGCTTCGTTGCAATCGGAGTGCGACCGCCTCACTGCGCTGGTCGGCGATCTATACCAGTTGGCGCTTTCTGACTCGGGCGCGCTGGAATATCGCTTCGTCGAGATGGATCTCGCTGCCGTGGTGATGGATGCAGCTGATGAACATCGCCGCGCATTGACCGATGCGGGCCTCACGCTCGTGATTGCGGCGCTACCAACCAGCATGAAGGTACATGGAGACGAACAGCGGCTATCGCAACTGCTCAGCAACCTGCTGGTCAATGCGCGCCGCTACACCGATGCGCCGGGCACGATCCGCATTCGCGCCGCACGCGAGGGCAAGGATTGGCAACTCTGCGTTGAAGATTCTCCGCCCGGCGTGCCGACCAATCTACTGCCAAAACTGTTTGATCGCCTGTTCCGCGTCGAAACATCCCGCAGCCGCGCAGCCGGCGGCGCCGGGCTGGGGCTGGCCATATGCCGCAATATCGTGGAGGCGCACGGCGGCAAAATCGACGCCGGCGCATCGTCACTTGGCGGACTCGCGATCACGGTGAGCCTTCCAGCGATGGTCAAGCCATGAGTAAAGTGTGCCGCATCATGATTGTCGAGGACGAGCCCAAACTATCCTCTCTCTTGTACGATTACCTGACTGCTGCCGGTTACGAAACAGAACTGCATGTCGACGGCGGCAACGTGGTCGAATCCGTGCAAGCTGTGCCGCCGGATTTGATGCTGTTGGACCTGATGCTGCCGGGCAAAGACGGCCTCAGCATTTGCCGCGAAGTGCGCGTGTTTTCCAATGTTCCCATCATCATGCTCACTGCTCGCGTCGAGGAAATTGATCGCTTGCTGGGTCTCGATCTCGGTGCGGACGACTACATATGCAAACCGTTCAGTCCGCGTGAAGTGGTGGCGCGTGTCAAAGCGATCCTGCGGCGAATCGGGCCACTGGCCAGCGGCAACGGGCCGATCCTGCTCGACCCGGACCGCTTCGCCGCTACGCATGCCGGAAAATCTCTGGGACTCACACCGGTTGAGTTTCGCCTGCTCACCACCCTTGCCGCACAGCCGGGTCGGGTGTTCTCCCGCAACAAGTTGATGGACATTCTCTACGTTGATCACCGCATCGTCAGCGACCGCACCGTCGACAGTCATGTCAAGAATCTGCGTCGCAAGATCGCCGATGCGGGCGGCAGTGAAGACTGGCTGCAGTCGATATACGGCATCGGCTACAAAATTGAATGGTGAAACTCCCGCGCTGGTGCGGCTTTGCAGACATTTTCTGTCCGCGAACCGCTCTGGATAGGGAGTTTGTCGGCAGATCGGCAACCGTTGATCCGGCAATTGAATATTTGATCTGTGCAAATGCATTACCCGCTATGAAAACCTGTGACTGTAGTCACGAAGTCTCACTGGTTGCAGATTATCTTAGTCCAGTCGACGTGCATGCATCATTCAATATCTGCGAGTACCAAACGGTAACCCACGCCGATCTCCGTCAGCAAGAAGCGCGGCTGTGCCGCGTCCACTTCCAGTTTCTGCCTTAGGCGCTGCATGACAACACGCGCGTAATGCGACTGTCCACCGTAGCTAGGCCCCCAGATCTCGCATACCAGTTGCCGATACGTCATCACCCGCCCCGAATTGGCGGCAAGGCAGGTAAGTAGCCGAAATTCGATGGGTGTTAGATGCACGGCCTCACCGCGCTTCTTCACGGAGCGCCCAAGCAGGTCCACTTCGACGTCGCCCAACGCCAACAGCCGCGTGTCTTGTGCGCTGCGCAACGACCGGCGCAGCAGCGCACGTACTCTCGCGAGCATTTCGCTCACACCGAATGGCTTGGTGAGATAGTCATCGGCACCTGCATCCAGCGCGGCGACTTTTTGCGCTTCGCCGCCGCGCGCAGACAGTACCAACACCGGCACCTGGCTCCAGGTGCGAAGATCCCTGATCAGGTCGGTCCCGTCGCCATCGGGCAGGCCCAAATCCACAATGACCAGGTCGGGCTTGCGCATGCCTGCCTCAATCGTCCCGCGTTCTCTTGTACCTGCTTCAAACACCTGCATGCCTTCCGACGCTAACGCGTGGTGAACAAAGCGTCGGATCTCCTTCTCGTCTTCGACGATCAGCACATTGATCATGTGCTCTCCGGCGGGTCCACGTCCATCACCGGAGGACTGCCGCGCGGGAGTGTAAACGTGAATTCAGCGCCACCGTGGGGCAAGCTCGTCGCCCAGATGCGGCCACCGTGGGCCACGACAACCGCGCTGCAGATGGCCAGGCCAAGCCCCAAACCCGGCACGTCCGCCCCGGCATTTGCGCGAGTGAATTTTCCGAAAATCTCTGACTCCTGTCCGCGCGGGATACCTGGACCGTTGTCGGCGACCCAGACGCGCATTTCGGCCGCATCGGCCTGCGCGCCGATGCGAATAATGCTGCCCGGCCGGGTGTATTTGGCTGCGTTTTCGAGCAAATTGACGAAGATACGCTCAATCAGCGTGGCATCGCACTCAACCAACGGCAGGTCCGGCGGCATCGCCACCAGGACCGTGTGAGCCGCAAGTGCAGTCGCGCGTGCCTTGATAGCCGAGCCGACGATTTCTTCCAGCGATTGCCATTCCAGGCGCAGGTGCAAGCTACCCGACTCCAGTCGCGCCATATCCAGGATATTTTCCACTAGCTCGCTGGTGCGCCTTGCCTGGTCCCGAATCGTATCGACCAAGGCCGCGTGGTCCGGGCCAACGGATGGCGCGCCTATTTGCAACAGTTCGGCAGAACCCAGGATGGCCGTGAGTGGTGTGCGCAAATCATGCGACAGGGCTGCCAACAACGTGCTGCGCAGGCGTTCGCCCTCCATTTGCACCGTGGCCTCGCGCGCGACGGTGACGAAGTGCACCCGCTCAATTGCAATGGCGATCAACACAGCCACGGTCTCAAGTTGAAGGCGTTGATCGGCGTTCTCGAACGTTGCGACATGCGTCGGCGAAACCAGCATGACGCCACGTACACGCATCGGCGCCTGCAGAGGAACGTAGAGGAAGTGCTCAGTGGTAAGTATTTTTGGCGTTTCACCGCCAGCAAACGCGCGCTCAGCCAGCGCAATGTCCGTGTCGGTAATGGATTGCGGCCCGACTGAGGCTGGAATCGACAGTTGGCCGGCACGATCCCGCAGCATCAGGATGACTTTGGTGCTGAAACTACGCTCGAAAAAACGCTCGGCAGCATCGATGATCTGTTCGTCGATCAGAGTCCCTGACAGCAAGCGCGCCAATTCATACAAATCGTGCGACCGCTGTTCGCGTAACGTCGCCACTTCGGCCTGATGCTTCAACTTGGCGGCGAGATGGGAGATCAGCAATCCCGTCACAAGCATCACGGCAAATGTGAGCAGGTATTGCGCATCGGCCACCGCAAAAGAGAACTGCGGCGGCACCAGAAAGAAATCCATGGCCGCGACGTTGGTAACAGCCGCTGCCGCGGCGGGCCCTCTGCCAAAGCGAAATGCAATCGCAACAACACCCAGCAAATACAACATGACAATATTGGTGAGATCGAGGTGATGGCTGAGCGGCGAGGCAATGATGGTAGTGCCTGCCGCAGCGCCCAGTGCCCAGGCATATCCCCACCATGGATGCAATCCGATGGAACGTTGGTGATGCCCGGCACCAGGAGCTGCGCGGGCGACAATTACGGGTATTGCCATGACGCAAGTATGCCGTTTCTGGGTATCTGGTTGTGTGTAAAGTTCTTGTAAAATTGCGCGCCACGGCAGCCTGGCGGGATTAAGCGAACCTAGAATACGACTTCCTTTTTTAACGAGAGCGAAATGAATTCGATTACGCCACTGCGCCAACAGTCTGCACTTCTCGCGATCGCCGCGCTCGGCGTGGTTTATGGCGATATTGGCACCAGTCCGCTTTACACGATAAAGGCCATCTTCGACCCTTCATTCGGTATTCCTTTTACCACTGAGAACATCTTGGGCGGTTTGTCGGCGCTATTCTGGTCGTTGATGGTCGTGGTGTCGTTCAAATACGTGGTGCTCATCATGCGCGCCGACAACGATCGCGAAGGCGGCATCATGGCCTTGCTCGCCCTCGCGGCTGCTTCAGTCAAACAACATCCCCAGTGGCGCGGGCCGTTGATGCTACTAGGTGTGTTTGGCGCGGCGTTATTCTATGGGGACAGTGTGATCACGCCGGCGGTTACCGTACTTGGCGCAATGGAGGGACTGGAGATCGCCACACCCCTGCTCAAACCCTATGTGGTACCGCTATCGGTGGTCGTCATCATTGCGCTGTTTGTCGTTCAGCACAAAGGCACGGCTGTGGTTGGCGCCATATTTGGACCAGTCATGCTGCTGTGGTTTGCCACCCTTGGCATTTCAGGCGCGCTGAATATCGCCGCAAACTTGGACGTCATGCGAGCGTTGAACCCGACGCATGCCTGGTATTTTCTGACGCAGCACGGATTCGCGTCGTTCGTGGTGCTGGGAGCGGTCTTTCTGGCCGTCACGGGTGCCGAAGCGCTGTATGCCGACATGGGGCATTTTGGCAAGCGGCCGATACGATTAGCCTGGTTCCTGTGCGCGTTTCCTGCCCTTGTCCTCAATTATTTTGGTCAGGGGGCGTTACTCATTGCCGATCCAAAGGCACTGGCGAATCCGTTTTTTCTGATGTTTCCCAGCTGGGCGCTTTACCCGATCGTCGTGCTGTCGACGGTTGCTGCGGCGATCGCCTCACAAGCGGTAATTTCCGGAACCTACTCGATAACGCGACAGGCGATACAGCTCGGCTTCCTACCACGCAGCAAGGTCGTGCAAACGTCGGAGAAGGAGATTGGCCAGATCTATATGCCCGTAGTGAATTGGATCCTGTTGGTTGGCGTGCTGGCCGCAGCCATCGGCTTCGGGTCCTCGACTAGCCTGACCTTTGCCTATGGCCTTGCGGTTTCCGGGACGATGCTGATCACTACCGTGCTCACATTTTTTGTGGTGCGTTACGGTTGGCAATACAACCTGTTGCTTTGCCTGTTTTCGACCGGCTTCTTCCTGGTGATTGACATGGCATTTTTCTCCGCGAGCTCGGTCAAGTTGGTCGAAGGCGGTTGGTTTCCCCTGGCCATGGGGACGGTGATGTTTACGATGATGACTACCTGGAAACGCGGTCGCGAGCGGGTACTTGACAGCAACAGCGAAGGGAGCATACCCATGAAAGACTTTGTCGCCAACCTCGCAGCATCGCCACCACCTCGCGTTCCCAATACGGCCGTATTCATGACCACGAACCCGGAAGCCGTACCGAACGCGCTGCTACACAACATGAAGCACAACCAAGTGGTGCATGAGCGTGTCGTGACGCTCACGATCATTGTTGAAGACATTCCGACTGTCCCCAAGGAGGACTACATCTGGATTGACGACCTCGGCCACGGCTTCTGGCGTATTCGTGCGCACTATGGCTTCAAAGAAACGCCCGACGTTCCCAGGATGCTGGATGATTGCCAACGGCAGAATCTAGTCTTCGATTTAATGCAGACGTCTTTTTTCCTGAACCGCGAAACCCTGGTATTGGGACAGTGCAAGGGTTTTGCACGTTGGCGCGGTCATCTTTTTATCTGGATGTCGCATTTAGCCGCCAGAGCGTCTGACTACTATCGCATTCCGTCTAACCGTGTGATTGAGTTGGGAACACAAATACAGCTATGAGCACTTAGCGTAGGGTTCGCCACATTCCATGACGGGCGAACGGGATTGAACATGGTTGTCCGGACTTGTTGGTCGGCTTTCGGCAAGCCCGAACGTCCGCGTCAGGCCAATTCATACAATCAAACACGACAGACATATTGCTTTGAACTACACCCGTGAAATCCCGTAACGCTGTTCGAGATGTCGCGCTTGCCCCGTATCAGCTAGTACAGTTTGAAGAAAGCCACTTCAAACCTCGGTATTTCGCATCCAGTTGGCCGTTTGAAAAAACGATTGCGCCAACCGCTTGCGGAGACTTTCATCCAGTCCTACATCGGCCATCGCCCGGGTCATGCAGTTCATCCACTGGTCACGCTCGGTCGAGGCGATTGCAAACGATAAATGTCGCGCCCGCAAGCGCGGATGGCCGTATTCCTGTTCATAAAGTGGCGGCCCCCCCAGCCAGCCCATCAGGAATTTGAACAGCTTTTCGCGTGAACCATCAAGCGTGGGTGGATGCAATTTGCGGATGCCGTAATAGTCCGGATCCTCGTCCATCAGGTCATAGAAGCGAACAACCAGTTTTCGAACAATTGGCTCGCCACCTGCAAGGTCGTAGGGTGTCAGTGGATGCCGGGGTTCGTCGATTTGCATGGCGCGATTGTAGCCGACCTGGTGTGTCGGTTTCGTCGCTGTGCAACGTCACTGGCATAATGCCAATAACTCAAAAAAAGCCTCATGAAAAAGTACCTCGCACTCAAAATTGATGTGGATACACTCAAGGGAACCAGGGTCGGCGTGCCTGCCTTGATCAATGTGCTCAAGAAGTACCAGGCTGGTGCAACGTTCCTCTTCAGCTTGGGCCCAGATCACACTGGCCGCGCGATCAAGCGCGTGTTCCGGAAAGGGTTCCTCGGCAAGGTCAAACGCACCTCGGTGGTTTCCCACTATGGTTTCCCAACACTGCTCTACGGTACGTTGTTGCCGGGCCCGGATATCGGCAAGCACTGCGGCGACATCCTGCGCAACACTCGCGAGGAAGGCTTTGAAGTGGGTATCCACACCTGGGACCACGTGAAATGGCAGGAAAACGTCGAGCATGCCAGTGCAGCGTGGACGCGGCGCGAACTGGCGCTGGCGCAGGATCGATTTACGGATATTTTCAAAACACCGGCGCGGACTCATGGCGCGGCCGGCTGGCAGATGTCTCGCCATGCGCTGCGGCTGACCCAGGAAATGGGATTTGACTATTGCTCCGATGGCCGCGCCACATTACACGAGGCGACACCGCACTTTCCGGTCTTCGAGGGAGAGATTATCGATTGCCCACAGTTGCCAACCACACTGCCCACGCTGGACGAGCTAATTGGCATCGACACTTGCACGGAGGCCAACGTGTACGAACATCTGCTGGCTGCAACGCAATTGCCGCAGCGAACGATTGCTGCGTCGCGTGAGCCCATGACGGCACATGTATTTACGCTGCACGCTGAACTCGAGGGCATGCGGCTGCTCTCGACGTTTGAGAAACTGCTGGTTGGCTGGCGCGAGCAAGGGTTTGAATTGGTGGCAACCGAGACGGTCTACAGGAATCTTGACCGGATTCACTTGCCTTATTTTGCCGCCGAACGCGGCACCGTCCTGGGCCGTAGCGGGACATTGCTGATGCAGGGAAAACCATTTTTGTCCGAGCTGGCCGAATTCGAACACGCCGCCTAGCAGCTTGTCACACGCAAATTGAAAAAATGAGGATCACATGTCTGGAATATCAATCGCAGATTTCGAAGTTCCCGCCACCGGCAACCAGCGTTTCGCCAGCGTTGCGTTCCGGGGCCATCCGTATGTCATTTATTTCTACCCAAAGGATGCGACACCCGGCTGCACGCTCGAGGGCCAGCAGTTTCGTGACCTGCACCAGCAGTTTATCGATGCCGGGGTGATGGTCTTCGGCGTATCGCGCGACTCGATTGCGAGCCACGAAAAATTCAAGGCCAATATGCAATTCCCGTTTGATCTATTGGTCGACAGCGAGGAGAAAATGTGCAGACTCTTCGACGTGATCAAGGAAAAGAATATGTATGGCAAGAAAGTAATGGGCATTCAGCGCTCCACGTTCCTGATGGGCGCACACAATGAAGTACTTCAGGAGTGGCGCGGCGTGAAGGTGGATGGCCATGCTGCGGCCGTGCTGCTCGCTGCGAAAAGTGTCACAAAAAGCGTGTCATAATGAATTTGAGGTAGCTAGCATCAGTATCAATGAAGATACGGCAGCCATACAACCACGCGCATCCACGACTTGAGACCACATACTTCGATATACCCTCTTTGAGCATAGTGCTCCAAGAGGGTTTTTCGCTTTTGAAGTGTATCTTTTGATTGTTCAAAGAGGAAAACGACTTGGCCCCCAGACCCGCAAACAGCAAAGCCCCCTCCCCTAAAGTCAGCACCACAAAGATTTTCGTGCTCGACACCAATGTACTGATGCACGACCCAACATCGCTGTTTCGCTTTGAAGAGCATGACATATACCTTCCGATGATCACACTGGAAGAGCTGGACAACAACAAGAAAGGCATGACCGAAGTTGCGCGCAATGCACGCCAGGCGACGCGGTTCCTGGATGAAATCGTGTCGAGCCAGGAAAGCGACATCGAAAATGGTGTGCCGTTAAAAGACCTAGGCACCAAACAGGCGTCTGGGCGGCTGATGTTGCAAACACGACCGGTTAGCCTGGAGTTTCCGAGCGCGTTGCCCGATAGCGGCAAGGCAGATAACCAGATACTCGCCGTCGCTTTGGATCTGCAACACCACAATGCCAAACGTAGCGTGGTGCTGGTGTCCAAAGACATCAATATGCGCATCAAAGCGCGTGCCATCGGTGTGGCGGCGGAGGACTATTTCAATGACAAGGTGCTTGAGGATACCGATCTGCTTTATACGGGCATGCGCGAGCTGCCCAAGGATTTCTGGGACAAACACGGCAAGGATATTGAATCGTGGCAGGAGCATGGACGGACGCTTTACCGCGTTAAGGGCCCGCTGGTTTCAACATTGAGCGTGAACGAGTTTGTCTATCAGGATGATGACAAACCTTTCTACGCTATCGTCGCCGCGCAGGAAGGCAAGACCGTCGTCCTGAAAACGCTCAAGGACTATACGCACCAGAAAAACAACATTTGGGGCATTGTTGCGCGCAATCGTGAACAAAATTTCGCCCTGAACGTGCTGATGGACCCTGAAGTCGATTTCGTGACACTGCTCGGCCAGGCCGGTACCGGCAAAACGCTTCTTACGCTGGCATCAGCGCTGATGCAGACGCTGGAACACAAGGTCTACTCCGAGATCATCATCACCCGCGTCACTGTCCCAGTTGGCGAAGATATTGGCTTCCTACCGGGCACCGAAGAAGAAAAAATGAATCCGTGGATGGGCGCGCTCGAAGACAACCTCGATGTGCTCAACAGTACCGACGAGGAAGCAGGCGACTGGGGCCGGGCCGCGACGCGGGACCTGATCCGCTCCCGTATCAAGGTGAAGTCGCTCAACTTCATGCGGGGCCGCACTTTTCTCAATAAATTCCTGATTATCGATGAAGCGCAAAATCTGACGCCTAAACAGATGAAGACACTCATCACCCGCGCGGGCCCTGGCACGAAAGTCGTCTGTCTAGGCAATATCGCGCAGATTGACACGCCTTACCTGACGGAAGGGTCTTCAGGCTTGACTTACGTGGTCGATCGCTTCAAGGGCTGGGAACATTCTGGGCACATCACCCTGCAGCGCGGCGAACGCTCGCGCCTGGCCGATCACGCGGCCGAGATCCTGTAGCCATGTCAGGGCTGATGCGAGGTTGGATCATGTCAGTATTGCTCGCGTCACCCATGATCGCGCTTGCGGCCACCGGGCTTGCCGAGGGCGCGCAAGTAGATGCCTTGGCGGGAATTCGCAAGGCTAGTCCCGCTGTGGCTGAAGCATTGGATTCGCCTGCCCAGAGCGCGATGAAACGGTTGGCCGCTCCTGCAACTGAAACGCCGCCGATTCGCATCGCCAACGCGGAGAAAATTCATCCCGATCTGATCACCCGTTTGGAGGAAATTCGCGTCTATGGCCGTAATGAGCCGGAGGATTTCGTCGGTCCGAAAATGTCGCCAATGATGCAATTTCGCGCACGGCTGGAACGCGATGTGCGCTGGTCGCCGGCGCAAAAAGTGCAAGCAGCACTGTGCCTTATCGGCTTGTGCGCCAACTACGGACCGGAGGGAATTCCATTGGGCGATAGCCCCGAGCGACGCGCCGAGGCGCGACTGGTACGTTCAACAATGCAGCTCAATGCCGTCACCGGCACTCTGCAGTAGTCTTGCTTCGTTGAAGATCGCCTTGGGTTAAGATGACAGTTCAAACGAGCGCCTACCCTCTAAGCAGCACTAAAGGCGCCTTTCCATTTTTCCCATCGAGACAATGAAACGCGGTTTCTATACCATCCTGGCGGCGCAGTTTTTTTCGTCGCTCGCCGACAACGCGCTTTTCATCGCATCGATCGGACTACTGATACAGCTCGATGGGCCGGTGTGGATGACGCCATTGCTCAAATCCTCGTTTACCGTCTTCTATGTGCTGCTGGCACCTTTTGTTGGCCCGTTCGCAGACGCATTTCCCAAAGGCCGCGTCATGCTCGTCACCAATACCATCAAAGTAGGTGGTTGCGTGATGATGCTGTTCTACGAGTTTGTGGCTAATTCGGGCATCGCACCCGATATTTGCGTCATGCTGGCCTATGGCGTCGTCGGACTCGGCGCAGCCGCCTATTCGCCAGCGAAGTACGGCATCCTCACTGAACTGCTGCCCCCGGAAAAGCTGGTCGTCGCGAACGGCTGGATCGAAGGCTTGACCGTTGCCTCGATCATCGCGGGAACCGTCGTTGGCGGCCTCCTGCTCAGTGCGCCGGTATCGCGGATGTTGCTGGGACTGGATTTCCCTTTCATCACCACATCCGTCGATACGCCGGCGGAAGCGGCAATTTCGGTGATTCTGTTTTTCTATGTCATTGCTGCGGCATTCAATCTTTACATCCCCGATACTGGCGCCCGTTACGCAAAACAGGAATCAAAGCCGGTGCAGTTGCTCAAGCAGTTTGCCAATTCATTCACAGTTTTGTGGAACGACAAACTGGGACAAATTTCGCTGGCAGTTACCACGCTGTTTTGGGGTGCCGGGGCAACGTTGCAGCTCATCGTTTTGCGTTGGGCTGACAAGCATCTTGGTTTGCCCCTCGAAAAGGCCACGTTGCTGCAGGGAGTTTTCGCACTCGGCATTGCCGTTGGCGCGGTCTCCGCTGCCCGCCTGGTGCCCTTGAAAAAATCACTACGCATATTGCCTGTCGGTGTGGCGATGGGGCTTTTGGTGTTGCTCATGAACACGGTCTACTACATGCCGTTTGTGTATGCCCTGATCATCCTGATCGGCGCGCTGGCCGGGTTCTTCGTCGTGCCCATGAACGCACTGTTGCAGCATCGCGGCCACGTGTTGTTGTCTGCCGGACATTCGATTGCCGTACAGAACTTCAACGAAAATCTTTGCATCCTCTTCATGCTGGGCCTCTATGGCGTCATGCTGACCTTCAGACTTAATACCGACACGATAGTAATTATGTTCGGTCTGTTCGTGGCGCTATCAATGCTGGGTGTAATCTTCTTGCACTGTGCCAATCAGCGCAAATACGGTGACGCCGAGCGCATGATCGGCATCGAAAAAGGCGAGACACCCAGCCATTTCGTCGACAGCCCGCACTGACGCGGCGAGCGCTGGCTCGCATAAGGCAGGACTAGCGACGGCTAAAGCACCACCGGCATGTCAGGCTGTTCATTGGCATGCTCCCCTCTTGCGGGAAAGTAGAACGCCAGCTCCGTGCTGATTTTTTGAATGCCTGCCACGCTGCCACTGGTGAAATCGCGCTTGCGATAGTGGTGTTCAATTTCGCGACAAATGGCTCGCCAGCGTTCGTCACCCACATGCCGATGAATACCGCGGTCAGCGACAATTTCCACTTTCCGGTCGGCCAGCAGCACGTAAACGAGCACACCGTTATTTTCCTCGGTGTCCCAAACCCGCATCAATGAAAACACGTCGATTGCGCGTTGTCGCGCGGTGGTGCCTGCCCATAGCTGCCCGGTCGTTAGTTCGGCTTCAATCACAAAACGCACCTGGCCGCGATGAGACTTTTCACCTTCCGCGACAGCCTCACCAATGGCTGATAGCGTGGAAGCCGGAAACTGCCTGCGCAAGACAATCGGCGACATCCATACGTGACGCAGAAAACGTTTCAGCCAGTTCATATGTGTCCGTTCGCCATTACCAATCGCCAGACGCGCCGCCACCGTCAAAGCCGCCACCGCCGCCGCTGAAACCACCTGATGATCCACTGGACGATCCCCCACTGCCCCAGCCGCCACCAATTAATCCGCCGCCGCCGCGTCCAAAATTCATGGCCCCCATCAGCATCACAACGAAGAAAATGATGATGCCCGCAACGATGGGAAACACCAGACCGCCCGCCAGAAACCACGCTGCGGCAGCGGTGACGCCGCCGGTAGTGGTCGCGCCCATGAACCTGCCAAGCATGGAGCGCAGCAGCGGGCCGACAAACAATGCCGCCACGACACCGAGCACCAGGAACGACTCGATGTTGCTACCCTGTTTGACGGAAGATTGCTTCTTTTCCGGCGGCGGCGGCAACGCCTCGCCCTGTAGTACATCGATGATCTTGGCGACGCCGTCGTCTATCCCGCCGGCGAAGTCGCTGGAGCGAAACTTCGGCGCGACGATTTCACTGATGATGCGCTTGGACATGGCGTCGGTAAGCACGCCCTGGGTACCGCGGCCGGTCAGGATCTGGAGCTTGCGATCACTCTTGGCGATCAAGAAAAGCACACCATCGTCAATGTCTTTGCGACCAAGTTTCCAGGCGTCGACCACGCGCATCGAGTAGTCAAAAATAGCCTCTGGCTGCGTCGTCCCGACAATCAGCACCGCAATCTGCGCGCCTTTTTTCGCCTCGAATTCTTTTAATCGCGCTTCTATGCGACTCTCATCTGCAGCAGAAAGCGTCGCGGTCAGATCCGTAACGCGTTTAGTCAGTTTCGGCACGGCGGCCAGGTCGCCCTCGGCGGCTGGCGCCGCATTGCCCCAAATCAGCAGGAACGCACTAGTCAACACCAACAACCAGCGAGTCAGCGACCGCACACGTCTCGTCATGTCTAAATGCGGGGACGAGAAAAGCGTCCCCGTGGCGACGGGGACGGCCAGATACATTTCCGCTTCACTCGACAATGCGCAGCCGTCGCTTACTGTTTGGGCGCTGGAACAGGTTCCGGAGCGGGTGCAGCAGGTTTAGGACTGAAGTCTACTTTTGGTGCGGTCGAAATCGCTTTTTCGTTTTCAACCGTAAACTGCGGCTTCACCGCGTAGCTGAACATCATCGCTGTCAGGTTTGTCGGGAACTGCCGCGTCAGGATGTTGTAAGCCTCAACAGCATCGGTGAAGCGCTTCCTGGCGACCGTGATGCGGTTTTCAGTACCCTCAAGCTGCGACTGTAGTTCGCGGAAGTTGGCATCGGATTTGAGTTGCGGATAGGCTTCGGCCACTACCAACAAGCGCGACAGCGCGCTGGATAAATCGCCCTGTGCCTTCTGGAAGTTCTTCAACGCCTCGGGATTGTTGACGACGTCTGCGCCAAGACTCATCTGCCCAACCTTGGATCGCGCATTGGCGACACCCAGAAATACGTCTTTTTCCTGCGTGGCATAACCCTGAACGGTCGCGACCAGATTCGGAATTAAATCCGAACGGCGCTGGTACTGGTTCAACACCTCGGCCCAAGCCTTTTTCACGCCCTCATCCTTCGATTGAAAATCGTTGTAGCCACAGCCGGACAAAACCAGCATCGCGGTCAAACCAAATATGAGTGCCAATTTGCGCATGAAAGTCTCCAAAATAGTTGCAGCCGGGAATGGTGGAACGCTGCAGCCGGTAAATAGGGCTGATTATGCCCTTTGCAAGATGCTGACGAGACCAAATTTTTGAACGCCAATATTTGCTATATCGCTGACCGTCTGTTCTACAGTCTATTCGACGATGGGCCTGGCCATCAATCGTTGCATTTCGTGGCGCGCGTACAGCATGTCTTCCCAGCCCTTCAATTTCTCCGGCAGGCTGCGCAGCAGATATGCGGGGTGGTAAGTAGCAACAACGGGTATATCGCGGTAGCGGTGAACGGAACCGCGCATAGACGCCATGCTTGCGTCCGACCCAGTGAGGCGGATTACGGCGGTTTTGCCTAATGCCACGATAAGACTTGGCTGAATCAGGTCGATTTGCCGGTCCAAAAATGGTGCGCACGCCGCAGCCTCGTCCAGCGTCGGCGTGCGATTGCCGGGCGGGCGGCATTTGACGACATTGGCGATATACACTTCGCGGCCACGTTGCAGCCCGGTCGCGGCCAGCATGGCGTCCAGCAGCTTGCCCGCCTGCCCGACAAACGGTTCACCCTGTTCATCCTCTTCGGCACCCGGCCCTTCGCCGACAAACAACCAGGGAGCCGATTCCGCGCCGACGCCGAAAACGGCCTGCTTGCGCTGTTGGCAAAGCCCACAAGCGGCGCAGCCGGCACTTTCGGCTTTCAGACCATCCCAGCCCATGGTGGCGATGCGGGCAATACGCGCCGGGTCGATGGTAATTGGCGCAATGGCCGCGGTTTTTGCCGCCTGCAAGTGCGGACGACTGGTGCTCATGCGCGCTCCGTGCGCTGCTGGCTTTGGAGCTTCTGGCGCTGCCACTGCTTTTTGGTGGTCAACCTGACGCCCCAGTTGCCGGAACGTGTCCAGCAACTCCAGTTCGCGAAGATAGTTTTCGTCGGTACGCATCTTCAGACTATTTTCTTTGCGATGTTCAGACCCATGAAGTAAGCGTCTTCCCTGCCGGTCACAGCCGGATAGTATTCGCGGCGAATGCCCAGCTGTTTGAATCCAAACCGCTGGTACATCCACAAGCCAGCCACGTTTGAGGGGCGCACTTCCAGATAAAACATTTCACGATTGGCTTCTCGCGAATGGTCGATGAGAAACTGCAAGAGAGTTGCGCCTACACTCTGCCGTTGCCAATGGTTGGCGACGGCAAAGTTGAGCAGATGCGCCTCATCCAGTGCTGCCATAACGATGGCATAAGCAATCAGTTCGCCATTGGTCCAGCATGCCCAGCACTCATAGGCGCTCAGCAAGGAGTCGCGAAAATTGCCGATGGTCCACGGAAAGACGTAAACATTTTTCTCAATCGCGGCGACCGCCTCCAGGTCACTGTCGCGCATCCGCAAGAACGACAATTCAAGGTTCGGCCGGTCAGAAAGTACCGCGCTCATAGTGATGATTCAGGAAGCCGCACTGGCTTTGGCCGCGTGATGTTCGCGACGCTCGTCGATGGTCATCGCCACTTTGTTGCGCAGGTAAAGCGGCGCAGCAAGCGCGGGCGAGATGGCGCTGTCCATACCCGCAGCCTCTAGCTGGCGCGCCGCGACCGCCGCGACATCAATCGCTCGCGGCAGTGCCTTGTAAACTACTTCAATGATCTGGCTACTATAACGTGCCATCAGTAGCTGGCTAACTGCGGGAACATCGAAGCCACTGCCAATCCCCCGCCAGTTTCCACCTTCTACAGGAGGCATCGCTTCCGGCTTCACCAGCATCGGCGCTATCTCTGCGATCCAGCCGGTTGACGCTTCAATATCTCGGCGATAGGCGGCGAAATAGAGCTCACCCATGCGCGCATCGATTGCGACGATCACTTTCTCGCCGGCGGCCTGCTCGGCCAATGCCATCTGCGTCGGCACGGGCACCAGTAATTTGCCGATACCCAGCGCCAGCCCTTGCGCCAGCCCACAGGCGATACGCACACCCGTGAACGAGCCGGGACCCTGCCCAAACGCGATAGCATCAAACTCGCGCAACGTGAGCCCGGCCTCGGCCAGCATTTCGTGCAGCAACGGCAACGCCAGCTCCGAATGCCGCTGCCCGGCATCCACCTCGCGCGCTAACGATTCGCCACCTCGCAGAATCGCGATGGACAGGCTTTCAGTCGAGGTTTCCAGGGCTAGCAGGTTCATGAGACATCGGGGCAGCTTGCAAGTACGCATTATAAGCGGCGCACTGCTTTCCCAAGACTCGTATCGGCCAGCGGTTTCGTCTGCGTGTCCCTCCACGCACCCAGCTTACTTGCAAAAAAAACTCTAGCGTTGGCGGGCATCTTCAGGCATTTTCTGCCCGGGAGCCGCGCTGGTGCTGGTTATTCGCTTCGCGACTGCGGCGGCACTTATCCTTTTAAAACATCGACCGCGGCAAATTTACCTTGCAGTATCTTGCTTGAATCCAACCCCCACCACTTGTCGATGACCGTCGCGTACATGCTGCGGAAGTCCACTGTGAACGGGAGATTACCGTTGCCGTCCAGGCGATTGAGTTCCGGCGCCTGACCATAGAGTCCACCGCGAACTTTGCCACCCATCACCAGATGCGCAGCAGCAGTGCCGTGATCGGTGCCGCCGCTTTGGTTCTCCTTGGGCCGGCGGCCAAATTCGGCGTAGGTCATGGCCAACGTTGAATCCCAGCGATCAAGTTCGATCAATGCAGACTTCAACGCGCTCATTCCCTCGCTCAGGGCCGTCAGCAGGTTGGCATGCGTCCCCAGTTGCCCGGCGTGAGTGTCGAAGCCGGACAGTGTCAGCCTAATAGTTGCCATACCGGCGTTGCTCGCGACCAGTTGCGCTGCAGTGCGCACCTGATTGCCGAAGGCGTTGCGCGGGAATTCAGTTTTGAATACACGGTTGGCGTTGAGCTTGCTCGCGGCGTGCACGATTTCATTTTCCACCGACAAAATGTGCTTCAGCGCAGAATTGCGTTGGTCGGTGCGCGTTTGGGCAAGCTTGGCATTGCGCAGAAACTGCGCGGTATCAGCCAACGCAATAGTACGTACTCCCTGGCCAGACAATGGCCCCATGTCGCTGGAGCCGACCACGACCCCGTCGGCCGCAAACTGGCGCGGCGCAGGCGTCTGCGCGAACACCCGCGCCAGCCATCCGGCATCGAGATACTCCTCGCTTTTTGAAGCGGTGTCCCAGATTTCGATCGAGCGGAAATGCGAAAGATTGGGGTTCGGGTAACCGAGTCCTTGCACGATGGCCAGCTCCTTGTTCTGCCACAGAGGCATCAGCGGTTGCATGGCTGGATGCAGCCCCGTCTGCGCGTCTAGCTGTAAAACTTGGTCGCGGGCGATTGCCAGCCTCGGGCGTAACTCTGCATACAGTGGATTGGCGAACGGAATGACGGTATTCAGTCCGTCGTTCGCGCCTTTCAACTCGATCAGGATCAGCAGTTTGTTGTATGGCGTCGCAAGGGCTACATTCGCAACAGGGTCGGTCGCAGCCCACGCTACGCCATTCAAACTCCCGAGCAGTGGAAGACTTCCAAGCGTACTCAAAAAATTGCGGCGGTTCATGTCAGTCTCCGGCTACTTTAATTGGTATGCGGGGTCGGTCACGAGCTGCCGCACAACATCGGCAGGGCTATCGGTTTCGGCGACCGCAACCAGTGGCGCCATCGGCAGCACCACGCGCGTCAGTTCCGGCATGCCTCTAGCAACGTTGTTGCCACGCCCAGTGTCAACAAAACTGTTGGCCCACTTGTCAAGATTCCAGCGGATGCCGCCTATCTGCCGTTCCATTTGCCTGCGCAGTCTTGCATCGCGTCCGGCTGGCGCTACGTCACCGTTCATTTCAGCCATGGCGTCAACGGAGCGCATTGCCACATCCATGCGGTCTTCGTTCTTGAACAGGCGATCAATGAGTTGTTTACGTCCCAGCAGTGTCGCCGAATTGATCCACGCCTCGCCGCCCGGCCAGCCCTTTACATTTGGCGGCGCGAATAAATTTTGCCCCAGCAACGCGCTGGCAATCACGAATGGACGCAGATTTGCCGTCTCGATTTCAAACGTCTTCATCGTCCCGAGCACGAACTCGACTGGCGACTTGATCAGCGCCGCCCGGTTTTCAGGCGCGTAGAAGGCGTCCGACGACAGCAGGTTGCGCAGGAGCTTGGCGATGTTGTAGCCGCTATCACGAAATTCTGCAGCCAGTTTTGTGATCTCGCGTTCATCCGGTATGGACGAGACAAACTCCTTCCACAACTTTCGCGTCACGAGCTGCGCTGCCTCAGGTTTCTTCAGCAAAGCATCGATGATCTGGTCGCCATCGAAATTGCCCGTCCTGCCAAATACGGTCTTGTTGCCAAAGTCGTGAATCCCACGGCGGAACATGAAATCGCCCGACTCGCGATCAACACTGAAGCCAGTGAACGCGCGCGCGGCCTCTTTGATGTCGCGCTCGCTGTAATTTCCCTCGCCAAGGGTGAACAACTCCATGACTTCGCGTGCAAAATTCTCGTTCGGCTGCTCTTTCCGGCTATTGGCGCCGTCGAGGTAAATCAGCATGGCGGGATCGCGCGCCACCTGCCGCAAGAGGTTTCCAAAATTACCCAACGCCTGCTGGCGCAGCATCACATTTTGCCGGTAAAGCAGCGGCGTGAACCGCACCTTCTGCTGACTGGTGGCGAAATGGTTGTGCCAGAACAGCGTCATCTTCTCGGCGAGCGGCGAAGGCGTCGTGAGCATTTCCCTGAACCACCATTCGCGCAATTCAAGCGCGTGCTCGCCATTGCGGCGCTGCTCCAACTGGCGCTCCTCGCGAGACATTGCCTGTAGTTTGGCGGGCGCAATCGGTTTGTCGTTGACCCAGACTGGCGGCGGCGTCATCGCCGTGTTTGAGGCGACGGCGGTCTTGACGAGTTTGTCGGCGGCTTCGCTGCGGGAAAGCTTGGCGCAGGCGCGGATGTCTTCGTTGGAGGCCGCGAACCCGGTGCGGCCCAGCAGATGACGCGCTGCATCGACTCCGATTGCCGCGCTCTGCGCCAGGGTGCCGGTCGCGACCGTTACCGCGATGGCGGTCAGTAAAATCCGCTTGAACATAATGTTGACCCCAAAATTCTACTTGTATTCGAATACATCTTTCGCCGTCAGCGTCGCGGGGAAATCGCCTTTTTCCAGCCAATTACGTGCCACTGCATCCTGCTTGAGCGTCGCGCTCCAGAACGCGAGCGTACTCGCCATCACGTCTACCTGGATCTTCTTGTCGCGTGCTGTTTCTGGCCTGCGCAGACCGAAACCATGTCCGCCAAACACCATGTGATCGCCGCCCTCGAAAACCACTAGATACTTTTGTCCCGCAGGCATGTTTTCGAAAGGCAGGCGGCGGTGTTCCGGCTTGGTACTATCCTCAAGAACACTCCCGTCTTCCGTACCCGTGATGGAAAAAAATGGCGGTTTGATATTGCCAAACTGGCGTGACAATGCATTCTGGTTGCGTGCATTCGGGCTGAACGCAATCGCTGAGCCAATGCGCTTATCCAAGACACGCACTGCGACTGCAGTTGACGACTGCTGTCCGGTCACGGCAAGTGTGGTTTGCGCACCAAACGAATGTCCGGACATACCGAGCCGCTTCGGATCGGCATTGGCAAACGCGGCTTCGCGAGCCTCGGTGCGACGGATGATCTCGTCAATCACAAAATGCACGTCGTCGATCCGCAATGTCAGGTTTGAAAGGGTCATGCCTGCCTTCATTTTGCTGGCGATCTCGCGCGGCGGCGCACCTTTCCAAAGGGACTCATCGCTTCCCGGATGCTGCATCGCCACCACGACATACCCATGGCTAGCCCAATGTTCCGCCCAGCGTTTGCCGCCTTCGCGGCTGCCGCCAAGCCCGTGGGAGAAAAGAACCACTGGAAACGTCGAGGCCGGCTTGCCGGTTTGACCGATGGCAGGGAAATAGACTTTGACCGGCACGTCGCGCATCCGCGCAATGTCGCGCCATGTAGCGAGCGCAGTGTCTACTCTGTAGGCACCGGCTGCGGCGAAGTCGGGCTTCACTTTAGTCGCTACATCCGCTGTATTCGCGCTCGCTGCTGCATTCAACCTGCCATCGGGCGGCGCCCACGGGGCCTGTTCTGCGGACGCCTGTTGCCGGGAAATGACAAAAGCCAAAAAACTGGAAACCACGACCACGGCGAGGGTCTGAAATCCCAGGTTCACATTTCGATTCATAGCGATTGGCTCGTCAATAACATAACAACTTCCTGGTGACCCCTGAACTAACGCCGCCTGTGTCCACCCGTCTTACTTAGGTCTATTTGCCGCACGCTTGTCGTGGAAAGCTTTCATTTCCTCCTTCGAAAGAAAACCATCCTTGTTGGTATCGATTTCATCGAAATGTTTGGCGATGCGTGGCAAGGCGACTGCTTCAGTACGACTGATCTTGCCGTCGCCATCCTTGTCCGCCGCCTTGATCCGTTCGTGCATTTTTGCCGCACGATCACCACGATCGCCTTTGGGTGGTTCCGGTGGGGTCTGCGCGAACGCGGCAGATGCACCGAACCCCGCGATGAGCAATACTGATGCGAGTTTAAGACTTACGTTTTTCATAACATTCTCCATTGGGGTTGAGTTAAACCTGTCGAGTCTGTGCCTGCGTATCAGACTGCCTGCAATTGATGAGCATGCACAGATTAACCAATAGAACGCCGAATGTGCGCTTCGGTTGCATTGGCTTGGTAACTGCATGTAACGTTGGCCGCTGGCGCAGGCGTTTCGCTATGGGAGACAGCGTATTTGCTAACATTTACTTACAACTACAACTGTTGTTTATTCGCGACGTCTATCCCCACCTACTAAGATACCCTCATGAACACCACCACAACACATGCAGCTGCACATGCTGCACCCCGCTATCGAGTACTTGTCGTCGACGATGATTTGCGTCTACGCGATTTGCTTAAACGTTACTTGACCGAGCAAGGCTTTGCGGCGGATACCGTTCCCGATGGGGTGGCAATGGATCGGGCGTTTACGCGCAACCGCTACGATCTCGTTGTGTTGGATGTGATGCTGCCCAATGAGGACGGTTTTGCCATTTGCCAGCGCCTGCGCGCGTCCAGCGCCGCCGAGGCCAATATTCCGATCATTATGCTGACCGCAAAGGGCGACGACGTGGATCGAATCGGCGGTCTGGAAATTGGCGCGGACGATTATCTTTCCAAGCCGTTCAATCCGCGCGAACTGGTGGCTCGGATCAACGCCATTCTGCGTCGGCAGGCACCGCTGCCAACCCCCGGCGCGCCCGCAGAGACTGACACCGTCATTGCGTTTGGTCCGTTCGCGCTCAATCTGGGCACAAGGGCGCTGTCGCGCGACGGCGAGGCGCTAGCCATGACGACCGGCGAATTCGGTTTGCTTAAAGTTCTGGTCGAGCATGCACGTGTGCCGCTTTCCCGGGACAAACTCACCGAGCTCGCACGCGGGCGCGAACACGACACGTTTGACCGCGCCATCGATGTTCAGGTCTCGCGATTGCGAAAATTGTTAGGCGAAGATCCGTCAAATCCTCGCTACGTACAAACCGTGTGGGGTCTAGGATATGTGTTTGTGCCCAACGGCCAAAAGCACGCCTAACATTCTGTCTACTGACCTGTCGGCCTTAGACTTGTTGTGTCGCTGATCCCTAAATCGCTGCTTGCGCGTACCGCACTAGTCATTGTGCTGGCTTTGCTCGCGAGCCAGCTCGCGTCGGTTTTGCTGTTCCGGTATTACTCACAGACCCCGCGCATGCAGCTCATCGCTGTACAGTACATCGGCCACCTCAAAACCATCCGCGCCGCGCTTGAATTTATTCCGCCTGCTCAGCACCGCGATTTTTTGGCAAAAATGCGTGAGGAACGAAACATCCGCATTATCCCGCCGCAGCGCATTACGGAGGCTGTGGAGCCGGCACCTGATTCGCCCGGCATCGCGGTGGCGCGTGAACGACTGCGGGAACAGTTCGGGTCTGAAGCCGATATTTATGTCTATCAACGTCCACCTAGAGCGGTGCCGTCTGCCGACGGGGTACAAATTACGCCACCAGCAGCGCTCATCACCAAGCTGCCCGTCGGCAACTCTTACTATTGGGTGGTTTTTCCCCGTAGCCGCGTGGTTGAACCCGACTATTCCATGGCGTGGATTGGCTGGGGCGTACTCAGCGCGATCCTGTCGCTGGTTGGCGCGGTTTTTTTGATGTGGCGAGTGAATCGTCCACTGGAGGCGTTGGCGACGGCCGCGCGAAACTTCGGCCAGGGCAAAAATCCGCCGCCGGTCACTGAAATGGGGCCAGGTGAGGTACGCGCCGTCGCCACCGCATTCAACCAAATGCGCACCGACCTCACTCGCCTCGACCAGGATCGCGCTACGTTTCTGGCGGGCGTTTCACATGACTTGCGCACACCGCTGTCCCGCCTGCGGCTGGGGATAGAAATGTTGCCCACTGATCCGGCCACGCGTAGCGATCTGGAACACGATATTCATGACATCAATCTCGTGATCGATCAATTTCTTGATTTCGCCCGCGACGAGTCTGCTGAATCGCCCAGACGTATGGATCTCACGCAACTGGCGCAAGGTGCCGTTGAACGGGCGGCGCGAATGCGCATCAATGCGTCGACAGACCTGGTCGATTTGCAACCGTTGATGCTGCGTCCAGTGGCGATGCAACGTGCAATCGACAATCTCATCAATAACGCGGCTCGTCACGGCGGCGGGGAAATCCTTATCCAAACCCGTCGCGACGCCACGACAGGTAGAAGCACGTTTAGCGTGCTCGATCGCGGCCCAGGAATCCCGCCGCATGAAGTGGAGCGGCTAAAACAAGCCTTTACCAGACTGGACAGTTCCCGCAGCGGAGAAGCGGGAGCCGGTCTCGGGTTGGCAATAGTCGAACGCATCGCCCGCATGCACAGCGCGAAATTTGATTTGCTACCACGACCTGGCGGCGGGACCGAAGCGAGACTAACGTTCTCAGAGTAACGTTCGGCTGTCAGTTAAAAAGGCGGCGTCTAGCGAATCTGAATACGCTTTACGCTCACAACTTCGTCCCACGACGATTTGTAGCCATCATAATTGACGAGGTATTCATCGCCCTCTCTGCTCACGACAGAGGCAGGGTACCAGTCACCTTTCCACAGGACTTTGATTCTCATGCGGTCCGGCCCAACCCACTCGTCGTAGCTATTGTCGTAGCCGGCATAGGTGATGAAACAGCGGTTGGTGCCGGTCTTGACGATTGATGCTTTGTACCAGCTGCCTTTCCACAGCACTTCGGTTTTCTGGTCGACAGTGCAGAGTTGTGCAAACGCAGATGTGGTCGCGACAAATGCTGCGATCGCGCCTAGTAGACGCAACTTGTTTTGTGTACGCATGGTTTTCTCCCGTTAATGTTTTGATCCGCCGCGGTGGCTGCGCAGACCAGATGCAAATTTACATTATTCTGAACAGGTGCACGGCTTGGCACGCAGAACGCCATTTGACGGGACTCTCCAGACATTTCTGCCGTGAAAGCCGCGCCAGTACTGGTTCTACGTATTTATACGCAAACGCAGCCTACTGAAAGATGCCCGGCAATCGCGTATTCAGTATTGTCGTTCGTATATCTTGAGTTGGTAGTTCGACAACCCTACCGCCAGCTCTGCGTTGCCGTAAAGTTCATTGTTGAAGCTGAAGTTATCAATTGCGTAGTCGGCAATATTGGGCGACAGCAATGGGTCGAGTTTCCGCGCCTTGGCGATGACATAGTCGATATCTGAAGGGCGCAGGCGAAATTTGAAACTGGTATTTCGTGGCTGGTCACATTGGTGGGATGTCGCCGTCGCCGCACAGAATATTGACGTTCCGGTCACGCGTTCGCCGAAGCTCGGATTATCTCGAAAGCTGGTTGAAACGATGACCTTGCCGGTGCCGACGTCGGCTGCGAAATAATCGTCGGCCTCGCGTTGAGGCAGCGGGACGGTTTGAGCCCCGGCGAGGGTGATGTAGATGTTTCGCCGACTGCGCGTGTCAATCAATTCGAGCGTGGGGTGGCTGATGGCGTGACTTGCTGCGTCTGCCCGGCGGATAAACGCGACGTCGAGTACGAAGGAAAGCTCAAGAACGAGCGCACCGTCGCTGCGCCAAGCCATCGCACGCCTGTCTGTTTCATTAGTTGCTGGCGGCGAGGTGACGAACTGGTAAATCGGATTGATGCTCATGTACGGAAACGCGGACGACGTAGTGCGGTCTTGTGAATTCACATACACGCCGACGCTAGGAACTGACCCCGTTGCGATTTGGGCAAACGAGTGCGCTGTAATGTCGGACAGCAATGGACTATTAACCAAGGTAACAATGTCACCTTCGGGGAAGCTAGCAAATCGGGGCAACCGACCTAGCGGAGTCGAATTGTCGTTTGGTCCGAACACGTACGGCGGCAGCTGCGCCTTTAACGGCACCACGAACGGCAACAATGGAGTCTGGTTTAACGCCATGCATGAGCCTAGGTTTCGCGATTCGTCCTCGCATTCCGTGCTGGGCAACACCTTCTTCGGATTCAACAGGTAGACGCCGGCGGTGGGCTCGAAAAACCAGTCGATGGCGCACATTGCGGCACCCTCATCAACCCACCCCTGTTTCACCAGCTCCTGCCGGACAACCGGGTCGGGCGTATAGCGATGGGTAGTATCGCGGAACTGCGCGCGATTGTTGTACAAGCGGTAGACGACCACACGACTATTGGCGGAACAAACACCACCTACTGGCGGAGCCGAACTAAATACCGGCCCCTCATATATCCAACCGGAGTTCGGGTTCTTTAACACCGCTACTTCAGCCAAATCCATCGTATAGAGGTGCGAATCTACACTAGGCGCATAAAAGCGAAATACGTCTAGGACATTCGTCGTATTGGACTTGGCAAGAACATTGAAGGACACGCCGGTCTTGCGCCAACCAGGCCCGGCCAATCCGCTCTCGACGAAGTTAATTTCCGCCGTTGTGGCAAGCAATAGTCGACGCTTGGTATTTTCGTTCACGAATTCTACGAATCGCTGGGCTGGAACGGGAAATCCAATTGCGTGGCTTGATGTCGCTGAAAGAAACGTGAACGTCGCGACTAGTACCAAGACGAATGAACGAAGCAAACGAGCAATGATATTCATGGTGTTCTCCGGGCGGGAGCAAAAGCGCGCCAATATGCAATCGAGAGTACGCCAATTTGAACGCAAATAGTGGCGCGCTGTAGGACGAGACGCCGGGTAAATTTGATCACAGCCGTTTGGTAGTTTCATCACGAATTTTCCATGCCAGTAGCAAAGTCATATATGCGTTTTCCTGGATTGAAACTCTCGAATACATTCTCTAGCACTGATGCGGTGTTTCGAACCATTTTGGCCTGCGGACCCCGCCACATCTCGCCCTTTGCATTCACGAAACTGGCTAGTTGCTAGCGCTGAAAAATGCCACCGCCTCCGCTTCAACCCTGGTGCGCTTCATCGGCGGCAAGCTCTGCCAAATCCTTTTTCCGTAGGGCTTTTCAACCAGACGCGGGTCGCAGATCATGAGCACCCCCCGATCAGTCTCGTCACGAATCAAACGCCCGGCACCTTGCTTGAGGGTGATCGCTGCGTGCGGCACCTGATATTGCATGAACGCGTTGCTGCCAGATTGATTGATCGCGTCGATGCGGGCGGCGAGCACCGGGTCGTCAGGTGGCGCGAAGGGGAGCTTGTCGATGACGACCAGGGACAGTGCCTCGCCCTTCACATCCACACCTTCCCAGAATGATTGACTGGCGACCAGCACGGCATTACCCAGTTTACGAAATCGCTCTAGCAATTCGTTGCGCGTGCCTTCGCCCTGTACCAACAATGGAAATTCCCAGCCGAGTCTTTCGAAGTGCAGTTTTAGGGATTCATTGGCACGATCCATCGCCTTCAATGAAGTAAAGAGTAGAAACGTGCGTCCCGCAGCAGCTTCGATGAGCGGCAACGCTGCAGTGACAACAGCCTCGGTATGTTCAAACGTATTTGGCGCGGGTAACTTGTCGGGCACGTAGAGCAGCGCCTGATTCGGGTAGTCAAATGGAGATGGCCAGAAGGCAGTCTCAACGGTACGGTCGGCGAAGGCGTCGTCCTCTAGATCGTCCTTCGCTGCATCGTTGACCAAACCCATTTCGGTTTGATAGTGCGAAAACTCGCCCTTGACGGCGAGCGTGGCCGAAGTAAATATCCAGGCACGTTTCTGGCCGAATACCTGGCTCTTGAAAATATTTGCAATCGATAGTGGCGTCAGATGCAAAGCAAGCGAATGGCCGAACACTTCTCCCCAGCGCACATAGCCTTCAATGTTTGCGTCCTGCCAGCGCGTCATACGGCTGGCGAATTCGTCGGCACGTTCGAGACAATTGGCCAGTTCCTGTGCGCGATCGGACTGGCTTTCGAGCATCTCGCGGAGTTCGGCGATTTTCTCCTGGCAGTCGGCATAGGCTTCGGCAAAGCCCTCGCGGCCCGCAATCGACTTGCCCGCAATACGCGTATTGTCTTCATGCATCACCAGTCGCAAATCGCGGGCAGCCTTGTCCAACGCGCCGGAAGACTCCTGCAAATCCTTGAAGTCGCCCGCATGTTCAATGCCCGCCAGACGGGAATCGCGCGCCAGTTCGATCAACTGTGAGGTCGTTACGACTTCACCGAAAAACATGGTGGCGGTTTCGGGCAACTGGTGCGCCTCGTCGAAAATGACCGTATTGCAGGCGGGCAACAGATCCTGCGCGCCATCGTCTTTGAGCACCAGATCAGCGAAAAACAAGTGGTGATTGACCACCACAACTTCGGCTTCCATCGCCGCCTTGCGCGCCTTCATGACGAAGCAGTCCGCATATTGGGCACATTGCGAACCAAGGCAATTCTCACGTGTGGAAACGGCCGCCGGCCAGGCGCTGGAACGCTCCGAAACATCTGGCAACTCGGCTTTGTCGCCTGTGCCCCCGCCACTCAGACAGCGGTCAGCGAAACGGCGAATGACGTGGATATGCTTGGTATCTTCCCGGCTGAGGAAACGCCCGTCGGCGATGGCCGCGTCGAGATGATGCAGGCAGACATAGTTAGCGCGGCCTTTCAGCAATGCGGTGGAGACCGGAATGCCAAGCGCCTTGATGACGGTGGGAATATCACGACGAAAAAGCTGGTCCTGAAGATTCTTGGTGCCGGTCGAGATAATGACTTTGCCGCCCGATTGCAACGCCGGCACGAGATAGGCATAAGTCTTGCCGGTGCCGGTGCCGGCCTCGGCGATCAGTACGCCGGAACGCCTGATCGCCGCATCAATTTTTTCCGCCATTTCGATCTGGCTCTGGCGGTGACGGAATCCTTCAATATTCTTGGCGAGTGGCCCTTCGGGGCCAAAGATGACACTGATTTCTGACATGCAGGGATGATAACGTGCTGCGGCTTACCGCCTCTCTACTTCAACTCAAAAAATAGCTTGACGGTTTGCGCGGAGGGAGAATCTCCGTTACGTCGTTGTGCGTAACAGCAGATTTCTCAGCTGAAAAAGCCGGGTTCGAAATAACGATGGCTTGAGTTCAGGCACGCCCGAAAATAATCTTTTCTTTGGTCAGCAACTGGGAAATCAATAACACCGCGACCACCGAGATCGCCATATTGATCGCAAACGGCAGCAGAAAGTGCAGTGACGTCACCGTCTCTCCGCGAAGGATGCGGGTAATTACCATCAACTGCCCCAGCATCGGCACGAACAGTTGCCAGGTCGCGTCCTTGAACTGCGCCAGCATATTGATCGCCGGCGCCATCGATACGATCATGATCAGATACGACACATACGTCTGTGCTTCCTTGTAGGTGCGGCCATAGGTTGCGATCAGCATCTGCAGCGCCCCCATGGCGGGGGCGAACGAAAACATGGTGATGGCGAAACCTAGGTATTGCGTCGGACTGATCGAGAGCACGCTGGCCAGATTGGGGAGCGGCACAAAGTTCAGCGTCAGTGCGAAGCCGCACATGGTCAACGTCGCGACGGCAAGACCATAAATCGCCACCGCAAGCCATTTTCCGGTAGTGAGACCCGCGCGGGAGACGGGATTCATCAGCAATGGCTCCAACGAGCCGCGTTCGCGCTCTCCTGCCGTGACATCGATGGCAATCGCCGTGACACCGCTCACGCAACCCAGCAACGTAATCCACGGGATGATAAACAACAGCCCCGCTGCGCGCTGCGCGGCAGTGCCAAGGTTTACGTCCTGTACATCCACGACGCGAATGAGCTGTGGCGCGACACCGCGCGCGATCAGCCGTTGTGCGGAGACTTCGGCATTGAATCCGCGCATTAGACGCCGCAGCACGCCGATTGAGGCGTTGCCCGAATCCTGTCGGGTATCGTCAAAAACAAGCTCAACGTCTGCGGTGCCGGTTTGAAATTTTTCCTCAAAGTGCTTCGGAATGACCAGCACCGGATCGTGTTTGCCCTGTTTGATCAAATCGCGAAAATTCGCATTCGGATCTTTAATGGAAATATCCTGGCGCGCGAAAAAATTGACGATCTGTGGACTGTTCTCGCCTCCCTGGACAAATACTTCACGTGCTTCGGCTTTCTTTTCCACGCTGCTGATGAACTGTGTCAAGCCAATTAGCAGCAGTGGCCCCATCGCGATGGAGAGAAAAAATATCATCGATGCCGTGCGCCGGTCGCGCAGGTGGTCGGTCAGCTCTTT
This sequence comes from Burkholderiales bacterium, assembly GCA_038321965.1. Taxonomy (GTDB): domain Bacteria; phylum Pseudomonadota; class Gammaproteobacteria; order Burkholderiales; family Usitatibacteraceae; genus UKL13-2. The sequence goes on along the minus strand of JBBQFL010000012.1, from coordinate 16,857 downwards.
CTTGCAAACAGTGCGGATAGTGGCCCACATCATGCGGCCTCTTTGCGTGTGTGTGGCGCGCCGGGCACATCACTCAGTGCGACGAAGGCGTCTTCCAGATTGTCTTTGCCGCTCATTTCCAGCAACTGCGCCGTCGTTCCCTGCGCTGTCACGCGGCCATGCGAAATGATGATGATCTCGTCGCAAAGTGCGGCAACTTCCTGCATGACATGACTGGAGAACATGACTGTCTGCCCGTCCGACTTCAGGCGTTTGATCAATTCGCGCAAAGCGCGCGTACTCATCACGTCCAGCCCGTTGGTGGGCTCGTCAAGAATGACGTTGGTCGGCTCATGAATCAAGGCGCGAACAATGGCGACTTTCATACGCTCGCCCTGCGAAAACCCCTCTGTGCGGCGATCAAGAATTTCTTTCATATCTAGCCACTCGACAAAGCGGGCAAGCGTCTTCTCTGACCGCGCCGCTTCCACACCACGCAGCTCGGCGTAGTAGCGAATGTTTTCCCGCGCCGTCATTCGCGTGTAAACGCCGCGAGAATCGGTTAGCAGGCCGCAGGCACGCCGGGCACCGTCGGTATCACTCGCGACATCAATACCATCAATCTTTGCAAATCCCGAATCGATGGAAATCAGCGAGCCGACCATACGAATCGTCGTCGTTTTTCCGGCGCCATTTGGTCCTAGCAGGCCGGTGATCGCACCGTTTCTGGCAATAAAGGTCACGCCGTTGACGGCCTGGACATTGCCGAACTGCTTCTTCAAGTTCTCTACGCTGATCATTTTTTTGCCTCAACCAATGGCGCAGAGTCTTGCGCGTTGCCAATTTTGTTCTTAGCGCGCTCGCGCAATGGCTCAAAGAAGAGTGGGCGGGGCATGCGTTCAAGGCATTTGGCATCCAGGTCAGCGACTGAAGCCGTTTCGATGAATTTCTTGATTAGCTTGGGGCCGCAGCCATGGTGGCTGACGCCGTGTCCGATATTCGGTGCGATCGCGTGCAAGGAATTGCTGAAATCGCGCTTCACTTCGTCGCCGTAAAGCGGCGGCGTGACCGGATCGAGACCGCCAGAAAGAATCAGCACTGGCTTCGCGGATTTCACGGGCTCGACAAAGTCCGCAGGCATCGCGCCTTTAGGCCAAAGCTCGCACGCCTTTGAAAATTCGTCCACAAACAGTGGGCCGAAGGGTGGCGGCTGCATCTGCGAATCTGACTGCCCGCGCTTTACTCTTGGTACGTCTTCGGTACATACGACCGAAAGCTGCATGCCTCTAGCCAGTTTTTGCTCAGCAAAATCGCCAAACACGCCGCCCATGGTCAACAAGGACGCATAGTCGCCTTGCTTCGCCCTGGCGAGTGCCACTGGAAGCATCGTCACCATTTCCGGCACATATAATGCCGGGAAAACGGACGTGAGCAACATCTCGCGGGTGACAGTGATGTCGCGCTTCAATCCGGTTAGCGGATCGGCCACGCTAACGCTGCGGGGCGCCTTTGAAAGCTGCGTCAGTAGATCGTCAAGCATCACTTTCAGGTCGGCATGCCGCTTGGCGCACTGACTCTCCATGGCACAAGCGGCAATCATCTTGTCGAGCACCGCGGCCGCGTCGCGCGAAAAGCTCTCCGGCAATGCCAATGATGGTGGCGCTACACCGTCCAGGACGACGCTGCGCACGCGACTTTCATAACGGCGCAAATATTCCATCGCCGCCCGCGTGCCATACGAGCCGCCCCACAGGTTGATGGTCTGGTACCCAAGCGCGTCGCGTATATCGTCGATATCAGCCATTGCCACGGTGGTCGTATATAGACCTAGATCGGCTTTCTTTGCGAGCTCATCACGGCATGTTTCAATCGCCTTGCGGTTAGATGCGTCCCGTTTGGTCGGATCGGACATTTCTGGCGATGCCGCGTCGGGAATCTTGCAGTACAGTCCATTTGATTTTCCGGTGCCGCGCTGGTCGATCAATACCAGATCGCGCTTGTTGTTCAGGCCGCCGACAATGGCCAGCGCTTCGCGCGCCAGCCCGGCCGCCCCCTGCCCGGGGCCCCCGGCGAAAAAGAACACCGGATCAGGCTCTTTGTTACGCGCAATGGCCGGTAGCACGACGATATTGAGAGCAATCTTCCTGCCTTGGCGCGTGGTACGGTTTTCGAAGACTTCGAAAGTCGCACATTTGACTTCGTTATCAACATTCACCACCCGGCACGGCTGAAGTTGCAGCAGCGGCGCAGACACCGGCTCCACGTTGTCGCCGCACGCGGAGATAACACCGGAACATATGGCGAGGCCAAAGAGCATTCGATTGCGTTTCATGGGCGCTTTTCACTCAAGCATCAGGAAGGCCGCACCTTACCGGGGCAGGGTGGAGAAGTCAAAACTGCGCCGACGAACACACATAAAATCGAGACGAATTGCCTATAATCAAGGAATGCCTGAACCTGATTCGACGACCGCTACGCCCTCATTTCCGCGACACGATCCCGCCACACCGGCATTCTGGGATGTGCGATTCGATGCGTCCTATACGCCGTGGGATCAGGGCGGCGTGCCTCAATCGCTGGCAAATTACGTCAAGCAGAATCCTGCCCCCAAACGGACGCTCATTCCCGGCTGTGGCTCGGCGCATGAAGTACGTTTCCTGGCTGAACGTGGTTGGGACGTGACTGCCATCGACTTCTCTCCTGCTGCCGTGGCTCACGCGAAACAGTTACTGGGTGCATTGGCAGATCGAGTGTACGAAATGGATTTTTTTGGCGAGCCGCTGCGGCATCAGCGTTTTGATGCCATTTATGAGCGGGCGTTTCTATGCGCGTTACCGCGCCAGCTCTGGGCACAGTGGGCGAGGCGCGTCACTGAGATTATTCCGGAGGCCGGACTATTGATCGGATTTTTCTTTTTCGCCACAGACGAAAAGGGCCCGCCGTTTGGCATTTCACCAGATGCGCTATCGGAATTGCTCTGTCCGGCCTTTGAACTCATCGAAACAAGCATGCCTATCGACTCCATCAGCTTGTTTTCCGGTAAGGAAAAATGGCAGGTTTGGCGCCGTCGCGCAGGAACTTAGGTGCCGATGCTTCCCGCGTCAAACTCGGCGGCATCAACGTAAATATTGCTGCCGATTCGGCTCTTGGCAATGTCGGTAGCCCGCCGGGCGCTGGCCATGACGTCGTGCCTGGATTCGCATTGCGCAGACGTAATCACCGCTGCGCCGATGGCGAGTCTGGGTGCCGGCCGATGCTCACTCCGTCCGCGTTTACCCTCCCAGATAAATCCGCCGTCGACCAGTGTCTCACAGGGCATGCGGATCTCCAGCTGGCGCTGGAAGTCGGCCAGTGCCCTGTCCAGCCGGTCGCGCCAATCGCCACTTTGCAAGAGCAGCACGAAGCGATTTCCATTGATCTGCCCGACAAAATCGACGCGTGAGTCGAGCGCGGCACGTAACGCCTGTCCACATAACCTGATCAGGTCGTCACCTTTCTGAAAACCAAGGGCATCATTGAAACCCTTCATCGGATCAAGCTCAGCGACGCACACCGTAAACGCCACTTCTGCCGTTAACAACTGCGCAATATGCTGGTTTGTCGGTACGGGACCGGGCAGCAACGTGAGCGGGTTGGTGTAGCGCGCAGCCGTCAACTGTGTTTTGCTCATCACCCGCAAAATATCGTTGACGGAACCCATACCAACGTAGCGGCCGTCGTCGACCACAATAAAACCATCCGCGAGGTGTTGAGGCGTAGCGTTTGAAAGTACGGCCGCGATTTCTGCCAGCGGCACGGACTTGTCAATCATGAGTGGCGCAACGTTCATGATTTCCCGCGCCTGCTGGTCGAATGCTGCCGACTCTGTGTCGTCGATGGTCTTGATGAATCGCACATGGCGTCGGCCAATGAGGCCGACAGGCTTGCCGCGCTCAACTACGGGCAGCACATAGCGGGTCGCCGAATTAGCGAACTCGGTGATGACATCGCGAACAGATGTCTCCGGCGCAACGGCTGACGCGGCTCGCGCAAACTGTGCTGCCGTCACCAGCGTGCCCTCCTGATATTTGACTGTAGGTGGCACCGGTACGCGAACGTCATTGAGGAGAGTGACGATTTCATCGCTCAATGACGTGGCGGGTTTTTCAAGCGGTCTCCCGATGAAATAGCCTTGGCCGAATGCAACCCCAAGTTCGCGTGCCAGCCGGAAATCGGCTTCAGATTCGATACCTTCTGCAATAATCCGGCTGCCACAACTATCGGCGATTTGTACGATTGCCTTTAGGAACTGCGCCTTGATGTGATCATCGGCAATGCCCGTCACGAAGTGTTTATCCGCTTTGACATACTCGGGCTTCAGTTCGGACCATAGCCGCAAACTGGAAAATCCCTCGCCCAGATCATCGATGGCGACTTCGAATCCCATAGACCGATATAGCAGTAGCGATTCATGGATACGTTCGAAGTTGAAGGTGGGGCGTTGCTCAGTGAGTTCGATGACAACCTGATCCGGCTTCAACTGTATGGAGTCGAGAAATTTCCGGCCGCGCTCAGGATCAAATCCCGGCGCGGAAACGACGTCGGGCGATATGTTAAGAAAGAGTTTGCCCGGCAAACGTCGTGCGGCAAATTCGCTCATCGCCTTGTTGACACAGATGGACGAAAGTAGCACCAGCGTCTCTGAATCATTCGCCGCGTCAAACAGATCAATCGGACTCTGGAAAAGAGAGCCCTTGGGACCACGAATCAGCGCCTCATAACCAAAAATTCGGTGGCCATGAAATTCGAGGATTGGTTGAAACACACACGACAAGGCTCTACGTTCGAGGATGTCCCGAAATAGCGCCGCGTGAGCATCACGGCGTTCTGCTTTCGCCTCCGAGCGATCCAAAACCATCTACTCCCAAAAGAGCTAGTCGCCTTCACCGTTCTTGATTCGCGACGGTTGGACCTTGTCCATTGATTATATGCCCGACGTGGAAATCAGGTTGCCACTGACGTGACCTGCTCAAATATCCGGCAAGCGGTATCATCAATCGCATGAACAGCTCCTCAATACGCGCATCGCTGACTGCCATGTGTTTCGTATTTGCCGCAGGCTCGACGGCAGCGGCCGATCCCACATTGCTCGGGCAAACAGACGAATTCGTCGGCCCGCATCTGCCGACAGTGGAAAAGGTGGCGACGGAAACCGATGCAGTGAATCCGCTGCCCGTAAAGCTACAGGAACTGCTGCTGCGCGCAATTTCGTTGATCGGTGTGAAATACAAATTTGGTGGCAACTCGGCGCAAACAGGATTTGATTGTTCGGGATTTGTAAGCCATGTTTTTGAAGCATCGCTGGCGATCAAGCTACCGCGCAGCTCATATGCAATGGGCCGGCTGGGCACAAAGGTCGACAACGACGATCTCAGACCTGGAGATCTGGTTTTCTACAATACGCTGCACCGCACCTTTTCGCACGTCGGCATTTACCTCGGGGAAGGCCGATTTGTGCACGCCCCGTCGCGCGGCAAGAGTGTGGAAATCGTCGACATGTACGATAGTTACTGGAAGCGCCGGTTCAACGGCGCACGTCGTTTGGTCAACGACGACTGAGGCCTGCGACATCAAGCTAAAACGGCCACTTGCGTGGCCGTTTTAGCGTAGCGGAAATGTAATTGCTGCCGCACTTACTCGCCGTACATCTTCTGCTTTAATTCGCGACGTTCCTGCGCCTCGATTGTCAAGGTCGCCGTTGGCCGCGCCAGCAAGCGAGGCACACCAATCGGGTCACCTGTCTCCTCGCAATAGCCATAGCTGCCGTCTTCGATGCGTAGCAGTGCCGATTCGATTTTCTTCAGCAGCTTGCGTTCGCGATCCCGCGTACGAAGTTCGAGAGCATGTTCTTCTTCCTGCGTTGCTCGGTCGGCGGGATCCGGGGCAACGGCCAATTCACGCAGATGTTCGGTAGTTGCGTCTGCGTTGTCGCGCATTTGCGTCTGCAGATCGAGTAGACGGCGCTTGAAGAAACTACGTTGCGCAAACGACATGTACTCGGATTTCGGCTGTTTCATCAATTCTGCTTCAGTGAGAACGCCTGCAATGCGCGTTTCGATTTTCAATGAAGTCTTTGGCGCTGGTTTTGTCTGTGTTTTAGGCACGGCGGGTTGCATCGCTTTCTCTACCGATTTAACGGCCAACTTGGTGACAGGCTTTGACACTGGTTTAGCGGGCGCTTTTGCAACCAGCTTCGGCGCGGATTTGACTTTCGCCTTGGCGACGGGCTTTGGGGCAGGTTTCGCCTTCGCGACGACCTTAGGCGCAGGCTTTGCCTTGAGTTTGCTAGCCACCACTTTTGCTTTCTTGCCGTCGCTCTTCGCTTTCGGCTTCGCTTTTGCTGTAACCAACTTAATTTCTCCTAAGACAACAATATTGGTGTAACGCGCACGTTCTAGGAAACACCGGAACGACAAAAACGCGTAAGTGTACTTAAACCACACTATGAATTCAACGCAATTCTTTTTGCGCTCTCATGGCAGCGAATTTGAAAATTGACCAGTCCAGGACCAAGCAATGGCGTGCTCTTCGAAGGTATACGCCCTGAGAGTCCCGTCTTTGCTTGCTCCTAGAGTGTAGGGAACTTCTCAAAACCCCGAATTCGTTTGTTGTGAGCTTGTCGAAACAGAGCCACACCTAATGGAATCAATACCCTGCATCATTATCCTTCGACAGGCTTAGGGTGAACGGGCGTTTATCAGGCGTTCCCTGTAGGCGCTTATCAAGAATGATTCTTGTTACAATCTGTACCAGTTGCAATCACCGCCTCCCATGCGAGTCTTTCCGGCACACGGCAATTCACTTATAGCGTGTAGCACGCCCTCACAAAGCCCAATCGACATTCCGGTCGCAGCCTCCTGATGAATGCCACCATGCCAACGCCAATGACCCGCAGCTTGCGCCTTCTGGGAATGGTTATTTCTGCGCTACTGTTGGTGCCTTTGATCGGTGTTTTCAGCAGCGTGTTCGTCGTCGATCAGGGAACGTGGGCACATTTGAGCAGCACGGTCTTGCCAGGTTTGGCGGCCAACAGCCTGATGCTCGCCTCAGGTGTTGCGGTCGGCGTTGCGATCATCGGCACACTGACAGCATGGTTAACTGCAAACCACGACTTTCCAGGCAGGCGGCTGCTGGAATGGACGTTGATCCTGCCTTTGGCGATTCCGGCGTATGTGCTGGCCTACACCTATACCGATGTTCTGCAATTCGCCGGGCCGGTGCAGACATTTCTGCGCGAGAGCTTCGGCTGGCAAAAGCAGGACTACTGGTTTCCCGAAATTCGCTCGCTCGGCGGCGCGGTGGCAATGCTTACGTTTGCTTTGTATCCATACGTTTACGTCATCGCACGCGTCGCCTTTCTGGAGCAATCGACGACACTTAACGAAGCGGCGCGCAATATGGGGCTCAGCGCTTTTAGCGTGTTCACGCGAATTTCGCTTCCGCTGGCCAGACCGGCGATTGTGGCCGGTGTAGCCCTAGCGTTGATGGAGACGTTAGCTGATTACGGAACGGTCTCCTATTTCGGTGTGCCGACATTTACCACCGGCATTTTCAACGCCTGGTTCTCGCAAGGAGACCGCATTGCTGCCGCCAAAGTCGCGGTGATTCTGATGGGCTTCGTTATTCTGGTTATGTTGTTGGAGCATTGGGCGCGACGCCGTGCGCGATTTCACCAGACTGTCGGTCGCCGCCATGTGCGTACAGTTCTTTCGGGCGCAAGGGGCTGGTCTGCTACGCTGCTTTGCGCGCTGCCAATCGTGGTCGGCTTCGCCCTACCCGCCCTCATCCTTCTCAAGTTGGCGCTGACTGAAGGCGATGTACAGTTCGGTGCACGGTTTGTCAAATTGGCAGCAAATAGCTTTGGCGTTGCGGCAATTACCGCGCTTATCGCGATCTCCGCCGCACTGCTACTCGCCTATGTAGCCCGATCGTCGGGGCAGCGTACGCAGGCGTGGCTGAACCGGCTGGTCGGCCTCGGTTACGCGATTCCGGGCACTGTCATTGCGGTCGGTGTATTGATTCCGCTGATCGCACTGGACCATTTTCTGGTCGACAGCATCGCTGCCATTTTCGGCTTCACGACGGGCTTGATCCTCACTGGCGGATTTCTGGTGCTGATCTATGCCTACCTGATTCGCTTTCTCGCAGTTGCTTTGCAGAGTGTGGAAGCGGGGCTGAGCAAAATCACCCTCAACATGGATGATGCGGCGCGCTCCCTGGGTGCCAAGCCCATTGAAGTGATGCGCGATGTGCACATGCCGCTGCTTCGAGCCAGCCTGATAACAGCCGGTCTGTTGGTGTTTGTGGACGTGATGAAGGAACTGCCGGCAACACTTGTTATGCGCCCGTTCAATTTTGATACGCTGGCCGTGCAAACCTACAATCTTGCGATGGACGAGCGCCTCGCGGAGGCGTCAACGGCAGCGCTGGTTATCGTTGCTGTCGGGCTGATTCCATTGATCATGGCTTCACTGGCGATTACCCGACCGCAAGCATACACAGCGGTAGACATCGATCCCGCAGCGACGCGCGCAGCACGGTCCTGAACTGCCAAGACCCGAAAGCTACGCACGTCGCATGGTCTCGTCTTTCCCGTAGCGAGGACGAGGAGTCTTGGAAGGACGCGACCCATCGTCGTTTAGGAATGCGCGACTTACTTCCAGCCGACCCGATCAAATATTTGTGCAGCCGCCACGTAATTCTTGCCCACGGCATCCATCGGCAGCCGGTCACGTTTGAAATCCCCCAATGACGCCAGTTGCTGATTGGCCGGCTTGCCGACTACGGGATATTCGTTGTTACCGTTGGCGAAATAATCCTGTGCCTCGGGGCTTGCCAGATACTCCAGAAACTTGATCGCATTCGCCTTGTTGGGCGCATATTTGGCCACACCGGCACCGGAAATATTGATGTGCGCCCCACGATTTCCCTGGTTTGGAAAGATGACGCCAACTTTTTCCGCAATCGCTTTATCGGTCGGCTTGTCGGATTTCAAAATCCGCACGAAATAGTAGGTATTGCCCAGCGCTATATCGCACTCGCCAGAGGCGACGCCGGCAATCTGATCAGTGTCACCACCTTTGGGGGTACGAGCCATGTTGGCAACGACGCCTTTCGCCCACTCTTCAGCCTTGGCAGCGCCGTCTGCGGCGATTATCGACGACATCAGTGAGAGATTGTAGGGGTGGCTTCCCGAGCGTACGCAGATTTTACCTTTCCACTTGGGGTCGGCCAGGCTTTCATAGTCGGGCAACTGGGACTTGTCTACGCGACCCTTGGCGTAAAAAATCGGTCTTGCGCGCACAGAAAATCCAAACCAGCTTCCATCAGCCGCTCGCAGCTCGGCAGGAATTTTCTCTTCGAGAAGTTTGGAACTGATGGGTTGAAACAGGCCAAGCTGTTGCGCCTTCAGCAAGCGCCCCATGTCTACCGTGATCAGTAGGTCTGCCGGGCTCTTGTCGCCTTCGCTCTTCATGCGCTCGATCAACGGATCTTCCAGTGCTTCAATGCGATTGACTTTGATGCCCGTCGCCTTTTCAAAGTTGGCGTAGAGTGCTTCGTCGGTCTGGTAATGACGCGACGAATAGAGATTTAGTACTGGTTGCTGCGCGTAAGCGACAGGCACCGAGAGTACTGCGGCCAGGCCGACGGCACTGATGGCTAGCGCTGCAAAACGTAACTGTTTCATTTACAAATCCTTCCGATATTGAGAAAACGCGGACCATATTTCCACGAGGGGTCTGACATGCCAATGTTAATGCGAATAATTCTTATTTGTCAATTCATTTCCCGGCACTGCGTCGGCATATAATCAAGACCATGTCGCACTACCTTGAAATCAATAGCGTTTCTTTCGCTTATCCAGACGGCACTCGCGTTTGCCAAGACCTTTCTTTCGGTGTTGAAGAAGGTGAGATTGGCTGCCTGCTGGGGCCAAGCGGTTGCGGCAAAACGACCGTGTTGCGTTTGATTGCCGGTTTTGAGCGTCCGTCCTCTGGGGATATCCGCATTCGCCAGAAATTACTGGCAGATACTCGATTTTCCATGCCGCCGGAGCAGCGCCGCATCGGCCTGGTTTTTCAGGATTACGCGCTATTTCCCCATTTGACGGTGGCAAAAAATGTGTCTTTCGGTCTGCGTCACCTAAGCAGACGCGACGCTGAAGCACAGACCGGCGACATGCTTGAAATGGTGCGCTTAACAGCCGAAGCGCAGAAATACCCCCACGAAATTTCCGGCGGCCAACGGCAACGCGTTGCACTGGCGCGGGCGCTCGCCCCTAAGCCGGATCTACTGTTAATGGACGAGCCATTTTCCAATCTTGACGTTGAACTGCGCGAGAAGCTCGGCTTGGAAGTGCGCGCGCTGCTACGACAACTCTCCACACCAGCATTGCTGGTCACGCATGACCAGCACGAAGCGTTTTCGATTGCCGACAAGATCGGGGTGATGAATCAGGGAAAAATTCTGCAATGGGATTCCGCGTACAACCTTTACCATCGGCCGGGGTCTCGCTTTGTCGCGGACTTCGTCGGGCAAGGTGTGCTGATGCGCGGTGTGGTCGCAAGCAACGATCACATCGACACGGAATTGGGCTTGCTTGCCCATTGCCCCGGCTGTGCGCTGAAGACCGGCGAGGTGGTTGAAGTATTGCTTCGCCCCGATGACATCCTGCACGACGACGATAGTGATCGTCAGGCTGAAGTGCTACACAAGGCGTTTCGCGGTGCCGATATTCTTTATACGCTGAAGCTCCCCTCAGGAAGCAAAGTGCTCTCGCTCGTGCCCTCGCATCACAATCACGAGATCGGCCAGAAGATCGGCATCAAGCTGGAGATTGATCACGTGGTGGCGTTTCCGGCAGCGTGAATATGCATAGCCGTGATTGGGCGAGCGCGACACAATCTTGCCGCCCTGAAAGCCTCGCCAGCGCCATCAAGTATTGAGCTATCGATTCAATCGATATTCACCTTTGCTTCTTTTACCAGCCTGGCAAATTTTTCCGTCTCCTCTTTGATCTGACTCGCCATCTGGTCGGCAGAGTTGCCAATTGGCTCCGCACCGATCTCGGCCATGCGCTTCTTGAAATCGACGGACTGAATCACTTTCACCATTTCTGTGTTCAGCTTCGCCACGATGTCCTTTGGCGTTGCCGCAGGTGCGAGCACGCCAAACCAGGTGCCAATATTGAAACCTTTGAGTCCAGCCTCATCAAGCGTTGGCACATCGGGTAATGCTGGGGAGCGTGTGCTCGTGGTCACCGCCAATGCACGTAGTTTGCCGCCCCGGATGTGCGGCAGTACCGGCGTGATGGTGTCGAAGGACATCGTAATCTGTCCGCCAAGCAGGTCGGTCGTCAGCGGTCCGCTGCCCTTGTATGGCACGTGCAGAATTTGTGCCCCGGTCAGATTTTCAAACTGGGTGCCGATCAGATGTTGCGCGGTACCGTTGCCGTTTGAGCCGTAAGAAACCTTGCTTGGCTGCGCCTTGGCGAACGCGACCAACTCGCTCACGTTCTTTGCAGGCGTGTTGGCGTTGATGACCAACACATTCGGCACCATCGCGACAACCGTGATCGGGGCAAGATCTTTCTGAAAGTCGTACGGCAATTTCTTGTACACGCTGGTGGCGATCGTATGATGTACCGCGCCCATCAGCAGCGTATAGCCGTCAGGCTTCGATTTGGCGACGTAATCGGCACCGATGGTGGCACCGGCACCAGGTTTGTTCTCAACGATCACGGGCTGGCCGAGACTCTGCGAAAGTTTTTCGCCGAGTGCGCGCGCGAGTACGTCGGTAGTGCCCCCAGGCGGGAATGGCACGATCAACGTGATCAGCCTAGATGGCCAAGACTGCGCCATGGCGGACGTCGCACAAAGACTAAAAGCAAGAACTGATGCCTGAACGGCAAAGCGAACACACTGCGGAAGGCGGATCAACATGTTTTTATCTCCTCGTGGGGTTAAACATCAAGCCGCTTGGCGGGCAACGACAGCACGTAGACGGGCACAAACGGCATCGGTGACTTCAGCAGTCGTCGCCACACCTCCAAGGTCGCGTGTGTGCAACCTGGTGTCCGCAGTGATGCTCTCAATTACTGCCATCAGCCGTTTAGCGGCCTTCGCCTCGCCCAGGTGTTCAAGCAACATCACGACCGACCAGAACGTGCCGACCGGATTGGCTAAACCCTTGCCCATGATGTCGAACGCCGAACCGTGAATTGGCTCGAACATCGATGGGTAGCGGCGTTCGGGATCGAGATTGGCGGTGGGTGCGATGCCGAGACTGCCCGCGAGCGCAGCCGCCAGGTCGGAGAGAATGTCGGCGTGCAGGTTGGTCGCCACGATGGTGTCGAGGCTCGCGGGACGATTGACCATCCGTGCTGTCGCGGCATCGACTAATTCTTTATCCCATTTGACGTCGGGAAAATCTTTCGCAACCAGATTGGCGATCTCATCCCACATCACCATCGCGTGGCGTTGGGCGTTGCTTTTGGTGATGACAGTCAACAGCTTGCGCGGTCGCGACTGGGCGAGTTTGAAGGCAAAGCGAATGATGCGCTCAACACCGACACGCGTCATGATTGAAACATCTGTCGCCACCTCGATCGGGTGGCCCTGATGTGCGCGACCGCCCACACCGGCATATTCGCCTTCGGAGTTTTCACGGACGATGACCCAGTTCAGATCTGCTACGGCACAACGTTTGAGCGGTGCATCGATGCCAGGCAGGATGCGGGTGGGTCGCACATTGGCGTATTGGTCGAAGCCCTGACAGATTTTCAGGCGCAAGCCCCACAGGGTGATGTGATCTGGAATGTGGGGGTCGCCCGCCGAGCCGAACAGAATGGCGTCCTTGTCGCGCAATGCGTTCAGGCCATCGTCGGGCATCATCAGGCCGTGGGCACGGTAGTAATCACCACCCCAGTCAAAGTTCTCGAATTCAAAGCGAAACGAGCCATCGGCAGCGGCGAGCGCATCCATTGCCTGGCGACCGGCAGGCACGACTTCCTTGCCGATCCCGTCTCCGGGGATCGTGGCGATGCGATAGGTTTTCAAGGTTTCTCTCTTTCATAAAGGCTTGGAATTTGAGAATATTGCGCGCTGGACGCACGACATGCCCGCTGCTAAAGTGAATCCATCGTTAACTTATTTTCAACATCGGAGATGCCATGCGCAACGGTATTCAGCCAGCTGACTTGGGATTTTTCTCCGCGCTCGCGGCGACCCGCAGCCTCAGCGCCGCGGCAAGGGAACTGGGCATCACCACCCCAGCGGTCAGCAAGCGGCTGGCACAAATGGAATCGCGCATAGGCATGTCGCTGATCAACCGCACCAGCAGACGCATGAGCCTGACCCCGGAAGGCGAACTTACGCTTGTGCACGCACGCCGCATACTCGGCGAGATTGACGATCTATCGGAACTGCTGGGTGCATCAAAAGCCACCCCTCAGGGATTGCTGCGTGTGAACGCGACGCTCGGTTTCGGACGCAGCCACATCGCGCCGATCATTTCAAAATTTGTGAAAAAACATCAGCACGTTGAAGTGCAATTGCAGTTATCCATCAACCCGCCACCACTAACCGACAACGCGTTCGATGTCTGCATTCGTTTCGGTGCACCGCCTGATACGCGTGTGATTGCCCGACGCATCGCGCCCAATCGAAGGTTGCTCGTTGCATCGCCAGCCTATCTGGCTAAACACGGTGAACCGAAGGCACCGTTTGACCTTACCCATCACAACAGCATTGGCATTCGCCAAGGCGAAGAAGCTTACGGCGTATGGCGCTTGTCGAGCGGTAGAGGTAAAAAGCAGAAGGCGGAGACGGTAAAGATTCGTGGAAACCTCACCACTAATGATGGTGAAATCGCCGTTAACTGGGCGCTGGATGGCCACGGTATCCTGATGCGGGCTGAATGGGATATTGCACGCCACCTGCGCAGCGGTCGCCTGATACAGGTGCTCGCACAATACGACACGCCAGACGCAGATATTTATGCAGTCTATCCACAGAGACATCAGCTTGCCGGTCGGGTACGGGCATTCGTGGATTACCTGGCGGTGTCGCTGAAGCAGCAGGCACCAACGTCAAAGACCTGAAGCGAGCATTCGACTGAAAAATGGGTTTATGAATATGATTTCTAATGGCCTGAGATGGCGTAAAAACACTTAGATCGCCATTTGACGGGCATTTCAGAGCACTTATAGCTGAAGGGGCGCATCCGCATTAGTGTCTTGCCTCGCTATACTGACGAAAATGACGGTGGCCCCTTATTCCCTCGCCAGCTCTTGTGTTTTGCGCATCAATAACGGAACAGGCCAGACCTACTTTTTGTTCAATCAATGCCAACAACCGTTGTGGCATCGCATCTATCGATGGCCGCACGCGCATCAAAAGTCGAACGCCTACGCCACCATACAAGTGAGCCGCACAGATTGACTAAGCCGCTGGACTAAGTTAACCTTGTTGTGTTTATATTAAGCAGGGTTCGAAACATGATCGTCAACGTTCACGATGCTAAGACGCAATTTTCAAAGCTGCTAGATCAGGCGCACGCCGGCAAAGAAATTATCCTGGCTAAAGCGGGTAAGCCATACGCGCGCATGATGCCGCTAGCACCCGCCGCATCGAAGCGCCAGCCCGGTCGGCTGAAGGGCATTAACGATAAGGCGTTCTTTGATCCGCTTCCTAATGCTGAACTCAAGGCCTGGGAGCCACGTTGAAGCTGTTGCTGGATACCCACACATTACTTTGGTGGTGGGGTGCCGATGCGAGGCTAAGCAAGCGCGTCGCTAGGGCCATTGCCGACGAAGCCAATACTGTTTTGGTGAGTGTGGCTAGCGCATGGGAAATCGCGACCAAGTTTCGAATCGGCAAACTGCCGGGAGCGCAGACCGCGATTACGCAGTTCGATGCGCTGTTAATTGCTGATGGATTCGAACAACTCGGCATCACCGCACAGCACGCGCTGCGGGCTGGTGGTTTTGAAGTGAATCATCGCGATCCGTTCGACCGGATGCTTGCGGCGCAAGCGTTGATCGAAGGTGCGACGCTCGTGACAGACGATGCCGCGATGAAACTATTTCGTGCGAAGTGCCTTTGGTAAGGGATTGAAGGCAACAAGCTACGCCATGCGGTTCAAGTGCTAAATGGAGTGTAGGAATTTCACGGCCTATACATTCCGCTCGTGCATCGGTGGAAAGTGTTAAATAATTACTCGACAGCGCCGGTTCTAATCGCCCGTGGCACCCGCAACAGGAAATGGATCATTCAGCCTAAAAACGGCAGTTGGCCGATCAAATAGCGCAAATTAGATTGTCAACAAAGCGGGGGGATCAGCGGTGGTGAGCATGAACTTGGCGAACGCACGCAGGAAGATGGCGCGTAAGCGCTGAAGGTCTGTCAACTGCTCCGCAGTCGCTTTCAATCGACTCAGGAACGTAGCCAAATTGGTCAGAACCGCTTGAATGGTCGCCTGCTTGGCATGGGTGCTGGTGATCGTCAGACGCGTCTGTCCGGCATGCCTGGTTTGGGTCGCCACGCCATGCAGCAACAGCGGTCGGCTGGAAATCGCCTCAAAGTGTTTGTGCGGCTGGGCGAGCCGGACAAACAGCGTCCACCAGTTGTAGACCAACGCCACCATGCGCGCCATCAGTCGGCAACGTGCCAAGTCCTGCGTGGTGAAGCCTCCCCAGCCCCATTGATTCTTTAACTCGTCGAAGTTGTTTTCTGCATCGGCCCGGTCGCGGTAGAGCTGTGCCAAGGTGAGGATCTCATAGGCCGTCGAGGTGACCAGCACGGCATACTCGTAGCGCGCGGTCGGTATCTCATCCTCAATGAAGGCGAACTCATCCTGACGATCATCCTTGCCGGTGACGAGCATCTCGCCGGTGAGTCGCCGGCGCAGCACGACCACCCGCCGCGTCCGGCTCCAGCCCGAGAGTGTGAGCGTGTCCTCCTGTCCTTCCCAGCCTTGTCCGGCATCGATCCAGTCGTTGGTGCAGAAGAGTTTCTTGATGAGGGTCTTCACGTTCTTGGTCAAGCGCAGCTTGGTCAGATACGGCTGGTCACGCACCTCGGCCTCTTTCATCACCGACTCGTTTCCATAGGCGACGTCACCACGCAGCAATGCCGGGCGCTCAGCCCTCGGCAGCGAATCCAGCCACGCCCAAATTCCCGGCATGCTGTGCAGTGGCGCGGTCTCATTACCGGGCATCACTTCTACCGCCAGGGCGAGCCGCGTATTGGCCATCAGCGCGCTGTGATAGCTGTGCGAAGGACGCCCCGGCTTCTTCGGGTTGTAACCGATCACCGCCCCTTCCTGCTTGCCGTACAGACACTTCACGGTGGCATCCAAGTCGAGTATCCATGGCGTGGATAGTAATGGTTCCGTCGTCTTCGCCAGGTGCCGGTCGAGCCAGACAACCCCAGAGGATTCGTCCATCCGTGCCAGGGCGCGGCGTGCTGCGTCTTCGGACACGAATTTCGCCACACCCATCAATTGCGGATGAATGCCGTCGTTGCGCATCGCGGTGATATGGGCATAGCGCTGGTGCCCAGCCAGAATCGACAATACCAAGGTGGCCAGCACTTCTCGCTTGTCGGAGGCGTTGTTGCTGGTGTACGTCAATGGGCAGTTGGCGACCAGCGCGTTGAAGACACCGCTGACGTTGAGAAACTCGATGAAGAACGGTAGCTGCCCGAGCGGTGTCACCGCTGCAATCGGATCCCACTCAACATGGATTCGACCACCAAACGTATCGAGTGTAATCGGCTCTTGCCGACTCGCTAATGCCTTACGTTTCGCTTCACCCATTGGGTGAGTCCTCCCGCAACA
>JBBQFL010000011.1:0-91421 GCA_038321965.1 Burkholderiales bacterium | reverse complement strand
GCACTGATTTGCGCTGATCAGGCAACACGACGGTTTGATAAAACGATAGCCCCAAGTCCAGCAATCTCAGCAGTTCCTTGTTGCGCGCCAAAAATTTCCGATCCACAACATCATCTTTCAAATAGGGCAACTCATAGATTTCACTGTATTTAAAAATGCCTGCATTCGCTGTCGCGGTGTGTACGAGGATGAGTTTTTTGCCTGTAAACACGAGGTCGACATAGTCCAAAACGTCCATGTCGTATTTGACGCGAACGATATTGCGTATTCTGGCGCGCGGGACGATATATCGCTTCGTTCGCCTACCATTCTCGTTCATGAGGTGGATTTGGCCCTTGTCTGCGCCGCGAGCGACGACATAAGGGTCGGTGTCCGGCAGGCCGGAATCACTTTCGGCTGCGTAATCGCCGGCTATCGGCCTGCGGTCGCAGGAAATAATTAGATCGATTCCAGTGATGTCGCTGGCCACGCGTTTGGTAACGACGGTGTCGACAGGTGCGGGCGACGACTGGTTTGCGGCGGTGGCTGGTTGCAGTGCCAGTGCGAGAAGAATGGCGGAGCCCAGCGAGAATTTATTCATAAGTGGGTTTGCTGTCTGCTTTGGCGATACATCACCGACAAGCGCAATAAAAAACTATAGCACTGGCGGGGCTTTTCAGTCATTTTCAGTCTGAACATGCCGCCAAATGACGATCTACGGTTAATTATGCTGGCAAGCGAGAAATACTCGTCGCCTATTCACAATTGTTCATTTGCTACAAAGCTAGATCTACCCTCTTCCTTTCAAGGGAGGCGTGACGTCCGTCCAAGAATGTAGCCAAAACGACCGTGGTCTGTCCCCGATTGTTCCGATTGTTACTCCTTGACGGGGGAACAACCTCAAGGGTGGGGACGGTAGTGAAGTACTTTGAAGAACAGAAACTAACGACGGATAATCTGTCTGGCACTACTGGCGCACCCACAGCAGCGCATTTCTCGATAGCATTGCGCATTCAACTCTCCGGTGCTCAACATGAAAATCAGTTGCAAGCTCGCGATTCCAGCCGCGCTCCTCCTCGGCGCCGCGCCTCAATTCTGCTCTTCTGCGACCACAACGCTGATCGACAACGTCAACGGCTACACTCTGAATGCGCGCGGTGATTTGCTGCGCTTCGATGCGATTGCTTTTAGCTCGGACGGCAAGATCATCGCCGCAGGCAAGCGCGCCGACGTCGCCGCCAAGGCCCTTGAGGCGACGCGCATCGATGGCCGGGACCGCACCATGCTGCCGGGCCTGATCGACGCGCATGGCCACGTCATCGGCCAAGGCCAGGCACTGACCTCGCTCGATCTGCGCAAAACCACATCGCTCACCCAGGCACAGGCGAGCATCGCGGACTACGCGCGCCGTTACCCGCTGAGCAGCTGGATTCGCGGTCGTGGCTGGAATCAGGTGGTGTGGAAACTCGATCGGTTTCCAACCGCCGCCGAGCTCGATGTGGCGATCAGCGACCGACCCGCGTGGCTGCGACGTATCGACGGCCACGCAGGGTGGGCGAATAGCAAGGCGCTGGCGTTGGCCGGCATCACGCGCGATAGCAAAGACCCGCAAGGTGGCAAGATCGAGCGCGATGCCAATGGAAATCCGAACGGCGTGTTCATCGATGCGGCGATGAATCTGATCGAGCGCGTGATCCCGTCAGTCTCAACGGACGAAAACCGCATCGCACTCGACGCTGTGCTCGCGCACTTACGCGAAGTCGGCCTGACCAGCGTTCACGACATGGGCGTTTCGGTGGGCGACGATCGGCTGTTTCGCGAATACGCCGACAAAGGCCTGCTGACCACGCGCATCTACGGCGCGATTTCGGGAGTGACTGCCGATTTCGATGCGCTCTCCGCAAAGGGCCCCCTAGCCTCCTACGGCAACGATTTTTATGCCTTGCGCTCAGTGAAGCTCTACGCTGATGGCGCGCTCGGCAGCCGTGGCGCAGCTCTACTCGAGCCGTACACCGACATGCCCGGTAGCAAGGGGCTCCTATTCAAGTCAGATGTGGCCATCACCAGCGACATCGAAAAAGCCATGTCGCGCGGCTACCAAGTGGCGGTACACGCGATCGGTGATGCCGCCAATCGACAAATTCTCGATGCCTATGCCACGCTCGCAAAGAAGTATCCAGTCGCCGAGGCACGGCATCGCATCGAGCATGCGCAAGTCACCGCCCTCGTTGATATCCCCCGCTTCAAAGCGCTCGGCGTGATCCCGTCGATGCAACCAACGCATGCGACCTCGGACATGAACATGGCCGAAGACCGCGTTGGCCACGAACGCATCAAGGGCGCTTATGCGTGGCGACAGTTTTTGGTGAACGGCTCACCACTCGCCTGCGGCTCCGATTTCCCGGTCGAGTACGCCAACCCGTTCCTCGGTCTGCACGCGGCGGTCACCCGCGAAGACGACAAAGGCGAGCCAGTCGGCGGCTGGTATCCCAACGAAGAACTATCACTCAAGGAAGCATTCCGCTGCTTCACGCTCGGTGCGGCGTACGCCGCGCGGCAGGAAGCCACGCTCGGGTCGCTGGAGCCGGGCAAATGGGCGGATTTCATCTTGATCGATCAGGACTTGTTCCGCATGTCGCCTCGCGAGATCTTCAAAGTGAAAGTGCTGGAGACGTGGACGGCTGGACGGAGGGTGTTTGCTCGGTAGTCGCGAAATAGGCCCCAATGCAAAACTCTAGCACTGGCGCGGTTTTTCAGACATTTTCAGTCTGGAAATGCCGCCAAATGGCGATCTACTATTATTTATGCTGGGAAGCGAGAAAATACCGGTCGACTATCAACAATCGCACATTTGCTAAAAAGATCGGCCTCTGCTGTTTCACCCTACTGTTGATTTGCTACTTTTTTTCCTTAACCAGCCGTAAATGCCGCCTGTATATCCCTTGTGGTCGCGCCGCTCGCAATTAACGCGCGAACAATCAAATCCAGTGAAACTGAGGGATCAGCGGCTTCAATCTTTGCGATGCGGGATTGACTCGATTTCATAAGTTGCGCCAGCGCGATCTGCGAAAGTTTACGTTTGATGCGTGACTTCTTGATGGCGCTAACTAGCGAGAGCTTGAGCTCCACCATCCGTGCTTCCTCGTCACTCAGTTGTAGAAAATCCTTGGCGCCGCCAGTTTGCCAGCCAGCAGCCTGCAGACGCTTCAGTTTTTCGGTATTCATAGGAATGGCCTCCATTCAAGTCGATTTATAGCGTTTCAGCCTTGCCTTACAAATCTCGATCACATCGATTGGTGTCTGGCTGGTCGTTTTTGCGAATACTTCCAGCACGACGATTGCCACTGCATCCACGCAATACACAATTCGCCATGTACGGTTCTCATCGGAGATCTTAAGTTCATGACAGCTCTTGCCGATGGTCGGCATAGGCCGGGAATGAGGCAACGATATATTTTCACCACGCTGCAGCCGGCGCATCAATACGCCAGCTTCGATCCTCGCGTTGCTGGAAAATGGCGGCGTTTTGATTTCGCCATGCAACCACACCTATCGCTTATCGGCTTGAATCATCCGATTTACTATATGTCAATTCAGACATACTCGGTGAGTGCCTAGCCAATCAGTAAAGCGCATCTGCGATATTTCTTTCACAGCCCAAGCTTCCCCTGCCCCACAATCTTTCCATCAACTGCCGTAGCCACAAGCCGAGGTCTCCCCCGCGGTCTGGCTTCGCGCCGCTCGCCCAACATCTTTTCAATCCGCGAATGAAAGCGATGATCGCCCAAAGGCTGGTTCTGATTGAGTGCCAGGCGAATGTCGTCAATCGCGGCACGATCAAGCTCGTCGCGAAAAAGCGCTCGATAGGCGGCCTGCCGCGTCTTGTCGCTGGCACCGAGTGCGGTATAGATTGGGTGCGGCGTCAATCGCGTATCGGCCTGGCCGAGGCCATTGGCACGGTAACTGGTCCAGCGGTAGTGCGCGGGATCGTCCACCATCGCGGCGCGGACCGGGTTCAGCTCAATGTAACGCTGGCATGCCAACAAATAGGTCTCGCTCTGCATGCTCGATGATTTGTATCGGCTATCCCAGAGTGTGCCGGTGCGTTTGTAGGTGCGATTGATGTACTGCACATAGCGGCGGCCCAGCGAGATGATGAGCTTCGGTACCGCTTCCGCCTTCTTCGGGGTAAGCAGCAGATGGACATGATTGGTCATGAGCACATAGGCGTGAAGCGCGCATTCGGCCTCGACTAACGCTTCGCCGAGCCAGTGAAGGTAGCTGTGGAAATCCTCTTCACCGAGGAAGCACGGCTCGCGATTGTGGCCGCGCTGCACGATATGCAGCGGGACTTTGTCGAGGTGAACGCGGGGGCGGCGTGGCATTCAGGCATCATACGCTGAAATTAAATCGAGCCTGGCCCCTTTAATTGGCCCCTTTAATTCTTGGTGTTGTTCCTTGTGATGCTCATGCTTGTGCTTGCAGGAGTGCATTGATCCCATCAGTTCCTCGCGATCAAATGCGCGCGGCCAATTGATCGATTGTCCAAACATCGAACGGTACCTCGAGCAATTCCATGGCCTCAGCCGCCAAAATCGGATGAGCTACGCCGCCGCGGCTCCAGTCGATCTTCTGATCGTTTGTGAGAAGAATCGCGTGATCGAACGCGCGTCCTGCTTTCTTGGCCAGCTGAAGCCCAAATAGAAACTCGATCCAAATGTAAAAGTCGCCGTCTCCAGGGTCCTTAAAGCCGGGCGGCGTTTTCGTTTGCTTGCGACTGGCCGCGATGCTCTGGAACCGGAGGCGTGGCACGTACGTAAGCGAGGCTTTCTGCTCGAGTACTTCAAGCATCTTTGAGGTCGCACGAATCGTATTCTCATCGTATAGATGCCCGTACTCGGAGCTGAAGTCCTTTAGGACTGACTCAAACCGATCCGCAAAATCCCCAAAGTTTTTGTCCACGTTGCTGATGTCTTGCGCAAGTGCGGCAACCTTTTTCCTCAAACCGGTTGCTGTGGTATCAACCGCTGACAAATGGTTGTTCCAGAACTCCTGTATTGCCTGGCCAGGGAGCACAATTGGAGCACTGTGCTTTGTGCTCAGATAGTCAATGATATCGGCGCTACTTTTGTGGGTGGAGAGTTTCAGGAATACGCTGGCGTCGATACCAAGGGCCACTTTGTTCAAGTCAGGCTTGGGTCGCGGCTTATTAATAATGGCCGCACTAAGTGACTTCAGGGCCGGGATCGGTCGAGCCCGATCCAAGACCTGTTCAAGCTCAGCTAGTGAATCAGCTATTTGCTGGTTCATTGGGGAACCAGATTTTGCCTGCGGCAATTGCAAGTTCGTTGCCCATCGTTTCCACTGCCGTAGCATTCCAAGCATCGATCTGCTCCAGTCGACTTTTCCATTCACCTGGTATGGCGGTAGGCAGCATGGTCGTTTTGAAACTAGCCCAATCAACTGCAGACTTTAGCCTGCGCGTTTGCGTGGACAAGAACGTGTTTCCTACAGTCGTTGCCCAAAAGTCAGCGCTTTCGTCGTCAAATCCAATCCACTCGGCTGAATGCCTCGGACGAATGAAATGCAAAGTTCCTAGATCAGATGGCGCGATGCTTGTTGAAACTATTGATCGCCGAAGAAAAGTGAGCACGCTCTTGTTGTATGACCGCTTTTTTAGCTGTTCGACAAATTCCTCACGTGTTGGATTTAGGTCTTCAAGCTCGTCTATCGCCGCAGTCCAATTGTTTTTCGTGTTCACGAGTTTGGCCGCTTCGCCAAACTTGCGCTCAACATTGCCTGTACCAAGGTTGCCTGAAACGATTCTTCGCACCACCAAAGAGAGTACGTAGCGCATTCCGCTCAAAGACTCCGGTGCCTCCGACATAGCTAGCAAGATAGGTCTTACCGAGATGACTCCTAAATCGTTGAGTGCGGCAAAGATTTTTAGAGCGTCAGCTTCCGCCGGCCCGTCTAAAGTCGGATCTGTCATTTGCAGGTATAGCGGCAGGGATTTTTCCAACAGCGACATCAATTTATCAGCTGTCGGCGCTTTCCAGTCTTTAATGGTTATGCGTTGAGCAAGAAAATCAAAAAGGTCTTTTGGAAGAATATGGCCGCCTTGTACGGTGACCACGTGTCGAATGAATTGAACGACGGAATTCGCGCCGCCTTGGCCAAACTGCTGCGCCATCGACTGCCAGCGCTTGTATGTTTCGTTCTTCTTGCTATCAGCAGTTTGACTAAGTATGTAGTTCTTAAGCAAATCAGCGGTGGTCAGCTCCTTGCCTCTGGTATTGATGATTTCGAAAACTCGATATGCAGAAGCGGAATCTGGATGAACGAATACCGCAAAATAAAGCCTGTTTGTCAGGAAGTCTGTCCAGTTGCCGAGGCGCTTGAACGGATCTTCCGACAAATCTTTGTGTAACTCTGTACATAAGAATTGGAAGGCCTCGCGAATGTGGTGGGAGTAGAGCTCACTTTCGTCGCAAGTGACCTCAGAATCCGCTTGGCCAGAGTCCAAAATCGACTGTAGCGTGCTGTTGTCGGTTGCGTCTGAAAGAGTTACTCGCGGGTTTGTGTCATCTGTTTCATAGTCTATCGAACTAAGAAATGTGGCCTGAATTCGTTCTGCTAAAGCACCTCTGCCATTGAGATTTGCTTCGTGAAAGAGTGCGGCCGCCAGCAATGTCAAAGTGAGAATGCGCTGCTGCCCGTCCACCACTTGCTTGGAATCCCCGTCGTCCGTGACGATCACAAGTCCCAAGAAATATGGCTCTTCATTGCCTAGTCCCTGACTCAGGTCCTTCCAGAACTCAGAAACTTCATCTTCTTCCCATGCGTACTCTCGCTGATACGGGGGGACAACGAAATTCGAATTCGACATTAGCGTGCCCGCAGTAATTGCGGATGCATTTAGCGGTGCGACCACGATGTCTCCTTTTGTGAAACAAAATCAAGATAGGGATAAAACACTTATTCGATTGCCATTTAATGCCTAATCTGTTTGGACAATCAAAGGTGGACAATCAAAGGCAATCAAAGGAAGGCAATCAAAGGGGCCAGGCTCACATTTATTTTCAAAATACCGTTGCACGCAAAAATAAATATCGAAGCTCGCCAGTAAGCACATTAATTCTTCAAATCAATACCAAAACATGGTCGATGTAAAGTTTTATCATTAAGCCCAGCTCAAAACCCTACCAATGTAGGTAGGGCTTTGCCAAAGCCTAGTTTCGAGCAGAAACTTCTACCCTCTCCCCAACACCTTCCCCACCCGATACAAAAACTCATGCCCCTCATAAAACGACTTCACCGGCAACTTCTCATTCAACCCATGCGCATTGGCGCCTTCCGGGTAATGAAACAGGCCGGAGATGCCGTAGGTCCAAATGCCGGCGTTGTTGAGGAAGCGGCCATCGGTGGCGCCGGAGGACATCGCGGGGACCACGGGTACGCCGGGCCATAGCTCGGCGCTGGTGCCCTCCACCGCACGCATCAGTTCCGGCGTGAGTGGCGGCACGGGGGAGCTAGTGGTTTCTTGTGTCGGCGTGATCTTGATCTGCAGATCGGCGACGACACTGACGAGCGTGGCTTGCACATCCGCGACTTTCTCGCCCGGCAGGATGCGGCAATTCACCGTCGCAGTGGCGCGCTGTGGGAGCGCGTTTTCGGCGTGACCGGCTTCGATGCGGGTGGCTACACAGGTGGTACGCACGGCGGCGTTGTAGTACGGGTTGACGGCATAGAGGCGCGCGAGTGCTTCGCGGTCCGGCGGGTCTTTGAGAATGGTGCGCATGTCGGCGGCGATGGCGGGCGGCTCCAATGCGGCGCGGCGCTCGAAGTAGGCGCGTGTGGTGGCCGATAGCTTGAACGGAAACTCGAATTTGCCCAGGCGTGCGAGCCCCTCAGAGAGGTGATAGATGGCATTGTCACCGATCGGCACGGAGCTGTGGCCGCCCTTGTTGGTGACGGTTAGGGCAAAGGTTTGATAAGTCTTTTCCCCGGCCTGGATGCCATGGAGGATTCGCTTGCCGTCCTTGTCCAACGAGCCGCCTCCACCTTCGTTCAAGGTGATTTCGGCGTCGATCAGGTTGCGGTGATTCTTGATGAGGTATTCCACACCATTGAAGGCGCCGCCTTCTTCGTCGCAGGTGAGTGCGAGAATGATGTCGCGTGCGGATTTGAATCCCTCCTGCTTGTAGCGAATCATGTTGGAAACGTGGATCGCGGCCTGCGATTTGTCGTCCGAGCTGCCGCGCGCATAAAAGAAACCGCCTTCTTCAATCAGCTTGAACGGATCGCGTACCCAGTCTTCGCGTTTCGCTTCGACGACGTCGATGTGGGCGAGCAGCATCAGTGGTTTCTTGGCACCCGTGCCTTTGAGGCGCGCGACGAGGTTGCCTTTCTTCGCGTTGCCGGGCGGGATGATGAGCTGCATGTCAGCATCGCTGTAGCCACCAGTCTTGAGGCGCACGGCCATTGCTTTTGCGGCGTCGGTGCAGCTGCCAACCGAATCGGTGGTGTTGATCTCGACGAGCTCCTGATAGATCTCGCGAAGGAGTTTGTCGTGGGGTGGGAGGGGCGTTTGTGCGCTGACTGTTGGAGTGATGAATGTCAGCAGCGGAACGATGAATGAACATGCAGCAAGATGCGTGCGTTTCAAAATGGCCTCCCCAGGCGTTGAGTTTTTTGGCGCGCTGTGATTGTGCTGCGCGGTTAGTAGTTGGGGGACTTTAACATTTGTTGGGGATTTGGGGGTGGCAGGGATCGTTGGTTGTGGGTATCCCTCGTGGTCGCGCCTGAAGAGCGGCGGATTACAGGTTCAAATCAAGCAACTCGTAAATCAAGTCTTTTCCCGAGCGCCTGAAACGCCTCAGCCAATCCATCAATTTTTGTGGGATGACGAAGATTGGTTAGCCGGTTCACGACTTGTGGAGTCGTACCAAGCCGCCGCGCCAACTCGGCGGGCCGCACATTTTGTTTCAGCATTTCATTGAGCAACAATATCTTGGCTGACATGCTGGCCGGAAGAGAGACAGTTTGCTGACCACGTTTAGGGATGCTGGGCATCGGCACAGTCCGCCCATCCTCAAAATAGAATTCGAACGCGCTCTCGAGCGCTTCCAGCGCCAGACCAAGCGCCTCCGCTTCTTCATGTACGCTGGTTGCCGCTTCGGGAATATCCGGGAAGGTTACCAACAGCGAACCATTGGTGTCTTTTTTCATCTTGACGGGATAGGTAAGCATGTTCACTCCTTCACTTGAGACCAAGATCTTTTTTGATTTTTTGCACCAATCCATTGCCGATTTCTTTGGCGCCGTGATCAGGAAAAATCGATTGCCGACCGTGGAGATAAACGCGGAAATGACTACCTTTGGCGGCCTTGAAAACAGCGCCTTGCTTTGCAAGCCACTTACGGAATTCGCTGTATTTCATTTTCAAACATTATAAACACAAATGTTTATCTTTGTCGGTGCGTTATGCAATAGCGCTACGACCCCCCAGACTCGGTAGGCATGGACTCAATTCAACAAAGCGGTAATCGATGGCTGATGCGCAATTCGCGCTACCGGCATTTGATTTGTGCAGGCCTAGCTGCGTCACCGGACTGCCAATGATCTGTCTGTTCAGTCCCCATCCGGCCCATCGACCGCATACGCCGCACCATAGTATTTCGCGGTCGTGTGCGTGTGAAACGAGATCGCACTCACCGGCGGATATTTCGGCGTACCCAGCCCCGGCAGCACGTCGAGCGTTTCCTCCTCCCACACATAGACGGCCAGCGGAAACGAAATGCGGTCGCGCTGGCGTGCAGCGGGGTCGCGCGGCTGGCTGACGCGGTGGGTGGTCGAGGGCAGGCGATCATTGGTGATGCGCTGCATGTAGTCGCCGGTGTTGAGGATAATGCTGCCGGGCGGTGCGTGCAGCCTGATCCACTTCATGTTGCGGCGATTGAGCACTTGCAGGCCTTCAACTGATGGCGCAGGCAGGAAGGTGAAAAGGTCAACATCCTCGTGGCCCAGCATGCGGCCGCCTTGCTCGGCGTCGCCACTGATCGGCACAGGATAGTAATTCAGCCGGAAGCCGAAATTGGTCGCAGTCAGGCGCTCATCGTACAGGTGCGGATCGCAGCGCAAATAACGCAAGATGCTCTGCATCACCGGCAGGATCAGCGGCTCTTCGGCTTTGATCAATTCTCGAAATGCCGCCTCGAAACCGGGTCGCGGCCAGAAGGCCTTCTCATCGAAGTGGCCGCTCGCGTCCATATCGAATGCGCGCCGGCAAAACACCCAGCCCTCGACCTGGTCAGGAAAGATGATGGTGGTCTGCTCGATTGGAAAATATCCATGGTTCACCGAACCAAAGCGCCTGGCCAGATAGGGCTGGCGTTCTGGCTCGGCAATTTCGGTAAAAAAGCGTGCGACCTCGCGCTCGGTGCGGGCGAGCAAATCCGCGTCAACGCCGTGCCCCACCAGCACGGCAAAACCAATTTCCTCCATGGCCTCCCCAAGTGCATCGGCGAAGCGCTCTTTCCCGGCTTCGCCGCCGTGAAAAAAATCCGCCATGTCGACGGTGTGGATTTGGAATTCATCATCAAATTCCTCGGTCTCGCCGGATTCTGAAAGGCGGTATCGCTGCGGCTTGTCGACTTGGTCGAAGCGCGTGAAATCCTGATTGACGGCGTTAAGATTTGGCTCGACGTTTTGATTGTTGTTCATTGGTTTTTGAGTCCTTGCAGTTGCATTTGATGCGTGTCAGTACGATATCGACACGGTGAAATGACGAATGAGTATCGAATTGAATTTGCTTGGCAGCTATTTTTACTCGCGTGAAGAAATTTGATCGAATAGCGAGGCGTTGCTGTTCGCAGAATACCCCTTCCCCTGGCAACAGGGGAAGGTTGGGATGGGGTCGATGCGCAAATGAAGCAGCATGGATAAATGGGTACACCCCCATCCCAACCTTCCCGCGCGATTGCGGAGGAACAACCACAAGGGTTGCGCCGAGCTGGGATGGGGGAGTCGTCGCAGGAGGCATCGCCCCCATCCCGCCCTTCCCCCGTTGCCGGGGGAAGGAGTCGATTATCAAACCGGCCCACAGTATCGAAACACCTTCGTTAGGCACGCGGACGCTTATGTAAGTGCCATTCCACCCTGAGTAAGTGCCATTCCACCCTGACCTCCAACTTCCCCGGCCGCGTCAAAAACTTCCTCAGTAACTTGTAAACATCAGGATCAAACTCCGCCTCTTTCGGGCTGCCCGACGCGACCATTGACCAAACCTCCTCTTCATCCGCCGCAGTCCCTAAGTGACACCACCGATCAACCACATACAACCTCTCCCAGCCGTGATCCGGATGTGTTTCCTTGATGGCGATTGGGCCTTTCCACGGCCAAGCTGGAAAGCGGTGTTCGCTTAGCGCACCGAGTAGCCGCAGGTTGTGCTGCAGCATGCTCTCATCGCCGACGCAGGCGCCACGACAGCGATGTAATTGCATCGCGAAGCAGGCGCCATCGGTCTTCTGCACGCCGAGCGCTTTCCAGCAGAGCGAATGTTCTGCCGCGAGACTCTGCAACAGTTCTTTGGCGCGGGCCTTCGTGGAAAACGGTCCGTATAAACCTGCGGTGCTGCCTGGATCGAATTGCGCAAGCGGCAACATTTCCAATGGGGCGTTCAAGTCAGTAATCCGCATAAACACAATCTGCAAGTTTTTGCGGAGGCGATGATTCCGCAACGGCAGCGCCGTCTTCACCAGTTGAATCTCGCGCAGCAACGCGCCCAGTTCGCCGGCGGTTTCTTCGACCTCGATACTGGTAATTTCGGTGGAGAGGCGCTGGTCGTTGGCGCTTCGATAGTCACTGGAAAAATGTGACCGTACGCGATCACGCAGATTGATGCTTTTGCCGACATAAATTGGCAGCGCGTTGACGCCATAAAACAGGTACACGCCGGGGCCTTCGGGCAGATCGTCGAGCGCGCCTGGCGAGAGCTGCGGCGGCAGGCTGGGCATCTTGAGCAGGGCTTTTACGGCGGCGGCGAAGGTTTCAGGCGGATGGCCCAGCTGCATCGCATGCAGCGCCGCCCAGGTGATACGCGCGTCCCCCAGCGCGCGGTGGCGGTCAAAGCTGGCCAGATTGTGGCGGGCGATGAGTGCGTCCAGGTTGTGGTGTTTATCCTCCGGGTAGAGGCGACGCGAAAGCCGCACGGTACACAGCACATCGGCGGTGAATGGTATCTCCAAACGGCGAAATGCGTTTTTGACGAAGCCGTAGTCAAAGCGCGCGTTGTGCGCAACAAACAGGCAGCCCTCCAGGCGCGCCAGCACTTCCTTGGCGATTCTTGCAAACGTCGGCGCACCGGCCACCATTGCGTCGGTGATGCCGGTCAGCGTCTGAATTTCCAGCGGAATACTGCACTCCGGGTTCACCAGGGTCTGCCACTCTTCGATCACTACGCCCTGCGCGACCAGCACGATGCCGATCTCGGTTATGCGATCGCCCGTGGCAGCGATTCCGGTGGTTTCCAGATCGACAATGGCTATTTTTTGGTGCGGCGCAGCAAGCATAGTTTTACAGTAATGATTCTGAAATATCAGGCAAATGTATCTGCGGTGCAACACAAAGCCAAATTTTGGCGACTTTCGTTTGCGGTGGCTGCCAATCTTTGCTATTTTCAGTCAGTTGTGATGACACTACGTTCAATTGATCAACATTTTCCCTGGAGCTAAGATATGCGAAAAACAATTCTCGCGGTGGCATGTGCGCCACGCGCACTGGTAAATGGCTTGACCTTTGGCCTGACGATCGCGGCTGCACTTGCGATGCCCAGCGCCTTTGCCCAAACAGCACCGGCTGACGCGAAGCCAACAGGAAAAGTGGAAGGCAAGCTTGAAACCGTGATCGTGACAGCCGAGCGTCGTGAAGAGAACATCAAGGACGTTCCAATTTCGATCAGCACCCTCAGCGGCGAAAAGCTCGACATCATCAATTCCGGCGGACAGGACATTCGCATGCTGGCTGCGCGCGTACCCAGCCTGAATATCGAATCTTCGTTTGGCCGGGCATTTCCGCGTTTCTATATTCGTGGCTATGGCAATACCGATTTCGACTTGAACGCATCCCAACCGGTATCACTCGTGTACGACGACGTGGTGCAGGAGAACCCGATTCTTAAGGGTTTCCCGGTATTTGATATCAACCAGATTGAAGTGCTGCGCGGTCCGCAGGGCACCTTGTTCGGCCGCAATACACCAGCTGGCGTGGTGAAGTTCGATTCGGTTAAACCATCGCAAACGCAGGACGCCTACGGCAGCGTTTCCTATGGCAGATACGGAACGACCAATGTCGAGGGCGCATTCAACATACCGTTCAACAGCGAGTGGGCAGCGCGTGTCTCGGTACTTTCCCAGTCGCGCAATAACTGGGTAACCAATACCTACGCGCCTGGCAAAACACGCGACCTTGAGGGCTACACCGATCACGCCGCGCGCGTGCAACTGCTGTACTCACCGAGTGCCAAATTCAGCGCCCTGTTCAATTTCCACAATCGCGAGCTCACCGGCAGCGCGCGCCTGTTCCGCGCCAACATTATCAAGGCCGGCGGCAACGATCTGGTCGGGGGATTCGATCCGACGAAAATCTCCATCGACGGCATCAACAAGCAGGATCTCTCAAACAACGGCGGCAGCATGCGCCTGCGTTGGGATCTAGGCGGCGCGATTTTGCACTCCGTGACTGGCTACGAAAAAGTGCGCTCGTTCTCGCGCGGCGATATCGACGGCGGCTTCGGTGCATCGTTCCTGCCCTCATCAGGTCCCGGCTTTATACCATTCGATGCAGAGTCTGCCGATGGCTTGCCCAAGCACAGACAATTCACGCAAGAGTTCCGCCTGGAATCGGACGCCAAAGGTCCAACCAAATGGCTGGGTGGCTTGTATTACTTCAATGAAAGCTTGGGTATCGACAGCTATAACTACAGCTCGATAGGTGGCAATACGCAAAACGGCTATGCGCGGCAGGATCAGAAAAATAAAGCCTATGCTTTTTTTGGGTCGGTCAATCACCAACTAACCAACGAATTTACCGTTCGCGCCGGTTTGCGCTACACCAATGACAAGAAGGACTTTGTCGCGGATCGCCTGCAGGCACCACCGTTCTCACCTACGTTCATCGGTCGTTTGTCGACCAACACCTCCGCGTCAAATACAAGCGGGGATGTTTCGGCCACTTACCAATTGAGCAAGGACACCAACGTCTACGCACGTATCGCCCGTGGCTTCCGTGCGCCTAGCATTCAGGGTCGCCTGCTGTTCGGCGACAGCCTGTCGGTGGCGAATTCGGAAACGGTTACGTCCTATGAGGCAGGGGTCAAGAGCGACCTGCTCGACAAACGTGCGCGCGTGAGCTTTAACGTCTTCAGCTTCGACGTGAAAGATTTGCAACTCACGGCGGTCGGTGGCGCTGCCAACTTCAACCGCCTCGTCAATGCCTCCAAAGCAAAGGGCCAGGGATTCGAGCTGGATGCGGAAGCGTTCATCACGGAAAATCTGCGCTTGAGCATCGGTGGCAGCTACAACGACACCAAGATCAAGGACCCCAACCTGCTTATCGATGCGTGCGGCGACGGCTGTACCGTTAATAATCGCATTGTCCGACCAGTCAATCCGGCAAGCGGCAAGTTTGCACCAACCGTATCGATCGACGGCAACGTGTTGCCGCAGGCGCCGAAAACGGTTGCGAACATGACGCTCAAGTACACGATCCCTTTGAGCAACAGCTCGGAACTGTTTTTCTACACCGACGTGGCATACCGCGGCAAGGTTTCGTTCTTCCTGTATGACTCGAAGGAGTACACCGGCAAGGCGCTTACCGAGACCGGCCTTCGTGGTGGCTACAACTGGGATAACAGCAAATATGAGCTCGCCGCATTCGTGCGCAATGCCACTAACCAGATTCGCGTCGTCGGCGGTATCGACTTCAACAACCTGACCGGCTTCATCAACGAACCGCGTACCTATGGTGTGCAGTTCAAGGCGAAGTTCTGATTTGTAGCATTATTGTTTCTGTCTCCTTCGCCAGCAATCGCGGGGGAGGCGGGGATGGGGGTGTCTTCGCAGGAGACATCGCCCCCATCCCAACCCCCCCCGTTGCCGGGGGAAGGAGACGATCCGTGGCACGTTAGATTTATAGCTACTGAGTTGAGACTGCCGGGTCAATAGCGTCGGCATAGCGCGCATACGCAAGCAGCATGGGCATAATGCGGAGTCTGTCATCACTTGACCCCGCATGCAGATTTCATCACCCACCCTGATTTTTGATTTCGCCGATCCGCTGGTTGCGGGTTCGACGGTACATCGCCTGGCGTTTACGCAGCCAGAGAGGGTGATCATCGCCCGCACGATCGCCGAGGTGCGCCCCGCGCTGCGCGAGGTGCAACAGGCAACCCACGACGGCTATTTTGCGGCAGGCATGATCTGCTATGAGGCTGCACCCGCATTCGATGCGGCACTTAGCGCGCACCCGCCGAACGGATTGCCGCTGCTATGGTTCGGTCTGTTTCGTGCGCCGGTCACGTTGCCGCGCATCACCAGGCATCACGCCGCCGTCAGCGGCTGGGTTGCTGACACAGACCGGGCGGCCTACGACGCCAACATCGTCGCCATTCGCGAGGCGATCGCACGCGGTGATACCTACCAGGTCAATTACACGATGCGCCTCAACACATCGGTCAGTGGCGATCCACGCGCCTGGTACGAGGCGCTCGCCGGACAATCGCACGGCCGCTTCAATGCATTTCTGGATATCGGAGAAAAGCAGATCCTCTCGCTGTCACCCGAGCTATTTTTCGCATGGGATGGCAAACAGATTTTGGCGCGACCGATGAAGGGCACGCTCAGCCGTTCTTCGCCGCCATCTTCGGAATCGGATAGCGCGTCGTGGCAAGCCTGCGATGAAGCCGAGGCGATCACGCTGGTCACTTCGGAAAAAAATCGCGCCGAGAATCTGATGATCGTCGACCTGCTGCGCAACGATCTTTCGCGCGTGGCCGTCACCGGTTCGGTAGCTGTGCCAAAACTGTTTTCGCTGGAAACCTACCCAACCGTGCATCACATGACTTCCACCGTGACCGCCACAACGCTTGAAGGCACCACGCTGGAGGATATTTTCTGTGCGCTGTTCCCCTGCGGCTCGATCACCGGCGCGCCGAAGATCAAGACCTCCGAAATTATCCATGCACTGGAAGGCACACCGCGCGGCATCTATTGCGGCGCCATCGGCTACATCACACCAGATCAGCGCGCCGTGTTCAATGTGCCCATTCGTACCGTGACCATGGACCGCGTCAGTGGCATGGCGCAGTGCGGCGTGGGCGGGGGCATTACCTGGGATTCGACCGCTGGTGAGGAACATGCCGAGGCATTGACAAAGGCGCGTTTTCTGGGTGCGGGCACCGCGCATTTTGATTTACTCGAAACACTGATGCTGCAAAATGGCTGTTTTGTTTTCCTCGACCGCCACCTGGCACGCCTGCTTCAGGCCGCGAAACGCTTTGCCTACCTTGCAGACATCGCCGCCATTCGAGCAGCGCTTGCCGCGCATGCGGCCACCTATGCACATCAACTGCGGCGCGCGCGGCTGCTGGTTTCGGCACAAGGCGAGATTACTGTCACGAGCACGCCGCTGCAATCGGCTCCCGACAATTGGCACGCCGCGAGCGCGGATACGGAACCCGTTGCGATAGCTATTGCAACCATGCCGGTCGATTCGCGGCACGAATTCCTGCGTTACAAAACCACCGCGCGCGTGGCGTACGACGTTCACATTGCGGAGGCCCCAGATGCCTTTGATATTCTGCTTTGGAACGAGCGCAACGAGCTGACGGAATTCACACGCGGCAATGTGGTGGTATCGCTGGATGGAAAGCTGCTTACACCGCTGCTTGCCTGCGGATTGTTGCCGGGGGTGTTGCGTGCGGAGTTGCTGGAGCGGGAGGTTATTCGGGAGGCGGTCATTACACGTGAGGACCTCCAGCGCGCGGATGCGGTGTGGTTTATTAACAGTGTTCGGGGGTGGCTGGCGGTAAAAGTATTGGCTGCCTCAAGGAAACACTAGCGCTGGCGGGCCTTCTAGCGGTGTTTTGCTCAGAAAGGCCCGCAGATACTAGGGTTTGCCCGTCTGGCGCGTCTCCCCAAACACTCACCGGCATATTCCCTCTCCCAAGGGATAGGGAACAAAAACGGCGAAGCCGCTGCAACGCAGAACCCGCATGCACCGGTAAAATGCTCTCACCTATTTCACAAAGCCCCCCATGAACGCACCCACCGATCCAACACTCCTCGCCAATCCACTCCTCGCCGACTGGACCAGCCCGCACGGCCTGCCGCCTTTCACTAGCGTCAAGGCCGAACATTTCGCACCAGCATTCACGGTCGCGCTCAAAGCGCATCGCGACGAACTCGATGTCATCGCCGCAAATCCCGCTGCCGCATCATTCGAAAATACCATGGCTGCATTCGATAAGAGCGGCCGCTTGCTGACGCGCATCGATCAATTGTTCTACAACCTGACCTCGTCCGAAACATCTCCGGCGTTGCAGGCGGTGGAACGTGAAATGGCGGCGCCGATGGCGGCACACACCAACGCGATCTATATGCATGCTGGATTGTTCAATCGCGTCGACGCGCTCTACAGCAAGCGCAACGCATTGGGCCTGACGTCCGAGCAAACGCGCCTGCTGGAACGAGTGCATCTGGATTTCGTGCGCGCCGGCGCGAAGCTCACTACCGCAGCACAAGCCCGCTACGGAAAAATCATGGAGCAGCTTGCCGAGCTAACCACCCAGTTTTCGCAGAACGTGTTGGCAGACGAGGCGGCGACGCATTTGCAGTTGAGTGTTGAGAACGATCTCGCTGGCTTACCGGAATCGGTGCGTGCCAGCGCCAGGCAGGCGGCGGTGGAGCGTGGGCTCGACGGCTACGTGATCACCATTTCACGCTCACTGATCGTGCCCTTCCTGACATTCTCGGACAACCGTGCGCTGCGCGAGCGCGCCTACAAGGCCTGGACCGGACGCGGCGAGGGAATCAACGCGGGCACCGCGAAATTCAACAATGGACCGATCATTGCCAACATCATGGCGCTGCGCCTGGAGCAGGCGATCCTGCACGGCTACGCCAGCTACACCGATTACGCACTGACCGACACCATGGCCGGCAAACACGCAGCAGTGTTCGATCTGCTCATGAAAGTCTGGGTGCCCGCAAAGGAGAAAGCCGCGCTCGAATGCGAAGCATTGCAGGCAATGGCCTTGTCGCGCGATGAAAAAATCGATATCGCACCGTGGGATTGGCGCTACTACGCCGAGAAGGTGCGACAGGCGCGCTACGATCTGGACGACGCTCTGGTCAAACCCTACTTCTCATTGGACCGCATGGTCGAAGCGGCATTCGATTGCGCGCAGCGGCTGTTCGGTCTGCGCTTTGTCTACCAGCCAGAATTGAAGGCCTATCACCCGGATGTGAAAGTCTATGAAGTGCAGAACGCCGATGGCTCGTTGCTGGGTGTGTTCCTGCACGATAACTTTTCGCGTTCGACAAAGCGTGGCGGCGCATGGATGAGCAGCTATCGGCAGCAAAGCCGTATCGATGGCGACATCAAGCCCATCATCGTCAACAACAATAATTTCGCCAAGGGCGCTGAAGGCAAGCCGACGCTGCTCAGCTTCGACGATGCCCGCACCCTGTTTCATGAATTCGGCCACGGGCTGCACGGCTTGCTTTCGAACGTAAATTACGAGCGCCTATCAGGTACCAGCGTGCTGCGCGATTTTGTCGAGTTGCCGTCACAGTTGTTTGAGCATTGGCTGTCCGAACCCGAAGTACTGAAGCGCCATGCGCGTCACGTTGAAACCGGCGAGCCGATTCCGGATGAGTTGATGGCGCGCCTCAAGGCGGCACGGAGGTTCAACCAGGGCTTTGACACGGTTGAGTACACGTCTTCCGCGCTGGTCGACCTTGCTCTGCATTCACAAACCACCATGGCTGACATGGACATCGCTCACTTTGAAGCAACAGAGCTTGCCAAGATCGGCATGCCGCCACAGATTCTGATGCGGCACCGTCTGCCACATTTCGGGCATCTGTTTTCCGGCTCCAGTTATGCCTCCCAATACTATGTTTATCTCTGGGCGGAGGTGCTCGATGCTGACGGCTTCGAGGCGTTTGCAGAAGCCGGCAATCCGTTCGACCAAGCCACAGCACAGCGCCTGCGCGAATTCATTTATTCGAGCGGCAACACGTTGGAGCCCACCGAGGCCTACCGTGCATTTCGCGGGCGCGCGCCAACGGTGACGCCGATGTTGAAGAAGAAGGGTTTGTTGGCGGAGGTTTAAGAAAGCTCTTCACGATTCACGCGGCCTTAGAGCGGCTGGGCGCAAATAAATGCGGCTCCAGATTCTACCGCCGCCTGCAGGCTAGCTCCTTCACCCGGCAACGGGGGAAGGTTGGGATGGGGGCGATACTCGCAAACAGACCCCCATCCCAACCCGGCGCAACCCATGTGGTTGTTCCCCCATTTTCATGGGGGAACAACCACATGGGTTGCGCCGGGAGTCGCAGCGAATAAATGTCGCGCCAGTTTTCAGCGAATCGAAAGTGCATCACCAAACAACACTCAATCCCTGAAGGTCGGCACTTTCTTCTGCACGCCCGCCATCATCGCCTCCTGCAAATCCGACGACATCAGCATTGCCGAATTCCAGGTGGCGATGTAGTTGAGGCTGTCGGCCACCGAGTGATCGCGCGCGTAAACGATCATCTCCTTGGTGCCACGAATGGACAGTGGCGACCTGGCGGCAATCTCAGTCGCGATTTGCATCACGCCCGTGAGTAGCGCCTCGGGTGAGTCAAACACACGATTGACCAATCCCATGCGCTGCGCCTCTTCCGCCAGGAACTTGCGGCCAGTGTAGGCCAGCTCACGCACCATCCCATCACCGATCAGCTTCGGCAGACGCTGCAACGTCCCGACGTCTGCCGTCATCCCCATATCGATTTCCTTGATCGAGAAATACGCGTCGGATGAGCAGTAGCGCATATCGGCGCAACAAATCAGATCGATGCCCCCACCAATGCACGCGCCATGGATCGCCGCCAACACCGGCTTGCGACAGCGCTCCAGACTGGTCAGCGAATCCTGCAACGCGAGAATCGTCCGTCGAAGTTTTTCGCGTTTGCGGCCCTCGCAATCGTCATCGACTTCATCGGCCACGCCTGCCAGCATCGCCAAATCGATGCCGGAAGTGAAATGCGCGCCGTTGCCGCTGAGCACAGCCACACGCACCTCGGGCGTCGCGTCCACCCAATCGAATGCAAGGCCGATGTCGCTCCACATGGCGCGACTCATGGCGTTCGCTTTGTCGGGGCGGTTGATGCGCACGTGGGCGATGTGACTATCCACGGAAAGCTGCAGGGTTTCGAAATCTGGCGTGTTCATGCTGTCCTCGGTCACGGTTATTTTTTGGCTGCGGCAGCCGCTTTCAACATCTTTTCGGTGCCCATATTGAAGAGCGCCGAGCCTGCCAGATTTTGCCCGCCATCAGTGACGAGCACCGTACCGCTGACGTAAGAAGCCATCGGCGAGGCGAGGAAGACCGCAACCTGGCCAATCTCATCCACGGTACCCATGCGGCCCAGCGGAATACTCGCCTCCAGTTGGGCGATTGCTTCCGGATTGGAGAGGCGTTTCATGCCCTCAGTGCCGTCAATAGGGCCGGGCACGATACTGTTGCAACGTATGCCGTGGCGGCCCCATTCCAGCGCCAGATTTTTCATCATCATGTCGATGCCGGCCTTTGCGGCAGCCACATGTACCTGATAGGCGTATGGCATGTACGCCTGCCCGGCCGAAATGAAAATGATGGAGCCCCTGGTTTCCTGCAACTGCGAGAAAGCAGCACGCGAGGCATTGAATGAGCCGAGCAAATCGATATCGATTACCGTCTTGAAACCATTGGCCGACAGCTGTTCGGCCGGCACCAGAAAATTACCCGCCGCGCCGCAGACCAGCACGTCGATGGAACCCAACTCTGCTTTTGTCTTCGCCAGTGCCGCTTCGAGTGCCGCGAACTCGCGCACATCGGCGACGGCAGTACAGATTTTGGCGCCGAGCGCCCTCAATTCCACCGCCGCGCCGTCAAGCTTAGCTTCCGTACGACCACAAATGGCGATGTTGGCACCCAAGGCGGCAAAGTTCTTTGCCACACCAAGGTTGATGCCACTGCCGCCGCCGGTGATGAAAACGGTCTTGCCTTTGAAAAGATCGCGCGCGAAATAGGAGGTGATATTCATGTCTCTTCCAGGGGTTTGAAAATGGCAGGCGCCTGCTGAAGTCAACGAGCGCCCGCGTATTTTACGTCCCGCACCATGCCTTCCCGGGAATCGTCGCCGCATCGCCGACATTGGTGCGGTTGCGGACGTACGTTAGAATCCATGCTGTTATCCGATGCCCCGCAAGAAAGCATGACCACGCCTGCCCCAATTTCCATCGAAGCCATGATTGTCGACATTGAAGTCGAATGCCGCCAGCGCATGACCAAGATTCGACAGGTCTCGCGGATGAAGGATGTACTGCAACTGAATGATGTGCGTCTCGCCGATGAGTTGCGTACGCGTGCGCCTGAAATTCGCGGGATCAACCAGTTGCAGCTCGCCGCCGAAATTCGCATGCGTGAGATCCTCGATGGCCACATGCACGAATTGCGCGCACTTCGTGATGTGCAATCACTGGAAGCCGCACGAAGCCACTTCCTGCACCGCGAATGGCATTGCCTGAAAGGCGTTTATCCCTTGCTATACCGCGAAGCCGAAGTGGAATCTGATAAATTGATCGGCCGTCTCGAACGTGAAATGGATGTTCGGCGGAGAAAGTCACGATAAATGCTCGCTTGTCTGGCACAAAATACCCAATGAATACAGCCTGGTTCTTTCTCAGCGGCGCAATCCTGTTCGAAGTCGCCGGCACGACCTGCATGAAGCTTTCGCGCGGCTTTACCGAGCTCACGCCCAGCATCATGATGTTCGTGTTCTACGCCTGTGCTTTTGCGCTCAACACTGTCGCGGTTAAGACGATAGAACTGAGCGTGGCCTACGCGATCTGGTCCGGCGTCGGCACCGCCCTTACCGGAGCCATCGGCATACTCTATTTCAAGGAGCCGGCGACGGCGATAAAGATGGTGTCGTTGACGTTGATTATTATTGGCGTGATGGGGCTGCAGTCAGCTTCGGTGGCGAAGTGATTTTTGGAAACTTCTAATAACCCTTAATCCGTTCGTGGTGAGCTTGTCGAACCACAGCCTCACTCAATAGAATCAATACTTTGCATCACTACCCTTCGACAGACTCAGGGCGAACAGGAGTTTTTAGAAGTTCCCTTTTTGTAATCCCAAGCATTGGCGGCGCCTGCAGGCGGAAAATGCTCTCCAAAGCGCGCTGCTGCTTGTTTTCAGATTTGCAATCTACCCATTTTACTGCGCCAGTTTTCACAACATCATCCGAGTAAAGAAAGCCTCTATCCACAATGCCGACGTTTAACTTTCCGTCATTTTTCCGAGACTTGGTGCGGAGCAGGCCGGATGCACCAATCACAGTGGAGGCGCAAGAAGACTTCGATTTGATCGCAGATCCACTCATCAGGATTGAAAAGTCTGGCTACTTTCGTGTTGATGATATCGCGCTACTCGCTGAAACCTACGCACAGCTAGGCCATACGCCCAACTCAGTGTGGAACCAGCTACGCAACAAGCATTTCATTCTGCCAAACTGGTTCAAGACCGACATGGATCCCATGTCTGATGAGTACTTCGCGCAGCAGATACGCCTTTGGCAATTGATTGCAGGCGTAGATCGCGAGTACGTCGCCGAATTGGACGAAG
The DNA here is from genome assembly GCA_038321965.1 of Burkholderiales bacterium. Lineage (GTDB taxonomy): Bacteria > Pseudomonadota > Gammaproteobacteria > Burkholderiales > Usitatibacteraceae > UKL13-2. Next base: position 68,506 of record JBBQFL010000011.1, on the reverse strand, counting down.
CAGAGGTAGCGATTCCGAATGTGGATGCGATTCGGCTTCCAGGCTTTTACATTTGGCGCAGTGACGCGGCAGTTGTCAGCGCCTCGGACCATGTCCTGGCTACCGGCATGCTGATGAAACATAGTGGTCTTAAGCCAGGCATGTGGGCGCTTGAATACGGGGCGGGCTTCGCGCACACCGCACTCGCCTTTGCGCGTATGGGCGTGAATGTTGACACGGTCGACATCTCCTCAACTTTTTGTGGATACGTGAAAGAGCAGGCGGATTTTTTTGGCGTTAACCTCACGCCCTTCAAAGCCCTGTTCGGCGAGAATCCCAGAGGCGATCAGAAATACGACCTGATCTGGTTTTACGAAAGCTTTCATCACTGCGTCGATTTCAGGAACGTCATTCAGAAACTCAAGAACCACCTCACACCGACCGGCCGAATCCTGCTCGCGGGTGAACCCGTCGCCAAGCGTGAGAACGCGGCAGTACCCTATCCTTGGGGCCTCAGGCTGGAAAGTGAAGTGGTGGCAGTGATCCGGAATCGCCGTTGGTTCGAACTTGGCTTTTCCGAGGACTTCCTTACTACGCTGTTCGTCAACAATGGGTACACGGCCGAGTACTTCGATTGCCCCATGTCGATTTTTGGACAGGTTTACTGCTTCATGCCGCGCACCGCGAAAATCGAGCTTGGCAAGTACTGGGTGCCAAGCGTTGATGAAAATGGGTGGCACGCGGCCGAGCCGATGGGGCGCTGGACTCGCGAGCACGCTACCATCGTCCTCGACAAGACAGAAAATTTCACGGCGCTGGAAATTGCCGCCACAAACCACCATCCCAACGTCCAGCCGGTCACGATCACTTATGGCGATGTCACCACAGTCGTCGATTTTCGTCCCGGTGAACGCAAGTCATTTCGAATCGACGCAACAATCAAGGCATCGCGAATCGCGTTGTCCTGTCGAACGATCGTGCCCGGTGGGACCGGCTTGCCTTCAACCGACACGCGCGACCTGGGGCTTTATGTTCACTCGTTCGAGTATGTGTAGCTGCTGGTGACAATGAATGAACGTGTGGCCTCAAACATGCGCCGCGATCAGCGTTTACCCATTGGGTCGATAGCCTCTTCGTCACACACGACCTCATTGACCCTCATCATTTCTCGCCGTATGTCCTCAGAAATTGTATTGCGCTTTGCTGCGCTCTTTGCCAGCATGCCGGTTACTCCAGAATAACTGGCCATGAACATTCGCATTACATGATCGACGCCAGCAGGCTTGATGGAACGAAGATCGCTCTCGAAATACGCTCCCTTGTTGTAGTTGCCGGTAATGATTTCAAATGATGGAAAGTAATCGCACAGCGGATTACGCTTTGAAATTTCCTGCGCCGCTGCCCGCAATACCGCTTTGCTGTAGGTAGTCGCAACCAGAACATGCTGATTTTCGTACGTGGCAATTAGCGGAACCGGTGAGACGGTCAGGATTATTTTGGCATCCGGATTAACCTGCAACAGTTTGCCGATAAACGCCTGCATATCTGCAACAACTTCGTTTACGCCGAAATTGACAAACTCGTAACGCTCAACGGACATTTCGCCCGCGACGACGCCGGGCGCCAATGGGAAAACGGCACCGTCTTGCCGGCATCGCCACGCCTCGGTCAGGCCCAGCGTAAAGACGAACACATCGAGATTCTCAAACATCTCCCGCACCGCAGCGAAGTGTTCGGTGCGCGATTGTTCGACTGACGCCGGCGAGCCAAATCCGTCTGCTTCTATTTGTGGACGGAAAGGGTCGACCAGGCGGCCATCGCCACGCAACCAGTACCTATCGATTGGCGTGAAGTGCCCATAGGCGCGATCAAACAACTGGCCCAACTGCCGGGCCGTATACACATTCCCGTAGCGCGCCGAGAACACGCCAAAATTTCGCCGCTCTGCTTCATCGATGGCGAGCCCGACACCCTTCTCGGCGACGTAATAGTTGAAACCGTTCTTCCGCAGCGTGCGTGAAATGTGTTGCGCAAAGCAGCTCCCTGCCGTCGCAACGCTGGCCTCCCTATTCAATGTGAAGCGAACATTGGTTACCGGATTGACCTCCTCCATCGGCATCCGCTCAATCGCGCGACGCCAGAACTGGTAGTCTGGCAGGCCATCGTAGGGACTATGCTTCGAAAGTTTTTCGGCCACAGCGGCCACCGGCTGCACCTCGCTCGCCGTCGCAGCTGTAGCCGCATTGGCATTTGCTGCAAGGCGTGCGTTCAAGTCCTCAAACCGTTTGGAGGCTAGCCGCTGGCAGGTAAGTTCTTCTCTAGGGTACTTTGAAAATACAGCGAACGACTCTTCGACAAATTGCTCGAGAGAGAGCATAGGGACAGGCAAGCCACGCATCGTCACATCCGTTCCACGTTTGAACAGATAGTGTCCGGCTAGTCCCAGCTTGCTCGCGACCTCCGGATAGATTGGCAACACCGCATCAGAACCCATTACGTCGTCAACAAATTCTTCCACACCGGGCAGCGTCTCTATGCCTTCGCGTTCAAGGACAGTGCGAGCCACGTCTGCCAGGCAAAACAATTTTGGGTGGTTCATGGAATACATCCAGCAACCGCGTTGCGACCACTTTTCCATCATCTTTCCAACTGGTGCACCGGTCTGCTCTCCCTCTACAAGCAATAATTCTCTGGATGCGCTGGCGTACTCAAAGTATCCGAGAGATTCGTAGACGTCTTCACGAAACAGTTCCAGCGTTGCGGCTACCGATAGCGCATTCTTCCAGCCCCAAAAGGCAATGGATGACTGGTAGCCACCGAGTGGACCAAACACTCTGTTGCCCTGCTTGTCCTCGACGTAATCAATGTCAGGGTGGAATCCGGAAAACGCAATTCGCGGCATCAGGCGGACTTTTGCATTTTCCTGCGGAAAACTACTCCTGAAGGCTTCAAGCCCCTCACCGTGCAAATGAAAGAAAATCAGATCGGCCTCCGCGATGAGCCGTGAGATTTCAGCCTCGCTATCCTGAAGGCGCTTTATTGCGTCTGGCAGCAATTCAATCGCGGTAATATCAGCATCTGCAAGCATCGCCTGCATCAGCCGCAATAGTGGACGCACCTGGCAATTTCCGAGCAGTAATATTTTCTTGCCGGACGTTGACACGTGCGGAAGCGACTTGTAATAGCTACGAATCGCAGACTTTTGAATCTCCAGGACGTTGGCGTGTGGCAACTGGATCGCCAGTTCATCGCAGTGACTCAACAGGCGCAAGACCTCTGCAAGATTTCCCGTGTGGTCCAGCAAGTCTGCGTGCGCAACTCTACCTTCCGGGTCTGCCGGGCGGCCCAGAATACCTTCATAGGCTGCATCGACGAGCTCATTCTTAAATAACTTCAGGAACACCTTTACCGCAAACGCCGGCTTGGTCTTTGAACGCATGTTTCGGACTTTCGTTTCTTGTTGACTTGGTTGATTTTGAACCGTACTTGCCTAGGTCCCAAAAACAAGCCGACACGCTAACGTGATTGTCTATCGGCCTGGCTTCATCGCACGAGCCTGCTGATGGCCAACCCTGCAAGATTGAATGAGCGCTTCCAGTGGTCGACACCACCTTGCCTGGCATGAAGCCATGACAACCGCGCAAGAAGCGACACATTGTGCGGCGCGAGCCTCAGCGCCGTTTCTCCAGCAGAAATGGCTTCTGGAATGTCGCCCAGCGCCTTACAGACTGCACACTTGTGCAAGTGAAACTGCAACTCATTGCCATCAATGCCTATAGCTTTGTCCACCAGTTCCAGGGCACCGGCAAGGTCACCGTGCTTCGCCAACCGGTCTGACAGTGCCCCCATCAATTGGGCATCGTTTTTCATCCTTTGGCGCGCCTCGTTAATAGCGTCAAGCGCGGCTTCCCGATTGCCCAGGCTGTCAAGAACGATACTGCGATGCACATGTAGCTCCGGCGCTTCAGCGTCAATGACGATTGCCTCGTCGATTGCCACTAACGCGGCAGCGTGCTGTTTCATGTGTTCGAGCACCTGGCTTCGCTGCAGGCACAAATCTGCTGCAAGGCCGTTAATGGAGACTGCCTTGTCGATTGCCACCAATGCCGCTTCCGGCTGACCCAGCTTGTCGAACACGACGCTTCGCTGCTTATGTAGCGCCGGCGATGCGTCATCAATGGCAATCGCCTTATCGATGGCTATCAGTGCCGACCTGTACTTCCGACTATGTACGAGCCGCCGGGACATTTCATAAAGGTAAGTCTTTGAACGTTTTCGGTGCCTGCCAACGGCAATGTGCTCAACGGTGCCGTCTTTCAGCACCGAAAGTGCGAGGTCCTTGATTAAGCCCGTTTCTGCAAGATAGTGACCGGCGGGATGTCCTGAAAAGGGTGTTTCAATCTCAATCAGTCGCTCCTGAGAGATATGTTCGCGAAGCTTTTCCACGTGATGGAGATCCTCAGTACCGGGATCGTAGGCGACAAAATACTTGCAGCTATCCGAAATGGCGCTGGCATCAATGCGGTACTTGAAATCAATTAGCTGGGCAGCGGCGTGCCATCGCGAGTCATAAGGCTGGTCTATTTCAAACTGTGGCGAAAGTGCCAAGACCGTATCAAGTTTGAGGTTTCGCGAAAACTGAATGGCTGCATAGCCGCCCATGCTGCTTCCGTAACCTACCCGCTTGGCGTAACGCACCGCGCGCGCTGAAATGAAATTTTCCACCGTCGAGATAATCTCTGGCGTGATATTTTGATACCAGACATTTTTCGTAGACTTAAACGCCACGATATCGAAGTCGTTTCGAAGCAATAGCTCACCACCAAATCCGGCGCCATCAAGCGATACGGCACCGGCGATACCAAACGGTGTGAAGGTGATTGCGACCGTCTGATTGAGCCCATCTCGCCACGAAAAGAAATCGATTGCCAGGTCGTCAGTGCGGAAAATATTTACTTCGGAGACTACATTCATCTTATTTAGTGGGAAGTGGATTGGCCCCGTGCCTGAAGAGACAATGGCGCCAGCCCGAAATTGAGGCTGGGAAGGTCAATTATCTCAATTCCTGTCGTCAAGGCGCGATTGATGCATTCAAGCGGTAATCGTCGGAATGCGGGCGAGTCGGTAATTTATCGCGGAGAACGCCATTTGATAAGCTTCTCCAGCACTTTTGTCCTGAACGCCGCACCCGTGCTAGTGATTGAAGACTTCGACGGAATGTGTACAGTCACCTCGGGGAGATGACGAGGGGTGAGAGGCAATCTGTTAAAACTGCCCCTGATCTCTACGCTTCTACCGGGGGAGACGTGGCATTACAACTCGTGGATCAAGCACTGACCCGGCTTTCACGTCATAAAATGCTGAGGATGTCAACCAGCGCTTGAGTTTGGCGGCAATTTTGTAGCGCGATGCCCATTTAGCGATGCAAGGTCATCACGCTCAAGGTAAGTGCATCGACGCGTCAATAATTAGCCTCTCCGCCACAGGAAACATTGCTTCTGCGTGTGGTTGCGCACGGACGGTCTACGCTGAGGTGTGTAGGCTGACCACCTACTGCGTTCAACCGGAAAAATCAAAATGTCTATTCTGAGACACGGCTCTTATCGGCTTTGCAAATCAGTATTTGTGCTGATTTGCTTTGGCATTCTTTCCTTCGCCAGTCTGCAGGCCATTGCCAAACCGCAACTGGTCACACCGCAGTTGCCGCCGGCGATTCAAAGCCAAACCTATTCTGCCAACTTGCTCGTCGGCTCTGCGCTGCCACTGGCGAGCGCCTCTATCGAGGGCCTTCCAGCGGGACTGTCGTTCACTCACAATGGCAGTGGCAGTATTGCAATCAGCGGCACACCGACGGCAGCGGGAAGCTTTGCGCTAACGCTGTTGGCGACCGACACTGCTGCAGGGGTATCGAATACGACGGTGCTCCTGACGGTCAACCTCACTGCCACTACTGTCACGGCCATCTCGGGGAGCAACAACTTCACCTGCGCACTAGCGAGCGGCGGCGTGCAATGTTGGGGTGCCAATGACACCGGTCAGCTCGGCAACAACAGCCTGATATCTAGTCTGGTGCCTGTGACGGCAATAGCGCCTGGAAGTAACGCGACCATGGTATCTGCGGGCCACTACCATGGCTGCGCCGTAGTCAATGGCGGGGTGCAGTGCTGGGGCAGTAATAGCTATGGCGAACTTGGCAATGGCAGCAAAACATTCAGCATGGTGCCGGTGCAGGCGATTCCCCCAGGAAGTAACGTCACGTCAGTATCCGCAGGCTTTAGCCATAGTTGTGCGGTGGCCGACGGCGGGGTGCAGTGCTGGGGTGCCAATGATTTTGGTCAACTCGGCAACAACAGCATTACGCCAAGCCTTGTACCGATCATAACAATAGCCGCCGGGAGCAATGTCACCGCTGTGGCGTCGGGAGGCATATTGAATCATCCTCGCGTAGCGCCTAGTACGTCCCAGAGCTGTGCATTGGTCAATGGCGGCGTGCAATGTTGGGGTAGCAATATCTATGGACAGCTCGGCAAGAACACCGTCACCGCAACCAGCCTAGTTCCAGTGCAAGCAATCCTTCCCGGCAGCAATGTTTCAGCGATTTCGATGAGCGCATATCACGCCTGCGCGATTGTGAGCGGCGGCGTGCAGTGCTGGGGCTATAACACTTCAGGCCAACTAGGCAACGCTACGACCACCAATAGCGCCGTGCCTGTGCCGGCGATCACTGTCAACAGCAATGTAACTGCCGTGTCGGCAGGTGGCGCCCACAGTTGCGCCGTCGCTAACGGAAACGTGAAATGCTGGGGGTCTAACTATGGTGGCCAACTCGGCAACGGCAGCATAACGGCTAGCTCGGTACCAGTACAAGCGATAGGTACGAGCGGCAGCGCGGCGGTATCGACAGGCCCAGATTTCAGCTGTGCGGTGGTCGGTGGCGCAGTACAGTGCTGGGGCTACAACTCCACTGGCGTTAACAACCCCACTGGCGTATTTGGCAATAACAGTATTGTCGGCATTTACCGGAGCCTGATTCCAACACAGGCGATTGCAGCGGGCGGTGGTGTAGCCGCCGCGGCAGCCGGTGATGTCCATAGTTGCGCAGTCGTCAACGGTGGAGCGAAGTGTTGGGGCAACAACCGATTTGGCCAACTTGGCAACAACACTACCACTGATAGCCTTTCGCCTGTCCAGGCAATTGCTGCTGGCAGTAACGTCACGGCGGTCTCAGCGCGCGAGTACTTCAGTTGTGCTGTAGCAAACGGTGGGGCCCAGTGCTGGGGCTCCAATAGCCAAGGCAAACTCGGCAACAGCAGCACGACGGCGAGCTCTATTCCGGTGCAGACCATCGCAGCTGGCAGCAGCGCGACATCGGTCTCGGCGGGCTTCGCACACGGTTGCGCAGTGGTTAATGGTGGGGTGCGATGCTGGGGTTGGAATTTCTTTGGACAACTGGGCAACGCCAGCACCAGCGATAGCCTGGTACCGGTGCAAACAATTGCGGCTAACAGCAATGTCACAGCGATATCGGCTGGGTTTCAATTTAGTTGTGCGGTTGTCAACGGCGGCGTGCAGTGCTGGGGCTTTAACGGTGAAGGGGAACTGGGCAACAACAGCACGAGCAATAGCATCGTGCCTATACAGACGATTGCAGCGGGCAGCCATGTCACTGCAGTGTCGACATGGAGTCAACATGCGTGCGCAGTGGTCAATGGAGGCGTGCAGTGCTGGGGCCGAAACTTCAGAGGCCAGCTAGGTAATAACAGTACTGTTGACAGCCGTGTACCGGTACAGGCGATTGCGGCCGGCAGCAATGTTTTGGCGGTGTCAGCAGGTAGTGAGCACAGTTGCGCGTTGTTGAACGGCGGGGTGCAATGCTGGGGCCACAATGATTCTGGCCAATTGGGTACCGGCAACACAATTAATACACTCGTGCCAGTGCAAGCAATTGCTGCTGGTAGCAATGTTTCATCAATTTCAGCGGGAGCAAGCCACACGTGCGCCGTCGTTAACGGCGGCATGGTATGTTGGGGTGGCAACAGTGATGGACAACTTGCTGATGTGTATAGCAGCAGGTCGCAACGAGTAGCACCGACACTCATCAAGTCAGCTGGCGCAAGCCTGCCCTTCGCATTTTATTCAAGCAACAACGTGGCTAACTACGGCGAGGCCTTGACGTTATCGGTCGCAGCTGGTGGCAACGGCCAGAGTGGCACTGTGAGCTTCAGCGTCACGACCAACAGTGGAACGAGTGTGTTGCCCGGTTGCGCGGCAGTGACGCTGGTAGCAGGTGTGGCAAGTTGCCTCGTGCCCGCCGCCTACCAGAACCAGAGTGCACGCCAGTACCAGGCCACATATTCAGGTGACGCCTACAATCTCGCATCCAGTACCAGCCGTTCGCAATCAGTCGTGTTGAATTCGGCGGTACTGAGCGTGGCAGCAACGCCGTTGCCGCCAATCGTTAGCGGACGCACCACCACGTTCACCGCGCTGGTCAAGATGAGCAATCCTGCAGGTGCGGTGACGTTTTCAGATAACGGTGTGCCGATCACGGGTTGCGCACAAATCGTTTTGTCCATGTTGCCTGATGCAAACGACGCTGCGGTCGCGACCTGCACGGTAGCCGCACCTGCATCCGCGAGCGGCATCAAGCAATACCTGGCGACATACTTCTACCCGACAGGGCATGCCTCGGGAAGGATCAGCGAGCAAGTGACCTTTGATCTGCGCGTCGTGTCGCAAGTAGTCACCGACTACACCGACATGTGGTGGGCTGGTACGTCAGAAAACGGCTGGGGAATGTCGGTCACCCAACACGGGCCAATCCAGTTCAACGTGATCTTTGCCTATGACCCTTATGGCAAATCGGTGTGGTACGTGATGCCCGGTGGCAGTTTCAATGCCGCAGGAACGGTTTTTACGGGGCCGCTGTACCTGACGACATCATCCCCATTCAGCGCTTACGACAAATCCAAGTTTGTCATTGGCGCGCAGGTTGGTTCAGCCACCATCACCTACACGAGCAGCGGTACCGCGACACTCGCCTATACGATCAACGGTGTCAGTGACACCAAGTCTATCCAGCGGCAGATTTTTGCAACTGAGACTGCTGGCCCCAATTTGCGAACCAACGATCTGTGGTGGGCAACTTCAGCGGAGGATGGTTGGGGCATCAACATCGCTCAGCAGGGGCGTGTGTTGTTCCCAATCTGGTACACCTACGATGTCGTAGGCAAGCCCACGTTCTTTACAGCCCAAGGTGGAAGCTGGAACGGGACGGTTTGGTCAGGCTTGCTCTTTTCGCACACATCGTTACCTTGGCTGGGTGTGCCGTACAACCCGGGTGCGTTTACGTCGACCAATATTGGAACGATCTCGCTAGACTTCACTGATGCAAGCAATGCGACGATGACAACGACAGTAAATGGCTTCGCGCAGGTGCGGCATATTGAGCGGCAGCCGTATTGAGCGCTGCGTGTTGAATGTTCGGTCGCACCGCCGGTTAAGGCGGGTGGCAAACACTAGAACTGGCGCGGCTTTCAGGCCATAAAGTGCTTTAGACGCCCGCCAGCGCTGGTATTTTTTAGAGCCTGCAGCCGATCGAATTCTTTGGTGGCCAGTTGCGTCGCCCGATCAAACCGTCTCAAACCCACCGGTCACGCAACCCATCAACCACTCGCGTCGTCATTCTGTCAGTTCATCGCTACCAACCCCTTCCCCTGTGAATTTTCCGTAACATCGCTCCTGTCAGTCCCCAGGAGCCCACATGCTACAAGTCCAACATCTCCACAAATCCTACGGCGCCCGGCAGGTCGTATCGGATGTTTCATTCAGCGCCGAGCCCGGCCAGATCATCGGCCTGCTCGGGCCAAACGGCGCGGGAAAAACCACAACCGTTTCGATGATCTGCGGCCTGACCGCACCCGACCAGGGCAGCGTGCTTCTCTCGGGCCAGCGCATTGATGCTGACGACAGTGCGGTCAAACGCAAAGTCGGCTTTGTGCCGCAGGATATTGCGTTGTACGAGGGGCTTTCAGCGCTGGGCAATCTGGAGATATTCGGTGCACTTTACGGTCTGAAGGGCGCGCAACTACGCCAGTCTTCGCTGGATGCGCTAGCACTGGTCGGTCTCGCCGATCGCGCACGCGATAAGCCCGATACTTTTTCCGGCGGCATGAAACGACGCTTGAACATTGCCTGCGCGCTGGTGCACGACCCCGACATTCTGTTGCTCGATGAACCGACCGTCGGCATCGATCCGCAAAGCCGCAATGCGATTTTCGACAACCTGGAAACACTCAAGGCGCGCGGCAAGACCATGGTTTACACCACGCACTATATGGAGGAGGCCGAGCGGCTGTGCGACCGCATTGTCATCATGGATCACGGCAAGGTGATTGCGAACGACACACTGGCGGGGCTGTATCGCCAGTTGCCGGTATCGGCAACGCTGGAAGTTGAGATCGATGGCGAGGTCGACATTGCCATGCTCAAGCAGCAGGCCGGTGTGAAAACCGCATCACAGGGAAATGGCCGTCTCACCGTTGGCGTTGACTCTCTGTCTGCGTCGGCCGCAACCGTGCTCGCCTGGCTTGCATCCGCCGGCCATCATGTCACACGCCTCAGCTCCGGTCGCGCCAATCTGGAAACGCTGTTCCTGGCCCTCACTGGCCGCCAACTTCGGGACTGACCATGAATGCATTCTTCGCTCTCGTCAAAAAAGACCTTATCCTTTATTTCTCCAACAAGCGCGCGCTCATCATTACGTTGGCAGCGCCCATCGCCATCGCAGCTTTTTTCGGATCGTTGTTTGGTAACAGCGACAAAAAACCTGCCCGCGTACCTATTGCCATCGTCGATCAGGACAAAAGCGCGATTGCCAAACAGGTGATTGCCGGCATGAAGGAAGACAGTGCCCTCAACGTGCTTGAACTCGACGAGGCTGAAGCGCTCACGCAGGTGCAAAAAGGCAAAGTGCGCGCCGCAGTCGTGTTACCGCCAAAATTTGGTGAGCTCGCCGGTCGCGCGATGTTCAGCGCCAACGCCAAACCGGAGGTCAAAATTCACTTCGACCCCTCGCAGTCGATCGCACTGGCGATGGTGCGCGGCATGCTTTCGCAGCACGTGATGAAAGCGGTGACGCAATCAATGATGGGCGCAGACGGCGCGAAGATGCTTTCGGATGCGCGTGCCGATGTGTTGGTGTCAAAGCTCATCGCGACCGACGCACGCAAGGATTTGCTCAACTTGTTCGACAGCGTCGAGCGTGTTCAGCAAAGCGCCGGGACCGCGACCGCATCGAGCAACGGTTCCGGTCCGTCATTCGATGTCCCCTTCAAAACCGTGACCGTGGAAGCCACCGGCAATCTGGAGCGAAAGTACAACAGCTACGCGCACTCGTTCGGCGGTATGACCGTGCAATTCCTCTTGTTCATGGGGATCGACGTCGGTATCGGCCTATTGCTGATGCGGCGCATGGGTTTGTGGAAGCGTTTGCGGGCAGCGCCGGTGTCACGCGCGTTGCTTTTGGGCAGTACCATCGCCAGCGGCACCATTACCGCGTTGTTACTGATGTGCGGAATATTCTCGGTCGCCATCGCCGTCTTCGGCGTACGCATCGACGGCAGCGTCATCGGTTTCATTGGCAACATGATTGCCTTCGCGTTGCTCGCCTCCAGCTTCGGCCTGCTCATCGCCGCCATCGGCAAGACGCCTGAAGCTACGCGTGGTTTAGCCATTTTTGCGACGCTGTTGATGGTGATGCTCGGTGGTGCTTGGGTGCCTTCGTTCATATTTCCGGAATGGCTGCAAACCGCATCTCTCGCAAATCCCGCACGTTGGGCGGTCGATGGCTTTGATGCGATGACCTGGCGCGGTTTGGGGCTTGAAGCTGCTGTGATCCCGATTGGCGCAATGCTGGCTTTTTCGGCGCTGTTTACGGTGATCGCGATTTGGCGGTTTAGTTGGGAGGAGTAGTCGCGCAGATTGAAATCACACTTAATCTCGACTGAACCTCAAACAAACCACGTGACACTGGCAGCGGGCTGGCCGGGCCCCGATGAGAGTCGCCGAGTAACGCAGAAACGACAGGGGTAGTCCGCGAGGACTGTCTGAGGGCGAGCACAAACTCAATCTATTGCACCTGCATCCATTCGAGCCCGAGTTCCGCAGCGGCCTGTCGTTTCGAGTAACGGAGGGCACCCCGCGCTTTTGCGGGGCGACGAACCTCGGGTCGCCTTTCTTTGCCTACTTTCTTTGGCGAAGCAAAGAAAGTAGGTTGCCGCCGGGCAACCCCCGGCTCATCAAAAGCTAAGCCCAAAATCACCCCAACAAAAACTCCCTAACCGCCTCCACCTGCGACTTCTCCTGAAACATCGGCGCATGCCCCACATCGGCAAACTCCACGCCGCGCACCCCGGCCTTTCGGCACATCGCATCAAACGTACTCTTGAGCAACAGATCCGAATCCTCTCCCCGCGTGATCAGCACCGGACAGGACACCTGGGCCCATAGCGGCGACAAATCCACGTCCTGAATCGCGCCAACCTTGAACGAATCGCCGATACCGGGATCGTAGCGGAACTGCCAGCTTCCATCCGGTAACTGCTTCACCAGCGGCACCGTTAATTCTCGCCAGGTGTCATCCGACATTTCACCGAACGGGCTGACCGCTCGCACCGCCATCACGATTGACTCGAAGTCGGCAAAGCGCGGTGACGACCCCAGATACATGCCGATCCGCTCGAGCGATGCCTTCGGAATGAACGAGCCCACATCATTCATCACCAGGCGGGTGATCGGCGTATTGGGATGAGAGGCCAGCAGCATGCCGATGATGCCGCCCATCGAGGTGCCTACCCAATGCACCGTTTCTACATTCGCTCGCGCCAGCAGCGCGGCCATGTCGCTCATGTACTGGGCGTAGTTATAGTCGGCCTTATTGGTCAGCCAGGCGCTCTCACCACGGCCAGCAACATCCGGGCAGATCACCCGATATTCGCCTTGCATGGCCTTGGCAAGCGTATCGAAATCGCGGCCGCAGCGGGTGAGCCCGTGCGCGCAAACGAGCACGCGCGGGTTGTTGGCCTCGCCCCACTCCGTGTAGTGAATGCGATGAAAACCTGATGCGGATAGTCCCGAGTAAAAACAATGTCTCATTCAATGGCCTCTTTGCTTTTTGCCAACTCACGCAGCACGAACTTCTGGATTTTTCCGGTGGAGGTTTTCGGCAGCGTTTGAAACTTGATCGATTTGGGCACCTTGAAGCGCGCCATCCGCTCCCGGCAAAATTCGATCAGTTCAGCTTCCGTCGCATTTCCTCCCTCTTTCAACTCAACAAACGCGCAGCCCACTTCGCCCCATTTTTCATCGGGCATCGCCACTACTGCCGACATCATCACGGCAGGATGGCGGCAGATCACATCTTCGACTTCCTGCGACGAAATATTTTCACCGCCGGAAATGATCACATCCTTCGCACGATCCTTGATTTTCACATAGCCGTCGGGATGAATGACCGCCAGATCGCCCGAGTGAAACCAGCCACCTTCAAATGCTTCAGCGCTGGCTTTTTCATTCTTTAAGTACCCCTTCATGGTGATGTTGCCACAGAACATGATCTCCCCCATGGTCTCGCCATCTGCGGGCACGGTCTGCATGGTTGCGGGGTCCATCACCGTCATGCCTTCTTCCAGCAGATAGGCAACGCCCTGTCTACCGTTCAGCCGCGCCTGCTCATCCACGGCCAAGGTCTGCCACTCAACGTGCTTGGCGCACACCGCGGCGGGGCCATAGGTTTCGGTCAAGCCATACACGTGGGTCAAGGCGAAGCCCAGTCTGGCCATGCCTTCGATCATCGCGCCGGGTGGGGCTGCCCCGGCAACCATCGCATGCACCTTCTGGGCAATATCGCGTTTCATTTCCTCAGGCGCATTGATGAGCATGCTGTGCACGATCGGTGCGCCGCAGTAGTGCGTCACGCCATGCGCGCGGATCAGCTCAAAAATGACTTTCGGATCGACCTTGCGCAGGCAAACATGGGTACCGGCATTGGCGACAATCGACCACGGGAAACACCAGCCGTTGCAATGGAACATCGGCAATGTCCAGAGATAAACGCTGTGTCGTGGCATCGACCATTCGAGGATATTTGCGACTGCATTGAGGTGTGCACCGCGATGGTGATAGACCACACCCTTGGGATTGCCAGTGGTGCCCGAAGTGTAGTTGAGCGAGATGGCTTCCCACTCGTCGGCAGGCAGGGACCATTCAAACTGCGGGTCGCCTTTGGCGATAAATGCTTCGTAGTCGATGTCGCCGAGTTTCGTGCCTTCACCAGTAAATAACGCGTCGACCACGTCGATCACCAGCGGCTTTGATTTGCACAGTTGCAAGGCGCGTTCGATCGTCGGGGCGAATTCGCGGTCTGTCACCAGAACCTTCGCTTCGGCGTGGTCGAGCATAAACGCGATTGCCTCGGCATCCAGCCTGGTGTTGAGGGTGTTGAGCACCGCACCCAGCATGGCCGGACCAAAATGCATTTCCACCATCTCAGGCGTATTGGCCAGCATCGCGGTCACCGTGTGACCTTTGCCTACGCCGTGTTGCTGTAGCCCACTAGCCAGTCGCCGCGCCCGTGCATAAACCTCAGCCCAAGTAAACCGGCGATCCCCGTGAATCACCGCCAGCCGGTGCGGATAGACGGCAGCGGTCTTGGGCAAAAACGAAAGCGGTGACAATGGTGTGTAGTTGGCTGGATTCTTGTCCAGACCATGATCATACGGACTAACGGCTGCGGGCGACGTCATGATATCAATCCTCCGGCGCAACTCGATGCGATTGCGCGTACCGTATTATCATTTAGTTCGCTCCATCCCGTCGCTCAAAAAACTACTCGCGGAATTGTGTTTTCAGGTGATCGCAGAACAGGTGTGCAAGCTTCAACCGTTGATATTTACCAGTCAAAGTGACTGGTATGTCGTCGCCAAACACCACAACCTTCGGACATTTTGCAAACGGCAGCACCACTCGGCACGTTTTGATGATCTCGTGTGAACTAATTGCGGAATCAGCGTCGCGAACCACGTAGGCACCGATCTCTTCACCATACCAATCGTTTTCGAATGCAATCGCCACGCCAGCTTTCACGCCTGGTATGGTCAACAGCACCTCTTCAATTTCGAACGGGCTGTACTTCACACCGCCGCGATTGATCAGCTCCTTCAGTCTGCCAGTAATGAAATAGTACGCACGTCCAATCTCGTCAATCTCGAAGAAGCCTTCATCGCCCGAGCGGAACCAGCCGTGCTTGAACGCGTCGGCATTGGCGTCGGTCCGATGGTGATAGCCGTCCATGATGTAATGGCCGCGAATTACAATTTCACCGCGTTCGTTGGCAGGCAAACCGCGGCCATGTGCATCGTGAATAGCCATCTCACAATGCGGAAAGACCGTCCCGATACTGGGATAGCCATGGTTGCACAACCAATGTTTGCGCGCAACTTGAGGCAAGTCGGCTGGCAGCGTACAGGTGAAGGCGGTAGTCTCCGAAAGACCGTATCCATGCAGGATCGAGAGGCCGAACCGCGCTTCGAATTTCTCGACCAGCGAGATCGGTAGCGTGCCTGCACCACAGATGAAATAGCGAAATCTCGACAGATCCAGACACGAAATATCCTCGTTCGCTTCATAGAGGAATTGCAGAATGGTCGGCACTACCGAAACAACGGCGACGCGCTCGTCAGCAAGTTGCCGCCAGAATGTCGACACCTTGAAGCCACGATTGAGCATCACGGCAGACCCTGCCATGACCGTAGTCACGAGCGTCACCACAATACCATTGACGTGATGAATGGGCAGCACACACATCAAACGCTTACTGGCATCGAGACTATGCCAGGTGGCGATGCCCTGTGCATTGATCATCATGTTGTACTGGGTAAGCGCCACGCCCTTTGGATTGCCGGTGGTGCCGCTCGTGTACACAATCAATGCGGGATGACGGCGGCAGTCGCCCTCGACGAATTTGCCGTCGCTACTGGCCGGTAGGTCCTCAAACGTCAAAACGCTTTGCGTAATTGGTGCGTCACCAGCGGCCCCGGCAGTGATCCTGCAAGCACGTTCCCGCAACGCTGGATGGGCAACAATCAATTTTGCGTCGGCATCCCGCAATACAAAAGCAATGCGACCGTCATCTTCGGACGCATTCAATGGCGCGACTAATAACCCCAGCTTCCAGCCTGCGAACAACAGTGCCGCCGCTATTGGATGATTGTGCGACAACGTAGCGAAGCAATCACCCGCGCGAAGGCCGCGAGACGCCAGTAACGTCGCCGCTCGCAGGACAAGTTCGGAAAATTGCGCGTACGAGTATGCGGCGGTCTCACCGCTATCATCATCGAAGTATTTCAGAAATAGTGCGTCCGGCTGCTCAAGTGAGCGTAATTCGAGTAGCGCGCCCAGCGACAAAAACTCTACAAGCAGCGAATCCGACGCAACGGCGCCGAATCCGTGTGCCGCACGGATGAGATCCGCGGTTATTGCCGTCATGCAATCATCGTCTCGTTCATACGGCCACCGGGCGCTGCGCTTATTTCGGCCGCGCGCAGCGTATTGCCGAGCAGCATCGTGATCGTCATCGGCCCCACACCACCCGGCACCGGCGTGATTGCCGACGCTACAGCAGCGGCAGATTCAAAGTGCACATCGCCGACCAGTTTTCCGTCCGAGAGACGATTGATCCCAACATCGATCACCACCGCACCGGGCTTGATCATATCGCCGGTAATCATTCCAGGTTTGCCAACCGCCGCAACCAGAATATCGGCGTCGCGCGTAAATCTGGCGAGATCCCGCGTCTTGGAATGGCAAACCGTTACCGTGCCGCCAGCTTTCAGCATCAACATCGCTTGCGGCTTGCCGACAATATTGGATCGCCCGACGATCACCACATGCTGGCCCTCGACCACAATGCCTTCATATTCCAGCATTTTCATCACGCCATAAGGTGTGCAGGGCGGAAAGCGGCTCTCGTCGATGACCAGTGCACCCATATTGGCGTAGTGAAAGCCATCGACGTCTTTGTCTGCGGAGATGGCTTCGATCACCGTCCGGTCATCGATGCGCTTTGGCAGTGGTAGCTGCACCAGAATGCCGTGAATGGCTGGGTTTTCGTTGAGTGACTCGACAAACGCGGTCAGTTCGTCCTGCGATACCTCAGCAGAGAGTGCATGCACTTCCGAATAGATGCCGATGGATTCACAGGCTCGCGCCTTGTTGCGCACATACACTTGCGAGGCGGGATCGCTGCCGACGATCACCACCGCCAGCCCAGGCCGCGTACCCCGTTCGATTAGGCGATCCACACGTAATTTGAATTCTGCGCGAAAGAAGTCCGAGATTAACTTGCCGTCAATGCGTTTAGCGCTCATGTTGGATGTGGATGATTTCGTTTTCAGTGATGACAGTGTCAATTTTTTGATCGTGCGGCCCAACCGGCACTTTTGCGACTATCTGGCACGAAAAAGCCGCCGCGACCCGCGCCAATGCTGGATCTGCACTCAGCACCCATTTATCGTAATAGCCGCGTCCGTAACCAAGGCGATTGCCGCTGCGATCAAAAGCAACGCCGGGCATCAGTATAAATTCAATTGCGCTGGCGCTTTTCACCGGCGCTTCCGCAGGCGGCTCGCGGATACCCCATTTGCTGGTCACCAATTCGCTCAAACTTTTCACGGAATGCAAAATCAGCGACTGCGTGGCGCGGTCCACGCGTGGCAATACCGCTATTTTGCCGTCGGCGATGATCCGTTCAATCAACGCTTGGGTTTCTATCTCGCTGCCGAATCCGATGTAGGCAAGTACCGTCCGCGCGTGTCGATATGCCGACAACTCACAAATTTTCTCGTTGATCGCCAGCGACGCGGCGCGGCGCACGACGGGAGGCATGGCGTCCCGCACTGCGAGGATGACCTCACGCATTTGTTTCTTTTCCGCATGCAGGCCATCGTTCATGGTGTCATTCTATTTCTGAATAGTTCGCGCATTAATTTTCGACCTGTATCAGGATCACATTTTGCTGGGCTGATTCGACGGTCACGGTTTTCCCCTTCCCCCGGCAACGGGGGAAGGGCGGGATGGGGGCGATGCTCGCCCAATGTCTCAATTTCAATTCACACCCCCATCCCAGCCTTGCCCCACAACCGCGGGGGAAGGAGCAAACCCGTAATGCAGTCTTTTTGTGAGCCACAACTAGCCACAAACACATGCAGAATCATTACGGTAAAGACATGGGATTGGAGTCAAAGCCCGTGAAAGTTCGCGCCAGATTTCGACATCGAAAAATCTGGTCGCAAGCCCTGACGGCGAGGGTAAAACGAAGAATTTCGCGACGCCATTCGCTGCAGACCTTTTCGCTTCGCACCAACCGTAGCCAACAGCATGGCCAAAATAATTCTGTGCCGCATTCTTGCTGGTGAATGCGACAATTTTCGGACGGTACATTTTCAGCTTGCGCTCAAACGCGGCGATATCAAACGCGTTCTCGGGCAACTCGGCATCTACCCCGGAATGTACTTTACAGAGATCGGTGAGGCCGATCCCCAACGCGAGCAAAGCCGGATAATCTTGCGGCGCAAAACGCGACGGCGTGATGCCCACCGCATGTAACGTCGGCCAAAACTTGTTGCCGGGTTTGGCGTAGTAGGCTTTGGCAACGGCAGATGCTTTCGATGGCGCCGTACCGCAAAACACAAGTTTAAGGTCCGGTGCGAGCAAGTCGGGGACGAGGTAGGTCATGCAAACTCGCGTCGACCGTCAAGCAACATACATAAATATCGCCACGTAGTGGATTGCCGCGCCTGCAAGTACAAACAAGTGCCAGATGCCGTGCCAGTGCTTGTACTTCTCGTCGAGTATGTAGAACACGGTCCCTGCCGTGTAAACCACGCCACCCACTGCAACCCAGGTAAACCCTTTCCAGCCGAGCGCATCGATCATCGGCACCACCCCAATCACCGCGCACCAGCCCATGACGATGTAGATCGCCAATGAAATCCACCTGGCGCCCTTGGCGACAGTCAACTCCTGAATGATGCCGATGACGGCGAGCCCCCAAACCACGCCGAACAGGGACCAGCCCCACGGCCCACGCAGGGTCACCAGCGTGAACGGCGTGTAGGTCCCGGCGATCAGGAGGTAGATGGCACTGTGATCGAATTTTCTGAACACCCGCTTGGTGGTGCCGCGGGTGCTGTGATAGAGCGTTGAAAAACCAAATAGCGCGATCAGTGTGGCGCCATAGATGGAAAAGCTGACGATCTTCCAGGTATCCCCCCTGGTCGCACCGTACACGATGAGTACCGTGGCAGCGGCAATCGCCAGCAGCGTGCCAGCAAGATGGGAATAACCATTGAATCGCTCGCCTTGATACATGCGACCGCGCTATGCCGTCCGCGCCAACCCGAACGGATCGTCTACTGAATGCGACGGTAGCGTAAACCATTTCGGGCCGGTCGCAGTCATGTAGAAATGGTCTTCCAGCCGTATACCGAACTCGCCCGGCACGCAGATCATCGGCTCGTTGCTGAAGCACATGCCTTCTGCCAGTGGTGTGTTGTCGCTGCCGACCAGATAGGGCCACTCGTGAATGTCCATGCCAATGCCGTGACCGGTGCGATGCGGCAGCCCGGGCAATTGGTAATCGGGACCAAAACCGTCTGCCCTGAGCGACAGCCGTGCGGCCAGATCAACGTCCTTGCAAGGCACGCCAAGCTGTGCCGCCTTGAATGCCGCCGCCTGTGCGGTCTTCTCAGCAGCCCAAACCTGGCGCTGACGCTCGCTGGGTTCACCAAACACATAGGTGCGGGTGATGTCTGAAATGTAGCCTTCGATCTGACATCCGGTATCGATCAGCACCATATCGCCGCGCTTGAGTGTTTGCGGATTCTTGACGCCGTGCGGAAACGCCGTTGCCGGACCAAACAGCACGATACAAAAATACGAGCCTGTGGCACCAACTTTTCGATGCGCTTCACTGATGAAGGCGTTGACCTCCGTGGTGGTGATGCCCTCACTAAGCATGCTCGCGGCGGCCTTGTGGACTTCGAGGGTCATGTCCTTTGCGCGCTGCATAAGCGCAATCTCTGCTGCGGATTTTCGGGCGCGGCAATGTGCAGTCACCGGTTTGGCGTTGATGAGCCGGTAACCGGCTGCGAGCTGCTGGATGCCATCGACAATGAAAAACGGTGCGTCCTCGCTGACGGCAATTTCTAAGGGCGAGCCTTCGTTTGCACCAATGCCCATGCGCTTTAGCGTATCGACAAACAACTTGTAAGGGCTCTCGTGCTCGTGCCAAACGTTCACGTTGCCTTCGAACACCATGTAGTCGTCGAGCGTGTTTTTCTCAAAGTACGGGGCGATGTATTCGACCGCGCCTTTCGCCGGGATGATGGCGCCGACCATGCGCTCACTAGGGTGCCATTTGGTACCGGTGAAATAGGTCATGTTGGTACCGGCGTGGACCCACATCGCGGCGATGGCGTGGGCGTGCATGTATGTCTGCGCACGCGCAATGCGGGCCGCGTATTCCTGCTGGGTGATCGGCTGTACGCCTGCCGTCATATCCGATAGCGCTGCAAGCGCCTCAGCCTTGGTTTTGCCGCCTACGCCAATCGTCATTTTGGATTCCTCAGTACCTAAAAATATTCGTTCATGCACCCAAGTAGCGGGTTTCCAAATGCCGGCGATAATGCCCGGCATCCAATGGTCCACCGGTCGCCCGTGTAACCAGTTCTGCGGTCGTCCAGCGGCTTGCCTGCTGCCAGATATTTGCGCGCAGCCAGTCGAATGCCGGTGCCAGATCGCCTGCCGCCATGCGTGCATCGAGATCGGGCGTCGCCGCACGAATGGCAGCGAACCATTGTGCTGCGTACATCGCGCCTAGCGTGTAGCTCGGGAAGTATCCAAACAGTCCCTCACCCCAATGCACATCCTGCATGCAGCCATTGGTAAAGTTGCCGCGCGTATCGACGTCCAGCAGTTTCGCCATGGCCTCATCCCACAGCGCCGGAATGTCCTCGGCCTCGACCCGGCCTTCGATGAGGTCGCGCTCGATGCGGTAGCGCAGGATGATGTGTAACGGGTAGGTCAATTCATCGGCCTCGACGCGGATGAAACTCGGCTGGACACGTGTGAGCCACAGAAAAAGATTGTCCGGCTCGAACGCGGGCTGATTGCCGAAATGTGCGGCCAGTCTTGGTGCCAGCAGACCGACGAATGGACGACTGAGGCCGATTTGCATCTCAAAACTCAAGCTCTGGCTTTCGTGTATGCCGGCACTGCGCGCCCAGCCCACCGGTTGCCCCAGCCAGTGGCGCGGCAGGTTTTGTTCATAGCGGCCGTGGCCGGTCTCGTGGATCGTGCCCCACAGGCTGCCGACGAAGCTGTCCTCGCGGTAGCGCGTGGTGAGGCGCGTGTCTTCGGGCACGCCGCCGCAAAACGGATGCGCGCTTTCGTCCAGGCGGCCCGCCTCGAAATCGAAACCCAGCAGCTGCATCGCCTCAAGGCCAATGGCATATTGGGCACCGCGCGGAAACGGACCGGCCGGCGTATGTACTGTTTCACGCGCCTGCTTATCGCGCACCCGACGCACCAGATCGGGTAGCCACGTCTGCAAATCGCCAAACAACTTGTCGACCGTTTCGCCATTCATGCCAGGCTCGTAGTTGTCCATCAGCGCATCGTGCGGACTCAAACCGGACCGATCGGCAAGAAAATTTGCCTGCTCGCGGGAGAGCTTCAGCACTTCGCGAAAATTCTCCAGAAATCCCTTCCAGTCATTGACCGGGCGCTGCGAGCGCCAAGCGTGCTCACAGCGCGAATTGGCCATCGACTGCGCCTGCACCAGCGCGGCGGGCAACGCATTGGCGGTGCGCCAGTCGCGACGGATTTCACGCACGTTTGCGCGTTGAAAATCGTCGAGGGCTTCCTTATCGGTGCGCTCAAGCGCCACCGCTAGTTGCGGGTTGGTACGAATGCCGTGCAATAGCCCATCCATTTCGGCCATGGCATTGGCACGCGCGGCGTTGCCGCTCGAAGGCATAAGGGCCATGCGGTCCCACGAGGCCAGTGACTGCAAGTGGCTGAAATGATGCAAGCGCTGCCAGGTCGCAGCGAGCTCGTCGTAAGCGGGGTGACTCATTACCGAAGCTCCTATGTGGTGCAGATTTTGTCGCGGCACGCCGACTGCTTGACCAACGTGTGACAGGCGCATCGGAAGGCTGGTGCTTTGCGCATTGCAAACAGCGTGACTCGCATTTTATCCTCTACGTTACGTTACAAATCTTCGCCGTCATTTATCTATTCCGCCTGGCATGGAACGTAAGTGCAGTAATCTGTTCCAAACTCAACATGACAACAACGATACCTTCAATGAATAATTCGACCATCACTTCGCGTGTTGCATCCGGCCTCGCGTTGACGCTTGCACTGCTCCTGCCAACGTTCAGCGAGGCGCAGACCTACACGGTCGACACCTCCGCCGCTTCTCCGCTCACGGGGCTCTGGTGGAACGCGAACGAATCTGGATGGGGGGCGACCCTCACACAGCAATCGAGCATCATGTTTGTCACGATGTTCGTATACGATGCCGCCGGCATTCCCACCTGGTACACCGTGTCCTGCACAATTTCCGGTGCAGCCTGTTCCGGCGACATGCTCAGATTCAAGGGTGGCGCAACACCAACCATGCCTTGGAGCGGTAGCGGATTGAATTTCACCAAGGTCGGAACGATGTCGCTCACGTTCTCCAGCAACGATACCGGGGCGATGAGTTACACCATCGACGGACTCGCCAGCGCCCGGCAAATCACACGACAGATCTTCGGCCCACCAGCGCCGATCATTCCGGGGCTCGCCGGACAATGGCAGGGAGCCATCGTCGAGACCCGTAGCAATTGCACCCAATCCCAAAACAACGGTGGCCGGGCAACCTACGGACAATACGACATCGGCATGGTTGGCACGACCAGCGGTCCCATCAGCATCATGCTTTCAGGCGTGACGGGCCTGCAATGCACCTACAGTGGCAATTTCACCACCAACGGCTCGCGTTTGATAGCCAATGGCGTGCTCAACTGCAGCGATGGCAAACGCGGCGCATGGCAGTCCACCAACATCATCGTCAATGCGAAATCCATGTCGCTCGAACTGGCCGTGCAGCTGGAAGCGACCGAGACCTGCAGCGTCGCGGCAATACTGGGTGGGTTGCGTCCCTGACGCTGAGCAAGACTTGTTGAGTGGGTTCGCGTTAAGCTGTCGTCATCTACCCACCCCCCCACAGGAAATCCCATGTCACTGTCACTGATTCGCCGCCTATCGCACCTGGCGGCTACAGCCTGCACCCTGCTTCCTTTCGCTACCATCGCCGCGCCCGACCAGGCGGTAATGACGCTGGCGAGTCAGCAAAAGCAGCCACTCCTCGACACGCTCAAAGAGCTTGTCAATATCGAGTCCGGCAGCGGCGATCGCGATGGACTGGACCGGATTTCGCAAATGATTTACGACCGTCTCAAAACGCTGGGCGGCGAGGTTGAATTTATCGAGCCTGGTGCGGATGCATACCGCATGCACGATACCCCGGCGAAAATCGGCCGCATGGTCAAAGCCACATTCAAGGGCACCGGCAGCAAGAAAATTCTGCTGATTGCGCATATGGATACCGTCTACCTGAAAGGCATGCTCGCCAATCAGCCGTTTCGCATCGATGGCAACCGCGCCTATGGATTGGGCATCGGTGACGACAAGGCCGGCATTGCGGTTATCCTTCACACCCTCGCCATGTTGAAGGCAATGAATTTTCGCGATTACGGCACCCTCACCGTGTTGATCAACGGCGATGAAGAGATCAGCTCACCTGCGAGCCGCAATGTTTTTGCCAAGCTGGGCGCTGAGCACGACCTCACCATGTCCCACGAGGGCTCGCCGATTTTATCCGATACGCTATCGCTGGCGACTGCCGGCATCGCCGCCGTCACGCTGAAAGTCACCGGTAAAGCGTCACATGCTGGATCGGCCCCTGAACGCGGTCGCAACGCGATTTATGAACTGGCCCATCAAATGTTGCAAACCAAAGACTTTTCAGATCCCGCCACCGGCGTCAAGATGAACTGGACCATGATCAACGGTGGTACCAACCGCAATGTCATTCCTGCAGAGGCCACAGGTGCCGCCGATGTCCGGGTTGTTCGAATTGCGGACTATGAAGGGCTGGAGAAAAAAATCCGCGACACGATCACCAAACAGCTCATCCCCGAAACCAAAGTGGAGATGACCTTCGAGCGCCGCCGTCCACCATTGCAATTCAATCCTGCTGCGGCGGTCGTTGGCAAGCACGCAAAAACGATTTACGCAGAGCTTGGCAAGACACTGAATGTCACTGAAAGCGTCGCCGGCGGCGGGACTGACGCGGCGTTTGCAGCCCTGGGCAATAGCAAACCGGTGATCGAACGTTTCGGCCTGTTGAGTTTTGGTGCCCACTCCAACGACAGCGAATACGTGCACATCGACTCTATCGAGCCGCGCTTGTATCTGGCGACGCGGTTGATCATGGATATGTCGCGGGGCTTGGTGAAATGAAGTTTCCGTAGATCGCCATTCGGCGCGCTTTCTCAGCTTTTTATGCTCGAAACAGCGCGCCATTGCTAGCCTTTGGCAATTTAAGTCGTCCCACATCCTACGCGCTACGATAACAAAAAAATATTACAACGCGTCTATCGCGCCCTGCGTACCATGACGCTATTTCGCTTAAATAGAGACTCGCCATGGCCAAACACGAAACCTTCATCCCAAGCAAGGACGCCTCGCTCGAATCCTCGATCGCCACGCTACGGGGCAAACTGGAAGCGATCGGCTTTCACGTCGAAGAACGCTCATGGCTCAATGAAATCGAAAACATCTGGTCGGTGCATGTTACCGACCGCGATTGCACGCGGCTGTTCAGCAACGGCAAGGGCGGCTCTGAGCTGGCCGCTCGCGCGAGCGCGCTGGGGGAATTTTTCGAGCGCCTGAGCACCAACTATTTCTGGACGCATTTTTATCTGGGTGAAAAGATCGCCAACAATAAATTTGTGCATTACCCGAATGAGCAGTGGTTCCCCCTAAAAGCCAAGGGCAAGGCGTGGCCGAAGGCGCTACTCAACCCAGAGCTGCAGGACTTCTACAACCCCGATAAAGCGGTGCGTGCGGACCAGTTGATCGACCTTAATTCTGGCAACGCTGCCCGCGGCATTTGCGCGATTCCATACACGCGCTTGCGCGATGGTGCGACGGCGCTGTTTCCGGTAAACGTCATCGGCAATATCTACGTGAGCAACGGCATGTCTGCCGGCAACACCATGATGGAGGCGCGTACGCAGGCGCTCTCCGAAATTTTTGAGCGCGACATCAAGTTCCGCATCATTCGCGAAGGCATCTGCCTGCCCGATGTTCCGGAAGCTGTGATCAACCGCTTTCCACGTATCGCGGCGGGCATTCGTGGCCTGCGCGCCGCGGGCTTTGGCATTCTGGTAAAAGACGCCTCGCTCGGTGGCGAATACCCGGTGATGAGCGTGACGATGCTGCATCCAAAAGACCAGGGTATTTTCGCCAGCTTCGGTGCCCATCCACGTTTTGAAGTCGCACTGGAACGTGCGCTGACTGAACTGCTTCAAGGCCGCGCGCTCGATTCGCTGGGCGACTTTCCGGCGGCGGGCTTCGATATGAACGAAATTGCCGATGCGCAGAATCTGGAAATTCATTTTGTCGATTCCAGCGGTGTGGTGAGCTGGGAATATCTGCGCGATAAGCCGGACTTTCCATTTGTCGACTGGAATTTCGGCACGACGACACAGGAAGATTACGACTGGTCGGTGGCGCGCATACACGCCAGCGGCCACGGCATTTACGTCGCCGATTTCACGCACCTTGGCGTTTACGCCTGCCGCATATTCGTGCCCGGCATGTCGGAGATTTATCCCATCGAAGAATTGCAATGGGAGAACAATAGCGTTGGCAATCTGGTGCGCCCCGCGATCCTGCGCCTGCCTGAACTCACCTCTGAGGAATGTGCCGAATTGCTCGATACGCTTCTGGACCTCGATCTGGCCGAGAACCTTCCAATCACCACACTCATCGGCCTCGCCGCCGATGCCGGTACTGCGTGGGTCGACCTGCGTGTGGGCGAACTCAAGGCGTTACTTGGGCTGGCGGCCGGCGACACCGATGCGGCGCTTGACGGTTGCGCATGGATCAGCCAGTTCGGACAGCTCGGCGAAGAACGCGCCCGCGTTTATCGTTGTGTCGAAAACATTCTTCAGCTAGAGGACGCGAAGCCATACAACACAAGCCTGAAGTTGTTGTTCGGGGAAAAGACACTCAGGCAGGCGTATGCGCTGGTGAATCGCGAGGGGCAGTTCTTTGGCCTCAATACACTCGGTGCAAACATGGAAGGCAGCAAAATGCACACGCAATTGCTGATCGCATACGAAAAGGTACAGCGGCCACAGATGGTGTGATGCGAACGATCTGACTACGGGTACTTAATCCCACGCAACCAAACCCGCATCGCTTCCGACACCAGCTTTGGCTGACCCATTGCGGATAGGTGTGGGCACTGTTCAATCACGACCACACTCGCGCCGGCAATGGCATCCGCCATTTCCTCATGTATTTCCACAGGCGTGATCACGTCATCGCGGCCACACAAGATCATGGTCGGGCAATTGATTTTGCCGAGATAGGGGCGGCTATCGATCCGCCCCATGATGGCGCGTTGTTGCCGCATGAATGCATCTTTGCCGATGCGGTGTCCCATCGAATAGATGGTATCGACAATTGAGTTGTAGGTCATGCGCGAGGGATGGACAAGCTTGGGCATCAAGTTGTCAAGAACCACCTGAAAATTGCTCTCTGCCAGTTCCATCATTTTCGACCTGTTGGCCTTTGCCTCCGGCGCATCGGGGCGTGCGCTAGTGTCAAGCAATGCCAAGCCCTGCACCCGCTCTGGCGCCTGCCGCATGATCTCCAGCGCAACGTAGCCTCCCATCGACAATCCTGCCAACGCAAACCTGGGTGGTGCGTGTACCAATACTGCGGCGGCCAGTTCCGCAATCGTATCCGCGACGGTCAAGTCGCCAACGATAGATTGGGCCATATCCGAGAGATCCTCTGTCTGAAACTGAAACAAGCGCGCGTCAGTGAGCAAGCCGGGCAGGAGGACCAAATTTATCTTGTGCGTGTCTGTCATGTGATTGATGCCCTTCCCGAGTCTGATGATTGGCGTGCGTTCCAGCGCGCGGCCTGGAACTGACACCAATATAGCTTGACGCAGATGTGGCTGCATCTATGTAGACAAAGACGCTAAATGTTCGTTCGGCGGAAAAGTTAAGCATGCATTTAGTTGATTGAACTTGCCAGAACATGGTGACTGTTGCCGTTTGGCTGCGAAGGCGGGCAAGTCGTCAAGCACGGTCACAAATCAAGACTTGCGGTCATGAAATTTCTGGAACCATTGATGGTACAGACGGCAATTAAGCGTTAAGGAAGGCGTCTGTCTGCACAGCGCGCTTATGACCTTACCCAACAGCACCGATCGATATCATCCCGATCCCCGAAAGGAATTTCTCACATGAAAATACTACTTCTCCTCGTCACCGCCTGCTCGATTTGTTTGTCAGCGTTGACATCTGTTGCCATCGCGGCTGACGCGGCTTCGTCTACCGGTGCCGTCTATTGCTGGAAGAGCAAGCTCTACTCATCCGGGGATAACCTGGTGTGCAATTGGGCAACAACGGCCACTGAAGCTTGCAAGGGAAATCCAGCCAGCGAGCTTGGCAAGTCGACCATCGCCACCGAGCCGACGGATGCCAGGCGTTGTGAAAATGGTCAGCAACTGGTAACGGTTAATAAGAAATAACTGGCGAATCCTCATAGTCAGTTGGCAATGGCCCGCTATTGCCAACTGAATGCCGCGCCGCAGATCACAACTTGCCGAATGCAACGCCCTTATACGTCCAGCCGCATTCTGTCACTGCCGCCTGAATCGGCTCCTTCAGTTCTTTGGTCGAAAAGCGGTAGTTGTAGATCTCGCCCGTGGTGAGCTTTTCGGTAAAGCCCCAGGCCTTGCCGAATTCGACCGATTGCTGCTGGCCTTTGAAGGTGCTTACGGCGAATGAGACTGAAGGCACACCGGCACGCCATTCGATAGTGATCTCGCGATCCATCGCCCGCACTTCGTGCGTGCTTTCATCGAGCTTGAGATAAATCTTGAACGCCTTGGACAATCCGGCCTTGGCAAATATTTCGTACCACTTTGCGTCGACGATATTCCATTCGGCGATCACATCCACGCCCTCGGATTTACCGTCGATCAACTTAAACGGCGCGGTCGTGCGATTGAGCGCCAACAGCTTGTCACGCACAGCCTGTGCCGGCAAAGCCGCCACGCCGGCGGCGGGACGTTTGGTGGAGGTCAGAAAGTCGAAGAATCCCATTTTATTTTTCCAATGATTGTGGTTGTAATGCCAGCACGCTGGTGCAAGCGCACCGGAATTGGCGCGTCAGCAGGCGAAGGGTACGCTGTTCCCGACTGGAGTGATTGACAACTTATATTGCAGGCGAGCCCGTCTAACTGCGGCTTCTTGGTTTAAGAGCTCATTGCCATGCTGCAATCAGCTGCTTATTTCGAGGCGATAAGATCCGATGCGTTCCAGCCACCACCCAGTGCCCTGACCAATCCTACCGTCGCACTCAGACGCCGACCCAGCAAACCAACCGAGGTGCGCTCATTGGACAACTGCGCCGTTTGCACCGTGACCACACTCAGATAGCTGATCGTCCCGGCCTTGTACTGATTCAACGTCAGTGCAACAGATTCGCGCGCGGCGCGCACGGCCTCCGCCTGGACCTTTGCTTCCTGTTCCAGAATTCGCAGGGCGGCGACATTGTCTTCAACGTCTCGAAACGCCTCCAGCACCGTCTGCCGATACGTAGCGACTGTCTGATCGTATGCAGCAATCGCCTGATCCGACACCGCCCCGCGTTTACCGAAATCGAGCAGTGTTTCCGCCAACGATGGTCCCAGTGACCAAGCGCGGTAGGGTGCGGATATCCAGTTGGCCAGTGTCGGGCTCGCGAACCCAATAGATCCGGTCAGACTGAGCGTCGGAAAGTAGGCCGCTTTGGCGACGCCGATCTGGGCATTGGCGGCGGCTGCGCGGCGTTCTGCAGCGGCGATATCGGGCCTGCGCTCAAGCAGGGT
Source organism: Burkholderiales bacterium (assembly GCA_038321965.1). Classification (GTDB taxonomy): domain Bacteria; phylum Pseudomonadota; class Gammaproteobacteria; order Burkholderiales; family Usitatibacteraceae; genus UKL13-2. Next base: position 39,237 of record JBBQFL010000011.1, on the reverse strand, counting down.
CGAAGGCAACCCAACGGGAAATGCCGGCATGGCCACTTTCCAATCCACTGATGGTCCGCCGCTGGTTTCAATGCTCGCAAATGAAAAATCTGTTGGCGGCTTGCCGATCAGCACGGCGATCGCATGCTCGAGTTGTGCGCGCTGCACGCCAAGGTCAATCGATTGCGCCTGCGCGCTGAGCAACTGTGTTTCTGCCTGAACCACGTCGACCTTGCCGGCAACGCCGACGGCATACCGATTCTTGGTCAACTCCAGCGATTTTTCATAGGCTGTGATGGTGTCAGCGAACAACTGTTTCTGCGCGTCATTGACGCGTAGCTGAAAGTAGTTATTGGCGAGCTCCGATTGCAGGGATAAGCGGGCCGCTTCAAGGTCTGCAGCGCTAGCCTGCGCACTGGCATCGTTGGCTTCCACCGTGCGGCGGATACGCCCCCACACATCAATTTCCCAGCCGGTACTCAAATTGAGACTGTGGTTGGTGGAAACATCGTTGCCCCCTGGCGACCTTGAGGCGGAAGCACGACTGCGTGTCGACGACGCGTTCGCCGACACTGTCGGGTAATAGCTGGCCCGCGCCGATTGCGTCAGTGCCTGCGCCTGGCGGAAACGCGCCTCGGAAACTCTCAGGCTCTGGTTCGAGACATTGATCTGTTCGAGCAAGCCGTCCAACGTACTGTCGCCGAACATCTTCCACCACTGGCCGCGCACCAACTCATCGCGCGGCTCGGCGATTTTCCAGCCCGCTGTTTCTTTGTAGGCAACTGGTGCGTGTATGTCGGGGCGCTTGTAGTCCGGCCCGACGGCGCAGCCACCTAGGAAGGCAACGCCAAGTGCCACGCATATTATTTTGCAACCTGTCATCTAGCCTCCAGCGCGACGATTCCGCCGCTACGAGCAAATTTGCTTTTGCCCCACACGCGAAAACGGTCCAAATAAAGATATACCACCGGCGTTGTATACAGAGTGAGCAGCTGGCTCACAATCAATCCGCCAACAATCGAAATCCCCAGCGGACGACGCAGCTCTGCACCATCGCCATAGCCAATGGCGAGCGGCACGGCGCCCAGCAAAGCCGCCATCGTCGTCATCATGATGGGCCGAAAGCGCAACATGCAGGCCTCAAAAATAGCATCATGCGCGGACTTGCCTTCGTTGCGCTCGGCCGATATCGCAAAGTCGATCATGAGAATTGCGTTCTTTTTGACGATGCCAATCAGCAATATCACGCCGATCAAGGCGATGATGGACAACTCGCTCCCCGCCGCCAACAACGCCAGCAATGCACCCACGCCTGCCGACGGCAGCGTGGAGAGAATCGTGATGGGATGAATGTAGCTTTCATACAACACACCCAGCACGATATAGACCGTGAACAGTGCAGCGAGGATCAGCCATGGCTGATTGTCCAACCCTTGCTGGAATATGCGTGCGGTACCTTGTGAGCTGCCGGTAATACTGGTCGGTACGCCGATACGCGCCATGGTGTCGCGAATTTTCTGGATACCCGTAGATAGCGATATGCCCTCTACAAGATTGAACGACACCGTTGATGCGGCAAACTGTCCCTGATGATTTACGGCCAATGCGGCTGTGGTTGGTTCGTAGCGCGAAAACGCCGACAACGGTACCTGTCCGCGTATCGGCGACAGCACATAAATGCCATTCAACGCTTCCGGGCTTTGCCAATACTCGGGCGCGACTTCCATCACGACACGATATTGATTGAGCGCTGAATAAATCGTCGACACCTGCGCCTGCCCGAACGCCAGATACAGGGCGGTGTCGATCATCGCTGGTGTCACGCCCATCCGCGATGCTGTCGCGCGATCGATCACCAGCGTCATTTGCAACCCCTTGACCTGCTGGTCGCTGTTGACGTCAGTCAGCTCGGGTACATCCTGCAAGGCGTTCTGCAGTAGCGGCGTCCACTTTCGCAGCTCGGTGACATCATCGCCTTGCAGCGTGAACTGGTAGCCTGCATTGGATTGCCTGCCACCGCCACGAAAATCCTGCGCAGGGGTCAAAAACAAATTGGCGCCAGCCACCTTGGCGAGCTTGAGGCGCAGGCGTGCGGCAATGGCATCGGCAGAGGCATCGCGCTCCTTGAGAGGCTTCAAGGACATGAACATCTGCCCGCCATTGCGCTGCCCGCCGCCGGTAAAGGCGACGACATTTTCCACTGCAGGATCGGTCATGACAATGTCCACGTACTCGGTGAGCTTGCCGCGCATCGCCTGGAATGAAATGCTCTGGTCTGCCTGAATGAAACCCATGATGCGTCCGGTGTCCTGCTGCGGCAGAAACCCTTTTGGCACGATGATGTACAGATAAACATTCAGTCCGATAGCTGCAATCAACGTCAGGAACACCAGGAACGGAAACCTGAGTGCCCAGGCCAGGGTTACTTCGTAGACCTTGTTGACGCGGCCAATTGCCGCATCGGTCCAACGCGATATGCGTCCCGGCTTCTTTTCCTCATCGGGTCGACGGGCATGCAACAGGCGTGCGCACATCATCGGTGTTGTCGTCAATGAGACGACGAGTGACACCATGATGGCAATCGACAGCGTCACCGCAAACTCGCGGAAAAAACGACCGATGATCCCGCCCATGAGCAAAATGGGAATGAATACCGCGATCAGCGAAAGACTCATCGATACCACCGTGAAGCTCACCTCACGCGCGCCTTTGAGCGCTGCCTCAAATGGCGCAACACCCTTCTCAAGATGCCGAGATACGTTTTCAAGCACCACGATTGCGTCATCAACCACAAAGCCGGTTGCGATGGTCAATGCCATCAACGAAAGGTTGTCGAGACTGTACCCAAACAGATACATGAACGAGAAAGTGCCGATCAGCGAAACCGGCACCGCAACCGCTGGAATCAGCGTCGCACGAACGTTACGCAGGAACATGAATACCACCATGATCACCAGTGCGACGGCGATCACCATCGTTCGTCCTGCCTCACGCAGACTCCCGCGGATGGTGGTGGTGCGCTCCATCACAACGTTCAGATTGACCGATGCGGGAATCGACGCGCGCAATTCCGGCACCATGGCCAATACCCGATCCACGGTTTCGATAATGTTGGCGTTGGGCTGCGTGGTGACGAGTAAAACGACTGATGGCTTGCCGTTGGTAATCCCGGCGTTTCGCAAATCCTGCACCGAATCGACCACGTCACCTACATCGGACAATCGAACGGCTGCGCCATTGCGATAAGCGACGATCACGGGAAGATAATCGGCCGCCGTCTTGGCTTGGTCATTGGCGTAAATCTGCCAGCTCTTTTCGCCGTCTTCCACAATGCCCTTGGGCCGATTGGCGTTGTTCGCGGTAATTGCCGCGCGCACTTCACTGAAACTGATGGCGTATTTGTTTAGCGTGGTGGGATTGAGTTCAACCCGTACTGCCGGCAAAGAGCTGCCACCGACGATGACTTGCCCTACACCTGCCACCTGCGAAATCTTCTGCGCGACAACGGTTGAAGCTGCGTCGTAAATCTGCCCCTGCGTGAGCGTATCGGATGTCATCGCCAGGATGATCGACGGCGCATCTGCCGGATTTACTTTTCGGTAGGTTGGATTATTCGGCAAGCTCGATGGCAGTTCGCTGCGGGCGGCCTGAATCGCCGCCTGCACATCGCGCGCCGCACCGTCAACACTGCGGTTCAGATCGAATTGCAGGGTGATGCGCGCGTTCCCAAGCGAAGACTGCGAGGTGATCTCATTCACCCCGGCAATACGGCCCAGCGCCCGCTCCAGCGGCGTCGCCACGGTTGCCGCCATCACTTCAGGGCTGGCGCCTGGCAGCGAAGCCGATACCGAAATAGTGGGAATATCCACCTGGGGTAGCGGCGAAACCGGTAACAGCGTGAATGAAATTGCGCCCGCCAGCGTGACGCCAAGTGTGAGCAGCGTGGTCGCGACTGGCCTGCGGATAAAGGGCTCGGAGATATTCACTTAATCTCCGGACGTACCGGCGGCGCGGACTACGGACTGCCCGGAATCATCGCGCTTGTTGAAACGCGCTGCCAGGCGATCAAAGGCGAGGTAAATGACGGGCGTGGTGAATAACGTCAATACCTGCGACACGATCAGGCCGCCGACCATGACGATACCAAGTGGCTGTCGCAATTCCGAACCCACACCCGTGCTCAGCATCAACGGCAATGCACCCAGCAGCGCTGCCATGGTCGTCATCAGAATGGGCCGCAGCCGCAACAGACAGGCTTGATAAATCGCCTCACGCGGCGCCATGCCCAGCCGCCGCTCCGCATCGAGCGCGAAGTCGATCATCATGATCGCGTTTTTCTTCACAATACCGATCAGCAGGATGATACCGATGATGGCGATGATGCCGACATCGTTTCCCGTCAATAGCAACGCCAGCAACGCGCCAACACCGGCCGACGGCAAGGTTGAGAGAATCGTCACCGGATGAATGTAGCTCTCGTAAAGCACACCCAGTACGATGTACATGGTGACAATGGCAGCAAGGATCAGCAACAAGGTATTGGTTAGCGATGCGCGAAACGCCAATGCAGCGCCCTGAAAGCCGGTACGTATGCTGGCGGGCACGCCCATCTCGCGTTCGGTTTTCTCGATGGCGTCGACCGCATCTCCGAGCGAGTAGCCGCTGGCGAGATTGAAGGAGATGGTTGTAGCCGGAAACTGCCCGATGTGGTTGATGGCAAGCGATGCCGGCTTTTCGATCACCTTCGCGACGGATGAAATCGGGATCTGCTGACCGGTCGATGAACTGACGTAAATGTCATTGAGCGCCTGCGGCCCCAGCTTGTATTCCGGCTTCACCTCCAACACCACACGGTACTGGCTGGTTTGGGTGAAGATCGTGGAAATGAGCCGCTGGCCAAACGCGTTGTAAAGCGCGTTGTCGATCGATGCAGCTGTTACGCCCAGCCGCGCGGCGGTGTCGCGATCAATATTGAGATATGCCTGCAAGCCCTGATCCTGCAAATCCGACACCACATCGGCAAGCTGCGGCAAGGTAGCCAGTTTGTCGACAATTTTGTGTGTCCACAGACTTAGCTCCTCCGAATTGGCGTCCTCCAGCGTGAACTGGTATTGGGTACGGCTGACGCGGTCTTCGATGGTCAGATCCTGCACCGGCTGCATGTAAAGCTTGATACCTTCGAGCTTATCGAGACGCGGTTTCATACGCTCGATCACGCCAGCGGCACTGGCGGTGCGCATATTGTGAGGCTTCAGATTGATCAGCATGCGGCCACTGTTTAGCGTGGTGTTGATACCATCGACGCCGATGAACGACGACACGCTTTCCACTGCCGGATCCTCAAGGACCACCTGTGCCAATGCCTGTTGCCGCTGGGACATACTGGCAAACGAGACCGACTGCGGCGCTTCCGAAATTCCCTGAATAACACCGGTATCCTGCAATGGGAAAAAACCCTTGGGCACCAGAATGTAAAGCAGCACCGTCAGCGCCAGCGTACCGATTGCGACCAGCAATGTGAGCGCCTGCCGGTCCAGCACCCAATTGAGCATGATGCCGTAGCGCGCGATGATGTGTTCGAACCAACGACCGGTAACTCTGTAGAAACGTCCCTGCTTTTCTTCAGGCGTGTGTTTGAGCAGACGCGCGCACATCATTGGCGTCAGCGTCAATGACACGACCGCTGAAATCAGGATCGCCACGGCGAGGGTGATGGCGAATTCACGAAACAGGCGCCCGACCACATCGCCCATGAACAGCAAGGGAATCAGCACGGCGATCAGCGAGAACGTGAGCGAAATGATGGTGAAGCCGATCTGCTCCGAGCCTTTGAGTGCGGCCTCCAGCGGCGAGTCACCTTCTTCAATGTAGCGCGCAATATTCTCGATCATGACGATGGCGTCGTCGACCACAAAGCCGGTGGCGATGGTCAATGCCATGAGCGAAAGATTGTTGAGCGAATAGTCGGCCAGATACATGACGCCGAACGTACCTACCAATGACAGCGGCACCGCGACGCTAGGAATGATTGTCGCCGCGACATTACGCAGGAACAGGAATATCACCATGACCACCAGCGCAACGGACAACATCAGTTCGAACTTGACGTCATTCACCGAGGCGCGGATGGTTACCGTGCGATCCGTCAATACCATCAACTCGACAGATGCCGGCAATTGCGCCGCCAGACCCGGTAGCAATTGTTTGACGCGATCCACGACTTCGATCACGTTGGCACCGGGCTGGCGCTGGATGTTCAGAATGATCGACGGTGTGTCATTCATCCAGGCGGCAAGCTTGACGTTCTCGGCGTCTTCAATCACGTCTGCGATGTCGGTCAGGTAGATCGGCGCGCCACCCTTATAAGCAATAACGATTGCCCGATACTCGACGGCCGACTTCAGTTGATCATTGGCGTCAATGGTGTAAGCGCGAGCCGGGCCGTCGAAGCTGCCCTTTGCTTGATTGACGTTGGCAGCACCGATGGCAGTGCGCACATCATCCAAACCAATACCAGTCGCGGCGAGCGCCTTTGGATTTACCTGTACCCGCACAGCGGGCCGTTGGCCACCGGACAACGTGACCAAACCAACGCCGGGCAACTGCGAAATTTTCTGCGCGATGCGCGTGTCCACCAAATTTTGCACGCGCGGCATCGGCATCGTTTTTGACGTTACGCCGATAGTCAGGATCGGTGCATCTGCCGGATTCACTTTGCTGTAGGTCGGCGGCGCGGGCAAATCGGTTGGCAACAAATTGCTGCCTGCATTGATTGCCGCTTGCACTTGTTGCTCAGCGACATCGAGCAATAGCGACAATTCAAATTGCAACGTGATGACCGATGCCCCACCCGAACTGGTTGAGGACATCTGCTTCAAGCCCGGCATCTGTCCGAACTGACGCTCCAGCGGTGCGGTGATACCGGAAGTCACCACATCCGGACTGGCCCCCGGATAAAGCGTGATGACTTGAATGGTCGGGTAGTCAACTTCCGGCAACGCCGACAGCGGCAGCTGTTTGTAACCGAGAAAACCTGCGAGCAGGATTGCGACCATCAGTAGCGAGGTCGCTACTGGGCGCAGGATAAACAGGCGTGACGGGTTCATGCCAGCCTACTGGTTTTGCGCGCGTTCACGCATTTTCTTGCGGAACTCCGCCTTCTGCTCGTCGTTCATGCCTTCCATTTTTTTACGGAGCTCAGCCTTTTGCTCATCGCTCATGTCGCGCCATCCAGCGCCTCGTGGTGGCGGCTCGGTCGGACCGGAAGCCGGCTTGGCCGGTTCGGCGGCCGCTGGCTTGGGCGCGTTGGCTGGGCCGGAAGCGGGTTTGTCGCCCCCAGGTTTGCCGGTAGCGGGCGCTGGCGCGGCTGGGGCTGTGCCCGTTGGTGCTGCGGCCGGCACGGGTGCAGTTTGTGCTGGATCGCCTTTGCCCGGCTTGTTGCCGCGCCTGGAAGGATCCCCGCCGCCGGGTCCACGTGGACGTGGCACGAAAGGTGTCGTCACTTCGACTTTTGCACCCTCACGCAATCGGTCGATACCGTCCGTAACCACCATTTCACCCGGCTTGAGACCGGAATCGATGGCCACGTTGTCATTTTCAACAGCGCCCATTTTTACCGGCCGCAACGTCACGGTCTTGTCTTCCTTGACGACGTAAACGATGGTGCCCTGCGCACCGCGCTGAATGGCTGCCATCGGGATGATGATGGCGTCTTTCTTGGACTCGACCACCATGCGTACATTGACAAACTGATTCGGGAAAAGCAGCCCGTCCGGATTCGGAAATTGTGCCTTCAGCTTGATAGTGCCTGTCGCTGTGTCGATCTGGTTGTCCACGGTAATCAAGGTGCCGACGGCGAGCTTGTTTTTCTGTTCGCGATCCCAGGCGTCCACACCCAGTTTTTCGCCCGCCTTCAAGCGCTGTAATACGCGCTGCAGATTGTCTTGCGGGATGGTAAATACGACCGTGATCGGATCGATCTGTGTGATGACCACCAAGCCCAGCGTGTCTGAGGAGCGGATTATATTGCCAGCATCAACCAGTCGCAGGCCGAGACGGCCGGATATTGGGGCGGTAACACGTGTATAGGAAAGCTGTAGTTTGGCGTTGTCCACCTGCGCCTGATCCACTTTGACCGTGCCTTCAAATTGCCGCACCAGTGACTCCTGGCTATCGAGTTGTTGCTTGGCCACGGAATCCTGCGCCAGCAATACCCGGTAGCGTTCGAGATCGAGCTTGGCGTTATTGAGTTGCGCCTGATCACGCGCCAACTGGCCTTCAACCTGGGCGAGTTGTACCTGCAGCGGCTTGGGATCAATTTCGGCGAGTACATCGCCCGCCTTGACGATTTGACCTTCCTGGAAAAGTACGGCTTGCAACAAGCCGTCGACGCGCGCCTTTACGGTTGCCACGCGTAACGCGGAGACGGTGCCGAGACCGTTTTGTACGACGTTAAGCTCACCCAGCCGCGCAGGAGACGCGAGCACCGGTTGCAAACGATTAGGGTCGAAGCCACCAAAGCGGCCACTGCCTGACCCTTTGCCGGGCGCAGCAGCAGCGGCGGCACCAGCCTTCGTGGGATCAGCCGATTTGGCCGCATCGGCAGCGGATGGCGACAAATACCACCAAATACTCGCACCGATGGCGGTAAGCACCAGCAGCGGAAAGAGCACTTTGAGCCAACGCGGCTGGCGCCGCCATGCGTTCATAGGGGCGCTATCGGATTTGTTCATGTTTTTTTGTTCAGGTCAGAGTGCCCGAAACACTGGCTACAGGAAGCGGCCTAGTCTACGGGAGGAGCAGGACTCGATGTGTGGCAATGTGTAGCAGATCCCAAGCACGCGATTGTGCAGGATACGACAGGCCGCAATCCATCTGGTTAGCTGGCGAAGCCCGGGAAATTGTAACCAAATGCAAGTCAGGCGACAGTAACTCGGTTGAGTGACCTGGCAAAGGTAGGTGCGCGCCGGTGTTTTGTCGCCTGCTCGAAGGCATACGCAATCCGGATCAAGGTGGGCTCACTCCATGCCGAGCCTACGAACGAGATGCCACAGGGTAGTCCGTACACGTTGCCGGCGGGCACCGTCACATGCGGATAACCTGCCACCGCGGCAGGAGAAGTAAACCCTCCGCCACTGGCGTCACCCTTGATGAAATCGGTCAGCCAGGCGGGTCCGCCCGACGGCGCAACCAGTGCGTCGAGCTTGTGCTCCTTCATTACCTTGTCGATACCCTCGGCGCGCGAGTAAAGCAAATTGTTGGCGAGTGCGTCCAGATACTCTTTGCTGTCCAATCCGCCTTTTCCTTCGGCGCGCAGGAAGTGTTCCTGGCCGAAGAAAGGCAGCTCACTCGAACGGTTTTTCTCGTTGAAATCGATGATGTCTTTTAGCGACTTGATGCTGGCGCCCGGCGCAAACTCTGCCAGATAGGCCGCGATATCAGCCTTCAATTCATAAATGAGCACCTCATATTCGGTCTGCGCATACTTGGCGGTATTCGGCACTTCAACCGGATCAACCAGAATCGCACCTTTTGCAGCGAGTACTTTCAGCGCTTCTTCCACGACAGCAGATACCAAGTCGTTGCGCCCACCGAAATTGCCGCGCACCACACCGATGCGGGCGCCCGCGAGACCGTTGATATCGAGAAACTGGCTGTAGTCGAGGGCTTTCATCAGGGGATCAAGTGTGGCGGCGTCTCGCGCATCCGCACCCGCCATGGCGGTAAGCAAAGCTGCCGCATCAGCGACGCTGCGCGCCATCGGCCCGGCAGTATCCTGCGAATGCGCAATGGGAATAATGCCGTTGCGGCTAATCAAACCCAACGTTGGCTTGATGCCGACCAAACCACTCACCTGTGCTGGGGAAACAATGGAGCCATCGGTTTCAGTACCGACCGCAATCGCCGCAAGGCTGGCTGCAATGGCAGCACCAGAGCCGGAACTTGAACCGCTGGTGTTGCGATCCAGCGCATAAGGATTTTTCGTCAAGCCGCCGCGCCCGCTCCAGCCGCTGGTGGACCGCGTCGAACGCATATTGGCCCATTCGCTGAGATTGGTTTTTCCCATAATCACGGCACCCGCCTCGCGCAGTTTCTTCACCACAAACGCATCTCGAGGAGGCTTCACGCCCAACAAGGCCAAAGACCCCGCCGTTGTCTGCATTTTATCGGCGGTTGCAATATTGTCCTTGAGCAGAATGGGAATGCCGTGCAAGGGTCCACGCGGTCCCTTGGCCTTACGCTCGGCATCGAGCGACTTGGCAATCGATAGGGCATCGGGATTCAACTCGATGACCGAATTGATCCGCGGCCCGGCTTTGTCGATGGCGCGGATGCGTGCCAGATAGAGCTTGACCAGCTTTTGCGATGTGGTCTTGCCCGATTGCATCGCCGCCTGCAAATCGGCAACGCTCGCTTCGACGATGTTGAGTCCCCGCGTTGATGTTGTGCTCGCTGCCATGGCAGGTCCGCTCCCAATCGCGCCTACCAGCGCCCCAAGTTGCATGAAGTCTCTTCGATTCATTTGTGCGTGTCCAGAATGTCTGATCAATAATTATAGCGGCCAGTCCTCAGCTGCTGCCCGCCTTGACTGTATGTCTTGCACGCCATACTCTTCATACATGATCGAACTTAATCTCTCACCGTTTGAAGCCCGCGTGTTGGGCGTGCTCGCCGAAAAAGCGTCTCTCACACCAGATGTTTACCCGCTGTCTCTCAATGGCGTGGTCAACGCCTGCAATCAGCTAAGCAATCGCGAGCCGGTGATGAGCCTGGGTGAAGAAACTGTCGAATCCTGCCTCACACGCCTGCAGCAGAATAATCTCGCGAATACCTACTATCCAGCTGCCAGCCGTGTCGCCAAATATCAGCATCGGCTCGCCGAAGTGTTTTCTCTCGATGATGCCAAGCTGTCGTTGCTGACCTTGCTGTTGCTGCGCGGCCCGCAGACCTGCGGCGAGCTGCGTCAGCGTTCGGCGCGCATGTATCCGTTTGCCTCGGTTGATAGCGTAGAGCGCTCACTTGACGATCTCGCGCAGAATGAGCCGCCGCTCGCGATGCAATTGCCGCGCGCACCCGGCACAAAGGAATCGCGCTGGGCGCATCTGCTGTCTGGTGCGATGGCCGTGGAACGCGCGGAGATTGCATCGGGCATGAACGTCGGCGGGAACGTGGTCGAAGGTGCGGGCGATGATCGCGTGGCGCATTTGGAAGCGGAAGTTTCAGCGCTCAGGCGCGAAGTGAATTGGTTGACGGAAGAGCTGGCGACGTTTAAGAAGCAGTTTGAGTAGGCGCCGATTGCCCGCATAAATCGTAAAAACTCCAGTATTGGCGAGGCGTCTGGCGGCATTTTGCCCAGAAATGCCCGCCGGATGGCGTTATACACCTGGTTGTGACTGAACCGCTTCCCATCAACGCGCCGGATGTTGAATCGCTCAAAGCCGTCGGCTACAAAGGCTGGAATTTCAGGGCACGACCCGCCTGCAACAAAGCCTAGTCATGCCCTGTCGCAATCCGATAAAACTCAAGAAACTTGGGCGCGGCAAGTGGCGATTGAGTAAGCCCATAACAAACGCGAGCGAACACCGATGATTCAAGCGTTTCCATCGCAATTAGCTGGCCCTGGTTTACGCCTTTGACTAGCGTTTCGGCCGCGATGATTCTTGCGCTGCGATAGTCGACAAAACTCTTATGCTTGATGAACTGGTGATCATCCTCGAAAAGCCGACAAGTTTCATCGGCAGGAAATCCATCGCGCAATGTGGAGATAGAAACCATCAAGGTTTCCTTGGCGTCACCGGCCGGATCAGTCAGGCAAATGAAAAGATGCTTTCTGCTGGGATCGCTAGGCGGGCCTGAAGGGATCAGGAGCGTGGCGCGCTTGACGACAAAAAACATTCTCAGATCGAGGAAAGAACTCTGTCGATCTGGCGTTGTTCATCAATACGTTGCGCAAGCGCTGCGGCTTCTTCTGGATCACGTCCCAACGCTTCAAAAATCCGTTGCATCGGGATCGGTTTGGAGGAACCCTCAGGGTCAATCCACTCAGGACAATTGCGAGAATCGTGCGTGTAGTCGCGGATTTGGTAACTGCCCATCGCACCAAAGCGCCGCCAGATTTCACCAAGCACCGCTATATCGGCACGGCTCAGTTCATCGAGCGCTTCGCTTTTACCTGCCCTATCCCGCAGAGCAACTTCATGATTCGCTTTGTCGCTAACCCATGAATCCCAACCATCCGGCCCGGATTCCTCCAAGCCGTTTACATAATCGAGTGTCCATGTAGGTACAGGCCCATGTTTCATCGCGACAAACTCATCCCCCGTCATGGTGAAGCCGTGCCGATTCATCGCTTCACGCTCAGCGAGATAAATAAGTTTGATTAGCTTGAGATGCGGCATACGCCCTTGGTTTTGGCGCAGAAACCATGCGGCAACCTGGGCGGCTTTGCGTTCGTTGAACATACGAATGCCCTGTTGAGGGGGTTGTAAATAATACTGTAAATATATTCAGCATGCAACTACTTTTCGTAGCATAGCCTGCTAGTCCCACCGAACAACCACGCGGCCTGAAGGTCAATGGGTCGGAGTCGACTATTCTTCATCAAAACAACCTGGCTCTGACCCCGAGGACAATTGACCCCGAGGACAATTTTCTTCAGAACAATTTGACACTAACCCATGGACTATGCGCTTCCCAGCCTCGCTTGATTTCAAACGATTACGGAACAATCAATTCAAACTGTCTGCCAGACATTGGTTCATAGCCAACCGGAAGTCGGCCTTTCAGTTCAACCAGGATGCGCCGGGCAAGCGGCGCGCCGTACTCATTCACGCGCACGACAGCTGCAGACACTTCTGGATGTCTATTGATGACATCGATCAAATCGCCCACCAGATAGCGTGGCGCCCAACCAATCATGTAGCCATCGGCGGTTTGAAGCTGAATTGCCAGACCAGTGGGATTGTTGAGTTCGACCGCAATTTGTAATGGCGTGCCGGACTGCAGTTGATTTGCCTTCTCCCGTGCCGGCTCGGAAACGTAACGCAAACCGTGGAGAAAAAAGCGACACGAGAATGACTGATCCGGACGTTTGATAATCTTTGGGAAGACCTCGAGGCTGTCCGTTTGTCTCTCGCCACCGGTTAGACCAAGAATTTCGATTGGGTCCGCGTTTACGGGATCAAGGTCAAGCCAACCGAGATATTCCGCAAAATCCTTGCGGCTGGCATCGAGAACGCGGTTCTTGAAGATTGGGAAAAGCTCGGACGATTCGTAGCGCCCCTCGAAGCTCGGAAACGAAATCAACGGCGCAAAGCCGGATCGCGAGTGCGCGTCTTGCGCACCCTTGGTGTAGCGGAACAAATACCGCTCATGATCTTCGACATCGAGTCTGCCGATCGGAAACCATGCCCGTGTGGGCACTGGTGCCTGCCATGCGACAAATAATGACCTCATGTTCGTAACCGTCTTAGCTCAGTAAGGGAAAAACACACAATCGCGTGTGCGAGTCGTTTCGAAACATCGGATGCGCGATGAGAGGGGTTGCGACTGATAATTTGCCAAGCGTCATCCTCATTCAGCTTACAAAGTTTATCCAGTGCAGGGGCGAAGTACTTGGGATACTTCGCAGATGCCAATTCTACTAGCTTCAACGGGCTAGCGCCCTTGGCGTCGGTCGCCAGCCAATACACACCGCCACGTCCGGCGCGTACATACTCGGCAACTTTGTTTTCACGCAGGATTTTTTCGCAGCGCTCGTCAAGGCATTCGCGGCCCAATGAGGAAGCATGGTCGAAGCTGGGTGCAACGCTGAGCGGGAACTCATCGTCGGCATGCCCCAACTTGAAGCGAAATCCCCAGTTCTCATGGTGCCGATCCGTATTGCCGATCAAGGCATCGAAAACCATGTACTCCGAAAGGCGCAGTAACATCTGCCGCGCAACATCGGGCTTAGCAAAGTGTGCCACCGCCGCAATAATGTTATCGACGGTGTGGTCCGACTGCTTCATTATTTTCGTCTTGTCGTACCCGCTTACCTTCGACGCCAACAGTTCGTTACCGTGAATTAACGCCTCGCCCTTTTGCAGGCTAATGAAATTTCGGGAGACGCATCCGCGAAGATCGACGTAAGTGGCAAGCTCCACGTCGGCGGCTTCAATATCGAGATGCTTCGCTAATTCAGCGGCGACCTTTTCTGCCCAGTCCTCCCCGGTGTTGGGTCGAGCCACTTTGAAAAGCCAGCGCCCATCGCTAAGCGAGACCCAGAACTTGGGTTTGCTGCCTAATTGTTCGATGTCTTCGCGCGCATCCTGCGGAATATTGACAACTGGGTAGTCGGCGGCGATTGTCATGGCCGCAATTCCAAAGTCGTTGACTGGCGAGGAGTCTGGAGCATTTTTGGCTGAAACGCCGCGCCAATTGGCGATCTACGCATTCTGTGGCTCGATGATCGAATCGAGATCCCCCGCCTTCACTGCATTCAAGTAGGCCAACACCAGCGCCTTAGTGAGGTAATGCCCATGCGCGTTCTCGTCGTTCTGGCGGACAATGGGAAAGGTATCGAGGATATAGGCCGCGTCGTCGCGATCGATGCCATACAAGTGAAAGAACAGCGCGTCGAGCCGCGCGATGCGGTGGCGGCGATCGTCAGCGTTCCACACGAACGGCGAGCCGTCGTAACCCATGTCGCGCGCGAAGGCGGCCATGTCGTGCGCGGTGTAGCTCAAGCGCAATACCTCGCCGCGAATGAAATCACTGACAACGTGCTTGCCGATTTTTTGCTCAAAATTCTTCGGTGGGATGACGGGCAGTTGTTCGACGATGAACCAGTTCAAATGTTGGCCTTGTACCTTTTGTCGCGCGAGATAGTCGAACGCGACGCAGGCAAAGTTGGCGAGGACCAATGGCATAAATCTGGCCGCAGATTTTTTGTCCTCGGGTACCAGCAACGGCAGCGTGTTGCCGTATGCGGCGAATGGCAGCATCGCTGCGATCATCGTCCGCATGTTGGTTGGCGCGGTGACATCCTTCCATGCGAGCGCCCAGTTACCGTCGAAACTATTTGTAACCTCATTTCGGCTGACGAAAAACTGCGGGGCTGGCGAAAAGTTCACGTCAACGTGCTCTACTTCGCTCGCGGCCTCCTGTTGCGCTGCACGGTGCACGTTCGCAAGATTGAGCACGACGTTGGCCGCGCGATGATCGTACATCTGTACCATCTTGCCTTCGTACAACGGTACCGCTTCCAATTCGCCCTTCTTCCAGCGATTACCCGCGACCGGATACCAGCCGCTCTTTTCCAGCTCATCGCGACGCTTGAAAAGATTCGAATCGTTGGTCATATCGAACATGCGCAAATATCGTACCGGCCAAACCTTCCTCGGCACGCCGGACCGATGATCGCTCAGCACCGGAAATTCGCGGTAGATACGCGTGGTGATTTCGGCGTCGCGGCGGGTGCGGAAAATCGGTGCGCCACCGGTGTTGGGATTCACGGCGGTGAATTCGTCGGCGCCAAGATTCAGCACCCGGTTATCGTCGCGCAAATCGTCGACGCGGTGCAGGTAAAACGCGCAGGAGGTGGCTTCGAAGCGACGCGCGTCGCCTCCGAACACCAGTGCCGAGAACTTGAAACGCGAATCGACGTCCGGGAAAAATCCTTTGCGATTCTCGAAATCGTAAAGCGCACCGAGCCGACCGCTCTGGCTGATGGACTTAAAAAACGCCGCTGCGCCTTTATCGGCGGCGATGCCCGAAGGCGTCAGCAAGCCGACGATGCCGGCGGGTGCGATAAGCGCACTCGCCCGCTCGACAAACAGGCTGTAAAGATTGACATCGCCACCGGAGAGCAGCGGATAGTCGCCGCATTCGCGCACTACCCGCGCGGCGGTTTCGGCCGTCTCGCTCGCCAACGCGTAGTCGGCCCACAGTGGCGCTTTGGCTTTCTTCAACGCGGCTATCATCTTCTTGCGATCCGCCGCGCGCGCCGCCTTGGCGATCTCGGGTTTACGTTCGGCAAACCATTCGACCTCCTGCATCTTCATGCGGTCCCACGGCGGATTGCCGATGACGGCATCGAAGCCGCGCCTGTGTTCGTGCGGGCTTGCCCATACGGTCGGGAAGGCCAGGCTCCAGTGCAGGAACTGTTCGCGCGCGGAGAGCGCTTTGGCGTCGGCGATTAGCCGTTGTGCATCAGCCTGAGCCTTCACCTGACGCGCCATATTGCCAAACAAATCGTTCGACTGGACTGTGCCGGTATGCAGTACCTTCAGCAATTCATAGTCGCTGGAAAATAGCTCGGTCAATGCTTCCGCCAGCGGATGTTCGGCAAACTTTTTCTGCTTGAATAGCTTCGCGGAAAAGCCGGGAATCATCCAGCGCAACGCGCGCCAGAAATCCAGCAGCGCCTTGAGCGGCGCGAGTTGCACGTCAATTTCGTCGAGCAATTGTTTGGAGCGGTGCGCTTCGGCGATATCGATATCGGTCAGCGAGGAAATTTCGTCCATCGCCGCCGCTGCGACCTCGATCGCGGTTAATTGCGATTGCTGCAACAGCGGCGCGATGGCGCGCACTTCGTCGTAGACTGTTTCCACTTTTTCGCCATGCAGCGAATCGCCGCAACGCAAATGATGATCCAGAAACGAGAGCGGCGCGCCGACGGTGAAGGTGTGCAACCACAGCGCGACCTTGGCCAATTCGACCGCCATCGGATTCTTGTCCGCGCCAAAGATAACGCGCTTCAAAATCATCCGGCGAATGAGATGCCGGTCGTCCAACTGTTCCTGCGAGACCGGCCAGCCATGCTCGGCGGCACTAATCAAAATACGTTCACGGATATCGCCGATGTGGCCCAGCACCGGCGAGCGATAGGTTTGCTTCGCATCCGCATGGTCACTCGCGTAGGCGATGGCTTCGAGCGCCTGGTCGGCCAGATAGTCCACCAGTGCGACGAGGAAGTGGCCGCTGCCCATGGCAGGGTCGCAGATTTTGAGCGACAGAATCGCGTTGGCCGGATCGACGCGGGCGAAATGGTCGCAATCAACCGCGGTCAAAGTATTCTTGCCGGCGAGTTTGGCGCACTCGGCATCGAAGGCGGCGATTTTTTCACGGACCAGCGGGCCAATGGTGGTGCGAATGATGAGCTTCACCAAATCGTCATGCGTGTAGTAGCTGCCGGTCACGCGTCGCGCGAAGCTTTGCGGCGCAGCTTTGATTTCGCCGTTTTCTTCGATCAGCAAATAATCCAGCAGCCGCTCGTAGACGCTGCCCAGATGTTGCACGTTGAGGTCGCGATAGTTGATGCGCTGTTTGGCGCCGCTACCGCCGCGTCGCGAGAGTTGATCGATGATCGGGGCGAGTAATGCATCGCTCACGCGCGCGCGTCGCACCAACGAGGTCTTGTCAGCTTCGAATAATCCACCGTTGTAGGCAGGAAGGCCCAGCGATGAATCGCCCTGCGAGATTGCGCCGAAGAGCGTGGACAAATCGTCCCAGATGCGCGTCATGCGGGTGCTGACGGTGTCGCCCGCGTCGATGCGCTGGCCGACGGTCTGACGAAGTTTCGTCAGACTGTAGTCGTCGTAACGTTTGTCGCGGGTGGGCAAAAGCTCGCGATCCTCCGCGTAGAGAATAAACAAAAGGCGGTAGAGCAGGATCAGTGTGGCATCACGAAGCTCGGCGAGATAGGCGGGACTGTAAGGCTTGCTTGCTTCCGGGTCGGATTTGGCAAGGGCATTGGCGAGTTGCGGAAAGACGTGCTGGAATACACGATCACCCAAGTCACCCGATACCTTTGATTGCCACATCTGACCTTCGTCCAGGGCGAAATGCAGCAGGGTCCGCCCATCAGTATCCCATGATTGCGGCTGGAACGCGGCTTTGCCGAATAGCAGCATAAAGAGCTTGAGGGCATGATTTGCGTCGATGCCATCCGGCAATTCAGCCTGCACGCCGGGAAGTTGCAAGGCGTGGCCAAGATCGATTTCGAAAAAATCTTCCGCGCGGGATTGCGCGCCTTGCCAGTACAGGCGCCAGATGCGCCCATTGGTCAGCAAGCCCCACTGAATGGCTTTGTCCGATGCCGTTTCCACGGCGGAGAGGTAGCGCAGAATCTGGTTCGATGGTGTGCCAGGGTCGAGTGCGTCGGTATCCTCGCCACGATCTAACTGGCGCTCCCATTTTTTCGATTCCGCAACCAACGCACCATGGCGATAACGGCGATCAGCCGATTTTTCGGCGAGCGCGCGTTGTTTCCCGTCGAGATTTTCGAACAGAAGAATGTCGGGAACGTCGGTTCGCCCGCGCTTCGCCGCCGACTGCTGCGGTAGCGCATCGTGCCAACCCAGGGTCGCGAGTGCCGGGAGAATCAATTGCGATTCGGTCAGCGCCTCGTCGAATTTCGCACCGATTGCGAATGGCGTAAATAACGCAGTCAGTGAGTTGGTGAATTCAGCCTGCCGCGCTGCATCGCTCACTTGCCAAGCAGGCGTCAGCGTGATTCCTTCGCGTAGAAAATCGCCGGTGAATAGCTTGCCTCTCATGGCCTAACGCCGCGCCGACATTGACGACAAGCAGTTTGCGTTTGGCGAGACACTTGGCTCGCTCTCGACGCTGTGACTAGACTTGCGCATTGAATTTCTTCTTAATATCAGTCTCTAGCACTGGTGCGGCTCACAGGCCGAAAACGCTTGGGACGGCGCGCTAGTGCTGGAGTTTAATCCAGTTGTCTTTTCGAGCGCAGCGAGAAATCTCGCTTTGAGAACGTATCATAACAAAGCAGATTTCTCACCCGCAGGAACCAGGTTCGAAATGACGGCACTCCGATCCGGCTATTTCAATTCGACGCTGACCCGTACGGCCCCCGCCTTGTCATGCCTGATCACCAGATCGACTTTCCCACCGCTGGCTGACTTCACCACCCACTGCAATTTCGTCCGATCCGCGGTCGGCGTGGTATCGGTCCAGAAACTCATCAGCGTGTGCTTGTAAGCGCGGCCTTCGAGTTCTCCCGCGATTTCGCGCGGCTTGCCGGAAATCAGTGTCGCACCCGCGGGGAGGGAAATCTCGCCAACCACGCCGCGCGTCTGTTTGCGCTGCTGCGCGCGCTTGGACACATACGAAGGCAGGTAGCCGGTGTTCTGCACCGCGACTTCGACGCGATAGGAATCGCCACCGATGTTTTCAGCTTTCGCATGGACGAGTTCAAGCTTGGGCGATATCAGTGCGTTCCAAACCAGCCAGTCCGGAAATTTGGCGATTTCTTTTTCGAGCAAATGCGGCGGCGGATTGCGGAAGGCGTGGATCTTGTCCCAGCCACCGATCTCAACTTCACCCAGCTGCGGGTGATCGAACTTGACCCAGTCGATGTAGCCTTTGCCTTTGAGTTCCTTGTCGGCCCAGGCGAGCATTTTCAAATCATCTTCAACCGGATGGTCTCGGAACCAGTCGATGTATTTGTAATCCTTGATGCCGGCTTCACGCATCGGGCACCAGATTTCAATCGTCCATTCGTACAGACCAAGGTGCTCGTAAATCCAGTCGAACGCGCCAGTGATGATTTCCTTGGGGTGATAGCGAAACTCGTGATAGACGCTGATGGCGGGATAACCGGTCGACTTCGCGCCCTCCTCACCTTGCTTTTTGTACGTCCATAAATCTTCCGGCGGCATTTCTTCGTCGGACATGGTCGCGAATGGGCGCAACAGCACGCCGCTCCAGGTGTGAAACGAAAGCCCGCCCGTGATGTTGGCGTGATGGGTAATGAAGTGCACGACCGCGCGCACTTCGGGTTCCGACGTCGGATACGGGCCAGCGCCGAATTGTTCGTGCTCCTGTCGCCAGCCAGCCGGAAAATTGCGGTTGAGGTCGAGGCCCTGCGTGTCCTTGTTAACTTTGATGGAAACCCCATCGTAGTTGCGGACGGTGCCTTCGGGCAGCATGCGGTAATAGGTGCCGCCGTATTCAGTCGGCGCGCGCGGAATCATCAAACGCGGCTCGTCGGGATGCGTTTTCCAGTTGCCATTGGCGTCTTTGATACGCATGGAAAGTATGCGTCCGTCACCGTTGACGTCTTCGATGTCGAGGCCTTCGACGTGTTCTTCCTCGTAAGGATATGGCCGCGTGGAGGAGCGCACGATCTTGGGTGTGTCTCGCATCGCCCACTCCGCGCCGTCCGGGTTGATGCGCGGGCAGATGTACATCACACGCGTATCGAGACAGCGCGTAATGTCGTCGCGCTTGCCGTAGTTCTTGGTCAGTGTGTCGATCAGATACAGCGCGGCAGCACCACCGGCAAGTTCGCTCGCGTGGATATTGGCGTCGACCCAATAGGCAGGCTTGTCCGCAGCGGGGCCGGTTTCCTGATTGGTTGCAGTCACCACCCAGATGTCCTTGCCCTCGTGGCTCTTGCCAATACTCTCCAGCGAAAGCAACCTGGGGAATTTCTTCACGAATTGGTGAAGTATGTCGGCGAATTCTGCGTAGCGGTAGAAGCGGTCGTAGTGAATTTTCATCGAGGGGAGATTTGGGAGGGAGGAGTAGCTTAAATTTTCGCATAGACCATCTTTTGCCGTCTTGACCCAGATTAATCCGCTCAATTCACACTTCAGCGAGTTATTCTTCCGACGCCAAATTCATTCGCCAAGCCGTCGAGATCAGTAATCGTCAGCCCGGTTGCACAATGCCATCCTGCAGGTGACGCGATGCGTTACGCGCTTCGATCTATCCCGAATAGAAAATTTCTGGACTGCCCGGCGCATGCGTTGTGGATTACAACTGCGCGCGCAGCAAAAGCCAATATGGATATCACCGGATAGTTGCGCACTATTGCGGCAAGGCGCGTTTGAATGAGGCGAAGCCGGGGACATACCTTCTGCCCCCCGCAATTACCAGGACATGCCAAGTGTTTTTGGCAACCAGAGCGAAAGTCCCGGCCAATAGGTAACAACCACCAGGAAACCCAACATGGTCGCGAGCCATGGCCACACGGCTATAGTCAACTCGGTGATGCCCATCTTGGTAATACCGCTGGCCACGTAAAGATTCAGACCCACCGGTGGATGACACATGCCAACTTCCATATTGACGACAATGAGGATGCCGAAGTGCACCGGGTCGATGCCCAGTTTCACGGCGACCGGGAACAGGATGGGCGCCATGATCAGGATGATCGACGACGGCTCCATGACGTTGCCCGCAAGCAGCAACAGGATATTGACCGCCAACAGGAAGGTGATTGGCCCCAATCCCATGCCAAGCAGCCAGCCGGTCAGCGCCTGCGGAACCTGTTCGGACGTCATCAGAAACGAGAACAGCACAGCATTCGTGATGATGTAGAGCAACATCGCGCTCATGTTCGCCGAGTCGAGCAGCACCTTGCCGACCTTCCTCAGGGGCATGTCCTTATACACAAAGACGGCGATGATAAATGCATAGACTGCACTCACCGCCGCCGCCTCGGTAGGCGTGAAAAAGCCCGAGTAAATTCCACCCAGCACGATCGCAACCAACAGCAGACCCCAAGCGCTTGCGCGGAAGGCGAGCCAGCGTTCTCCCCAAGTCGCTTTTTTCATGCGTGGATAGCCAAATTTGCGCGCACGATACCAAGTAGTCAGCCCGAGCAACGTCGCCAGCGCAAGCCCTGGTATCAGCCCCGCCATAAACAGTGCGCCGATTGACGTATTGGTGGCAACGGCAAAAATCACCATCGCAATCGATGGCGGGATCAGGATACCCAGCGCACCCGCCGTCGTAATCACGCCGGCACCAAAACCTTTGGGGAAGCCCTGCGCAACCATTGCGGGCAAGATGAGTGAACCGATGGCAACAACCGTCGCCGGGCTGGACCCCGACACTGCCGCAAACAGCGCGCACGCCATGACACCAGCCAGACCGAGGCCACCGTGCCAGTGCCCAATCATCGAGGTGGCGAAATTGATCATGCGTTTGGCCACACCGCCGTGCGTAAGGAAATTGCCCGCCAGGATAAAGAACGGGATCGCCATGATCTCGAATTTCTCGATGCCGGTGAACAGCTTCAGTGCGACCGATTCGATCGGCACATCAGTCATTGTAAAAAGAAACGTAAGTACGGTCAGGCCGAGCGAAATCGAGATCGGCATGCCTGTCAACATCAGGGCGAAAAGCAGAACGAAGATAATGGCGGCGTTCATGCTTTACCTCCTGATTTCACTTCAGCGGGGCGAAAGGGGTCCACCATGACGGCCTTTATGTCTTCAATACCCTCGACATGCGCGTGGTCGTGCTTCGGAAGTTCGCCCGTCTTCCAGAAAGTCCAGCAGACCTGCAAAAAGCGAAAACACATCAGGTAGGAACCCAGCGGAACAGCGAGGTAGACGATCCACATCGGCATTTCAAGATCGGCGGAAACCTGCTCTGTATGACCAATTTCCCAGACAAAGGTCGCGCCCAACGTGCCGACGATGCCGGTAAAAAATGCGCCTGCAAGCAAACCAAAAATGATGAAGCGGCCACGATTCTTGCCGCTGAGCTGGTTGATCAGTACATCTACGCCGACGTGAATGCCGGTTCGGACACCATAAGCGGCGCCGAACTTCGCCATCCACACAAACATGTAGATACAAGCCTCTTGCGCCCAGCTCATGTTGATTTTGATCAGTGCGTCCTGGACATACGGAATCGACAGGCCGGACGCATAGCGGTGTACTACTGCGACAAAGATGATGACGGTGGCCGCGCCCATCAGGGTCGCAATGATCCACTCCTCCAGATGATTGAGTATCTTTGACATTTCACCTTCCCCCGATTAATTTTGTCTGCCGTTGTTCCCGTCTATCCGGCGCTGCAGCGGCCGCTTATGTTGCGGCCGCTGGTCTATGCTACGTCTCAGAGCTTGGAAGGATCGAAGTCGGTCTGCTTGTAAATCGATTGAATCAATTCCTTGCCAATCGAGGACTCGCGTTCGGCATGTACCTTCACCAGCGCCTTTTTCCACGCCGCTTTTTGTTGCGGGGTCAGCGTAATGATCTTGCTCTTTCCTGACTTGCGAACGGCTTCCATTGCATCATCGTTATCTTTCTTGGCAGCGTCATTGCCAAACTTGGTTGCATCTTTCACCGCGCCTTCTAGAATGGTTCGGATGTCTGCCGGCAGTCCGTCCCAGAATTTCTTATTGACAATCAATGCATACCCCAGATAGCCGTGGTTAGACACCGTTACAAATTTTTGTACTTCGAACATTTTTTGTGTAAATAGATTCGACGGCGGGTTCTCAGTGCCATCGACCACGCCGGTTTGCAACGCCTGATACACCTCCGAGAATGCCATTACTTGCGGATTGGCGCCTAGGGCGCGCATTTGCGCATCGAGAGTCTTGGAGGACTGGATACGCATCTTCAGTCCTTTGAAATCTTCCGGCATGCGCAGGGCCTTGTTGGCGCTCATCACTTTGAATCCGTTATCCCAGTAGGCGAGACCAAGAATGCCTTTGCTGTCGAGTTTCTTGAGCAATGCCTGGCCAATGGGACCTTGCGTCACTTTGTGCAGTTCGGCGTAGTCGTCGAAAATGTAGGGGAGATCAAACACTTCAAACTCGCGTGCACCGAGAGGCCCGAATTTGGCCAGCGATGGCGCGAGCATTTGAACGGCTCCCAGTTGCAGTGCTTCAAGCTCCTCCTTGTCCTTGTAGAGCTGGCTGTTCGGATACACCTCGACCTTGACCCGTCCCTTGGTACGTTCCTCAGCCAGCTTCTTGAAATGATTGGCAGCAGAGCCCTTCGGCGTTTCCACCGCCACGACGTGGCTGAATTTGATGACAATTGGGGCCTGTGCAAATGTGAATCCCGGCACTGTTATCAGTGCAGCCGCAACGAGTATTGAACTCAATTTCATGTTGATCTCCTGAAAGATATGTAGATGGCGCCCGATGCGGACGTACTGATCGATGGCTTAAGAGCCCTCTGCAAACCCTGCTTTAATATGGCCGTGTGAAGATGGTGCCGCGCCAGAACTGCGCGCGCAAGCATGTCAACATCAGTTGGCCTTGAATCCGGTTTCTTTCTGAATCGCGCCGAGCAGGTCCTTGCCAATTTTGTCCTCAAATTCCTTGTGCGTCTTGACCATCGCTTTTTTCCACTCCGCCTTTTCTGCCGCGGTCAGGGTGATGATCTGCGATTTACCGGATTTTCTTACGGCTTCGACCGAATCGTCATTCTCTTTCTGGGCGAGATCATGCGCGTATTTGGTCGCATCTTTCATCGCTCCTTCGAGCGTGGTGCGGATATCTGCTGGCAAACCGTCCCAGAATTTCTTGTTGACGATAACCGCGTAAAGCAATGCACTGTGCTCAGTCAGTGTGATGAACTTCTGCACCTCGTACAGCTTTTGGCTGTAAATATTGGAGAACGTGGCCTCGGTTCCATCTACGACACCCGTCTGCAGCGCTTGATAGACCTCGGAGAATGCCATCGTCTGCGGCAAGCCACCGAGCGCACGAATCTCGGCATCCAGCACCTTGGATGAGGGAATGCGGAACTTCAGTCCCTTTGCGTCTTCGGGTTTGCGCAGCAACTTGTTGGCGCTCATGTTCCTAAAGCCGTTGTCCCAGAATGCCAGGCCAACGATGCCTTTGGTTTCAAGCTTTTTCAGCAGGCCTTGGCCAATGGGCCCGTACGCTACACGCTCCAACTCTGCCGCGTTATCGAACAAATACGGAAGATCAAATGCCTCGAACTCGCGCAATCCCAGTGGACCGAATTTGGATACCGCCGGCGCCAACATTTGAACCGCGCCCAATTGCAGCGCCTCAATTTCCTCCTTGTCCTTGTACAACTGACTGTTGGGGAATACCTCGATCTTGACCTTACCGTTGGTACGGGCTTCGGCCAGCTCCTTGAACTTGATCGCACCCTTGCCTTTAGTCGTGTCATTGGTCACGACGTGACTAAACTTGATGATGATTGGCGTCTGGGCCAACGCTGTCGACAGCGGCAACGCTGCAACAACCAACGCGGATATGATGGCTCTAAGCAACATAACTCCTCCTTATAGGTTTAATGTGTCGCACTGTGCGCTTGTGTCACGCTTGGGACAATTGTGGAAATCCACAATGCCCAAAGGTTTACACGGCTGCGACAGAACGCCACTATTGCAGGATGAAAGCAATTATTCAAAATGGAGAATACGCATCCGGACTGGCCGGTCGGCAGATGCGCTGGTGGCCGCCCGTCCTGATATTGGCGGTTCTCCTTATCGCCACGTTTTTTTTGCTTTCACTATCGAGCAACCACGAAGCCTCACAGACCGAGGAACAACTTATCAGCGATACCCTGTGGGTGCGTCAGGCGATCCAGTACCAACTTGAGCGCAGCGCTGAGTCGCTTCAGTCTTTAGCAAAGGAAATGGAACAGCAATCACTTTCAACGCCGGTTATCCGGAGTCGCCTCGAAACATTCATGCGCAACACCAAAGAGGCGCGATCAGTGGCCTTCGTGGACACAGAACTGTCACCGGTCGTCGGACTTGACAGGGACGGTAGCGAGCCGACAACGCCGATCGCCGTTCCAAACGACGAACGCGCACTCGCTCGTGACGCCATTGATAACGGTCGCGCCAACAGGCAAGTTCACTATGGCAATGCCTATCAGGCGGCTTGGGGTCCCGCGTTAAATCTTTATCTTCCACTGGCGTCAAGGGCCGACAAGCCCGGCGTGAGAACGGATGGCCACCCCAAAGTCGTTCGTCTTCTCATTTGTGTCTACTCGATGAATGGCGTGCTCGACGAGAATGTGCCCTGGTGGTTTGCAAAAGACCACGAAGTAACGCTCACCGATTTCAACGAGAACGTTCGTGGGTCGCGTGCCGTATCGGGGCCCGGGCGCAATGTATACACGCACCAGACAACGCTTGAGTTGCAGGGTGTATCGCTGTTACTGCGTACCAACAGCCTGAAGGCTGCACCCAGCCTGGTGCCTAATGTCCTGCGCGGTAGCATCGCCGTCCTCATGGCGCTGTTGCTGCTGAGCCTGTATGCATTGTGGCGCGACACCAAGCGCCGGTTACATGCAGAGGAAATGTTGTTGGACGAAGCAGCCTTTCGCAAGGCTGTCGGGGACTCCGTAGTCACCGGGCTTCGTGCACGCGACCTCAGCGGTTGCGTAACCTACGTGAATCCCGCCTTTTGCAAGATGGTGGGCTATCGCGAGGCCGATCTGGTCGGCAAAAGCCCGCCTATGGCGTATTGGGCGCCGGAATACCGGCAGGAATATGAGGCACGCATGGCGCAGATTCTGGCAGGCACCGTCAGCGAACACGCCTTCGAAACGGCGTTCCAACGCGCTGATGGGACGGTCTTTCCAGTCATGATTTATGAAGCCCCATTACGCGACGCGTACGCTAAGCAGACCGGCTGGATGAGCTCAATCGTTGATGTTAGCAAACAAAAACAGGCTGAAGAAGGCATGCGCACCCAGCAGGAGAGTCTGCAGAACGTCGCCCGTCTGACAACAATGGGCGAAATCGCTTCCACACTGGCGCATGAGCTCAATCAGCCGCTAGCCGCAATTACCAATTACCTTGGCGGATCACTCAACATGCTCAAGACGGGCGGCGCCTCGATCACGGACATCCAGACAGCCCTCGAAAAAGCCAATCAGCAGGTACAGCGCGCCGGACAGATTATCCGGCGGGTACACGAATACGTGCGCAAGCACGAGCCGCAGCAGGCATCAATCGCGCTTGCCGAACTGGTACAGGACTGTCTGCCGCTCATCGAGTTGCAGGCGCGCAATAGCGGCGTAAGGATGGTGACTGCCGTGCCAGAGCATCTGCCGCGGCTAATGGGCGACCCAGTATTGCTACAGCAGGTGCTGCTCAACATTACGCGCAATGCATTCGAGGCCATGACCGGTAGCGAGCAGGCCCGCAAGCGTCTTGAGATCAGTGCCTGCGTCGAGGGCAATGATATGTTGCGTTTGGCAGTGCGAGACTATGGCACGGGAATATCGGAAGAACTTCGCGACAAATTGTTTTCGCCGTTCTTTACCACCAAGGCCGAAGGCATGGGCATGGGTTTGAGCATATGCCGCAGCATCATAGAAGCACACCGAGGCAGGCTCTGGTTTGAAAGCTTTAGTGACGGAACGGCATTCTGCATTCTGTTGCCGTGTCTGCCTGAAGACGCTAGCGAATGATCTACATTGTCGACGATGAAGAACCTATCCGCGATTCGCTCGCTTGGCTGCTGAAGTCACGCGGTTATGCCTGTCGCTCATTCGCTTCGGCGACCGTGTTTGCGGAGTTCATGCGGGCGGCGCGCGATGAGCCGTTCACAGCCGGTTGCATCATCCTCGATATCCGCATGCCGGATATCAGTGGCATCGAATTATTTGACCAGATTCGCGCGGCGGGTCTCCACGACATCTGGCCGGTAATTTTTCTCACCGGACATGGCGACGTACCAATGGCAGTGTCATCGTTGAAAAATGGCGCATTCGATTTCTTCGAAAAGCCCGTCAACGAAGACTCTTTGTTCGGCAGCGTGGCCACAGCGTTGACGATGTCAATGCGGAAAATAGATGAGAGTAACGCCAATTCGTCATTGCAGTCGCGCCTGGCCAAACTGACACAACGTGAATGCGAAGTCATGGATCTGGTGGTGGCGGGGCACTACAACAAAGTCATTGCCGATGAACTGGGCATCGTCATGCGCACCGTTGAGGTATATCGCGCACGCATTTTCCAGAAAATGGGCGTCAGGACCGCGGTGGAGTTGGTGCGCCTACTGCGCGATTCGCGCGACGATGGTGGAAGTTAGCGTGCGTGGTAAATACCCGCAGCAGGCGCTAAATGATTCTGAGTACACACCTCCGCACGACACAAAAAAAATGCCCGACGCCTTTGGGGCATCGGGCAAACCGCTCTCGGAGGAGAAATTGACGATGGAGTTAACCACCGCAATGGGTAGATAGCATTTGCCGTGCCAACTCATGAAAATAAATTTAATCAATCACTTAGCGGTCTGCCACGTATTTCATGATGCACCGCAACAGCGCAGCCGTATCGTTCAGCGCGCAGAAGGAGTGCCGATTCAGACCATTTTCTGCCAGTCCTTGCGGAATTTGCCGTTAACTGGGCGGTAGAAATCCAGAATTTTTGCCAGATCGCGATCAGCGTCTCCGCTAGGAGTCAACAACGGACCGAAACCGATGACCTTTCGCGAAAAGTCGAAATAGGCGAGCAGTATGGGTACGGTGGCGCCGTGCGCAATGTAGATGAAACCTTTGCGAAAGCCACGATCCAACCTTCGCGTGCCTTCCGGGGCGAGCGCGAGCACCATTCGATCGGTGTTCGCGAACGCCTGCACGACCTCCCCGACCACTCCGTGCGTTGATTCGCGCTCCACCGGAATACCGCCGATGGAGCGCATCCATTTGCCGAACAGACCGCGAAACAGGGTGTGCTTGCCGAGAAATGAAATTTTGATGTCCAGCGCCCACAGCACCATGACACCGATGACGAAATCCCAATTGGTCGTATGCGGAGCAACCGCGATGACAATTTTAGGGACATCCGGCAGCACGCCTTCAAAACGCCAGCCGGATAATCGCATCAACATTTTGCCCAGCGTAGAACTGAACACACTGCCGCGACGTGCATAGGACGCGGGGACGATGTCGAACAATCGTTCTGCCACGTGCGCTCCGGGCACCAGCGGGTTGGCGCCGCTACGTTACCTGCGTTTTTTTGCCGCGAGCAGCGCTTCCTGCAGTGACTCTTCCGAAAGCTGATTGACGCTCGACGAAATTGCTTCCGCAAGCGGAATCGCAGACACCGGTAGCTTTGCGATATTGACCTTTTCAACGAACTTCGCCGCGGCGCCTGCGATTCGCAACAACGCGTCGCGGTCAGACATCATGAATTCGATTTCACTGCGCAACATTTGTACGGCGGGATGCTCTTTTGGGGTCTTCATGTTCTTCTTTCAATTTTCTTTCAAAGGCGACTATATATATTTTAGCTTGCATTGGCCAAGGGTAAATTGACCAGCAGGTTCTGCGGCTTGAGTTTTAGCTGATTGTCTTCACTGATCGCCAATCCAAGATAGACCGGCTTGCCAGCGACGTCACTACGCATGTCGCTCGCATCGGCAAACTCCAGTTTGAACAGACAAATCAGCCGGGCGCGACGAGTGTCAGTTACGTCGTTCCCTTCATACAGATCGTTGAGTATCGATGTGGATTCGAGATCCAGTCCAACATGCCAGCGCCATGCATCGTCGTCAACGCGACCGACTGCCTCGACGTGAACCTGAACACCAAAAAAATGCGCCACCCATCGCCCTAACGTGCGTGCCAGTGCCTGCTCACCAAGGCGCCCATGCGTGAGGTCCAACAGATAGTTGTGACGGTTCTCGCGCAAGAAATATAGCTGTGCATTTTCGTGAGACATCACATCCATGTTCATCGCGCGTAGCGGCGTTCCCTGTGTGGCGATAAGCCGACCAATGCTGCCAAATCCCCCGCCATCGGCAAACAAGGCGATGGTTTCAGCATCGGCAGCGAGCACTTGACCACCTTCCGTCGAGACCCGCTGGCGCCGAAAAAACATTTCTGCGGCGCGAAGTTCATACGGGTCTTCACATCCGTCCATCATGCCCCGCACAATCGCGTGCGCAACGAGATCAACGAACAATGGCGGCAATGTCATCACGCCACGCTGAAACAACCGCAGGTAAAAACGTTCGAGGGTAACGCTGTCGAGCAGTGATTTTCGCAGCGCCAGAAAGTGCCGATAGTTTTCCCGCGTATCGGCGTCTTCAATTCCTTCAATTTCCATGGCAGAGACGGCACTAACTGGATCGGCTAACAACGACGCGTATAGCACCCGCTCATTGGCGCCTGACTCATCGATCGGGGCCAACTCCGGCCTCTCAAGCAGCCAGCGCAAATAGTCCGGCGTCACGCGTAACCAGCCATGATCGTTGCGGAGCAGGGTTTGAAACCCGCTGGTTTGCCAGAACGCCTGCATTACGTCGCGCGATGCATTACTGCGAATGGGTAATTGCACTTTCACGCAATCCCCTCTCCGATTTCACCGCCCGTTGATGGACGTATGGAATGGCATCTTTGCTGGCGGAAAATACTTTGTCGGCGCCGAGCGCCTGCTGGCGGATACTCAAGACATTTCGGCCTGATTGTCGACGCCACCAGTTTGCGCAGGACCCACCGCATCCCTCAAGGCCTGTGCCAAAATCGGCTTTACCAGATAGGCGCTGGCGCCAGAGGCAAGGGCCTGTCGCCTGAGTGCGTTGTCGTCAAACGCAGAAACCATGATGCACTTCGGCAAAGTGGTGGTCGCGCGCGAAAGATTGCTGAGAAAACTCAGCCCGCTCAGTCGGGGCATGCGCACATCGCAGACAACAACGTCGAAGCGGCTCGACTGGCAACGCTTAAGGGCGTCCAGGCCATCGAATGCGCGCTCGACGGCATAGCCCATCTTTTGCATGAGGTAGGCAATATGATCGACAAACGTCTCATCGTCGTCGACCACGAGAGCGCGAAGGTTCAAATCACTTGCTGATGCCATTTTCACAAGTTCCAATTGCTGAACGCTGCCGCTGATCCACTCACCGAATATACGGTTACCCGGACACTGCTTCGATGATAGCCTTGCTCGAAGCAGGCTTGACCAGATACGCAACTGCGCCTGCCGCGAGCGCTTCACGCTTGACCGTCTGGTCGTCCATTGCCGACAGCAATACCACACGACAATTCGATTCTGGCGTGAGCCGTAAATTCTTGAGGAAACTGTTGCCGGAAAGCTTGGGCATACGGATATCGCAGACCACAGCGTCAAAATGACTAGCCCGGCACATTTCAAGTGCAGTCATTCCATCGCCGGCCGTTTCAACATGGAATCCGGCGCGACGCAGGACCGCCGAAACGTACTCAACCATTGTGCTGTCATCGTCGACGACGAGAGCGCGTTTTTGAATCGTATTTTCCGGCGAAGCGCTACTTTCTAATGCCATGAAGTTCCCTTACCTGTGTCGCGGGTCAGGCGTGTTTGACACAATCGATGTAGTACGCAAGCTTACCATCCCGCTCGGTCTCAACCAGACCATGAATATCCGTCTCGAAACCGGGAAACTTGCCATTGAACTCCCGGGCGAAGCGCAGATACTGGACGATGGTCTTGTTGAAGCGTTCGCCCGGGATGAGCAGCGGGATGCCCGGTGGATACGGCGTAATCATTACACTGGTAATGCGGCCTTCAAGATCATCGATGCCGACCCGATCAATTTCCCGATGCGCGAGCTTTGCATAAGCATCCGCTGGCTTCATCGCGGGCTGCATATCGGACAAATACATTTCCGTCGTCAGCTTGGCCACATCGTTGGCCTTGTACATATCGTGAATCTGCTGGCACAAGTCCTTCAGCCCGACCCGCTCGTAACGCGGCTGCGTGGCGACGAACTCAGGAAGGATCTTCCACATTGGCTGATTCTTGTCGTAATCATCCTTGAACTGCTGCAACGCGGTGAGCAACGTATTCCAGCGGCCCTTGGTGATACCGATGGTGAACATAATGAAGAACGAATACAGCCCGGTCTTCTCGACGATCACGCCGTGTTCAGCTAAGAATTTTGTGACAATGGACGCGGGTATGCCGGTCTTGGCGAACTTGCCGGATACGTCCAGACCCGGCGTAACGATGGTGGATTTGATCGGGTCGAGCATATTGAAGCCCGACACCATATTGCCGAAGCCGTGCCACTTGTCATTGGCCTTGAGCACCCAGTCTTCGCGGGAACCGATGCCCTCGTTGGTGAGCTTGTCGGGCCCCCACACCTTGAACCACCAGTCTTTGCCCCATTCGTCATCCACCTTGCGCATGGCGCGCCGGAAATCGAGCGCCTCCGAGATCGACTCCTCCACCAGCGCATGACCGCCTGGCGCCTCCATCATCGCCGCTGCCACGTCGCAGGATGCGATGATCGCGTACTGCGGAGAGGTCGAGGTGTGCATCAGGTAGGCCTCGTTGAAGCTAGTCTTGTCGAGTTTCCGATTCTCAGATTCCTGCACGATGATTTGTGACGCCTGCGAAATGCCAGCCAGCAATTTGTGCGTGGAGTGAGTCGCAAAAATCATCCCGTCCTTGGAGCGTGGACGGTCCTTGCCGATAGCGTGCATGTTCTTGTAAAAATCGTGGAACGTCGCATGCGGCAGCCAGGCCTCATCGAAGTGCAGCGTGTCGATCCGATTGCCCAGCACTTCCTTCAACATTTCCACGTTGTAGAGCACGCCGTCGTAGGTCGATTGCGTGATCGTGAGGATGCGCGGCTTGGATTTCTTGTCGGCAATAAATGGATTGGCGTTGATTTTTTTCTGAATGCTTTCCTCACTGAATTCAGTCAGCGGAATCGGGCCGATGATGCCAAGGTGATTTCGCGTCGGCATCAGGAAAACCGGATTGGCACCGGTCATGATGATGGCGTGCAGGATCGACACGTGGCAGTTGCGATCCACCACGACCGTGTCGCCCGGTGCCACATTGGCGTGCCAGACCATCTTGTTCGAGGTTGAGGTGCCGTTGGTCACAAAAAAACAATGGTCGGCGTTGAAGATGCGCGCAGCATTGCGTTCGGACGCGGCGACGGGACCGGTGTGATCGAGCAGTTGCCCCAATTCATCGACTGCATTGCAAACGTCGGCACGCAGCATGTTCTCACCAAAGAACTGATGGAACATTTGCCCCACCGGCGACTTCAGAAACGCCACGCCACCCGAGTGGCCCGGGCAATGCCAGGAATACGAGCCATCCTGCGCGTAGTGGATGAGCGCGCGGAAAAACGGTGGCGCCAGTGAATCAAGGTATGACTTCGCCTCGCGAATGATATGGCGCGCGACAAACTCCGGCGTGTCCTCGAACATGTGAATGAAGCCGTGCAGCTCGCGCAGGATGTCATTGGGGATATGTTGCGAGGTGCGTGTTTCGCCGTAGAGATAGATTGGCACCTCGGCATTCTTGAAGCGCACTTCCTCGATGAAGGCACGTACGCGCAAGACGGCAGGATCAATCTCTGGGCCGGGCGTGAACTCCTCATCGTCGATGGAGAGTATGAATGCCGAGGCGCGGCTTTGCTGTTGTGCAAACTGCGAAAGATTGCCGTAGCTGGTTGCACCCAGCACCTCCATGCCCTCTTTCTCGATCGCATCCGCAAGCGCACGAATGCCAAGTCCCGAAGCATTCTCGGAACGAAAATCCTCGTCGATGATGACGATGGGAAAACGAAATTTCATGTTGTTTCCTAGCGGCGCGAAGTCAGGTTGGCGAGCGGCGGATTATACGGCAGAGTGAGGATTGCCCGAATTGTGTTCGGTCTATCGGGTGTGTGGGATGGGTGGTGATTTATTTGCGGTCTCCCCCTCTCCCTCGGCCCCTCTCCCACGGGCGGCCGAGCGGTCACCATATGATGCAACCAAAAACAGCCCCTAAAACGCCTCATCCACACGCAAAAACCGCCACTGCCCAATCGGCAAATCTCCAAGCACAACGCGCCCGATCCGAATACGTTTCAAACCAACCACACGTAACCCCACCAACTCGCACATGCGCCTGATCTGCCGCTTCTTGCCTTCGCGCAGAATGAAATTGAGCTGATCCTCGTTTTGCCAGCGCACCTTGGCGGGCTTGAGCGCTTTGCCATCCAGCGAAAGCCCATGATTGAGCAGCTTCAAATTGACAGGCAATAGCGTGCCCTCCACGCGCACCAGATATTCCTTGTCGATATCGGAATTCTCACCAATGAGTTGCTTGGCGATGCGTCCATCCTGCGTCAACACAAGCAGACCTGTGGAATCGATATCGAGCCGCCCTGCCGGCGCCAGCTCTTTCAAGTGCTCGCGTTTGAACTCAACGGTTTCACCTGGCATCTGATTTTCCGGCTTGATCAGCACAATGGCCGGCTGGTAGCCGGGCTCGGGCTGACTGGACACATAGCCGATCGGTTTGTTGAGCAACACCGTCATACGGTCAGTTTGCGCCGCGACCGCCGCGCGGTCGAGCTTCACGGCCACACTCGGCAGCACTTTGGTGCCGAGTTCACTGACGCGTACGCCATCGACAAACACCCAGCCGCGCGCAATGTATTCGTCGGCTTCGCGGCGCGAGCAAATGCCGCGTTCGGACATTAATTTTGAAAGTCGCAGTGGTTCCGGATTTTCCATTTCCCCATCATTCCAAGTCGATTGAATGCAACCGCTAGTTTGACCGAACAAGGGGGGTTATGCTTAAATCCGCGCTTCAACCACGTGGGTGGTTAGCTCAGCGGTAGAGCACTGCCTTCACACGGCAGGGGTCACTGGTTCGAACCCAGTACCGCCCACCAATAGAATCAATGACTTACGGCGCTTTTAGCGCCGTTTTTCTTTTCGGTGTCCAATAAATGTCCAATACAGAGGGTAAAACCGTCTCGCTACGGGCTAGCCGATACCGAACACAAAAAGGCGCAGCAAATGAAGCGTAAATTACGCACTGAAAGGCGAAAAAATAGGTTTCAGCGAGGCGAAAAAAAGCCCGCGTAAGCGGGCTCTTTTCTGGATGAGCGGCGCTATGCCGATTCAGGTAACGGTAGGCCGGTGCCGTCAATGATTGCCGCCCCGACTCCACTTATCCATTCAGCGGCTACTTCCGCGGGCATTTCCGTCGCCTCGTCAGACACTACGGGCTTACCCTTGGGGTATTTGATAGTTTCGTGTTCGTGTAGAAAGAAATTACCTTTGGCGGTCCTGTAAAGGATGCACTCGAAGCGCTGCTGCTCCGCGCCGTTGTACTCGCTGTACTCGTCTGGAATTACGACGCCGCGATGTACTGCTACTTGCGATGATGTGGCTGTATCGAAGGTACGGCCATTGAGGATGAATTGCACTGCTTCCCTTTCAATCAAGGTGTTCATGGTATTTCCTTTTCAATTTGGCAGTTGGTCACGACCGCCTCGCATGTCCACCGTATAAAAGACCAGTGGCAAAACAAGTCTAGCCCCGTGTTGCTATCAAGTCAATAAAGGGAGGGCAACCATCAGCCAACTATTTTTAATGCCGCGACGTAAAAACGCCCAGCATGTCAGCCAGGCGTTTTTTACATTGATGACGCGATCTATACCGGACATTGTGTCCGGGTTCATTCCCGGCGCTACTTATTCGACGATGACTATATGCCCCTTGCTCAACAGTCCATCAATCCAACCGGTCAGTACGGACTGGTATCCAAGCAACTCATCAACATCGTCCTGGGTGACGCGACGCGACAATTTAACTGCGCCGGTCATTTCCAAGTTATTCGGGTCCCTCATTACCCTGGTGTGGTCTGCCATCAAGCCTTGTCTTGCTGGATCGAACGCACGTCTTACGAGCGCGCGTAACCCGTCTTTTGTTTTGAACAATTTTGCGTCTGCAACGGCAGCTTTCGCGCCGCGCTCATACGCTTCCTGCGTGACCTGATCATGTATGTCCATTTTCTTCCTCATTCGGGCCCAGTGAACCAAACTGCAGCGGTCCGCTATAACGGTTTATCCAATCGCCAATACTGCCGCCGCGCTCAAGATGATCTTCGAACTCCGCAAGGAGCTGGTCGCGACGCTGTAATTCGAATTTTTGAGCCTCTATGTGAACCATGCGGTTGACAACGCTGCGTATGAACCGCCTGCGGTTGCCCGGTGCCGCGTCTGGCACTGATTTGGTCCAATGATTCATGTGTGGCGAGATTTTCATATGCTTAAGGTTTTGCATATCGGAGGTGCCGCTGTCGCGCATACACGCCTGGAAGCGACTCCCGGAAATTTCCGGTCAGTGTCCTTAGTACCTTCGCGCCCGACCAAGGGTCGCGATGGTGCGCGAGGCGGACTCCCCGCGCACCATCCACAAAACTATGCGTTCTGATACAGGCCGCGATGTTCGTAGATGCTGCACCCGAAGTCGAGGCGGGCTTTCATTTCAAGACCTTCAACATCGAAACCCATGCGAGTCTCAAGCTGTAGACCAGGTGCAGAATCGAGGTAGGCATATTCGATCGTGTCGATAGCTCCCGGATCCGCTGCGAGATACCACACTGTGGCCGACACAGCATCAAGGCGAGGATCCACGATCACTTGCAAATTTCCTGAGAACGGGTTCACAGAGGTCGCCAATGCTGGCGAAATTTGCGTCACAAACTGAAGCGCTATTGCTTCCAAAGCCGCCGGCACGATAAGAAAAGCAGGCGTCGCATCAATCGGCGTGACACCATCGAGACCCTTCTGCAGGCGCATCGCGGACTTGGCCGCGCCGAGTGTCGTCACCGATATTGCCCCAGGGCTTCCCGACTTGTTGCCATGCGAGGCGTGAAACAGGGCGACGCCGTC
This sequence comes from Burkholderiales bacterium, assembly GCA_038321965.1. Taxonomy (GTDB): domain Bacteria; phylum Pseudomonadota; class Gammaproteobacteria; order Burkholderiales; family Usitatibacteraceae; genus UKL13-2. The sequence goes on along the minus strand of JBBQFL010000011.1, from coordinate 2,882 downwards.
ACTCATCGTTGGATTGCCAGTTAATAGCGTGACCAGTTGAGAGCACTCAAATTCGGCAGCCGCGCGGCCAAAACTTGTAGCCAGCGTAGCGAACGCTTCCAGATCGTCATTGATCAGCGCCTGTCTTGTAATGCCGAAGATGCGCGCGAAGGTTTCAAGGTTGTAGCTGGCCTTCGATTCGGTCATCGGTCCGCGTTTCACTTCGCCGCCTGGGAGAACCTTCCTCAAGGCCGGCGCTTCCGACAGCATCAGCTTATTGATCGCGCGAAAGTCCGGTGCCGTGATTTGGCGAGCGCACTGCTTCAAGCCGCCTTTATAGCTGTCATAGCCCTTGCGCAGTAACCGATTGCCGGTGTCGCTCAAGAGGCCCGTAAAGTCACTCGTCGTCGTCATGGTGCGCTGCAGTATCTGGTCATCGCTCATCATCGATGTGCGAATGCCGCGCAGCTCCAGGCATTGCTGCGCCATCTCGACCAGGCTGGTCCGGCGATATTGGCGCGCTTGATCCGACGCGGTGCCGCAGTTGTAGCGTGCGGCCAGTGCTTCGCCCATGAGACGGACCTGCGGAATTACCGCGCCGTCAGTGTTGTCAGTAGTTTGCATGCTTACTCCTATTGGTGTTTGAGGTTGTTCTGCGGCGATTGCATCGACAATTTGTCGGAAGCAGGCGTCGAGAGAGGTGCCGCCATAAATCAGGCGATTTGCAAAATCTTCGCCTAGCCCACAAAGCGTAGTGCGGCTGCGAATTTCGTGCACCCGCTCATGATCGACTGGGGGTAGAACGAATTCGCAAGGTCCTACGTTGCCGGGAGGTTGTGCGCGAAACGTCGCGCCTGCGTCAGCTCCGATTGGCACAATCGAAAGCTCCATAGGCGTCCAATCGACAGCGAGATATGTCCAGTCGCCTTCGCCTGTTGGCGGGGGAGTCATTTCGTAGCGTCCGACTCGATAGCCCACTGATACATTTTTCAGAATGCCGTCACGCACATCCTTGAAAACCGGCTCCACCGCATCGCGTTGCGAGAATCGCACCGTGGCCACCGGGGGATTAAGGCTGGCACGATCTACAACGCCAAGAACCGACGCGACACCGTATCCGGTATGCGAGTCGAGTAGTGGCGAATTGCCGCTGGCAAAACGATCCATTTGGACGTGTGCCGGGTTGAGTGAAAGCATTTCGTTGTAGAAGCGCTGCCGCTCATAGTCATAGCGGCGAACGCCTGCGCCGGTTGTCCAGGTAACTTCTGCAGTGCGTAGGGCAGCATCGGCGACAGCAAGCGGCATAAGCCGCGTCTGCAGCCCAAGCCTGCCGCGCTCAATCATTGAACCGTCTGGCATGGGGGTATCTCCATTGTGGGGGAAGTGGTGGCAGTAGCGACCGGCTGCAGGATCGCCACGGCGCTGTCGATTAGGAATTCACCCAGGCCAATTGCGTGCGCTGGCGTGAGATGAACTTCCAGCCTCATTTCACCAACCTGCATCAGGACCGATAGGTCCTTGCGGGCGATAATTGACGCGTTATGTGGCTTGGGGGTTTTGTCATCCATGCGCCATTAGAGCTGGCTACATCGACTTTTCGTCTCATCGACGATCACGCGAAAATATTCAGAGTGAAGCAGCTTTTTGGAAGATCGGCGATCTTCCAAAAAGTCTAACTGCCGCGACTTCGCAGCCGGGTATAAACCGCGCCGGGGCTTGGGGTCTGGTCGGCATATTCTTTCCGGAACTCCATAACGTAATCAGCTGCCTTGGGTGTTGGTGCCGCGCGTTCGCCAGAGATCACCTGTGCCGTTCCTGTCGCACATCTTGAAAAAGTGCCACCAACTTCATCGGCAATGTTGATGATGAGCACGTTCTTACGTTGTAGCGCCTGCCTCGTCTCGAAAGCGTGCTGGCCTCGGCCTACGTTCAATTGTAGGCAACGATCTAGCCCCTTCGAAGGCTCTGCCAGAAATGCGGCGATGCCATCACACACGTATTTTTTTAATTTTGGGGACAGTTTTCGACCCGCAGCAAGTGCAGCCCTAACGGCCTCAAGGTCGCGCAGACGATCAAGCGAACCGCTCTCAGCACGCTCGTCGTCTGCCGCAATGCGATGATCCCTGATGCCTAGATCGTTCGACCAGGTGTTGGGTTTCATAACGCCCCCTTGAGCCCGACTCCCAGCCGCTCTCCGGCAGGTATCCAGACCTGTGGGCGCGGTTCACCCGTGCGCGGGTCCCACACCCCAACTTGGTCAGCGGCCACCAGGTACATAAACACGCCAGGCAGCGGATCGCCGGCGGGATCGTCGACGGTTGCGACGGCAGAAGGTTCTGTTGGTGGGTCGAGGCTGTCCAGCTCGTCGAGGAGCGCCATGACTGGCGCGGTCAGCAGTGTCCAAACGGGGCGCGGCATCATCACCTGTTCGCGCTGCTGGTGTGGTACAGCACGCAAGGCCGCTCGCAGTTTTGATTCCCATTTTTCAAAATCTGTTTCTGCGAGTAACGCGATCAATTCGGCCCGTTCCACCGATTCAGCGCGGCCGAAATTTTCTGAATTTTTTTCTGTGGCCCACGAAGCGCGCACGCCCTTGGTCAAATTCGGCGACAAGTTGGTTTCACGCCAGCGCTTGGCGCCAGCGATAGAGTTCGTCGGCATGCCTTGCTGCTTGAGCCTCGTGACCATGCTTGCACTGATTCCCAGCGCCGCTGCCACGTCTTTTTGAAACATCCGATTTTTGCGCGTCATTTATTGCACTCCTTGAATTTTATTGCGCCGATTTACAGCCCAAATGAACCACCTTGAAATCTCTACAGCTAGCGCTATTTCGCGGTCTTTAGCGCCGCAGGGGGGGAAGGTCAGGGAGGACCCAAAACGCCCAGCGTCCCGCATCGCCAGTC